>JANYCN010000016.1 GCA_025360225.1 Actinomycetes bacterium | reverse complement strand
AGCCCACGATCCGGCACGCAGAGCGGGCCGGGACGCGGTCGCCGGAGCTGAGCGGCGTAGCCACCCGACGGGTGGCAGAGCCGACAAGCGCAGGACGATCCAGGCAGTCGGATGACCACGCCATTTCACAATCAGACCACTAGCCCGCCGAAGCATCACGGTCCTGTCGTTCGGGCTCGGAGCCCGAGCGACGTAGCCGAACGACGCGGGCGGAACCGCCCTCGCGGAGGGTCGCGAGCCGAGAGCCGAACGCCACCAGAGCGGCGAGCGCGGCACCTGCTGCGACGGACACGAGCAGCGGGTCGCGGACGGTCGCGAGCAACACGCCCGTGCCGCCGCCGAGGGCGGAGATCGCGAGCAGCACGAGAACGGCGGCCTGGGGGCCGAGGCCGCCATAGACGAGCCGATGCGACGAGTGATCGCGGCCGCCCTGCGAGATCGGGCGGCCCTCGACCCAGCGCACGACGGTGACGAGCAGCGTGTCGAGCATCGGCACCGCGAGGACCAGCGCCGGAACGGCGACGGCCGAGACGACGCTCCCGACGCCGCCGCCGTTCGACAGCAACGCGACGCCACCAAGCCCGAAGCCGAGCACGTGCGATCCGGAGTCACCCATGAAGATCAGGGCCGACCGGCGTGGACGGAAGTTCAGAGGCAGGTAGCCGGCGCAGGCACCGGCGATCGCGGCGGGCACGACGGACGAGCCGAAGCCACCGACGCCACCGGCAATGAGCGCGAGGCAGCTCGCCGCGATCATCGCCGTCCCCGCCGCGAGGCCGTCGATGTGGTCGAGCAGGTTGACGCTGTTCATGCCGGCGACGAGGACGACGACGGCAACCGGAGCGCCGATCCAGACGGGAAGCCAGTCGGGCACGAGACCGAGCGCGACGGCGACGATCGCGACACCAAGCTGGCCAGCGAGCTTGACGCGTGGGCGCAGCGTGCGGACGTCGTCGACGAGCCCGACGGCGAACGCTCCGGCGATGCCGAGCACCACCGGCAGGTAGCGCGAGTCGATCGCGCGGGAGAAGATCGCGGGCTGCATCGCGACGAGGAACCCGGCGAAGATCGCCACGCCACCGCTGATCGGCGTTGCCCGCACGTGCCAGCGGTCTGGCATCGGCTTCGCCGTGAGGGTCGTTCGCCGGGAGAGGATCATCGTCAGCACGAGGGCACAGACGGCTGCGAGGATCGCAGTCCCGACGGCGGTCACGAGACGCTCGCCAGGGCCGGGTCGGCGCGGATGCCCGCGGCAACCCGATCGATCGTCTCCTCCAGCGTCAGGGACGGAGACCAGCCGACGGCGGCGTGGATGCGCGCCGTGCTCGGCTGGCGGTGCAACATGTCCTCAAAGCCCGGACCGTACGCCTCGTCATACGGCACGTAGACGATCTCCGAGCTCGAGCCGGTGCGGTCAAGCACGAGCTGCGCGAGCTCGTTCATCGTGACGGAGCGATCGGAGCCGACGTTGTAGATCGTTCCGGTCGTCGAAGGCGTCTCGATCAACAGCTGGAGCGCTCGGATGCAGTCGGCAACGTCGCAGAAACAGCGCGACTGCTCACCTGAGCCGTACACCTCGAGCGGTGCGCCGCGCAGCGCGCGAGCGACGAAGCGCGGCACGACCATGCCGTACTCACCGCTCTGACGCGGTCCGACGGTGTTGAAGAGGCGCGCGATGACGACGTCGAGCCCGTTCTCCCGGTGATGGGCAAGCGACAGGAACTCGTCGATCTCCTTCGAGGCGGCGTACGCCCAGCGTGAGATCGTCGTCGAGCCGTAGATCCTGCGGTCGTCCTCGCTCAGCGCCACCCGCTCGCGCCGATCGCCGTACACCTCGGAGGTCGAGGCGACGAGCAGGCGCTTCTTGAACCGCATGCAGAGGTCGAGCACGACCTCGGTGCCGTTGATGTTCGTCGTGATGGTGTGCACCGGCCGGTCGACGATCAGCTGCACGCCGACTGCCGCAGCGAGGTGGTAGACCTCGTCGACCTTGTAGATCAGCTCGTTCACGACGGCCTCGTGCAGCACGGAGTCGATCACGACGTGCAGGTGCGGGTTGTCGCGAACAGCAGCGAGGTTCGCGATCCGTCCGGTCGAGAGGTCGTCGAGGATCCACACCTCGTGACCGGCACCAAGCAGTGCCTCTGCGAGGTGCGAGCCGATGAACCCAGCCCCACCGGTGATGAGCGTTCGACGCACGGCGGGCATTGTCGCCGATCAGCCGCGCGGCGGACGCCGCTCTCGGTCAGGTCGTGACGAGCAGGCGCCGGTACAGGGCGTCGATGTCGTCGACGAGGCGATCCAGGGTGAACCGGGAACCCACGTGCGCCCGGCCCGCCGCGGCCATCGCGGCGCGGCGCTCGGGGTCGCCAAGCAACGCGTCGATCGCGGCGGCAAACGCCACGACGTCGTCCGCTGTGACGAGCAGCCCCGTCTCGCCGTCCACGACGACGGTCGACACGCCGCCGACAGCCGTCGAGACGACCGGCACACCGGCGGCCTGCGACTCGATCAGGCTTACCGGCGTCCCCTCGTTGTCGGAGCAGAGGACGCTAAGGTCGGCCGCAGCCAGCAACCGCTCGACGTCGCTGCGCATCCCGAGCCAGGTCACCCGGTCGGCCACGAGGGCAGCGGCGGGCGACGCGTGAATGGCGTCGCGGAGCTCGCCGTCGCCGGCGACGAGGAAGCGCACACCCGGCGTCGTCACCGCGGCGGCGATCTCGAGGAAGCGGTCAACGCGCTTGATCGGCACGAGCCGCGCCACGAGGAGAACCACGGGGGCGTCATCGGGCAGGCCGAGCTCGGCGCGCATCGCCGTACGGGTAACGGCAGGCGCGGCGAAGCGCTCGAGCTCGAAGCCGAGCGGCACGACGATCACCTTGTCGGCCGAGGCGACACCGAGCGCCAGCAGGTCGTCGCGAACCTCGTCGGACACCGCGATCAGACAGGTCGAGCGACGGGCGAGGAACCGTTCGATGGCGAGGAAGACGCGGGTCGCCCGCGGCGAGAAGTAGCCGGCGAAGACGTGCCCGTGGAACGTGTGCACGATCACCTTCGGCCGGCCGCGACCCGGCACGAGCGCCGCGACCCTGCCGACGGTTCCCGCCTTCGCCGTGTGGGTGTGCAGCACGTCTGGCCGCTCCCGGCGAAGGATGCGAACGACGGCGACGAGCGCGCGCAGGTCTCGCGGCCCGAGCGCGCGATGCAGCGACGACACGAGCACCGGCGCGACGCCTTCCCGCACCGCGAGGGCGTCCATCGTTCCCTCGCCGACGCTCTCGACACCACGCACGAGGGTTGTCTCGTACCCCCGCTCACGGAGCCGGGCGCTGAGCGTGATCGCCTGGATCGCCGGGCCACCGACGTTCAGACGCGCGATCAGCCGAACGACGCGCACCGCGCGGCCTCAGACGGGGACGGCGCTGGAGGCGGCGACGCACTCGGCGAGCGCGGCCTCAACCGTCCAGACGGGGTTCCAGCCAAGCAGCGTGCGCGCGAGCGTCGACGCGCCGGCACTGCGGCGCACCTCGCCGGCACGGCCCGGCTGCATGTCGGGCTCGAACGACACGTCAAGGAGCCCGGCGACCAGCCGCGCGAGCTCGATCACCGACGTCTCCCGCCCGTGCGCGAGGTTCATCACCGCACCGCCGACACCGTCAACCGTGCCTGCAAGCACGAACGCGTCAACGACGTCGGCGACGAACGTGAAGTCGCGTGTCTGCTCGCCGTCACCGAAGATCGTCGGCTGCTGCCCGCGCTGCATCGCCGTGATGAAGCGCGGCACGACGGCGGCGTACTGCGAGTGCGGGTCCTGCCCCGGGCCGAACACGTTGAAGAGGCGCAAGGCAACCGCCTCGAGGCCGTAGACGGCGTGAAACGCGCGGCAGTACTGCTCGCCGGCGAGCTTCGCAACGGCGTACGGGGAGAGCGGCAGCGGCTGGTCGGCCTCGGACTTCGGGATCGCCGGGTTTGCGCCGTAGACCGACGAGGACGATGCGAACACGACGCGCGATGCCCCCTCGTCGCGTGCCGCGAGCAGCACGTTCAGCGTGCCGTCGACGCAGACCGCGTTCGTCGTCAGCGGGTCCTGTACGGAGCGCGGGACGGAAGGCAGCGCGCCAAGGTGAAAGACGGCATCACAGCCCCGAACTGCGGTGTGAACGCGCTCGTAGGAGCGGAGGTCGCCCTCGACGAGCTGCACGTCGAGCCCTTCGAGCCGACCGCGGTTGCCGGTGGCGAAGTTGTCGAGCACCCGCACCTCGTGGCCGTCGGCCAGCAGCCGACGGACCAGGTGATGGCCGATGAACCCTGCACCTCCGGTGACGAGCGCGCGCATGTGAGACCTCTCGGGAGCCGTCCGACAGGCCGAATCGTACCGGCCGCCGGTCGCCATCCTGCCGGCTCGACCGCCTCCTCCTGCGATCATCAGACAGGGACGATGACCGAGGCAGCTCCCCACAACGGCGCCCCGCCCCAGTCGACGCGCCGACGCACGCTCGAGGTGATGGCTGGTCGGATCGCGAACGCGGTGCTCGCTCTCGCGATCGGTGCGGCGATCGCTCGTGCTCTCGGGCCTGAGGGGCGCGCCGTCTACGCGCTCGCGGCGACGGTCGCGCTAGGCGCCTTCTCGTTGGCGAACCTGAACATGGAGAACGGGATCTTCTGGGCGATCGCCGAGCGCCGGGCAGGCGCACGCTCGGTGCTGCGCGCCCTGCGTCTGCCGCTGCTCGTCGCGAACCTCGCCGGACTGGCGGCGTTCGCGCTCGGGGCGGTGGTGTTGCTTCGCGCCGACGGCCTCTCCCTCAGCCTGACCGCTGCAGCAAGCGTGCCACCGCTGATGTTCGCGGCCGCCTTCACGGGCCTCCTGTACACCCTCGGCGACGTGCGGACGCCAACGCTCGCGCTGCTCTGCGCAGCCGTCGCGCAGCTCGCTGCGGTCCTCGTTGTGACGCGTGTCTGGGGGCTCACGCCGCTCTCGGTGCTCGCGATCACCGCCGGCGCCCAGGTGTTCGCCCTTGCCCCGCTCACCTTCGCTGCCCTACGCGCGCCGACCGGCCCGCAGGTTGACGTCTCCGGGTGGTCGATCATCCGCGTTGGTCTGGAGCTGCAGCCGGGACGGTTTGCCGCCTGGCTGACGCAACGCGCTGACCTGCTGATCGTGAGCGCGCTCGTGTCCCGTCGCGAGCTCGGGCTGTACTCGCTTGGGACGACGCTGGCCGAGGCGATGCTGCTGACCACCGACTCGCTCGCGCTGGCGGCCTTACGGGGGCAGGCGGCCGGTGATCGACAGGACGCCGCCCGCCGCACGGGACGCGTCGCCACGCTCTGCGCGTCGATCGGGGTCGTCGAGCTCGCGGGCCTCGCAGTCGTCGGGCCGTTCGCGATCGCCCTGGTGTTCGGATCCGCGTGGAGCGATGCCTACCCGCTCGCCCTGGCCCTTGGGTTTGGCGCGCTCGCGACCGGCTACGGACGGCCGTTCGCCGCCGTCTTCGTGCGCGAGGACCGTCGCCGGACGCTGTCGATCATCACCGCCGTCGCGGCAGCGGTGAACATCGCGCTGGCGTTCACGCTCGTCCCGCTGGTCGGTGCAGTTGGCGCCGGGATCGGCTCGAGCGTCGCCGCTGCCATCCTCGCCGGCACGACGGCCCTGATCGCAAGGCGGCAGATGGGAGTACCGATCCTCGTCGGAGACGTGCTGCGCCGACGCCGGTAGACTGCCCGCCGATGGCAGAAGCGACGGACAGCCGTTTCGGCTTCGGTGCGAACTGGGCCGCGTACCTCGACACCGTGGACGAGCAGCGCATCGCAACGGCGATCGACAGCGTCAAGGCGCTGGTCGGCCGTTCGACGCTCGAGGGGCTCTCCTTTCTCGACATCGGCTGTGGCAGCGGCCTGTTCTCGCTCGCGGCGCACCGGCTCGGCGCGGCCCGGATCCACTCGCTCGACTACGACACCGACTCGGTTCAGACGACGCGCGAGATGGCTCGACGCTTCGCGCCGGACGCCGGCGATCGCTGGACGATCGAGCGCGGCGACGTCCTCGACGCCGACACGATGGCTGCACTCGGCACGTGGGACGTGGTCTACTCGTGGGGCGTCCTCCACCATACCGGCAGCATGTGGAGCGCGGTCGAGGGCGCGATCGAGCGTGTCGCGCCTGGTGGGGACCTCGCGATCGCGATCTACAACGACCAGGGCGTCGCGTCAAAGGTCTGGACCGGCGTGAAACGCGGCTACCAGCACGTGCCCGGACGCCTTCGACCGCTGTACGTCGCAGCGATGATGGCACCACAGGAGGCAGCGGCGCTCGCGCTGCACGCTGGCAGCGGCCACCCGGGAGCGTACGTCCGCCGTTGGCGTAGCCGCGATCGCGGGATGAGCCGGTGGCACGACCTCGTCGACTGGGTCGGGGGCTACCCGTTCGAGGTCGCCCGCCCCGAGGAGGTGTTCGCCTTCGTCCGCGAGCGCGGCTTCACGCTCGAGCACCTGAAGACCTGTGCCGGCCGCCAGGGCTGCAACCAGTTCCTGTTCCGGCGCGCCGGTAGTCGATAGGCTCAGGAGCGCTCGACGCGCCACTTCGGCGCGCCGGTGCTGCGTCCGAGCCTGGCACCGAGGTACACCCAGAGCGCGCCGGAGATCGGCAGCGGCGCGAGCACGTTGACGAACAGCATCCCGACGAGGAAGGCAAACGGGATCGCCGCCTCGTCGAGATCCTCGAGCCCTGGACGCAACACGACGACGGCGATTGCGATCGTGAACAGGCCGAGCCCGACGAACCCCGCCTCGGCAGCGAAGCGCAGGTAGTCGTTGTGCGTCGAGATGTAGATGTGCAGGTCAGGGTCAGCAGCGGCGATGACCGCGAACCGGCCAACGCCGACACCGCGGATCGGATGCGCCTTCGCGAGGTGATACGCGAGCCCGGCCGCACCCATCCTCGTCGTGTTGTTCTTCTCGAGCTGCGCGCCCGAACGCCCGAAGCCGCCACCGCCGAGGCCGAGCGTCGGCACGACGACCGCGCCGACGCCGATGACGAGGAACGCGCACATCACCGCGACATCGATCCGCGGCGAGAAGCGGTGCGGCCGGCGCAGGATGAACCAGCCGATGACGACCGCGACCAGTCCGGCACCGAACGCGAGAAGTCCCCCGCGTGACTGTGTCAACACCAGTCCGGTGACGAGGCCCGGCAGCGAGAGAGCCACGAGGAGCACCTGCCCGCGGCGGAGCGCCACGCCGCACGCGACGAGGCCGAGCACGAACGGCAGCACGAGATAGTCGGGGTTCTGGCCGAACACGATCACGCGGTTATCAAGGTCATACGCGGTGCCCCACAGGAACGCAGCGATGCCCGACGCGGAGCCGAAGACGATCGCTGCGCGCTCGACCGCACGGCGCGACGGCGGGTCGGCGGCGGCAAGCGCCAGCAACACGACGCCTGCGACGATCGAGATCGTCCCCTTCGTCGTCGTCACGTCGGCCGCACCCGACGTCGCCGGGAAGCGCTCGCAGAACACCATCCAGCCCGCGAACGCCGCCGCCGATGCAAGCACCCGCCAGCGGCGGAGCACGGCAGGAAGGTGGCCTCTCGCGAGAGCGCCAAGCACGAGCCCGACGGTGATCGCGCCGGCGGACGGCAGCGTCGATGGGAGCGGATGGACCCAGAGGAACGCCGGGATCGCCAGGAGCACGGCGAACCTGAGCCGCCACCAGGCGACGAGCGCGGCGAGGGCGACGAGCAACAGCGAGCCGGCGGGCCGCGGGTGACCGACGACGCCCGCGACAAGGCTGAGGAGAACCGCGAGCGTCGCTGCGAGCGGCACGACGGGGCGCGAGCGGATCACCGTGCGGCCCTACCGAGCGTCGCCAGGTGCTCGTCGAACACCGCGAGATGACGGTCGACTGTTATCTCGATGCCGTAGCGGGCCGCCAACCTCCGGGCGGTGGCGCCGTCGCGCAGGCGCAGCCCTGGATCGTCGATGTAACGAAGGAGCGCGCCGGCAAGCGCCACGTCGTCGCCAACCTCGACGACGACTCCCCCACCGTCGGCGAGCAGGGTCGGCACCGAGCCAACGCGCGTGGAGACGATCGGCAGGCCAGCAGCCATCGCCTCAAAGACCACGTTCGGGCTCCCCTCGGTGCGAGAGGAGAGCACCAGCAGCGCGCTCGCAGCGAGGACGGCGCCGACGTCCTCACGGGTTCCGTGGACGACCACGCGGGACGGTTCGGGGAGGCCTGCGACGAGCGCCTCGACCTCGGTGCGCCGCGGCCCGTCGCCGAGCAGGTCAAGCGTCCACTCGCGGTCGAGCGGGAGCCGACGGATCGCATCGAACAGCACCTCGTGTGCCTTCTCAGGACGAAAGTTCGCGATACACAGCAGGCGCGTAGAGCGGTCAGGCGAGGCTGGCAGGGGTGGGATCGCAACGCCGTTGTGGATGGCGTAGGAGCGGTTGCGGATCGCCTCGTCCTCGGCGACATGCGTGTCGACAACCGTGCGGTCGTTGCCGACGACGACGTGGGTGGTCGGATTCGTCAGCCGCCGCGCAAGCCACGAGAGACGGGGGAACCGCGCGTAGATGTCAAGAGCAGCCTCGTGGCTGCGCGCGCTCGCCCGCAACGCGCGCGGCACGAGCACGGCGGCGACCGGCAGGGCGAGCACGTAGGCAACGAAGCCGTACGCGTAGACCACGTCAGGCCGGAGGCGACGCACCCCCGCGAGCGAGCGACGGCCGAACAGCTCAACGGGAACGCCGTCGGCCACCAGTGACGCGGCGAGCACGCCGAGCTCCGTCAGGCACAGCACCCGGCACTCGATCCCCCGACGATGCAGCTCGCGCGCGACGGATGTCACCTGACGCTCGTGTCCCCCCGCGCGCAGGGAGCCGACGACGAACAGCACCCTCACGCTACGCGCTCCAACGTTGCCGCCACAGCTCGTATGCTAAAAGCGGCCAGACGAGCGCGCTCCGGTTCGTGCCCGCGAGGTGCTCGCGGCAGGCCGCGTGCGCGACGCGCCAGTCGTACTCGTCGGCGTGACGGCCAAGGATCAGGTCCTCAACTGGCTCGCGCAACGCACCGCGCAACCAGTCGCCGACGGGGATCGCGAACCCGCGTTTTGGTCGCTCCATCAACGCCTCCGGCAGCACCGTCGCCACGGCGGCGCGCAGGAGAGGCTTACGACCCGGGGCTGCCTCTGCCTGCGCCACCGCCGCGAGCGCTAGCTCGACGACGGCTGGGTCGAGCAGCGGGTTGCGCGCCTCGAGGCCGAACGCCATGCTCGCCCGATCGACCTTCTGCATGATCGCCTCAGGGAGATACGTCGCGGCGTCGGTGCGCATCATTCGCTCCAGCGCTGAGCCAGGAAGGGCGTCAAACGCCAGCGCGAAGCGGTCCGACGAGTCGACTCCCGGCATGAGACGCGCGAGCTCGTGGTCCCCCCAGTAGGAGACCAGCTCGCGGTAGGCGACGCCGGGAGACGCGGCGCGAGCGAGCGACGCGACGGCCCGAGCGCGCCCACCTAGCCTCGGGTGGCGCGCCGCGAGCATCGCAGGCCCGGCAACCGCGCGCGGGATACGAGCGGCGTGCTCGACGAGCCGCGCCGCCGTGTACCGCGTGTAGCCGCCGAAAAGCTCGTCGCCCCCGTCGCCGGACAGCGCGACGACGACGTGCTCGCGTGCGAGGCGGGAGACGGCGAGGGTCGGGATCGCCGAGCTGTCGGCGAACGGCTCGTCGTAGGCGAACGGCAGAAGCGGGACCAGAGCGAGCGCCTCCGGCTCGGTCAGCGTCAGCGACGTGTGCGTCGTGCCAAGGTGGCGCGCCACCGCCTCCGCGTAGCCGGACTCGTCGTAGCGCGGGTCAGCGAAGCCAATCGAGAACGTGCGGACGTCGGCGGCGGAGCGCGTCATGGCGGCGACGACGAGGCTCGAGTCGACGCCGCCGGAGAGGAAGGCGCCGAGCGGTCGATCGCTGACGAGGCGGCGGGCGACGGCCGCCGTGATCGCATCGACGACCTCGCCGGGACTGACAGAGCGAGGCGGCGGGACCGGCAGCCGCCAGTACCGCGTCGGCGCGCTAACGGCTCTCGTAGCGAGGTCGACCTCGAGGTAGGAGGCTGGCGGCACCTTCTCGACCTCGCGCCAGATCGAGCGGTCGTCCGGAACGTACTGGTAGCGGAAGTAGCCGGCGAGCGAGCGGCGGTCGAGACGCAACTGCTCGCGGGCGATCGCAGTGATCGCTTTCAGCTCGCTCGCAAACGCCAGGCCATCACGGAGGCGGGCGAGGAACAGCGGCTTCTTCCCCCACCGGTCGCGGGCGACGAGCGCGGTGCGCCGCTCCGCGTCGACCAGGACGAGAGCGAACATGCCGTTCAGCCGGGCGAGCACCTTCGGACCGTGCCGGCGGAGAAGCTCGAGCACGACCTCGGTGTCGGACGAGCCGACGAAGGAAACGCCCTCGCCCTCCAGCTCGGCGCGCAGCTCGCGGTAGTTGTACACCTCGCCGTTGAAGACGAGCGTGTGGTGGCCACGACGCATCGGCTGGTGCCCGTTCGCGGAGAGGTCGATGATCGCGAGACGGCGCATGCCGAGCGCCCAGCCGTCGCCCGCCTCGACCCCGGCGTCATCAGGGCCGCGGTGAGCGATCGCGTCGTTCATCCGTCCGACGAGCGCCGCTAGCTCGTCGCGCGGCCGGTCATCTGCAAGCAGCCCGGTGATCCCACACATCAGGCGACCCCGAGCTCGCGGTACAGGTCGAGGTATGCCGCATGGCAGGCCTCCGCGCGGAAGCGCGCGACGAACGCGAGCCGGGCGGCGGCGCTCGCGGCGGCACGGGCCGGCTCGTCGCGAAGCAGCGCACGAAGCCCGGTGGCAAGCGCGGCGCCATCGCCAACCGGTGCCAGCATTGCGACCGGCGGCTCGAGGTCGAGGGCACCACCGACGGCGGTCGAGACGACGGGCACGCCGGCGCGCAACGCCTCGAGCATGGCCCGCGACCAGCCCTCGCCGATCGAGCTCGACAGGTAGCTGCGGGCTCCGGCGAGGTAGGGAACCGGGTCGGAGTCGCCGACGAGCGTGACGATGCCGCGCAGGTCGAGGGCGTCGATGCGGGCGGCGATCGCCGCGCGCTCGGGGCCGTCACCGAGGATGGCGACGCGTCGGATCGCGCCGTCCCTGGCAAGCGACGCGAACGCCGCCAGCGCGGTTCCGTGGTCCTTGACTGCGGTCAGCCGACCGACCATCACGCAGTCCCACGTCTCCGTGACGACCGGCGCGACGACGTCCTCGATCCCCGGCAGGATCACGCGCAGCCGTGCGGCGCGCCCCGAGAGACGGTCGACCGCCGCTAGGCGCACGGCGTTCGAGTTCGCCACCGACACGCACTCCGCGAAGGCGACGACGCGCTCGAGCTGGCGCCGACGCCCGGAGAGCTCAACGCCGAGGTTGCGCTCCGCGGTGACCAGCGGCGCGCGATACGCCGGGCGGGTGACGGCGGCAACAAGGTTCGACGGGAAGAGCCAGGAGTGAACGAGCTGTGGGCGCGTGGTGCGCGTCGCGGCAAGCACCCGACGCGCCGGGTTGGTGGCGGCGGGCCGCACGATGTCGCCAGCCGCGAACGGGCCGTCGAGCGAGTCGCGCAGGAACACGACGCGTTGGACGAGCCCGGCGAGCACCGGACTCGCAACGAGGTCGGCGACGGAGCGCTCCGTCCCGCCCGTCGGGCTGCCGAACGGAACAACGTGCAGGACGTCAGCCCGCGTCATCGTTCACCGTAGGCGCGCGAGGTGTACGCCTCGTACGCCGCGCCCGACTTGATCGGCTCCCACCACGCGCGGTTCGCCGCGAACCAGTCGGCGGTGCGCCGGAGCCCGTCGTCGAAGGCGATGGTAGGCGACCAGCCGAGCGCCGCAAGGCGCGAGCAGTCGAGCGCGTAGCGACGGTCGTGACCGAGACGATCCTCGACGTGGGCGAGCAGGCTCGCCGGCGCTCCGGTGACGTGGAGGATCGCATGCGCCGTCTCGAGGTTTTCCTGCTCGACACCCGCCCCAACGTTGTACACCGTGCCCCGCTCGCCGGCGTGAAGCACGAGGTCGATGGCCGCGCAGTGGTCCTCGACGTACAGCATCTCCCGCACCTGTCTACCGTCGCCATAGATCGGCATCGGCAGGCCATCGAGGGCGTTGGTGATGAAGAGCGGCACGAGCTTCTCCGGAAACTGGAACGGCCCGTAGGTGTTCGAGCCGCGGGTGATCGAGGCGTCAATGCCGAACGTGCGGGCGTAGGCGAGCACGAGCAGATCACCAGCCGACTTCGACGCTGCGTAGGGACTCGAGCCGGCGAGCGGATCGCCCTCAAGCGACCGCGTCGGCGCCTCGACGTCGCCGTACACCTCGTCCGTCGACACCTGCACGTAGCGGATCGACGGGGTCGCGCGGACGTGGTCGAGCAGCCGCTTCGTGCCGAGCACGTTGGTCAGGAGGAACTCGTCACCGCCGAAGATCGACCGGTCGACGTGCGTCTCCGCCGCGACGTTGACGATCGCGTCGACGCCGGCAGCCGACCGCGAAACGTCGGCCTCGAGGGTGATCGATCCCTCGATGAAGGTCAGACGCGGGTCGGGCAACACGTCGGCGAGGTTCTCGCGCCGCCCGGCGTAGGTCAGCGCGTCGAGGACGATCACCTCGACCCTCGGGTGCAGGCGCAGGAGCCGGCGTACGAGGTGGCTGCCGATGAACCCGGCACCGCCGGTGACGAGGATCCGCCGGAGGCTCGATCCTGGCCCGTTCGTCTCATCACCCACGCGGACAGGGTACCTGCTGAGAGAGCATCCGCGCGACGCCGTCCCGCCAGTCCGGCAGGACCGGGACACTCGACACGCGGGAGGTCAACGAGCTGTTTGCCGGGCGCGGCGCAGCCGCCGCGAACGCTGCTGCCGTCGTCGGGTGCAGGGTCACGGCGAGGCCCGCGGCGGTGATCGCCTCTCTGGCGAGCTCGAGCCGTGAGGTGGGCGGCCCGGCGCTGACGAGGTGCACGACGCCCGGCGCGGCGGCGGTCACGGAGAGCGCTGCAAGGGCGAGATCAGGCGCGTAGGTCGGCGACCCGACCTGGTCGGCGACGACGCTCAGCTCGTCCCGTTCCCGCGCGAGGCGCAGGATCGATGGCAGAAACGTCCGGCCTCCTGCGCTGAAGACCCAGCACGTTCGGACGACCCACGTCGCCTCCGGGTGCTCCTCGAGTGCCGCGATCTCGCCGGCCCGTTTCGAGCGCCCGTAGGCCTGCATCGGGATCGCGAGGTCGCCCTCGTCGTAGGGGCGCCCTGCTCGTCCGTCGAAGACGTAGTCGGTGGAGAACGTCACGAGCCGGGCGTCGCTCGCCCGTGCGGCTCGAGCGACACGCCGGACACCGAGGTCGTTAACGGCGAACGCGCCGGCCGGGTCGGCCTCCGCCCGGTCAACGTCGGTGAACGCCGCGGCGTTGTAGATCACGTCGGCGCGGGCGTCGCAGATCGTGTCGAAGACGTCGTCAACGGCGAGGTCAGCCTCGGCGCGGGTGTACGCGACGACCTCATCGCCAGCCTCGCGGGCTGCACCGGCGATCAGCGCGCCGAGCTGCCCGCCGGCGCCGAGCACGAGGACGCGCATCAGGCGTCGCGTTCGGAGAGGATCGGCGTCGCGGTCGCCCAAAGGTGGCGGACGCGGGGGTCGTCCCAGCGCAGATCGTGCTCGTCCGGTGCGACACGGTCGTACTCGCGCGTCACCTGGTAGCAAAACAGGCAGTCGGTGATCGCCTCGTAGCCGTGGGCGACGGTGCCGGGGATCGCGACGGCGACAGGGTTGTCGTCGCCGATGTCGCAGCTCCAGGCGGTGCCCTCGGTCGAGGAACCAGCGCGGCGGTCGAGCAGCACGACCCGCGCCGTGCCGGTGATGCAGGAGAAGACGTCGTCCTGTCCGGCGAGGTGGTAGTGCAGGCCACGAACGACGCCGCGCCGCGACCAGACGACGTTCGTCTGCACGCTCGGCGAGAGCCCGGCGTCGCGGAACCACGACTCGCGACGGATCTCCGAGAACCAGCCACGCTCATCGTGGTGGCGCGCCAGGGGGAACACGCGCACGCCCTCGATCACAGGATCTCGATCCGGCTGTTGTCGCCGACGAGCATGCGGTGTGCGGCGGGACGCCCCTCGGCGCGAACGATCTCGACGTCACGACCGATCAGCGAAGCCTCGAGCCGTGAGTCGAGGTCGAGGATCCGGGCGCGCTCGAGCACGATCGAGTGCTCGATCTCCGCTCGGCGGATCACCACGTCGCGCGAGATCGCGGTGTACGGGCCGACGAACGCGTCGCTGATGCGCGCGCCAGCGCCGATGAAGACGGGGCCGCGGACGTGACAGCGCTCGAGCACGGCGCCCGCCTCGACGATCACTCGGCCCTCGACACGGGCATCGATCAGCTCGCCGTCGATGCGCGTCTCGATCGTGTCGAGCACGAGCCGGTTCGCCTCCAGCACGTCGTGTAGCTGGCCGGTGTCCTTCCACCAGCCCGTGACGAGGCGCGGCTCGACGCGCAGCCCGCGGTCGACGAGACCCTGGATGGCGTCGGTGATCTCGAGCTCACCCCGCGCCGACGGCGCGAGCCCGGCGATCACCTCGTGGATCGACGAGCGGAACAGGTACACGCCGACCAGCGCGAGGTCGGACGGCGGGTCGGCTGGCTTCTCAACGAGCCGAGTCACCCGTCCGTCCTCGAGCACGGCGACGCCGTAGGAGGACGGGTCGGCGACGCGCTGCAGGAGGATCGTCGCATCGCTCGAGCCAGCGCGGAAGCCGTCGACGAACGCGGTGACGCCATCGACGAGCAGGTTGTCGCCGAGGAACATGCAGAACGGGTCGTCTCCAAGGAACTCGCGCGCCACGACGACGGCGTGCGCGAGACCGAGGGGGGCGTGCTGGCGGATGAACGTCACCGTCAGCCCGAAAGCGCCGCCGTCGCCAACCGCCGCGCGGATCTCAGCCTCGGTGTCGCCGACGACGATCCCGACCTCGGTGATGCCAGCCGCAGCGAGCGCGTCGAGGCAGTAGAAGAGCACCGGCCGACCAGCGATCGGGACGAGCTGCTTCGCGCGCGTGTACGTGATCGGCCGCAGGCGGGTGCCCGCGCCTCCCGACAACACGAGGCCCTTGATCTGCGCGCCCACGGACGACAGGGTAGCGGCGCTCGGAGCAGCGTCTCGCGTCAGCCGGGCGTCGGTCGCTCGGGCCGCCCCGCCTCGATCGCGCTGAGACGCTCGGCGATCATCACGAGCTGCGCGTGGATCAGTGCGAGCTGGGTCAGCGTGGGCGGATCGTTCGCGGAGGGCGGGGACGCTGCTCGCACGAAGCGTTCGGCGATCGCGCCGGTCAACAGAGCGACGGAGCCGATCCCGACGATCATCACGAACACGGCGAGGATCCGCCCGACGGTTGTGCGCGGTGTGACATCGCCGTACCCGATCGTCGTCATCGTCGTGACCGCCCACCAGAGACCGTCGAGGGCGCTCGGATGCTGCCCCGACTCGACCTCCGTGAACGCGACACCACCACCGACCACGGTCAACGCCGATACGGTCGCCGCCCATTGCAACCCCTGGCCGCTGAACAGCTCATGCCCAACTCGGGCCGTCCGGGCGAGGCGTAGGAGCCGGAGCGCTCGTAGGAGTCGCCCCACCCGCAGGCCCTGGACCAGCGCCGGTGCGAACGGCGGGGTCACAACGACGATCACGAGGTCGAACGGGTGCGATCGAAACCAGTGCCAGCGATCTGGAGCGACCGCGAGCGACACGACGTACTCGGCGGCAAACGTGAGCCAGATCGCCCAGTTCAACGCATCGGCCCAGGCAGCGATCGGGCCGCGCGGCCCGGCCGTTGCGTCGAGGGCGACGGCGGGGATCACGAGCAGCGCCGCGACGACGACCGGCCAGCGGAACCGCCGTGTGCACCGCTCCAACCCGTCCGTCGTTCGCATGCCGCGATGTTACCCCGCCGAGCGCGGTTCCGCACCACCGACGGATCGAACGTGCCGTACAGTCCTAGACTACTTCCCCCGGAAATAGTCGGGGTTCGTGATGGTTGCCCGTCCGACCGGTTTTCTATGATTTCCCTGGAAATTCTGGGATTCGTGATGATCGGGAAGCGTGTGATGCTGCGGTTGCGGGGCGAGCAAACGGAGACGCTGTGGGACGCGCTGCTGCCGGAGGGGGTGCTGCGGGTGCCGGTGGAGATGGCGGCGTTGGACGCGCTTTTGGACGATCCGGCGATCCTTGCGCCGTTCCGGGCGTTGTGGCTGGCGCGCTGGCCGACGGCGCTCATGCATGGTCGGCCGACGATCCCGATCGAGGTGTTCGTCCGGACTCGTTCTCGCTGCGGCGGTTCTGTCGGATCGGCGTTGACCGGGCGGTGCCGGACGAGTCGACGATCCGCAAGCTCGTCCGTCGTCTTGGTGCGGAGCCGATCAGCGAGATCAGCCGCGTCGTGATCGTCAAGGCGACACGCGAGACGCGTTTTCAGGGTCGTACGGTGCGGATCGACTCGACCGTCGTGGAAGCCGATGTGCGCTACCCGACCGATGCCGGTCTCGCGCTCGACGGTACCCGTCTGCTCGCGCGCGAGAGCCGGGTGCTGCGCGCGGCGACCGGCATGGAGCAACACCCCCGCGACCAACCGTTCAGTTCACCAAGCGTGTCACGCAGGACCGAAGGCGGCTGGCGCCACGATCAGGCGCAGGCGGAGCGCAGGCGCGCCTCGATCGTCGCGAACCCCGGCAGGATCGGCGCGATCTCGATCCTCCCTGCCGGCCCCTCGGCGAGGAGCGCGCGCCGCCGGAGCACGCCGCCGACCTCACGGACGCCGGTGAGCTCCTCCCAGCGGAGACGTGTGCGGCCGACGAGCGTCCAGGCCTCGATGCCTTCGTCCGTCAGCTCCACGCGCTCGGCGCGCCGCGCCGACGGCCACACGGTGCCCGCGACGGCGCGCGCGAGCGAGCTGCGGTCGACCACGCAGTGCGTGGCGTCGCGGAACGGGCACTGCGGGAACGCGAAGGCCTCGGTCATCCTCCAAGCCTCGTGCACGAGCGGCAGCGTCGCCTCCCCGCGACGGGGGATCCGGGCTCAGGGGGTGCGTATGTCCGGGATCCGGGACGGCTTCCACACGTGCAGAGGCGACTCCGGCTGGAAGGATGTCCCGAACGAGAGTGCCGCCACGGGCACGACCCAGACTCGCTCAAGGAGAAGTGCGGTCAGCGGATCGGTGTCGAACAGCACCCCGGCGCTCAGCCGTTCGCCGAGCCTGTCTCGGACGAACCGGAGGCCTCTGGCGTGTCTCCCTGCGAAAGCGCAGCAGCGCGACACGGTGCGCGCGACCGAGCCGGTCGCCTCGAACGCGACCGCGGCCGGGAGGGCGAAGAACTGGCGCGTCGTGATCACCATCACGACGGTCTGAGCCGCGTCGCGGGAGGCGTCTCCCACAAGGCAGCAACGGGAACCGCCCAGATCCGATCGCCGAGGCGCGCCGTCAGGGGGCCCGTGTGAAAGACCACAGCGGCGATCAGGCGGTCGCCCAGCCGGTCACGGACAAAGCGCAGCCCGTTGGCATCGCCCTGGCTAGCGGCCCGCGCGGACTTCACCTCGATCGCGATCGCCGATCCGTCGGGCCGCTCGATCACCAGGTCGACCTCGACGCCAGATCGATCGCGGAAGTGCGCGAAGGCAAGCGTCTCATCGATCGCCGACGCCTGGCGTTTCAGCTCGTTCACGACGAACGACTCGAGGAACGCACCACCGACCGCCTCCATCGCGAGACGCGGGGCAGACAGGCCTACCACGGCCGCGGCAAGACCCGTGTCAACGACGTGCACCTTTGCCCTGTGCGCAGGCTTCGCGGAGATCCCAACCGACCACGCAGGGAGCTCGTGCGTCAGGTAGAGCTGCTCAAGGAGGCGCCGATGCGACGCCAGCGATGGCTGTGAGACATCAAGCCTCCGGGCGAGCTCGACGTTGTGCACCACCGACCCCGTGTGGTGGGCGATCAGACGGTAGAGGGACGCCAGCACCCCGTCTCGACGAACCCTGACGAGGTCGGGGACGTCGCGATCAACCACGGTGCTCAGGTAGCTCGTGAACCACCTCGAACGCTGGCCCGTCGCACGCCGAAGCGCGGCCGGATAGCCACCGGCAACGACGACATCGAAGACCTCCGAGCGCTCGGTCTCCGTCTGGACGTTCACGGGCTCGCGCATCGCAAGAAGGTCGGCCAACCAGCGTCCGTACCCGCCGGCAACCTCTGCGGCAGCAAGAGGGAGCAGTGCAACGCGGTGGGCACGCCCGGTAAGGGTCTCCGTCCCTGATGGTAGGAGGAACGAGCTCACGGACCCCGCAAGGAGAAAGCGCCCAGCGCCCCCCTCGCGGTCGACGACGCGCTTCACGAACGACAGCACCTCTGGCGCGCGGTGGAACTCGTCGATCGCGACGAGACCATCGGACGCCAGCGCGAGCGAGACGTCCTCGCGCACGAGACGCAAGACGGCCTCGTCGTCGAGGTCGACGATCCTGCCGCCACGGCCCGACGCAAGCGCACGAAGCAAGGTCGATTTACCAGATCCCCTCGGACCTTCCAGAATGACCGCAGGCTCGACTTCGAGCAGCGTGTTGAGGAACGGCTCGGCGAACCTCGGGACATCGCCAATCGGGGTGAACACGTTCGAACGGTAGCGCAAACACCACGATCGTCCCAGCGCTAGTTACACGATCGTCCCAGTCGAACTTCGATTTTCGTCCCGGCTACCGTCGCCGGTCGAGCTCGATCCCGAGGCGGGCGAAGACGAGCACGCAGACCTGCTCGACGGTGCGCGCCGAGGCGTGGCCTGGGTACTCCTCCCACAGCGTGCGCCGCACGATCACGCGCACGCGGGACTGCTCGACGAGGCGAGCGGCGCGGTCCGAATCGATCACGCTGTTTGCCATCAGCGCGCCGCAGAGGCCTCGATCGCGGCCACCGCCGAGGCGCGTGCCGCCTCGATCTCCGACTCCGTGCCAGCCGCGTAGTAACGTCCGAACCGGCCGACGTTGGTGATGTAGATCTGGGAGATGTTCGCCGCCTTCTCCGCCTCGTTCGCGGCGAGGGAGATGTACGCGGCGGGCTCGACCTCCATGATCAGCAGCGTCTGGCCCGGCACGAGGAGCGAGCCACGGCGCATCTTGTTGATCAGCTGCGCCTGGAACGGGTCGACGTTCGTGATCACCTGCGTCGAGGCGATCGTTGGACGCACGCGATCGTCCTCGGAGAGCCCCGTCTCCTGGAAGATCGCGTCCGCCGCCGCGCGTACCTCCGACTGACTGAACGAGTGCAGCTCGAGCAGGCCAAACTCGCGCTCGATGAACTGCGTCGCCGGGCTGACGTTCGCGGCCTTCAACGCGACGTCCATCAGCCGAAACGCCTCGTTTGCGGGCGCGACCTCGATCCACAGCTCAGCCATCCCGGCAACGGGTGGCGAGCCCTGCACCGTGGCGCCAACGTAGGCCGCGAACTCGGGCTGCATCGAGTCGATGAAGACGAACGCCCGCATCGAGAAGTCCGAACTGCTCATCGCGAGATGACCTCCTCGATCGCCGCGCGGACGATCGCCTTGACGTCAAGCGGGGCAGACGGCGCTGCGGCCCGCGGGGGATGGGCGGACGACGGCGGGGTGAGCGCCGCGACCGTAAGGCCGGTCTCGCCCATCAGGGCGGCCTGCTCGGGGGGAAGCGGCGGAAGCTGCAGGTGCGCCGTCGAGGAGCCGGGAGCGGCCTGCGGCGCGGTCACGGCATCCTGGGAGATGCCCGCCTCGCGCCAGTCACGGATCGCGACGCCAACGCGTTTACGGTTGATCAGGTGCTGCGGGCCGATGTTGTCGGACGAGATCGTGCCACCGATCGTGCCGGTGCCGAGCGTGAACGACGGCACGAAACCGGTCGTGAACCCCATCGCACCGAACAGCGTCGGGCTGTTCACGCAGATGCGGTACGCCGGAACCCGCGCGTAGCGCGCGATCGCCGTCTGGTCCTCGGCCCAGATCGCCGCCGTGTGCCCGTCGCCACCGTACTTCAGGAGCGCGGTCGCGGTCGCGACGCCCTCCTCAAGCGTTGGCACGGTGTACCACTTCAGGACCGGGCAGAGCAGCTCGTGCGAGAGCGTGTGGTCGCGCCCGACGCCGGCCGGCGCGACCACGAGCGCGCGCGTGCCGACGGGCACCGAGATCCCCGCCATCTCGGCGATCCGGGTCGCGAACTGGCCGACCGTCTCGACGTTGAAGGCGGTCCCCGGGCCCTTCGGGAACAGCAGCTTCGAGAGCTTCTCCTGCTCCTCGGCGTTCGCGAAGTAGGCGCCGCGCTGCTCGAGCTCGACGCGCAGCCTGCCCGCCGCCTCCTGGCAGACGATCACGGCCTGCTCGGACGCGCAGGCGGTGCCGTTGTCGAACGTCTTCGACGCGAGGATCCCGGCCGCCGCCTCGCCGAGGTCCTTCGCGGAGCGGTGCACGTAGGAGGGCGAGTTGCCCGGGCCGACGGCGTACGTCGGCTTGCCGGAGGAGTACGCGGCGAGCACCATGATCCGCGACCCGGTCGCGAGCACGAGGTCGGTGCGGTAGTGCGCCATCAGCGCCTGCGTGCCCTCGATCGACACCTCCGTCATCGCCGTCACGAGGTTCGGTGGAGCTCCCGCCGCGGTCGCAGCGGCGTCCAGGACGCGCGCGGTCTCCGCGATCGTGCGCACCGCGCGCGGGTGCGGCGCGTTCACGATCGCGTTGCGCGCGCGCACCGCGGCGATCCCGTAGAAGAGCGTCGTCGCGGTCGGGTTCGTGACGGGGACGAGGCCCGCGATCACGCCAACCGGCTCGGCGATCTCGACGATCCCGCGCGCAGGATCGCTCGCGATCACGCCGACCGTCGGGATGTGACGGATGCCGTCGAGGTAGCGCAGCGTCGTGAAGATGTTCTTGAACGTCTTGTGGTCGGCCCGGCCGTAGCCGGTCTCCTCCCATGCCATCTGGGCGAGGCGCGCGGCGTTGTCGTGTCCCGCCTGCGCCATCGCCTGGGTGACGCGATCGACGTCCTCCTGGGTCGCGTCGGCCCAGCGGATCGCGGCCTCGTGTGCGGCAAGGGCGAGCTCAGCCGCCTGGCGGACGGGTGCTGGTTCGGTCATGGCGCCACCGGGACGGGCGCGCGAGGGCGCGCCAGGTTGACGTGGTCGAGGAGCGCCGCCGGCGCCAGGCCACCGAGGCCGAGGCGCTCGAGCGTGCGCCCGGTTCGGCGGAAGTCGACGCCGAGCATCGCGCTCGCGAGATCGATCAGCGCGTCCGTCATCGGCGTCGCGACGCCGACGAGGCGTCCGAGCTCGGCGAGCGGGACGAGCGAGTTCGGCACCTCGTCGTCGACGAAGCCGAGCGCCAACAGGTCCTTCGGCGCCGCGAACCCGAGGTAGGACGGGTTCGACGCCACCGTCTCGCGGATCGAGCCGCGTGCGTGGTGGAAGCAGGCGAGGCTCCACTCGCGGAACGTCAGCACCGTGCGCAGCCCGAGCGCACGACCGACGGCAACGCGCTCGGCATCGAGCGGCTCCATCACGAGGTCGGCGACCGTTCGGTTCACCTGGTCGACGTAGTACACGCGTGGCTGGCCGGCAGCGCTCTCCTCCGTCACCCTCGAGCTCAGCAGCATCGCAGCCGGGTGTACGACGCCGCCGACGTTGTTCAGCGAGGTGTCGAGCACGTTCTCGGCGATCGTCACCTGCGGGTAGAGACCGGCGAGGACGGCCTGCAGGGTCGCGTTGTCGGCGGCCGGCAACGCGGCAGCGCGGAAGGACTCCTTCTCGACGAGGATCTCCACCCGGCCCGGGCCACGACCGGCCGGCGTGTAGACCGCCGTCTCGGTCTCCGCGACGACGACCCGCGCGCGGCAGCAGTGCGCGCGGAGCACCTCGCGCAGCTCGAGCGCGCCCCCCGTGCGGCCCGGCATCAGCACGACGACCTGCCCGTCGGCCAGCACTGGCGAGAGGAAGGCGCCGTAGGCGGCGTGCTCGGTCGCGTGCGCGCACACCAGCACGAGGTCGCGCCCGGCGACGCAGGCGTCGATGCTCCCGACGATCGCGGGGTGCCCCGTCCCGAGCCCGACCAGCTCGACGCCCGCCGCGTAGGGCGCGAGCGCGGCGGCGCGCGGCGAGGACCAGCGCACGTCGAAGCCGAGCAGCGCAAGGTGCCCCGCCGTCGCCGCAGCGACGCCCTCGTCACCGAGCACCGCGACCGTCGTGCGTCCCGCCCCGGGCCGGGACGCCGAGAGCCGACCGACCGGCGGCAGCGCCACCGGGCTTGCGGTCGCGGCGGCTGACCCGACGAGCTCACCCAGCACGGCGACCGCCGAGGTCGGGACGGCCGGCAGCGACGCGGCCTGCGCCACGCTCGAGCCGCCGAGCTCCCCGGCGATCGCCTGTGCGAGGTCGTCGCTCACCGTCAGGCCGTAGCGGCCTCAGCGACGAAGCCCGGGAGGATCGCCTCGACGTCCTCGTGCGGGCGCGGGATGACGTGCGCGGAGAGCAGCTCGCCGACCTTCGCGGCCGCCTCGGCGCCCGCATCGGTCGCGGCGCGCACGGCACCGACGTCGCCGCGCACGATCACCGTGACGAGCCCGCCACCGATCTGCTCCTTCGCGACGAGGCGCACGTTCGCGGCCTTCACCATCGCGTCGGCGGCCTCGATCGCGCCCACGAGCCCGCGCGTCTCGACCATGCCGAGCGCCTGCATGCCGTTCGTCTCGAACCGTTGTCGTGCCATTTCCGCTCCTCCTTGTTACGAGGTCTGGTCTTTGAAGTACGGCGTCTGGCCGTCCACGCTGAGCGAGTCGACGATGCCGACGATCGCGGCATCGATCGGGCTGTCCGCGGTGCGCTGCGTGGCGCGCGCCGCCGAGCCACGTGCGACGAGCACCAGCTCGTGCTCGCCCGCACCGACGGTGTCGGTCGCGGCGAACATCGGGCCGATCTCGTTCCCGGCCGGGTCACACGGCACGACCAGCAGCAGCTTGGTCGCACGCATCGCCGGGTCCTTCACCGTCGCGACCACCTGGCCGACAACGCGGCAGAGATCCATTACGAGACCTCCATGTAGCGGGTCTTCTCCCACTCGGTGACCTGACGGGAGAACTCGTCAACCTCGTGCTGCAGGAGCTGCGTGAGGTTCGTAACGAACGCGTCGCCGAACGATCGACGAAGCAGCGAGCCGGCCTCGATCGCCCGCACCGCGTCCTGCAGCGACCGCGGCAGCAACGGACGGTCCTGGGGCGCGTAGCCGTTGCCGCGACAGGCCGGCGGCAGGGCATGCTCGGTGTCGAGCGCGTCGGCGACCGCGGCGAGCTGGGTAGCAGCAAGCAGGTACGGGTTCGCGTCCGCCGCCGCGGTGCGGATCTCGATGCGCGTCGCCGGACCGTGATCGGTGACGGTTCGGATCGCTACCTGGCGGTTGTCGCCGCCCCAGTTGACGTACGTCGGCGCGAAGGAGTAGTCCTCGAACCTCCGGTACGCGTTGATGCTCGGACTGCCGACACCGGCGAGCTCGACCTGGTGGGCGAGCAGGCCAGCAACGCAGCGCATCATCAGCGGCTCGTCGCCGTCGAAGACGTTGTGCCCCGCAGCGTCGCGCAACGAGACGTGCAGGTGCGTGCCGTTACCGGACTGCCCCATGAACGGCTTCGCCATGAAGGTCGCCCGCGTGCCGTGGCGCCGGGCGATCTCCTTGACGGCGTACTTGAACAGCACCGTGTTGTCGGCGACCTCCATCGGCGAGCCGTAGCGCAGGTTGACCTCGATCTGGGCCGGCCCATACTCGGTGTTGCAGGCCTCGACGACGATCCCGAACGCCTCCACCTCGCGGCGGATGTCGGACATGATGTGCTCGAGCTCGGCCCCTTTGGTGATCGAGTAGCACTGGACGTCGGGGTAGAGCGGGTTCCACTGCGCATCGGTGAGGTAGAACTCGAGCTCGGTCGCGATCGTCGCGGTGTAGCCGTGGCGGGCAAGCATCCCCTCGGCCGTCCGCAGCACGTGCCGCGGGTCGAGCTCGATCGGCGTCGAGCCGTGCACCTCGCGCTCGTTGCACATCACGACCGCAGCGCCATCGCGCCAGGTGAGCGGACGGAAGGTGTCGAGATCCGGCACGGCGATCATGTCGGGGAAGCCCGTGTCCGGGTTCGTGTAGGCGGTCTCGAAGATGCCGCAGAGCGGGTCCCAGACGAACGCCGCGTTGGCGATCGCGAACCCTCCAGCAGCAACGTTCGCGAACTGGCTCGCCGGGATGCGCTTGCCGCGGAGGGCGCCCCAGGTGTCCGGGAACGCGCACTCGACCGTGTGCACGCCGTGCAGGGAGACGAGCTCGGCTGCGCGACGGGCGGCGTCCTGGTCGAGGTGCATCTCAGCGGCCGCCGAGGTACTGTGGGCCAACCGTCCACTCGACGCCGGCGAGCGGAACGCCGGTGAAGGCCGAGGCCTCGAGCGACGTCGCTCGCAGGTCCTCGGGCTCGAGGTTGTGCACGTTGCGCTTGCCGACGGACTTCGCGACGCCGGTGCACTCCATCATCGTCGCGCGCAGGAACTTCGCCACGCGCTCGCCACCGACCTCCGGGTCGATGCGCTTCTCCAGCTCGGGATCCTGCGTCGTGATGCCGACCGGGCAGCGCCCGGTATGGCAGTGATGGCATGCGCCAGGCGCGGTGCCGAGGGCGGCATAGTCGTCCAGGTACTGCGGCGAGTTGCAGCCAAGCGCGATCAGCGCTGACGTGCCGATCGCGACCGCGTCAGCACCGAGCGCGAGGCACTTCGCGACGTCGACGCCATTGCGGATGCCGCCCGAGACGACGAGCTGGATCTTGCCGCTCATCCCGAGGTCCTCGATCGCCCGGCGGGCGGTGCGCACCGCCGCGATCAGCGGGATCCCACAGTTGTCCAGCTGGTACTCCGGCGCTGCGGCGGTGGCTCCCTCCGTGCCGTCGAGCAGGATCGCGTCGCAGCCCGTCTTGCACGCAACCTTCACGTCGTACTCGACGCGGCAGGCCGCGAGCTTCAGGAAGATCGGCACCTGGTAATCGGTTGCCTCACGCAGCTCGATGATCTTCACCTGCAGGTCATCCGCGCCGAGGAAGTCAGGGTGGCGCACGCACGAGCGCTGATCGACACCCATCGGCAGGGTGCGCATCTTCGCCACCTTCTCCGACACCTTCATGCCGAGCAGGAGACCACCCGTGCCCGGTTTCGCGCCCTGGCCGAGGGCGATCTCGATCGCGTCCGCCTTGCGCAGGTGCTCGAGGTCGAGCCCGTAGCGGCTCGGCGTCATCTGATAGATCAGCTTCGTCGAGGCGGCCCGCTCCTCCTCGAGCATCCCACCCTCGCCGGTCGAGCTCGCCGAGCCCGCTGCCGAGAAGCCTTTACCGAGCGCTATCTTGGCGTTCGTGCCGAGCGCGCCGAAGCTCATCGAGGTCAGGTAGATCGGGATGTCGAGCTCGAGCGGACGGGCAACGAGGTCGGGCTTACCGCCGCCGATGATCGTCCTCGTCTCGCAGTGCTCGCGGTAGCCCTCGAGCGGCAGCCGCGTCATCACGGCAGGCAGGAAGACGAGGTCGTCCCAGCTCGGGAACTGGCGAAACGTCGAGAAGCCACGGATCTGGTAGCGGCCGAGCTCGGCCTTCGCGTGGATGTCGCGGATCGTGTCGGACGTCCAGATGTGGGACCGTCCCTGGGTGTAGCCGTGGTCGGTCATACCTTCAGCCAGGCCTCCGGGTCGCGGGCGTCGAAGTACCAGAGCTTGCGCTCTGCGACGACCTTCTTGAACGTGAACGTGCCGTCGATCCCCTCGGCGGCGAGCAGTCCATGGATGCGAGCAGACTCCTCGTCGGTCGGCTCGACGACGACAGCATCAGCACCGAGGCCTGCGATCTTCCCCGCAACCCAGATGTTCCCCGCCCAGAGCGAGTCGCCGAGCGCCTCACCGGCGTCGCCACAGACGATCAGGTCGCCGGCGTGCGTCATGAAGCCGGCGAGGTAGCCAACGGCGCCCTCGACGATCAGCGTGCCGCCCTTCATGTTTGCTGCCGTCCGGGGACCGCAGTTGCCACGCACGACGATCGTGCCGCCACGCATCGAGGCGCCGGTGCCGAGAGCACAGGTGCCGCCGATCTCGATCCGGCCAGACGACATCGCCTCGCCGGTTCCCCAGCCCGCGCTGCGCGAGACGATGATCTCCGCGCCGTTGTTCAGCCCGCCACAGTAGTAGCCAACCGAGCCGTCGAAGCGGATCGTGCCTGGGCCGTGCTGGCCGACACCGAGGTTGTGGCGGCTGCGCGGGTTGACGACGCGGATCTCACGCGTTCCCGCGTCGATCGCGTCACGCATGCGCCGGTTCAGACGATGCCCGTCGTCGGCGTCGAGGACGAGCTCGGCCGTCGCGCTCTGGCTCATACGATCTCCTGCAGGACGCGCCCGTCGCGCTCCCAGACGAACACCGACCGCGGGTCGGGGTGCTGGGTGTCATCGAGCTCCTCGGTGTACACGGCGCGGATCGCCTGCTCCTCGGTCGCCATCGCAACATCGCCGCCGATGTTCGCGACGACGATCGACTTGATCGCGAACATGTCCTTCGCGGAGCCGATGCGGTCGGGCATCGAGAGCAGGTACGCGAAGCAGCCGTCGAGCTCGTAGACGGAGTCCTTCAGCGCCTCGTAGAACGTCTGTCCGCGCGACATCTTGTCCGCCAGGTAGACCGCGATCAGCTCAGAGTCGTTGCCGGTCTGGAAACGGAACCCGTCCTGCTCAAGCAGGCGGCGCAGCGTGAAGTAGTTCGTCAGCTGGCCGTTGTGAACGATCGACACGTCCGGGAAGGGCTCGGCCCAGAACGGGTGGCCGTACGCGACGCTGACGATCGACTCCGTCGCGAGCCGTACGTGACCGAGGCCGTGGCTGCCCTGGAACGCGCTCACGTGGTGGCGCGCGTCGACCATCTCGGCGTCGCCGGCGTCCTTGATGATCTCGAGCGAGTGCCCGATCGACTGCAGCTCGACGCCCGGCGCGACCTCGTCGACCATCACCGCGAGCCGTCGGATGTCGCCCGTGTAGCGCACCTGCAGGCGCACGAAGCGATCCGGAGCGCCGACCGCGTCGTCGACGCCGTGCTCGGAGTGCTGGTCGCCGCCGAGCTCGCGGACGCCGGCGATGATCGCATCGGTGCCCGCAACCCAGGTCGACACATCGGGGAAGCGCAGCCGGAGGATCAGGCGCGTCGGGTCGGGGTCGCCGTAGAGGGCGAACCCGGTCGAGTCGAACCCGCGGTGGCGCATCGCCTGGCACATCTTCACGAGATGGCTGCCGATTGGCCCGCCGTGGCGGAGCTGGATTCCTGCGATGCCGCACATGTCAGGCGACCTCCTCTGGGCGAGCGATGTCGGCGACGAGCTTGACCGTGGCCTCGTGGGCCTCGGCGATGTGGGAGCGCACCAGCTCCCGGACGGTGGCGGCTTCGCGCGACGCGTATGCCTCGATGATCTCGCGGTGCTGGCTGTTGGTACGTGCGGCGAAGGCAGCGCCACCCGCGGCGTAGTGCGTGAAGATCCTGAGCGCCGCCTGCTGCGACCACACCTGTCCGAGCAGGTGCATCAGCAGGTCGTTCTGGCACGGAGCGCAGAGGCGCTCGTGGAAGGCGCGGTTCGCGAGGAACGACGCCTCGGGCTCGGCCTGCCAGGTCGCCTCGATCCGCTCGGCGAGGTCACGGAGGGCGGAGGTGTCTGCGCGTGTCGCGACGGCGCAGGCGATTCCCGCGGCGTACGGCTCGAGCAGCTCGCGCAGCTCGTAGATCTCGAACAGGTCGCGATCGTCAAACTCGGCGACGAACGCGCCACGGTTCGGCTCGAGGCGGACGAGGCCGTCGCGCTCGAGGAGGCGCAGCGCCTCGCGGACCGGGGTGCGCGAGACGCCGAGCTCGCGGGCGATCGTCTCCTGGTTGATGTGCGCGCCGGACGAGAGGCGTCCGCCAACGATCGCGTCGCGCAGCGCGGAGTGCACCGTTCCGGCGAGGTCGTCGCCGTTGCCACCGGTGTTCAGATCGACCATGTCGTATACATGCGTTGCACGTCTGAGGCGGATCTTGACTTGTTGGATCCAACTTGTCAAGATTGGCGTCGAGATGCGTGTTGTGGTCATCGGATGCGGGGCGATGGGAGCGCCAACGGCGCAGACGCTGGCCGAGCGCGGTCACGACGTGACGGTGCTCGACCGCTTTGGCATCCCGAACCTGAAGGGCGGCTCCGGGTTCGGGCTGCGGAGCTTCCGCCTGTCGCACCACGCCCGCGAGGACGTCCGCCTCGCGCTGCGCTCGCTCGAGCTGTACCTCGACCTGCAGCGGCGCACCGGGATCGAGGTGTACCGCCGCCTTGGCATCCTCCATCTCGGCGCGGTCGTCGACCCGATGACGGCTGCGTTCGTTGCAGAAGGGATCCCCCACCGCCACCTCGGCGCCGCCGACGTCGCGACGATCTTCCCCGAGCTGCGACCTCGCTACGGCGAGGCAGCGATGTTCCAGCCCGACGGCGGCGTGAACTTCTGCGTCCCCTTCCTCAAGGCATGCGTCAAGCTCGCAGTCGCGCGCGGCGCCCAGGTTTCACCGAAGGAGCGCGCGGTAACCCTCGCACCGCACGCCAACGGTGTCCGCGTCTTCACCGATCGTCGCAGGATCGACGCGGACGTCGCGGTCGTCACCGCTGGCCCGTGGGCGAACGAGCTGCTGACACCGATCGGGATGGCGCTGCCGCTCCAGCCCGGCATCGTGCAGGTCTCCTACTTCCGCGGCGCGTTCGGCGACGACACGACGAGGCCGAGCCTGATGGAGCGCACACGCGGCGCTGAGGAGGCGATGTATGGCCTGATCGGGCCGGGGCAGGGGTACAAGATGGGTTTCGCCGTGATCGACCGCACGAAGTTCTTCCAAGACCTCACCGCTCGCCCGCTCGACCCGCCGCAGGAACAACGGCTTGCCGAGCGGGTGCGCGAGGACTTTCCCGGCTTCCACACAGGGCCGTTTCAGACCGAGTGCGGCGTGATCACGTTGACGCCCGACGACCACTTCATCATCGACCGCAAGGGGCCGATCGTCGTCGGCGCCGGCTGCATGGGCCATGCCTTCAAGTTCGCGCCAGCGCTCGGCTCCTACCTCGCCGACCTCGCCGAGGATCGCACGCTTCCGGGTGAGATGGATCGCTTCCGCCTCGGTCGACCCGGTCTCGCCGGCACCCTCTCCCGTCACGCCAAGGTCCCCGTCAGCTCGAGCTGAGGCCCGTCGATGTGTCGCAACATCCGTCCGCTGCACAACTTCACGCCCCCGGCGACGCCTGACGAGGTCGAGGCGGCTGCGCTGCAGTACGTGCGGAAGGTCGGCGGCGCCGTGCGGCCGTCGAAGGCGAACGAGGAGGCCTTCACGCGGGCCGTCGCTGCCGTGACGGAGGCGACGACGCGCCTGCTCGCCGAGCTTGTGACCTCCGCGCCAGCCCGGACGCGCGAGGCAGAGGCGGAACGGGCGCGAGCCCGAGCGACACGCCGCTTCGGCGCGGCGTAGCGGCTCATCGGTGGGTCTCCGCTCTACGAGCGTACGGACGGCAACGGGGTTGCGTTGTCCAGGGCAAGCCCGACGAGCGCGCCGATCGACGCACTGAACGCCCGTGCGAGGTGGCCGGTGTCCTTGAACATGACGATGCCCCCCGCCGTCACGACCGGGCACCGGGGGTGCGGACACAGGAGCGGCGTCAGGTCGGCGTACCGGACGCCGGCGCCTCGCAGGGCGGCCGCTGCACCGGCGAGCAGGTCCCGATCCGGATGGGCGAGCGTGCGCCGATCGAACGAGCAGAGCGACACGTCCTCGGCGTTCAGCGTCAGGCATTCGATCGGATCAGACTTCGGCAATGCCGGCTCCTGAACCACGATCACCCGTCCCGCGACGCCTCGAAAGAGCGCCACGGTACGGGCGAGCGCGCGCCCCCACACCGTCGGAACCTCGGCCGCGTTCAACCCGCGGCCGTCGTCACCGAGCAGTCGAGGTGCCTCCCCGGCTGCGTTCGCCACGATCAGAACCGCGATCGGGCCGCCTGCGAGGAGGCGCCGGACGACCTTGGCGTGCCACCGCTCGCAGTACTCGCTCTCTGCGCCGGTCGTCGCCGCAACGCGTCCGTCGACGAACGGGCAACCGTTGTGGGTCGCGACCTCAAGGCGCCAGTGCCGGACGCGAGCCAGTGCATCGAGCGCCGGGACAAGGGCGGCCGCGTGCGAGTCGCCAACGATCACGACCCGTGGCCCGGCGGCGCGGTCGCCGAGGACGCAGGCGGCGCGAGCGTCAGACTGGGCGCGGTTGACGCACCCCTTGAGTGGTCCGAGCCAGTCAGCTCGGGCGACGCTGAGGTCGGCGACGAGACGGGCCCCGCGTGCCGGGGAGGCAATCGCGAACCTCGCGGCAGGGGCAACAGGAGTCAGACCTGTCGGGCGACGGTCGAGCCACGCGGAGGCGGCGACGACGCCTCCAACCAGCAACCCGCCAAGAGCGAACGTCGCAAGCCGCGAAGCTCGCAGCCAGCTCGAACGACGGATCGGCACCTCCACCAGCCGCTGCGACACCACCGCGAGCAGGAAGGAACCGGCGACGGCGGCGGCGGCGACCACGGAGCGTCGCACCTCGGACGGATGGTTGGCTTCCGCCCTCGCGAGAAACACGACCTGACACGTGACGAGCGCGGGCCAGTGCCACAGGTACCAGCTATAGGAGACGCGACCGACGAACCGTGGGGTTGCGCTGCTGAGAAGTCGGGCGACGAGCGTCGGCGACGCGCCGTGACCTGCGGCGATCACCGCGGCCGCACCGAGCACGGGCAGCGCCGCAGCGACGCCAGGGAACGGCGTCTGTGGGTCGAAGAGGCCGATTGCCGAGATGATCGCGCCGAGACCGCCGAGTGCGAGGACCGATCGCCCTCGCGAAGTGAGCCTCGCTGCCAGGCGGCCGGCCCAAGCTGCAACGATCGCGCCAACGGCAAGCTCCCACGCCCTTGTCCGAAGGCTGTAGTAGGCGGCAACGGGGACGGACGCGGTGAGGGTAGCCGACGCCACGAACGACACCGCGAGCACCGACGCGAGCACCGCCGCCACGACCGTGGACGACGCTCGCCGTGGCGTACACCGGCGCGCCACCAGCAAGGAAAGCACCAGCAGCACTGGCCAGAGCGCGTAGAACTGCTCCTCGACGCTGAGAGACCAGAAGTGCAGCAACGGGTCGTGGGTGAGGTCGCGACTGAAGTAGTCCGTCGCGCCGGCAATCAGGTGCCAGTTCTCCTGGAGGAGCGACGCCGCGCGAACGGAGGACGCAACGTCGGGAACGTCCACGGGAGGGAACAGAAGCCACGCGACGATGAGCGACGTGAGGAGGGTGAGGGCGCTCATCGGAAGCAGCCGCCTCACGCGCCGAGCCCAGAAGCGGGTGAGGCTGATCCGGCCGGTCTCTGCGTGCTCGCGCAGGAGCAGAAGCGTGATCAGGAACCCGGAGATGACGAAGAAGACGTCGACTCCGACGTAGCCACCGGGCGCGAGCCGCTGGTCAGCGTGCGCGACGACGACCGCGCCGACGGCGAGCGCGCGAAGCCCCTCTACGTCCCCGCGAAACCGCGGGCTGACCGGCGCGGAGGTCGGGGAACGAAGGGTCGATGCGCGCGTCGTCACGTCCCGTACGATGCCTGGTATGGCCGACCTCGACCTCTCCTACACCCCCGCAACCGAGCTCGCACGCCGTGTGCGGGAGCGCGAGCTCTCGCCCGTCGAGATCGTCGCGAACAGCCTGTCTCGCATTGGTGACGTCAACCCGATGCTGAACTGCTTCTGCTTCATCTACGCCGAGGAGGCGCTCACGCTCGCACGCGAGGCGGAGCGCGCGGTGATGGCGGGGGAGCCGCTCGGGCCGCTGCACGGCGTGCCGATCGCGATCAAGGACCTGACACCGACGGCGGGGAAGCGCACGACGATGGGCTCGTTCGCCTTCGAGCACCACGTGCCCGAGCGAAGCGCACTGCTCGTCGAGCGCCTCCTCGGCGCCGGCGCGATCATGGTCGGTAAGACGACCACCCCGGAGTTCGCCTACTCGAGCTTCACCGAGAGCCCGTTGTGGGGCATCACGCGGAACCCGTGGAACCTCGGACGCACGCCCGGCGGCTCATCGGGCGGCTCGGGAGCCGCCGTCGCATCAGGCTGCGTCCCCCTCGCCGAGGGCACCGACATGGGCGGGTCGGTGCGGATCCCGGCATCGTGGAGCGGCATCGTCGGGCTCAAGCCGAGCTTCGGGCGGATCCCGATCGACTTCCTGCCGACACAGTTCGACTCGATCCACCACTTCGGCCCGCTCGCGCGCACCGTCGCAGATGCGCGCCTGTTCGTGCACGTCGGCGGCGGCCCGTCCGAGCGCGACATCACGAGCCAGCAGCTCCTCGACCTGTCCGGACCGCAGCCGACCGGCGTCGAAGGGATGCGCCTCGCCCTCTCAATCGACCTCGGCTGCCACGCTGTCGACCCAGAGGTCGAGGCGGCGGTACGCGCCTCAGCGGCGACCCTGGAGGCCGCTGGCGCGATCGTCGAGGAGGTAGAGATCGGCTGGGACCGCCGCTACGCCGACGCCTGGCTCGCTCACTGGGGCGTCTACCTCGCGGCGATCTTCGGTCACGTGCTGCCCGAGTTCCGCGAGCGGATGGATCCGCGCGTGGTCGCGCTGATGGATGACGGACTCGCGATGGGCGCCGTCGACTTCAAGCGCCTCGAGTTCCTGCGCACGGAGCAGTGGCAGAAGCTTGCCCCGGTGATGGAGCGCTACGACGCGCTCCTGTGCCCGACGATGTCCCGGCCCGCGCCGCCGGTCGATCAGGACGACTTCTACCACTACCGCGACCAGGCTGACGGGCGCTACCACGGCCTCGACATGACCGCCTGGTTCAACTTCACGAGCCAGTGCCCGGCCCTCTCCGTACCGGCGGGCCTGACCGGGGACGGGTTGCCGATCGGCCTCCAGATCGTCGCGAGGCGCTACCGCGACGACGCTGCGCTCCGGATCGGCGCGACGCTCGAGTCCCTTGCGCCGTGGGCCCACCGTCGTCCGCCGCTCGACTAAGGACACGCCTGTGATCGCCCGAACAGCTCTCGCCGCACTCGCGCTGGTCCTCGGTGCGGTTGGCTGCGCTGGCGGCGGTTCGACGCAGACGACGCCGGTCGCGACGACGATCGCGACCAAGGCCACGACGACGACGCCCCCGACACCGATCACGACCGTTCCGCCAGAGCCGGCGGTACCGCCGACGCCGGCGGAGCCGCCGACGATCCTCACGAGCCTCGATCCGCCGTGCCGTGAGGGGCTCGTCTCGCGCGATACCGCCGACCACGCGTCCCTCGTGCTCCTGCTCGCGACCGAGGGTCAGCTGGTCACCACCAGGGCGCGCGTGCAGGCTCTGCGGAGCGGGCTTGAGGGGGACAGGGGCGCGATCACGAACAACGACCAGGTCGCGACGTTCAACGCCCACGTCGATGCGTTCAACGCCCGCGTCAGACACCTCAACCGCCTGGCGGCGAGCGCGGCAAGGGCGAGCCGACGACTGAGCCGTCTCGAGACCCAGCGGCACAAGTTCCTCTCAGGCTGCCTGAAGCGGATCCCCACCGCCGCCTGGAGCGAGGCGGCACGCGCCACGGAGCTCGCTGCCGAGCAGGCAGCGCGCAGCGTCGGACGCCGTGACCCGATCGTGACCTGCGAGCCGCCGAGGTACGCACAGACCTCCGTCCGCAACCACGGAAGGACGTGGGACCTCTACGGGTTCGTGTGGGCAGGTTCGAACGTGATCCACCTCTCACCCGTCGAGTGCTTCGCGCTTGACCAGATCCGGACGCGTGCCGTCTCGGTCGACTGCGTGCGCCAGCGGCCGCTCTCCACCGGAGCGTGCCCCGGGGCCGAGGCAGACGCCGCGAACGCCCTCATCACGATCGCGCACGAGCAGCAGCACGTCGACGGGATCCTGAACGAGGCGCACGCCGAGTGCCAGGCCTTCCAGCTCGCGTTCCGGATCGGGCCGGAGTTCGGGATCGCGCCGGCCTCCGCGCGGTTGCTTGGGCCCTACACGCACGCGACGATCACGCAGCCCCCCGAGTACCGCTCGAAGCGCTGCGGGCCGAAGAAAGCGTGGGACCTTCACGAGGCTCCAGGCTGGCCGCGTTACCGGTCGCGCGCGTGAGTTGACCGTCCGACACGGTCGCGTGACGGAGCGCGCGCCGCGCGTTCGCCGTCGCCTGCGACGGTGGGCTCACCACCCACCAAGGAGGACGACATGAGACGGTCGACGACCGCCACCCTGCTCGCAGCGCTGGCCTGCGCAGCGCCCGTGCTCGCAAGCGCGATGCACGCCACGCACCCGCGCGGCAAGGAGCCGATCCGCGCCCACCCGCCGGCGCGCGCGGCGCTCAACCTCCTGTACCACGGCGGTGCCGTGATGCACCACAACACGACGTACACGATCTACTGGGTGCCGCCGGGCGAGAAGATCGCCCCCACCTACCAGCGCGCGGTCACCCGTTACCTCACCGACGTTGCGGCGGCGCACGGCACGACGAACAACGTCTACGGCACCCTGACGCAGTACACCGACCACGGCGGCCCGGTGCTCAACGAGTCGACGTTCGGCGGGACAACCATTGACACACGCCCGTTCCCCGTCGCGGTCTGCAAGCCGTACCCGGGCGTCAAGTCCTGCATCACCGACGCCCAGGTGCAGGCCGAGGTCGCCTCGGTGATCGCAGACCGCGGCTGGAAGCCGAACGCCGAGACGCTGTTCATCCTGCTCACGCCGAAGGGCGTCGGTGGCTGTGAACGCGCGTCGTTGATGTCGTGCGCGTTCACCTCGTGGTGCGCCTACCACTCGAACGTCGGCACTGGCACGAAGGCGACGCTGTACACCTTCGTGCCGTACGGCGAGACAGCCCCCGACGGCTGCGGGATCCCCGAGCACCCGGTCGGCGCCGAGGCAGATGCAACGATCAACACGTTGAGCCACGAGCACCGCGAGTCGATCGGCGACCCGTTCGGCGACGCCTGGACCGACCGCAACGGCGCCGAGAGCTCGGACAAGTGCGCCTGGAGCTTCGGTCGCGCGATCGGCTCGACGCGCACGGGCCGCTACACGAACCTGATCAACGGCCACGGCTACATGCTGCAGATGGAGTGGTCGAACGCCGCTCGCAGCTGCGTTCAGCGCGGGCAGTAGGCGCTCAGCCGCCGCGACCGAAGAGGAGCGCTGCGTTGTGACCCCCGAACCCGAACGAGTTCGACAGGACGACGTCGACCGTCGCGCGACGGGTCGACCGGACGTGGTCGAGCGCCGGATCGGCGACGGGGTCGACGAGGTTGGCGGTCGCCGGGATCACGCCGCGCACGAACGGCATGATCGCGGCGATCGCCTCGATCCCTCCCGCAGCGCCGAGCGTGTGGCCGTGCAGCGACTTGGTCGCGCTCACCGCAGCACCCGCCAGGCCAGCGGCATCGATCGCGCGCGCCTCTGCGGCGTCTCCTGCTGGCGTCGAGGTCGCGTGGGCGTTGACGTGTCCCACAAGGCGCGGATCGAGCCGCGCGTCGTCCAGCGCGATCCGGATCGCCCGGGCCGGACCAGCGCCCGTCGGGTCGGGGTCAGTGAGGTGCCCGGCGTCGCAGGAGCTGCCGTAACCGAGAACCTCGGCAAGGATCCTTGCACCACGAGCGATCGCCCGATCACGCTCCTCGAGGAACAGGATGCCGGCGCCCTCGCCCATCACGAACCCGTCCCGCGCGCGGTCAAATGGCCGGGACGCCTCGCTCGCCGGCCGTCCCGACGTCGAGAGCGCACCGAGCCGACGGTAGCCGGCGACGACGAACGACGAGACGGCGGCCTCAGCACCACCTGCAAGCATCGCGTCAGCACGTCCAGCGCGGATCAGCAACACGGCAAGTCCGATCGCGTCCGACCCTGCCGCGCACGCGGTCGTGACGACGGAGGAGGGCCCCCGCAGCCCGTGCACACGGGTCACCGCAGCAACGGCCGAGTTCGGCAGGCCGAGCGGCACGACGAGCGGGCTGACGCGGTCGAGCCCACGCTGCAGGAGGGCGACCGACGCCGCGTACATCGTGTCGGCGCCGCCATGGATGTTCGCGACGACCGCGCCAATGCGCTCGGACTCGACGCCGTGCTCGCCAGCGCGCTCGATCGCCTCGGCGGCCGCGATCGCCGCGAGCCGGCCGACGCGATCCATGCGGTGGGCAGCACGCCTTCCGAAGCGCTCCACCGCGTCATCGCCGTTGACGGGACAGGCCGTGACGGCACCAACCTCGGGGACGTCGACGAGACGAGCGCCGCTCGAGCCCGCCGCGAGGGCGTCCCAGAACGAGTCCAGTCCGGTGCCGATCGAGGAGACGACGCCGGCGCCGGTGATCACCACCCTGCGCACAGGCCAGAGTGTGCCCGACCGTCAGCAGAAAACGAGCGGCGACGCCAGCCGCGGTCTACCCTACCCGACATGATCCACGTCAGCCCGTGGCCCCCCGTCGCGATCCCGGACGTCTCGCTCGCCGACCTCCTCCTCGAGCACGCCGATGCCCGGGGCGACGCGCCGGCCTTGATCGACGGTCTGAGCGGGCAGGTCACGAGCTACGCCGCGTTCGCGAACGGCGTGCGTCAGGTCGCCAGGGCGTTGCAGCTGCGCGGGATCCGCAAGGGCGACGTCGTGGCGCTCTGGAGCCCGAACGTGCCAGCGTACGCGATGGTGTTTCACGGCGTCTCGCTTGCCGGCGCGACGAACACCACGGCGAACGCCCTGTACACGCCGGAGGAGCTCCGGTTCCAGCTGATCGACGCCAGGGCGCGGCTGCTGGTGACGATCGAGCCCTTCCTCGAGCGCGCACGGGAGGCGGCCACGGGAACGGCCGTCGAGGAGGTGCTGCTGCTCGACGACCTTCTCGGCGGCGACGCCTCCTACGCCCCGGTGACGATCGATCCGGCGGTCGACCTCGTCAGCCTCCCGTACTCCTCCGGCACGACCGGCCTGCCGAAGGGCGTGATGCTGACGCACCGCAACCTCGTCGCGAACATCGTCCAGTTCGACGCGCGCGTCGCGATCGACGAGCAGGACTGCGTTCCGGCGATCCTGCCGTTCTTCCACATCTACGGACAGACGGTCGTGCTCAACCACGCGCTGCGGCGAGGGGCGACCGTCGTGACGCTGCCACGGTTCGAGCTCGACGCCTACCTCGCGCTCTGCCAGGAGCACCGTGCCACGGCGCTGTACGTCGCGCCGCCCGTCGTGCTCGCGCTCGCGAAGCACCCGGCGGTGGAGCGTTACGACCTGTCGACGGTGCGGTTCGTCATCTCCGGCGCCGCTCCGCTCGACGCGCAGCTGCAGACCGCCGCCGCGGCGCGCCTTGGCTGCCCCGTGGTCCAGGGGTACGGGTTGACCGAGACGAGCCCCGTGACGCACGTCGCGCTCGGCGACGCGAGAGCACCGGCAGGGTCGATCGGAACGCTGTTGCCGTCGTCCGAGGCGATCCTGATCGACGGCGAGCTGTGCGTGCGCGGCCCGCACGTCATGGCCGGCTACCTGAACAACCCGGCGGCGACTGCAGCGATGATCGACGCCGACGGGTTCCTGCACACCGGCGACATCGCGACGATCGACGAGCACGGCGTGTTCCGGATCGTCGATCGCCTGAAGGAGCTGATCAAGTACAAGGGCTACCAGGTGCCGCCGGCCGAGCTCGAGGGGGCGTTGCTCGCCCACCCAGACTGCGCCGACGCGTGTGTCATCGGCGTGCCCGACGAGGAGGCAGGTGAGCTGCCGAAGGCGTTCATCGTGCGAACCGCGAGCGCGACGGCGACCGTGGCGGAGATCGCAGCGGTCGCCTCGGCGCGGCTCGCACCGCACAAGCGAATCCGCCTCGTCGAGGAGATCGACGCGATCCCGAAGTCGCCGTCCGGCAAGCTCCTGCGGCGGACGCTCGTCGAACGCGAACGCGCGCACGCTCAACGATTGACCGGAACGGATCGATCATCGGCACCTCCGAGCCGGGCCGGGTAGGATCTCGTCATGGTCACAGCGATCGTTCTCGTCAACACCGAGCGTGGCCGGGTCGTTGACGTCGCGCAGCAGCTCATCGAGATCGACGGTGTCTCGGAGGTGTTCTCCGTCGCCGGCCGCTACGACCTCGTCGCGATCCTGCGCGTCACCGACAACGACCAGATGGCGGAGCTCGTCACCGCGCACCTGCTTCGCGTTGAAGGGGTCGCTCACACCGAGACGCTGACGGCATTCAAGGCGTTCAGCCGCCTCGATCTCGAGCGGATGTTCGGGCTGTGAGCGCAACGCCCGTCGCCCCGTACATGGCGGTCGGGCTCTCGACGGTGGTGCACGGGATCGGCTCGCGGAAGGACATCGGGCGCAACCTGAACATCATCGAGGAGGCGATCCACGCGGCGGTGTCGATCGTCGGCATCAACATGCCCGTCCGCCTGATCGCGCTCGCCGAGGGGGCGCTCACCGGCTTCACGGACGAGATCTTCGACGTTCCCCACGTTGTCGCCGCCCGCGACCTGTTCATCGACATCCCCGGCCCGGAGACCGAGCGGCTCGGTGCGCTCGCCCGCCAGTACGACACGTACATCGTCGTGCAGTGCAAGGCGCGTTGGCCGGAGGTGATGGCGAACCGCTTCTTCAACATGCTCTTCGTCATCGCGCCGACCGGCGAGGTCGTGCACCGGGCGGCGAAGAACCACCTGTGGTGTCGCGAGCGCAGCTGCACGCCCCATGACATCTACGAGCGATGGGTCGAGCTGTTCGGCGACGGGATCGAGGCCTTCTACCCGGTGCTGCGGACGCCGGACATCGGCAACCTCGGCACGATCTGTTGCTCGGACGGCGAGTATCCCGAGGCAGTCCGAGCGCTCGCGTTCAACGGCGCCGAGGTCGTCTACCGGCCCTCGGAAGCGGTGCCGATGACACAGGCCGGCCCGGACGCCGGCGGCACCTGGCTCCTGCAGAACCGTGCTCACGCGCACTTCAACAACGTCTACATGGTGTGTCCGAACGTCGGCCCCGTCTACGTGCACCCGCAGATGGAGCACCCGTACGACATCGGCGGCGGCGGCGGCCACGTCGTTGACTACCAGGGGCACGTGCTCGGAATGAGCCGCAGCGGCAGCAACACGTTCTGCGCGGGCATCATCGACGTCGAGGCGTTGCGACAGTTCCGCGCGATGAACCTGAACTCGAACTGGCTGAAGGACCTCCGGACGGAGCTGTTCCGCAGCATGTACGACGAACCGATCCACCCGGCGAACCTCTGGCTCACCGAAGACCCGACCGGGCACGCGGAGGTCGACGACGTGTACCGCGCAAACATCCGGCGGCTGCAGGAACGCGGTAGCTGGACGCCGCCCGCCAACCCTCACCCCGGCGCGCGCTACCTCCCACCCTCCGACGAGGACCCGGCCGCCGCCTGGGAGGGCGCGCGGGCGATGTGGAGCACCGACACCCCGCGGTAGGCGGAACGGTCGCGACACGTCGGCTGGACCCGGTGCCGTTCGGCGATCGCCCGCGTGCGGTGCCGTTCGGCGCGCTCTGGCGCCCGCCGCATGATCACGACGGACGCCAGTAGCACGGGATGATCAGTGCGGCAGCTCGGTGCCGGGCGCGGCGTCGAGCGTGTGCTCGGCCGTGACGAGGTCGAGGGCGCGGTCGAGCGCACCTGAACCAGACCCCTTGAGGACGACGGCGATCGCGAGCCCTGCAACGCCGGAGATGACGAACGCCCAGACGACGTAGTCGAACGGGTGGGTCAGCGACCACCAGCCCGGGTTCGCCGCCCACGGCCAGTCACCGAAGAACTGGAAGTACATCGCGACCGTGAACACCGCCGCGCCGATCATCGGCAGCACCCCGTGCAGGAGCGGGTTGAACCCGCTCGAAGGGTCGCGCTGCATCAGGCGGATCGCCGCGATCGGCGAGAGGATGTAGGCGACGAGCATCACGAGCGTCAGGAACGTCCCGGCGACGAAGAACCCGTAGAGCGGCGCGACAGCGTCCGGCACCCCGGCCTGGTCGCCGGCCCACTTCGCCATCGGGATCGAGAACACGCCCACGGCGCCACCGACCAGGACGGCCACGTAGGGCGTCTGCGTCGATGGGTGCAGCTTGCCGAGGAAGCCCGGCAGGGCCCCGTTACGCGCCATCGAGAAGGTAACGCGCGCGGCCGTGTCGATCGACGCCTTGGCGCAGGCGACGGCGGAGTTGATCAGCGCGAACGCGACGAGCCACCAGACGGCGCCCCAGTGCTCCTTGCCGAACGCGATCCAGTCGTTCCCCCCCGTAGCCTTGTTGTGCCCGATCAGGTCGTTACCGGAGCCGGTCACCCAGGCCCAGGTGCAGAACACGTAGAAGAGGCCGACGACGATGGCGGCGAGCACGACGCCGCGTGGAACGATCCGCTTCGGGTCCTTCGACTCCTCGCCCAGCGCCGAGGCTGCCTCGAAACCGACGAACGCGAGCACGGCGAAGATGATGCCGCGGAACACGCCGTTGGATGCCGAGACACCCGGCGCTACCGAGCTCGGGCTGAACGCCGAGGCACTGATGTCACCGCTGTGCGTGGCGTAGAGCGTCAGCGCGAGGGCGAGGAAGATGACGATCTCGACCACGCCGAGCGCCATGCCAACCTTCGTCGAGAGCTGCACGTCGAAGATGCACAGCGCGCAGACGATCACGAGCAGGACCATCATCCAGAACCACCACTTGGTGTAGAACGAGTCGCCGCCGACCTTCTCCGTGGCGAACAGGTCCTGGATCACGAAGCCGCCGAGCAGCAGGATCGCCGGCCCGAGGATCAGCGAGAGCAGGAAGTACCACCAACCCATGATGAAGCCCATGATCGGGTGGATGCCGCGCGAGAGGTAGGTGTAGAGCCCACCCGCCGAGGGCATCAGCTTTGCCAGCTGGCCGATCGCGATCGCGACCAGCGCGCACGAGCCGCCAGCGAGCAACGCCGTCAGCGGCAGCGCGTTGCCGGCAAAGCCGATGCCACCGCCAAAGGAGAACGCGAGCGCCGCACCCGGCGCCATGAACAGGATCGACTGGAACGCGACGGCCCAGAGCCCGAGCGAGCCGCCCCGCAGCCCTCCCTCTTCGTTCGTTGCCATGCACACCTCCCGCCGGCGCTGCCGGCACTCGTCAGCCATCCCTCCCGGAGGCTGGTTGGCAACTGTATACAGGAATCGGCGTTCAATTGCGAGAGCTGCTGGAAACTGCACCCGTGCGCTACGCCTCGATCACGAACCGGCTGTCGGGAAAGGGCTCGCGCGCCTGGCACGTCCACGATCTCGCAGCCGCGCGTCGGGAGGCCGGCGAGGACGTGATCGCGTTGACGATCGGCGACCCCGACTTTGAGACGCCGTCGGCGATCATCGAAGCGATGGTCGCCTCTGCCCGGGCGGGCCGCACCCACTACTCGCCGAGCACCGGCTACCCCGAGCTGCGCGAGGCGATCGCGGCGCGGGTCTCCCCCTACGCCGGTCGGGCGATCGCGAGCGACGAGGTGGCGTTCTTCCCAGGCGCGCAGGCGGCGCTGTACGCGGTCTGCACGGTGCTGCTCGAGGCGGGCGACGAGGTGATCGTCCCCGAGCCGGCGTACGCCACCTACGAGGGCGTCTTCGGCGCGACGGGGGCGACGGAGGTCCGTGTGCCGCTTCGACCGGAGCGCGGCTTTCATCTCGACGTCGACGACGTGCGCAGGGCGATCACCGTGCGCACGCGCGCGGTCGTGATCAACACGCCCCAGAACCCGACGGGCGCAGCGTTCGGCGCTGCGACCCTCGCCGCGCTCGGAGAGCTGTGCGCCGAGCACGACCTCTGGCTCGTCTCTGACGAGGTGTACGCGGAGCTCGTGTTCGGCAAGGCGCACGCGAGCGCGCTGGCGATCAGCGGAGCCGAGGGCCGCGTCTGCGCGATCTCGAGCCTGTCCAAGTCACACGCGATGACCGGCTTCAGGCACGGCTGGGCGGTCGGCCCGACGGAGCTGATCCAGCACCTCGACAACCTGCTGTCCTCGATGCTCTTCGGCTCGCCGGCCTTCATCCAGGACGCCGGCGTCGCCGCGCTCAGGCACGCCGACGACGTCACGACGCACATGCGTGACGCCTATGAGCAGCGCGCGCGCGTCGTCGTCGACGCGTTGCGCGACGCCCGGGGGATCACCGTGCGGATGCCAGAGGGCGGCATGTTCGTGCTCGCGGACGTCCGCGAGAGCGGCCTCGACGACCTCGAGTGGGCGCTTGGCCTGCTCGCGGCGGAAGGGGTCGGGGTGCTGCCAACCGGCAGCTTCGGCACGAGCGGTGAAGGTCACGTGCGGATCGGGCTCGCCGCCGACACGGCGACGCTGTCGGAGGCGTGCCGGCGGATCGCTCGCTACGCCGAGACGACCATCTCGTAGCTCATCCGGTTCAGGTTCTCGTTGCCGGTCGCCGTGAGGACGACGAGGTCCTCGACACGGCAGCCGCCGATGCCCGGCGCGTAGAGGCCTGGCTCGAGCGTGAGGCTATCACCCTCCTCCAACGGCTCGTGGCCGGCCAGCCCGGCCGATGGTGGCTCGTGGATGGCGTAGCCGACTCCGTGGCCGAGGCCGTGCGGGTAGGAGAACGCGCTGGCGTCGGCGATCGACTCGGCGAGGAACGTGTGGGAGGGGTACCCGGCGTCGCGGAACAGCTCGGAGACCATCCGCTGGAGATCGGTGCCGCGGACGCCGGGCCGCGTCATCTCGATCGACCGCAGGAGCGCCTCGACGCAGGTCCGGTGTACGGCAGCGATCTCCGGCGTCGGCTGCCCGAAGCAGAACGTGCGGGTCATGTCGCCGTACAGACGCAGCCTCTCGTGGCGCGGGAAGAGGTCGCAGACGACCGGCTCGCCGACGCGGAGCGCGCCGGAGCCGTGCTCATGCGGGTCGGCGCCCTGCGCTCCGCCCGCGATGATCGGGAGCACCGGCTCAAGCCCGTTCGTGACCCAGAACGTCTGCACGATGCCGCGCAGCTGCTCGGACGTGAGCGGCGCGCCGTCAAGAAGCAGCACCCCGTCGGCATCCGGCGACGCCGAGCCGATCGTGTCGCGGATCAGGCCCATCGCCTGCTCGGTGAGCCCCTGCACGGCGCGCAAACCGGCGACCTCGTCCGGCGCCTTCCGTCGACGCCGCGCCGCCATCGTGTCTGCATCGATCGTCAGCGAGATGCCGTTCGCCCGCAGGTGCTCGGCGTGCTCGAGAGGAAACCACGGCGGCACGCGCACCGCAGTCGCACCGAAGGCGCGGACGGCGTTGAGCACGCACGCGCGATGGAGCTCCGCGATCGACGCACCGGCCTCCCTCTCAGCGCGCACCAGCTCATCCGCAGCAAGCACCTCGGTGGCCGGGCTGCTGCGCCGCGCGAGCGCAACGTCGAAGCCGGTGACAAACAGCAGGTGACGCTCACCCCGCTCGATCGAGATGATCGGGTCCGACGTCGGAAACCGCGTCGCCGCGAACATGTCGGCGTTCGCAAGCGTCTCGGCGACGAGCAGAAGCGGGAACGGGACCGGAGCATCAGCCATGACGCGGACCGTACCAGTTTGGTAACGAGGGGGTATCGAGTATGCTCTGCATGAATTCTGACAACGTAGGACTGGGGGGCGACAGCTCGATCGGCTTCCTCCCGGCCCGCCAGGTGTCGGCCGGCTCGCTGCCGCCGACACCGCTGAAGGGAGACTACACAGGATGCTCGAAGCGCCTGTGTCGTCGGCCGCTGTTCAGGTCGTCGGCAAGAACCACGTTCCACCGCACGCCTCCGCTCAACCGCTCGGCGTTCGCGCCGCCCGCGCCGCCCGCAGCTGGCTTCACGTGCCGTACCACTGGGGTGGCGAGTCCCGCTCTGGCGTGGACTGCTCGGGCCTCGTCGTCGCCGTCTACCGCAAGCTCGGCGTGACCCTGCCGCACCAGTCCGAGGAGCTCTGGCGCGACCTCAAGCGGGTGCGCCTGCGCGACCTGCGACCCGGCGACATCATCGCGTTCGGCCACCGCGGCATCTCCGACCACGTCGGCATGTACCTGGGCGCCGGGCGGTTCATCCACGCGATCGGCGCCGGTAAGGGCGTGCGCATCGAACTGCTGCGTACCGCGGGGAAGCGGCTCGGGCTGATGGGTGCCGTGCGCCCCGCACCGCCCCGACGACGCCATCACCATGCAGCGCACCTGACCTGGAAGCCCGTACCCGTGCCGGTCTCGGTACGCGCGCGGCGCGTGCACTAGGCGGGCCGGGCGCGTCGGTGGCGCAACCACCGCACTGACGCTCCGTGCGCTCTGGCCCCTTCCGGCCGGCGGGCGCGGATCCATCAGCACCAGGCCAGACCGAGCGGCGTGATCAACACCCGATTCGGCGCGGTAGTCTCGCGCGCGAGCGTACCGCCCAACACCACGCGATGCTGGCCAAACAAACGAGCGGCACCGAGGCGACAGGGGCGAATGAGCCCACCAGTACGCTGCAGTCGACGAGTCCCACGAGCGCGCCTGCCCACCTCACGACGTGGCGCCAACTAGCAAAACGATGGTTCAACGAGACGAAGCGAACCGCCACCGCGGCGAGTCCGAGTAGCACCGGCACGCTCAGCACAACGCGCAACGCGAGATGTCCGAATCCAGGTTCCACAAACGGTATGCATGACCGCGGTGGGCAAGACCCGAACAGAGCGATCTGACCGAACACCGTGACCGCAACATACGCACAAGACCCAACGACCACGATCGCGCGCAGCAAGAACGTTAGCTGACTCAACGAGGCAACTGAGTCGTGACGTCGACTCGACCTATCCCTTCTGCGCATCAGTCGGCCGTCCACCCCACGTCGCGAAGTAGTCCGCCCTGCGACAGTCGGAGTTCCCAGGTCACGTGACCCGCGTCAACACCCCCGTTCATTTCAGGCGGTCCTGTCGTTTCCGTGGGTCGGTAGTCGTGCGCACGCCGCTCTGGGCCTAGTGTTCCGGCTTGTCGGAGCTGGTTCTCTAGGAAGGCAGGTGCGGCGTGCGCTTTGGCAGCGTATTCGGTCAGATCGGTGGTGTCGAGGGAGGGGTCGTGGAGGGCGTCTCCGTCGAGGATGGCGTCGTTGTCCTGCACGCCCGGCCATGCGCCAGGCGCCGGTCGCGCTGCGGTGTTTGTGGCAGGCGCTCGCCGGGGTATGATCGTGGGGCTGGTCGGCGGCGTTGGCGTTCGCTTGATCTCGGCACGACGCAGTGCTTCATCGAGGCTGATGTGGTGCGGGTGCGTTGCCGCGAGCATGGCGTGACGACCGCTCAGGTCGGTTGGGCGCGGCACGGCGCGGGGCATACCCGCGCGTTCGACGATACCGCGGCGTGGCTTGCGACGCAGACGTCGAAGACGGCGGCGTGCACGCTTTTGCGGATCGGC
>JANYCN010000014.1 GCA_025360225.1 Actinomycetes bacterium | reverse complement strand
GAGGGCCGCGCCGGATCGCCTCCTCGAGCGCCTCGCGCGCGATCTGGTACAGCGCCGCCTGCTCCCGCTCGCCGAGCGCGTCCACCGCGGCGACGTCGAAAGCGAGATCCATCGGATGTTCGCGCACGCGCGACTCGCCGAGCGCGTCCAACGCTGCAGCAAAACCGTGGTCGCGCAAGACGACAGGCTCGAGGTTGAAGGAGAGGTCGCGCAGCTCGCCGACGGTGGAACGCGTGCGGATCAGCCCGCGGTCGATGATGCTCCGCGCCTGGTCGAGGTCGCCCTGCTCGATCAAGCCGAGCGCCGCGTCGAGCATGAGCGCGACTCCGGCGAGCGACTGGACGGGTCCGTCGTGGAGGAAGAGCGCGATGCGGCGCCGCTCGTCCTGCTCGGCGGCGAGAACCTGCTCGGTCTCGTCGTGGTGGTCGGCGTCGGCCACGCGCCCGCGCTAGTCGATGATCGCTTCGCGGAGCGCGATCGCGACGGCCTGCGTGCGCGTGTCCGCCTCGAGCTTCGCCAGGATGTGGCGGACGTGGCTCTTCACCGTCTCCTGCGAGATGAACAGCTTCGTTGCAACGTCGTTGTTCGACATCCCGTTTGCGAGCAGCTGCAGGATCTCGCGTTCGCGGTTCGTCAGCAGGCCCTCTCGTTCGGAGCTCGCGAGCGCCGGAGCGAGCGCCGGGTCGATGAACTCATCGCCTCCGGACACGCGCTCGATCGCGCGGATGATGGTGGTGTGCGGCGCCTCCTTCAGGAGGTAGCCGGCGCAGCCAGCGTCGCGCCCGCGCGTCAGCAGGTTCCGCTCTGGTTGACCCGTGAAGATCACGATACGACAGGCAGGGTTCGTCTTGCGGATCTGGCGTGCGGCCTCGATCCCGTCGATCCCGCCCATCCGCAGATCCATCACGATCACGTCCGGGCGGCGACGTTGGGCCATCGCAACGGCGCTCTCGCCGTCCGATGCCTCGCCGACGACGCGGATGTTCGGCACGCGTGAGAGGGCGAGCCGCAGCCCCTCGCGAACGACCTCATGGTCGTCGGCGATCATGCAGGTGATGGCGTCAGCGACGGACTGGCTAGCGTTGGTTGTGGTCTGCACGGGGCGTCCTCGGTGAGGTCAGGGGCCGATTATAACTACCAGCGTTATCGGCTAGTTCACCCTATTGCGTGAGTATGCGCGCAAGTCACACGCTCCCCCGTTATGGGGATCAACGAGGCGACGAACGACCGGGGAATGGACGCCCAATCGTCGAGTAGGATCAGAGAACCGTGCTGTTCTTCCTCCGCCCTGGCCGCCTGATCTCGCTCGCCATGCTCGCAGCGATCGTCGGCGGCGCATGGTGGGGCTGGGGGCGGTTGCACCGCTCCGAACCGGCATCGCTGAGCGCCGCGCTCGCCACCGTTCGCCAGGCCGGGAGGTCTGGCACGGGCGTGCCGAGCGCTGGTGTGTACACCACGATCGCGAGCGGCACGGAGCGCATCGGGCTCGGCCCGCTGACCGTCGCGCGGACGCTACCGACTGCCGCGCTCCTCGTGGTCTCCGCCGCGGCGGGTGGTGAGCGCGACGTCACGCTCGCTCTCTCCACTGACCACTCCGAGACGTGGCGCGTGCACCTCGGAGCGGACGGCCTCTACGGCACGTACCGCTCGCTGCAGATCGGCACGATCGGCTACACCCGGCAGATCGCCGGCGACGCCTCGCCGCCGGTCCTGCTCGTGCCGAAGGGGATCAAGGTCGGATCGACCTGGACGAGCAGGTACGCGATGACCGGGATCGTCTTCGTGCGCGATGCCAAGGTGTCCGGCAAGGAGACGCTGACGATCGGTGGCCATGCGGTGAAGACCTTCGTGATCGATACGACGGAGACCGTCACCGGGATCGTCCACGGCACCGATCATCTGCGGGAGTGGTTCGCGCCGTCACTCGGCCTCGTCGTACGCGCCACCTGGGGGCGCACGCTCGAAGGGACGATCGTGAACGTCGTCCAGGCGAGCTACGAGCTTGGGTCGCTCGCTCCGAGCCGTTGATCAGCGATGACTGCCACCGTCTCAGACCAGCTTGAGGAGATCCGCGGCGAGCGACGCACCGCGCGCCATCGCGCCGTCGGCTACCTCGGCGCGATCCTCGCGGTTGCCCTCGCTGGTGGCGTTCACTTCGTGGGCGAACCGGGCGCGCTCGTCGCGGCGTTCGCAGCGCTCGCTGCCTCGCTCTGGTGGGTCGCGATCGAACGACGCGCGACGTGGCGCCGCCGGGCGCTGCTGGACGACCTGATCCTGCACGGCTGGCGGAACGTCGCGCGCGCTGACGTGGTGGAGCGCGAGTGCGAGCTGACCGCACGGCGCAACCGTCGACTCGTCGCGCGGGCGCTGGAGAACCACGTCGCGCCGAGCATGCCGGTCGGTGTGATGTCGCCGCCTCGACACCAGCTCGCGGCCGAGCTTCGCCGGCAGCGAACACGGGTACGCGCCCTGGCGCGACGCATTCGAAGCGACGATGCGCCCGTTCCACCCGTTGCGCTCGTCCTCCTCTCCCAGCTGCTCACGGACGGCGACAGCCCGCTCCTCGTTGGCCCGGCCGAGCGCATCGCACCGGCGCTTGAGCGTGTCGAGAACATCCTCGACCGGGCGGCTTGAGCCTGACCCCTGCTCGATGTAGGAGCCGCCATTCACCGCGAGCGCCTCGCCCGTGATGAAGCCGACATGATCGCCTGGTGAGGAAGGCGACGGCCGCACGAAGGAAGTCATGCGAGGTGCAGGTGTCGGCGTTCGCGTTCGGGCAGCGCGAGGTGATCCTCTGGGCGTTCTCCTTCGAGACGCGCCCCGACGGGATCGCCGGCCACCACTACCACCGCTGCAGCGACGCCGCGCAAGCGCAGGACGATCCGGGCAGCCGAATGACCATGCTCTCTGGCGATCTCACCATGAGAGCGGGTCGGAGATGGCGAGCGGTGGGCCGACCACCGTCATCCCGACCTCGCGCCCAAGCGTGGCGAAGGCCGACGGGTCGACCGGCCCGGTGCCGAGCGCCGCGAAGCGGTCGAAGAAGTGCTCCATGCCAGACGGGGTGAAGACCACCAGGATTCGCGCCGGGCCGTCGGCGACGTTTTGGAAGCAGTGCGCGACGCCGCGGGGAACGAAGACGAACGCTCCGGCGGGGGCGTGGGAGATGACGCCGTCGAGCTTGAAGCGCAGCTCGCCCTCGATGATGTACCAGGACTCGTCCTCGTTGGCGTGGACGTGTGCCGGCGGTCCGTCGAGGGGTGCGATCACGTTCACGAGCGCCGCCAGCGACCCGCCCGACTCCGCCCCGCGCACCATGAACGAGAGCGGCCCACCCGCCGGGCCCTGGATCGTCGCAGCGTCACCCGGCCGCACGACGAAGGGAATGGGGCGTTCCGACATCTCGATCCTCCACGGTCTCCGTTCGCACCGCGACGGTACGCTCGCACGATACCTGGCGGGCGCGGTGCCGGCTGGATGGCCCTCGCGGCGGTCGTGGCACCCGCCAGGCCAGGCGGTGCCTCCGTGGCGCGGGTCGGCCTACGCGACCTCGAGCAGCACCTTGCCGCGTGCTTCGCTCGCCGCTCGGAGCGCCTCGATCGCCGCGCCGTAGCGCTCCAGCGGGAAACGGTGCGTGACGAGGAACGAGAGGTCGAGCGTGCCCGCGTTCAGGAGCGAGACGACGCTCGCCCAGGCCGAGGAGGTGTAGCTGAAGCTGCCGGACACGGTCGCGTCGCCGTTCACGAGGTCGTCGATCGAGACGGGGACCTGGACGTCGTTGCCCGGGAAGCCGAGAAGCACGACGTTCCCGCCGCGCCTGACGGCGCCGAGCGCCGCCGTAACGGCGGCCGCGGAGCCCGCGGCCTCGATGACCAGGTCGTAGCCTCCGCCCGCCTCGGCGGCCTCCGTCGTGAACCGGGTCGCGCCGGCCCCTAGCGCGAGCGGTTCCTGCGCCGGACGGGCACCCAACACCGTTACGGTGGCGGGCGACCAGAGGTGCACCAGCCGGGCCGCGAGCAGCGCGACGGTGCCGTCACCCACCACCAGCACGCGGCGTCCCGGCACGGGCCGGGCGCGCTCGAGCGCGCGGTAGACGACCGCGGTCGGCTCGACGAGAGCCCCGGACTCCCACGTCACGTGCGCGGCGAGCTCGTGCACGAGGCGTACCGGCGCGACCAGCAGGTCGGCGGCGGCGCCGTCGCGGTTGAACCCGAACTCGTCGTAGCTCTCGCAGCGGTTCGTGTCGCCGGAGCCGCACGGCCCGCACGCGCGGCACGGGACGACGCCCTCCACGACGACGCGCGTGCCGGCCGCGACCGCCGGGTCGCCGCCGACGACCGTCCCGGCCCACTCGTGGCCGAGAACGATCGGGTACCGCACGTACGCCGGGTCAATCCGCCCGTCGATGATGTCGAGGTCGGTGCCGCAGAGACCCACCGCGACGGGCGCCACCAGCACCTCGCCGGGTCCGGCGAACGGGTCGGCGCGCTCCTCGAGGATGATCTCGCCGGGGGTCCTGACGGTCAGTGCGCGCATCTCGTTGCTGCTCCGTTCACGGGGTTCGAGGGGTTCCGCCGAGCTCGATCGAGACGCGGTCGGCGGCCGCCCGCACGGCCGCACCCAGCTCGGCGACGCGGTCGGGGGAGAGGTCGAGCTTGATCCCGGTGGCGCTGAGCGCCCCGGCGACGCCGCCGTGATCGAAGAACGCGGCGCCGATGCAGAACACGCCAGGCGCGTCCTCCTCGTCGTCGAGCGCGTACCCGCGTCGCCGGACATCAGCGAGGTCGGCCAGGAGGTCGCCGACCGTCTGTAGCGTCTTCGCCGTCCGCTCCGGCAGCCCGGTCTCGGTCGCGAGGCGCTCCGTCACTCCCGCGGGAAGCGCGGCGAGGATCGCCTTCCCGGCGGAGCTCGTGTGGGGCAGCTCGCGTACCCCGAGCGGCGTGTGGAAGCGGATCGCGCCCGGCGAGTCGACGCGCTCGACGAACACCGGGTAGCCGTCGTCGCAGATCGCGGCCCGCGTCGTGAGCCCGGTCTCCCGGCTCAGGTCGAGCAGGATCGGGTGGCAGATGCGGCCGAGCGGGATCGATCGCGTCGCGGCGTCGCCGAGGCGGACGAGCTCCATCCCCGGCTGGTAGCGCGGGCCCGGGTCGACCGCGCGAACGTAGCCCCCCTCGACGAGCGTACGTACGAGGGCGTAGGCGGTGCTCTTCGACGTACCGAGCGACCGGGTGATCGCTGACAGCGTCAGGCCTTCGAGCGGCCCGTCCGCGACGAGCGTGACCACCTGCAAGGCGCGCACGACGCTCGCGACGCGGTAGCGATCGCCACGCCGGTTCGCGATCACACGACGAGGATCGGGACGCTCGGGTTGCGACACCGCGTTGACACCGCCGGGTGAATCTGGTTGACTGTATTGCATGTCCGAACGATGTTCGGCACAGCAGAACACTAACAGATCGGATCCGTGCCTTCCAACGACCGTCAGCGCAACGAGGCCCGCCGCTCATCGGCGCTCGAGCGCGTGCGTGCCGTGACCGCTCGTGCTGGCACCGCCGGTGCGGTCCTGACGCGGCCCGGCCCGGTCGCCTGGGCGAGCGGAGGAATGAACCCGCCGATCGACCGCACCGCTGCGCTCGACACGGTCTGGGTCGTCGTCGGCGAGGGCGGGTACGCGGTGCTGACGACCGACGTCGAGCACGATCGGATCGTCGCCGAGCTCGCGCCCGCCGGCGTCGAGGTCATCGCCGTCCCCTGGTGGGACGCGGGCTCGTTCGCCCGGGCGGCCTGTGAATGGCTTGACGCGCCGGCGGGCGTGATCGGCAGCGACGGCCACCCGGCGTTTGGCGTCGACCTCGACCACGAGCTCTGCCGGGTGCGGTTGCCGCTCTCGCTGGCCGAGCAGGACGACCTGCGCGAGCTCGGACGCGACGCCGCCGCCGCCGTCGAGGGGGCGCTGCGCGCGTGGGAGCCGGGCGAGCCGGACACCGTGATCGCCGCTCGGATCGTCGCCGAGATCGAGGCCTCCGGCGCGGACGCGCCGGTGCTGCTGGTCGGTGGCGACGACCGGCTCGCCCGGTTCCGCCACCCGGTCGCGAACGGGTCGCGTCCCGAGCGGACGGTGATGGCCGTGCTCGTCGCACGCCGTGGCGGCCTGCACGTTGCCCTCAGCCGGCACGCCGCGAGCACGCCGCACGCCGCGCTCGAGGAATCCCTGTCCTGCTGCCGTCGGATCCACCGTGCGACGCTTGCTGGCGGAAGCGCCGGCTCGACCTACGGCGACGCCCTGCTGGCGCTCGACCGGGCCTACCTGCTCGAGGGTGCCGATGGCGCGTGGCGGTCTCACTACCAGGGCGGGCCGATCGGCTACGCGCAGCGCGAGTTCGAGATCGCTCCCTGTGCGACCGCGAGCGCCTGGTGGGGCGAGCCGGTGGCTGCCGGGGTGGCGCTCGCCTGGAACCCGAGCCTCGCGGGCGGTGCGAAGGACGAGGACACCTTCCTCGTCGGCGCTGGCGGTTCCCTCGAGCTCGTGACGACCACCGGCACGTGGCCGGCGGCCGACGACCTGTTGCCCGCACGGCCCGCGGTCCTGCGGGTCGGCTGAGAGGATGGAACGACGATGCGCGCAGACGACCTGATCGCGACCGCTGGCCTTCCGGCCGAGCTGCTCCCGCCGGCAAGCGCGAGCCGCTTCCCGGACGGCGCCCACTTCCGGGTCGAGATCCCGTCCGTCGAGGGCCCCGCGGTCCTCGCCGCCGTCGTGGCAGAGGCGGGGGCGCGCGGCGTGACCGTGAACCGGGTCTCGCAGGGCTCGGGTGCGATGCTCCTCTCGGAGGGGGAGCAGCGCGAGATGGCGCGGATCGCCGCGGACGCCGGCCTCGAGGTGTCGCTCTTCGTCGGGCCGCGTGAGGAGTGGGGGATCCACGCGATGTCGCGGGCTCCTGACGGCGGCGCCGTGGCCGGAGGGATTCGCGGGATGCGCCAGCTCCGGTACGCCGTCGAGGACGTCCTGCGCGCCGTCGAGAACGGCATCCGCGGCTTCCTCATCGCCGACCTCGGGCTGCTCCGCCTGCTCGCGCGGGCACAGTCTGCCGGCGACGTGCCGGCCGACGTGGTCTGGAAGGTCTCCGTGCTGCTCGCTCCGTCTAACCCGGCCTCGGCGGCCGTGCTCGTCGATCTCGGCGCGGGCACCATCAACCTGCCGACCGACCTCACGCTCGCCGAGCTGGCGGACATCCGCGCCGCCGTGGCGATCCCTCTCGACCTGTATCTGGAGGCTCCCGACGCGCTCGGCGGTGTCGTGCGCGGCGAGCAGCTCGCCGACATCGTCACGGTCGCGGCACCGCTCTACGCGAAGTTCGGTCTGCGCAACTCGCGGCTGCTGTACCCGTCCGGCGGCCACATCGAGGCGGACGCGATCGCGATCGCGCGGGAGAAGGTCAGGCGCGTCGAGATCGCGCTTGAGTGGGCCGCGCGGGGAGCGGGCGACCTCGTGCAGTCAGGCCCCGGTGCTCGTGGGCTCGGGATCCCGAAGGTTCGATGAGCCCCCTGCGCTCCAGCGAGTGGTTCCAGGGCGACGACGAGGTCGCGGTGCTGCACCGGGTCGCCGTGCGGGCCGCGGGCCTCGTCCTCGACCCGTCCGAGGCGCGGCCGGTGATCGGGATCGCGAACTCGGCGTCTGACCTGAACCCGTGCAACCTGCCGCTGACGGCGCTCGCGTCCGTCGTTGCCGACGGCGTGCGCGCGGCGGGAGGGATCCCGATGGTGTTCGGCGTGATGAGCCTCGGCGAGGACCTGATGAAGCCGTCTGCGATGCTCTACCGCAACCTGCTCTCGATCGAGGTTGAGGAGTACCTTCGCTCGTACCCGTTGGACGGCGTCGTGCTGCTGGCGAACTGCGACAAGTCCGTGCCCGGCGCGATCATGGGCGCCGTCAGCGCCGACCTCCCGACGCTCGTCGTGACGGCCGGCGCGCGTCCCGTCGCCGAGTTCAAGGGGCGGCGCGTCGGCACCGGAACCGACCTCTGGCGGGCCTGGGACGACCACCGCTCGGGCGTGATCAGCGACGAGGAGTGGAACGCCTTCGAGGCCTGCCTGGCGTGCGGCGTCGGATCGTGTAACACGATGGGGACGGCCTCCAGCATGGCGATCGTGACGGAGCTACTCGGGCTCGCGCTGCCCGGGAGCGCGACGATCCCCGCGGACGATCCGGCCCGCGCCGCGTCCGCACGGGCGGCTGGCGAGCGGATCGTGGCGATGGTCAGCGACGACGTCCGCCCGTCGGCAATCCTCGACGATCGCGCGTTCCGCAACGCCGTCGTCGGGCTGCACGCCGTCGGCGGCTCGACGAACGTCGTGCTGCACCTGCTCGCGATCGCCGGACGCACCGGCGCGAGCCTGACCCTCGACGATGTCGGACGGCTCGGCCGGGGCGTCCCGGTTGTCGCCGACGTCGAGCCGTCGGGCACGTACCTGATCCAGGAGTTCGACGAGGCGGGCGGCGTGCCGGCGCTCGTGCGGGAGCTTGCGGCGTGCTTCGAGCTCGACGCGCCGACCGCGTCCGGGCGGACGTGGCAGGAGGAGAGCGCTGATGCCTGGTCGACTGGCCCGGCGATCCTCGGCCGGGCTGTCCCGCTGGCGAGCGACGGAGCGTTCGCCGTCCTCCGTGGCTCGCTCGCGCCCGGCGGGGCGCTGCTGAAGACGTCGGCGGCGTCCGGCGAGCTGTTCTCGCACCGCGGGCCGGCGCTCGTGTTCCGCTCGTACGCGGAGATGCGGGAGCGGATCGACGACCCCGCACTGCCGGTGACGGCGGACACCGTGCTGGTCCTCTCGGGGGCCGGGCCGGTTGCCGTGCCCGGGATGCCGGAGTGGGGCCAGATCCCGATCCCGACCCGGCTCGCGGCGGAGGGCGTCCGCGACATGGTGCGCATCACCGACGCACGGATGAGCGGCACGTCGTACGGGACGTGCGTTCTGCACGTCGCGCCGGAGGCGGGCGTCGGTGGCCCGCTCGCGCTGGTCGAGGACGGCGATCCGATCGTCCTCGACGTCGCCGCCGGGACGCTCGACCTCGACGTCGCAGACGCCGAGCTCGCCCGGCGCCGCGCCGCCTGGACGCCACCGGTCTCGCCGCACCTGCGTGGCTGGCCGGCGCTCTACCAGAAGCACGTCACCCAGGCCGACCTCGGCTGCGACCTCGACTTCCTGCGTGGCACGACCGCGCAGGAGCGCAGGTTCGTCCCGCCCGTGATTGGCCGGTCGTGATCGTTCGAAACCACGAGGAGGAGGAACGATGAGGAGAACGCTGATCGGCGGGGCCGCCGTCGCCTGTGCGGCCGTTTTGGCCGCCTGCGGAGGCTCGAGCACCACGACCCCGAGCGCGACCACGGACACGTCCGGCGGAGCGTCGACGTCGGCGCCCGCGCCCGTCACGCTGACGCTCTGGCACAACTACGGTGACAACGGCAGTGGCAAGGCGACGCACGACCTCGTTGCCGGCTACATGAAGGCCCATCCGAACGTCACGATCAAGGTCGTGAGCCAGCCCGCGGACAACTACTTCGCGCTCCTGCAGGCCGCCGCCGTCTCGAAGACCGGACCCGACATGGCCGTGATGTGGTCGGGCCTGTTCACGCTCAAGTACAAGAGCTACCTGCAGAACCTGAAGGGCCTCGTCCCGGACGCCACGCTCGCAACGGTGAAGGGCACGGAGTGGACGTCGGACGGGTTCGACAAGGCGAACGGCGCGTACGTGATGCCGTTCCAGACGCAGTTCTACATCGGGTTCTACAACAAGGACGCCTTCGCGAAGGCGGGCGTCGCGGCCGTCCCGACGACGTGGGACGAGCTGTTCGCAGCGTGCGGGAAGCTGAAGAGCGCGGGCTACACGCCGATCGTCTACGGCAACGGTGGCCAGGCGCTCGGGGCCGTGTTCTACCCGTGGGAGGATGCGAGCTACATCCTGGGTGGCGCGTTCTCGCTCGCGCAGTGGAAGGACGTCTACAGCGGCACCGTGGCGTGGAACTCGCCGGCGATGACCGCCGCCTTCACGAAGTGGACGCAGATGTACTCGAAGGGCTGCACGAACCAGGACGTCCTCACGAAGACCAACAACATCGACGACTTCACCTCCGGCAAGGCCGCGATGATCGTCGACGGGACGTGGGACAGCCAGCTGTTCACCGACAAGCTCAAGACGAGCGTCGCCGCGTTCGTTCCCCCGTTCTCGGACACCCCGGCGAAGAGCGTCGTCGACTTCCCCGGTGACGGCTACGCGATGACGAGCTACTCCCAGCACCAGAAGGACGTCGCCGACTTCTTCGCGTGGCTGGCGACCCCGGACGCCGTCGCGATCGTGAACAACGATGGCCTGATCCCGGCGGTGAACGGCTCGACGACGACGAACGCCCTCAACCAGCAGATGCTCGACCTGGGCGGCACGCAGGGCTTCATCCGGCTACCGATGCTCGATAACGTCGTGCAGGGTGGCGTCGTCGACGCCGGCTCGAAGATCCTCCCGAGCGTGCTCGCCGGCAAGACGTCGGTTAGCGACGGGCTCGGGCAGCTGAAGTCTGCCTGGGACCAGCTCCCCGAGGCGAACCGCGGCACCGAGTACAAGTAGGGCGCATCGTCGGCGGGGTCGCGCTCCAATCGCGGCGCGCGACCCCGCCGGTACGATCACCTTCTCCGTGACCCAGGCCGCCTCCACGATCGCGCACGCCGACCTGCCGCCGGCCCCGACCGGGCCGCGGCGCACGGCCCTGCAGCGGCAGCGCGCCCGCGTCGGGATCGCGATGGCCGCGCCGGCGTTCCTGCTCGTCGCCGTGCTGCTCGGCGGGCCGATCATCGAGGCCGTCTACTACTCGATGACGCAGTGGGACGGCCTCACCACGACCTGGATCGGACCCTCCACGTACACCCACGAGCTGCACAACCCGTTCTTCTGGCGGGTGTTGCAGAACAACGGCCTGCTGCTGCTCGCGGTGCCCGTCGCGGTCGCGATCCCGTTCGGGATCGCCGTGCTGCTGAACGCGCGGGTGCCGGGGTGGCGCGTGTTCCGCTCGATCTACTTCCTGCCGACGGCGATCTCGTGGGTCGTGATCGGGATGGTCGCGCTGCGCTTCTTCGCGGCCGAGGGATCGCTGAACGGGATCCTGCAGGCCGTCGGGCTGGGAGCGATCCACACCGACCTCCTCTCGAGCGAGCGGTCGGCGCTGTTCGCGGTCGCGATCACGTTCGTCTGGTCGATGGTCGGGACGAACACGATCATCTTCCTGACCGGGATGGCGACCCTTGACCTGTCGCTCGCCGAGGCGGCGCGCGTCGACGGCGCGAGCGGCTGGCAGATCCTCCTGAGGATCACGCTCCCGCAGCTGCGGCGCTTCATCCAGTTCTCCGTCGTGATGACCCTGATCAGCGCCTTCACGGCGCTCTTCTCGCTGATCTTCGTGATGACGGGCGGCGGCCCCGGCTTCGGCACCACGACGCTCGAGTTCTTCGTCTACCAGACGGCGTTCGCGAACACCGACTTCGGCACCGGCGCGATGCTCGGCGTGATCCTCTTCCTGATCATGTCGGTGATCGGCATCGTCCAGGTGCGCCTGCTGCGGACGGACGACTGATGGCGACGGTCGACGCCAACGCGGTGGCGGTGCGGCCGCGGCGGCGGAGGCCGCGGCGGCGAACGGCGCTGCTGCTCGCGCTGATGGTCGCGATCGCCGTCGTGATGCTCTACCCGTTCTGGTTCATGGTCGACACGTCGCTGCACAGCAACGACGCCTTCCTGCACGGTGGCCCGCGCTCGCTCGTGAGCTGGCGCAAGCTCCTCGACGCGCTCCCGGTCGGCCACGAGCTGTGGAACTCGACGGTCGTCTGCACCGCCTCGATCGCGATCATCGTCTTCGTCTCGACGATGGCCGGGTTCGCGTTCGCGAAGCTGCGGTTCCGCGCTGCGACCTTCGTGTTCCTGGCGATCGTGGCCGCGCTGATGATCCCGATCCAGTCGATCATCATCCCGGCCTTCATCAACCTCGCGGACTGGCAGCTGCTCGGCTCCTACACCGGCGCGGTGCTGATGTACGCGGCGCTCGGGACACCGTTTGCGACGTTCCTGATGACGGCGTACTTCCGGAGCCTCCCGGACGACGTGATCGAGGCCGGGATCATCGACGGCCTCTCGTACGCGGCGGTCTTCCGGCGGATCGCGCTGCCGATGGCGGTGCCAGCGATCGTGACGGTCGGGGTGCTGCAGTTCATCCAGATCTGGGACGACCTGCTGGTCGGGCTGCTGCTGCTCCAGAACCTCGACGACCGCACGATCACGGTCGGTCTCGGCGCGCTCGCCGCCGGGCGGACCACGGACATCCCCGTCCTGATGGCCGGGTCGCTGCTCTCGGCGATCCCGGCGATCGTCGTGTACCTCGTCTTCCAGCGCTACCTCGTGAACGGCCTGACGGCCGGGATTGGAAAGTAGTCACCCGTGGCCACCATCTCCTTCCACCATGCCTCACGGGTCTACGTGGCCGGCCAGGCACCGGCCGTCGACCGTCTCTCGCTCGAGATCGCCGACGGCGAGCTGTGCGTCCTCGTCGGGCCGAGCGGCAGCGGGAAGTCGACGGCGTTGCGGATGCTCGCCGGGCTCGAGCCGGTCGATGGCGGGCGGATCATGATCGGCGACCGCGACGTCACCGACCTGCCGCCGAAGCAGCGCGACATCGCGATGGTCTTCCAGAACTACGCGCTCTACCCGCACATGACGGTCGCGGAGAACATGGGCTTCGCGCTGCGCGTGGCGCACGTCGACCGCGCCGAGATCACGCGTCGCGTCGGCGAGGCTGCGCGGCTCCTCGAGCTCGAGCCGTTCCTCGACCGGCGCCCGAAGGCGCTCTCCGGTGGCCAGCGCCAGCGCGTCGCGATGGGCCGAGCGATCGTGCGGGAGCCGGACGTGTTCTGCATGGACGAGCCGCTCTCGAACCTCGACGCGAAGCTCCGGGTCTCCACGCGGACGCAGATCGCGTCGCTGCAGCGGCGCCTCGGGACGACGACGGTCTACGTCACGCACGACCAGGTCGAGGCGATGACGATGGGCGACCGCGTCGCCGTGCTCCGGGACGGCTCCCTGCAGCAGTTCGACACGCCGCTCGGGCTCTACGACCGTCCCCTCAACCTCTTCGTCGCGGGGTTCATCGGCTCGCCGGCGATGAACCTCCTGGCGGGACGGCGCGTCGTGGACGGGGTCGAGGTCGGCGCGATCGTCGTCCCGGTCGACCGTGTCCTTGGCGCGCCGACCGGGGTCGAGGTGACCGTCGGCGTCAGGCCGGAGGGCGCGCGGATCGTCGCCGACGGCGAGGCCGGATCGCTCTCGGCCGAGGTCGAGCTCGTCGAGGAGCTCGGCTCCGACGCGTTCATCTACACGACGCTCGCGGGCGGCGGCCGGATGGTCGTGCGGTCGGCCGGGCGAGACCATCCGGCGGTCGGCGAGCGGATCGGCGTCGTGATCGTGGCGGAGCGAGCGCACGTCTTCGATCCGGCGAGCGGGGCGCGGCTGTGAGCGGGTTCGAGGTCGCCGTCGCCGAGCCCGTCGAGCTCGCCGAGCGCCCGCTCTGGGACGACCGCGTCAACGTGCTGCGCTGGGTCGACATCCTGGCGGGCGACGTCCACGCGCTGGCGGCGGATGGCACCCACGAGGTCCTGCACGTCGGTGCGCCGGTCGGCTCGATCGCCCTGCGCGCCAACGGCGGGATCGTCGTTGCGCGGGGTGATGGGCTGGTGTTCCTCGATGCCGACGGCATCGCCGATCGGCCCGAGCTCTCGCTCCACCTCGCCCCGCACACCCGCTTCAACGACGGCGCCTGTGACCCGGCCGGGCGGTTCTGGATCGGCACCTGCGCGACGGACGGGGTCGCCGGCCGCGGCGTCGTCCACCGCGTGGAGCCCGATGGGTCGTTCACCGTCGCGCTCCGGGACGTCTCGATCTCGAACGGGCTCGCATGGTCGCTCGATCGTGCGACGCTCTACTACGTGGACTCGGGCGATCCGTGCATCCGATCCTACCCCTACGACGTCGCGACGGGCGCGCTTGGCGAGCGCCACGACCTCATCGTGTTCGGACCCGGCGACGGCGCTCCCGACGGGCTGATCGTCGACGCGGAGGGTGCGATCTGGGTCGCGATGTGGGAGGGCGCGTGCGTGCGCCGCTACGCGCCCGACGGCACGCTGCTCGCGCGGCTCGCGACGCCGACCTCGCGCCCGACGTGTCCCGCGTTCGGCGGGCGTGCGCTTGACCGGCTCTACGTCACGACGGCGTGGGAAGGCATGTCGTCGGCGGAGCGAGCAGCCGATCCGCTCGCTGGGGCGCTCCTGGTCGCCGACGTGGGGGCGCGGGGTCTTCCGGCCCTCCGGTTCGCCGGGTAGGTTCGCCGCGGCTCTGCAACGTGCCAGCTCTCACCGGCGATCCGTTCCCCACGTGTAGCTGTGAACGCACCAGCTCCGGGCCTCGCCTTCGGTTACGGTCGCCCGTGTGACGACGACGAAAGCCAAGGCCCGAGGCACCATCCGCGCCACGCGACCTGCCTGGCTGGTCGCTCTCGCTCTCGCGCTCACGCTCGCGGCCTGCAGCGAGCACCACGACGCGGGCAAGAGCGAGACGACGAGGACGCAACCGGTCAACCCAGCGACAAGCGCGCTGCTGCCGACCGTCGATCGGAGACCCTTCTCCCTGTCAACGATCTTCGCTCCGGGCTTCTACTCCTCCTCGCCCGTCCTCGCTCGCACGATCGTCAGCCTCTTGCCGTGGTATCCCGATGCCCAAGCCGACGAGAGTGCGGCCCTCGAGAGCTCGAGGTGGGTCGTGCGACGTGCCGCCGATCCTCGGGAGCTTCCGCTCGAACGAGCAGGCGAGCTCTGGATCGTTCTCGAGAAGGACGGCTTCTTCTACGGCCGCGCCGGCTGCGCGGCGCTCACCGGGCGCTGGCCGCCGCTGGCTCGATCGACTTCACCCTCGACCCGCCGTCGTTCGGCGTCGACTGCCCGGTTGCCTGGTCGTTCATCGGCTCGCTCGTCGTCGGCGGCACGCTCGGCGACCCGCTGAGCGACGGGCCAGGAGCGACGAACCTGCTCTTCACCGGCAAGATCAACGACGACAACGGCTACCGGTTCGCACGAGCGTCCTTTCCGAAGCCGATCGCGCGCAGCGGCCCCTTCCTCGGCCTGCGCGTCGACGAGCTGCAAGCGGCAAGCCAACCGCGGTTTCGGATCGTCAGCCAGGAGGATGTCTCCTTCGCGATCACCCTGGACATTGTCCTCGGCCGCCGCGATCTCGTGATCCGCAACGGACAGGTCGTCTCCGACCACGTCGAGTAACCGCAGGTTTCGACGGAGCCTTCGGCAGTGATACCGTATCGCCCCCTGCGGCCCCAGACGCGAAGCGGCGATCCAGGGAACGCAGCGGAGCGAGCTCCGTCTCTCCGTCTGCTGGGATCTTCGACCGCTCACACCAGCGGTCGTCCGCGTCGTCTCCGGCTCGCAGTGCGGGCAGGATCCTCGGCGCGCAGACGGCTCGGGAGCGTGAGCGCACGCTGCTCGCGCTGCTCGAGACGATCGATCCGATGGCCGAAGACCTCGCCAATCGAGCTACCTACCCGAGCGTCAACCGTCGCGGGCCGCGCCGGAACCCGGCCTGGAGCAGGCGGGACTCCCACTCGGAGCCGGCGACGGGGGCGCCGTCCGCGCGCTCGACGGCGAGACGCCCGAGGATCGCGAGCGACGCGGCGAGCGCGTTCAGCGCCTGCTCGATGCGGGCGTCTTTGGGCGGGAGGAGCGACGTGATCGAGCGCCCGCCCCGCTCGACGTACAGCACAGCCTCGCCGTCGACCAGCACGACGTGCGCGCCGGCGGAGCGAGCCGCTCGCCCGCCAGCCACAGAGGGCCACGCCAGAGCAGCGCCGTACAGCTGCGCCGGGTCGGAAGCCGCAAGGACGAGGACCTCGGCGGAGTCAGGTCGCTCGCGCAGGTCGCGCAGCCGCTCGACTGCGCCGGGAAGGGCGAACTGTGCGCCGCCGAGACCCTCGACGAAGTAACCGCGTCGCGCCGTCCCGAGCGTCTCCATGGCGGCGAGATCGCCGTAGAGGGCAGCGAATCCGCCGGTAACGCCTTCGCCGCGGGCGGCGGCACGGGTGACGACGCCGTGGCGCTCAAGCAGCAGCTCAACGCGCGCGGCGGCCCGGTCGGCCTGGCTCGCGCCGGCAAAGAGCGGAGCGGCGAGGCGCCAGCGCCCCGCGAACGCCGGCGTCACCGCCGTCGGTCGTCGCCCGAGCCGTCGGGCACCCGGACGGACACCGGGCGGGTTCGAGGCGCGCGGGGTGACCCGACGGGCGCGAACGGGCGCGAACGCATCGCCGGTGACGAGGGATCCCCAGACGAGTGACCAGAGCGCGACGCCGACATCGCCGGCGGGTGCTCCCACCGCATCGGTCAGGTCGTTGAAGAAGGCGTCGCCCTGCTCGAGCCGCGCAAGGATCGCCATGGCAACCGGACCGTCAGGGTTGCCCACAGCCCCGGGTGGGCCAACCAGCGGCGCGTCAGCACGGAGGTAGAGCGCCACCCGTCCTTCACCGGCGCCGCACCAGACGACCTCGCCGGCCGCGCATAGCCCGTCGAGGAGTGATGGGTTGTACCCGGGGACACGCCGCGCAAGGATCCCTTCCTCGGCGACGGTCGCGAGGAGCGGGACGCCCTGAAGCCGTGCAATCGCCTCTCGTAGCCGGTCTGGATCGCCGCGCCCACCGTCGTCGACCCCGTGCCAGCGCGCCGCGAAGCGAGCGAGCGTTGGCTGTGACACGGCCTCGACCTCGGCGCGCAAGGTCGCCACGGAGGCGCGTCGGATCCGGCGCAGCACGTCGACGTCGCACCAGTCGGTCCCGGTGCATCCGGGGCGCAGCGCGCCGTGCACGACGCGGCCGTCCCGTTCGAGGCTGGCGAGCTCGTCCAGCACGCGTTGGACGGGCACGCCGAGACGGTCGGCAAGATCCTGCGCCGCGAACGGCCCGCTCGTGCGTGCGTGCCGGTTGACGAGCGAGCGAAGGGCGTGTTCGACCGGCTCCGTGAAGGCGTCGGGGAGACCCGGCGGCGGCAGTGCCCCGACGCCGTCTCGATAGCGCCCGGCGTCCTCCGCCGCGATCACTCGCTCCGTCCCCGCGATCCGGACGACCGCCGCCCGCCGCGTCCGCACGAGCTCGGCGACGCCGGCATCGTCGGCGAGCTCGAGGGTCGTGCGCTCGCCGCTCCGACGTAGGAGGTCGTGCAGCGAGTCCACCGAGGCGCCATGGCGTGCACGCAACGCTGTCTCGACCCCTGCGACGGCGTCGGCGTCGAGCAGGTCACGCAGCTCGTCGGAGCCGAGGAGCTGGCGTAGGAGACCACGGTCGAGGGCGAGGGCCTGCGCGCGACGCTCGGCTGGTGGGGTGTCGCCCTCGTACATGTAGCGCGCGACGAAGTCGAACAGGAGCGAGGACGCAAACGGTGAACCGTACGGCGTCTCGACGTCGACGATGGTGATCTCGCGACGCTCGATGCCGGTGAGGAGGCCGACGAGCGAAGGCAGGTCGAACACGTCCTGCAGACACTCGCGGTAGGTCTCGAGGACGATCGGGAATGACCCGTACCCCTCGGTCGCCGCGAGCAGTGACTGCGCCTTCAAGCGTTGCTGCCAGAGCGGCGTGCGCTGGCCCGGGCGTCGACGGGGGATCAAGAGCGCGCGAGCGGCGTTCTCGCGGAACCGTGCGCCGTACAGCGCGCTTGAGGCGAGCTCAGCAAGGACGAGGTCTTCGATGGCTTCCGGTGCGACCGCGACGATGTCGGCGGGTGGCGGATCGTCGGCGTCTGGCAGGTGCAAGACGATCCCGTCGTCGGTCCACATCGCCTGCGCGTCCGCGCCGAACCGGCCTCGCACGAGCGCTCCGAGCGCCAGCGCCCAAGGCGCGTGGACGCGTCCGCCAAACGGTGAGAGCACGACCATGCGCCAGTCGCCGATCTCGTCCCGGAAACGCTCGACGACGATCGTTCGATCGGTTGGCAGCGCACGCGTCGCCGCCCGTTGGTCGCGGAGGTACGCGACGAGGTTTCCTGCCGCTCGCGCGTCGAGACGATGCTCCCGGGTGAGCTGGGCGATCGCGTCCGGCTCGGTCAGGGCCGCCAGCTCGCGCGTGAACGCGCCGATCGCGCGTCCGAGCTCGACCGGACGCCCGGGCGCCTCGCCTCGCCAGAACGGCACCTGGCCGCTCTGACCGGGAGCGGGGGACACGAGGACGCGGTCGCGCGTGATCTGCTCGATCCGCCACGCAGACGCGCCAAGGGTGAACACCTGTCCCGCGCGTGCCTCGTAGACCATCTCCTCGTCGAGCTCGCCGACGCGGCCGCTACCGTCCGCAAGGAACACGCCGTAGAGGCCCCTGTCCGGGATCGTGCCGGCATTTGCGACGGCGAGCGCACGCGCGTTCTCGCGCCCGCGGATCGTCCCTTCGATCCGGTCCCAGACGATGCGTGGGCGAAGCTCGGCGAAGTCGTCGGACGGGTAGCGTCCGGAAAGCATGTCGAGAACGCCGTCCAGCTGCTCGTCGGGAAGCTCGGCGAACGGGTAGGACCGCCGCACGAGCCGAGCGAGCGCCTCGACCGGCCACTCGTCGTTTGCCGCCGCGGCGACGACGTGCTGTGCGAGGACGTCGAGCGGGTTGCGCGGCACACGCGTCTCCTCGATCGCCCCTTCGATCATGCGGCGCGTGACGACGGCGGCCTCGAGCAGGTCGCCGCGGTGTTTGGGGAAGACGCGCCCGGTCGACGGCGCGCCGACCTGATGCCCCGATCGGCCGACGCGTTGCAGGCCGCGCGCGACGGATCCAGGAGATTCGACCTGGATGACGAGGTCGATCGCCCCCATGTCGATGCCAAGCTCGAGGGACGACGTCGCTACCAGGCAGCGCAGCTCGCCTCGCTTCAGTGATTCCTCGATCGTCGTGCGTAGCTCGCGGGCGAGCGAGCCATGGTGCGCGCGTGCGACCTCGAAACCGGCGAGCTCGTTCAACCGGAGCGCGAGGCGCTCCGCGAGGCGGCGGTAGTTGACGAACACCAGCGTCGTGGTGTGCCTGAGCACGAGCTCGAGGATCCGCGGGTACACGGATGGCCAGATCGTCGCCCCGCCCTCGGGCGACTCCGGCAGCTCCGTCATGTCGTCGAGCGCGACGACGACCTCGAGGTCGAGCTCCTTGCGGACGCCGGTGTCAACGATCGTGACGGGGCGGTCGCCGCCAACGAACCGGGCGATCTCCTCGAGCGGCCGCTGCGTGGCGGAGAGCGCGATGCGCTGCACGTCGCGGCCGACGAGGTGGTCGAGCCGCTCGAGCGACAGCGCGAGGTGGCTGCCACGCTTCGTCCCCGCGACGGCGTGCACCTCGTCGATGATCACGGCGCCCACCTGGCGCAGCACGTCGCGCGCGTTCGGCGACGTGAGAAGCAGGAACAGGCTCTCCGGCGTCGTGATCAGGATCTCCGGCGGGCGGCGGAGCATCGCGGCACGCTCGGCCGCAGGCGTGTCGCCGGTGCGTACGGCGACCGATGGGAGCGACACCGGAAGGTTGAGCCGGTCAGCCGTCGCGCGGATCCCTGCCAGCGGGCCGCGAAGGTTTCGCTCGACGTCGTAGTTCAGCGCCTTCAACGGCGAGACGTAGAGGAGCCGCACGCCGGGTCGCTCCGGCGCGGTGGTGGCGAGGTGATCGAGCCCGTGCAGGAACGCCGCGAGCGTCTTCCCTGACCCGGTTGGCGCACACACAAGGACGTGCGCCCCGGAGGCGATCGCGGGCCACGCCGCTGCCTGTGCCGGGGTCGCGCCGTCCGGGAACGTCGCGGCGAACCACGCCGCTGTCGCGTCGCTGAACGTTGAGCCAGCCGGCATCACCCGGGAAGTATCCCCGTACAGTTCGCGGCGCATGGCTACGTGGGAGATCATCGAGCTCGACCGTCGAGCCGCGCCGAAGGGCTCGCTGCCGCTTGCAATCGCAGCGCCCACCGGCGCGCTCGAGGCGGCAGGCGGCCAGCTGACGCGCGCGCGCGCAGCAGCGTGGGCGCGGGAGTTCCTCGCGGAGCAGCCGGGTGCGGACATCGCGCCGGCGCTACGCCAGCTCGTGGCGAAGGACGCCGTCTGGCAGGCCGCCGAGCCGTCGCTGGCGGCAGAGGACTGGGCGGCGGCGTTGCCCCTGCTCGAGCGGATCGTCGAGATCGACCCGACCGACCTCGCGGCCCTGTTCAACCTTGCGTCCGCTCACCGTGGACTTGGGGACGCCGGGAAGGCGCTCGCAGAGCTCCAGGCGATCGAGGACGGGTTCTCCGACGAGGGGCTCTACCACGCTAACGTCGCGCGGACGCTTGAGGAGCTCGGGCGCCGAGACGACGCGGTCGCGGCATACGAGCGCGCGCTTGAGCTGATGCCGGGTGACGCATTTCTGATCGACCGTCTCGTGGCCCTCGGTCGGCTCGTTCGCGCGTTCGACGAGGGCGGTCAGGCGATGTTCGTCGATGCTGGTGCGTTTGGCGACTCGGTGCGAGAGGATCTCGCACAGCACCTTGACGACGCCGACTACCTCGTCTCCGTCGCCCAGGCGCTCGTTGAAGGCGGGCACGACGACCTCGCGCGGAACGCCGCGGAGCTCGCGCTCGTCGCCGACCCGGATCGCGCGGATGCCCGACTGTTTGCCGGGATCGCGCTCGCCCGGCTGGGACGCCTTGAGGACGCGCTCGCGCACCTCGATGCCCACGTTCATGCCGTGCCGAGCTCGAGCGTTGGACATGGTCACCGTGGGCACGTGCTCGGCGCCCTCGGGCGCCGAGACGAGGCGCGGCGCGCCGGTGAGCGGGCGATCGAGCTTGATCCGAACGACATCGGTGCGGTGCAGTTGCTCGTCGCTGGCGATGACGGCCCGGAGGGCGCGCTGCGCCGCTGCGAGGAGCTCGTCGCACGCCTGCCTCGCGCGTGGGCGCCGCTGCGAGTCGCTGGCGACCTCGCGCTCGTCAGCGGCGACGCTGATCGGGCGGTCTCGTTGTGGCTCGAGTCGATCGCGAGCGGTGCCGACGACCAGACGATGGCGCTCCTGCTCGGCGAGCTGGGGCGAGCGGAGCGGTTCGACGAGATGTGTGAGATCGCCGACGACGTGAGCCGGCTCGCGGACCGCGATCCAGGGGTGCGTTGGAACATCGCCAACGGCTACGCGGCGGCCGGGCGGCCCGATGACGCCCGCCTCGTCTTTCGCCTGCTCGTGCACGACGATCGCGTCGCGCCTGACCTCCGGGCAGCCTCCGAGGGGCGCATCGCTGAGCTTGACGTATGATCTGCTCAGGTGAACCCCGCCTGACCGAGCCCGGCGACAGTACCCATGCCCGCGTGAGCGGGGGTCTCCCGTGACCCGGGCCGAGCTGATTGGCCTGATCTCGATCGTGCTCATCGTGGTCTGGAACGGGTTCTTCGTCGCTGCCGAGTACGCGTTCGTTACCGTGCGCCGCACCCGGCTGCAGGAGCTGGTTGCCCAGGGCTCGCGGCGTGCAACCTCGGTGTTGAAGATCGTCGACGACCCGACGCACTTCATCTCGGCGATGCAGCTGGCGATCACCCTGTCGTCGCTCGCGCTTGGCGCCGTCGGCGAGCCGGCGTTCTCGGATCTCGTGTGGGAGGCCTTTGGAGCGTCTGGCGCGACCCGCGCGGGCCTGGCATCGGCGTTGTCGACGGTGTTGGCGTTCGCGATCATCTCGACCCTCCACGTCGTGCTCGGCGAGATCGTCCCGAAGACGATGGGACTCGGACGCGCCGAGCAGGTCGCGCTCTGGGTCGCCGGGCCGGTGCGCGTCTTCTTCCGGCTCTTCCAGCCTTTCATCTGGGCGCTTCAGCGGCTTGCGCGCATCGTCAACCGGTCACTCGGCCTCGACGACCCCCACGGGATGGCCCTGGTGCACTCCGAGGACGAGCTGAAGATGCTCGTCTCGGCATCGCACGAGGAGGGGGTGCTTGAGGCCGAGGAGCAGGAGATGCTGTACAAGGTGTTCGACTTCGCCGAGCGCCAGGTGGAGGACGTGCTCGTGCCGCGCCCGGACGTCGTTGGGCTGCCGGTGACGATGACGCCCGCCGAGGCGATGAACGAGGTGCTTCGCCAGCCGTACACCCGCTATCCCGTGTACCGCGACGATCTCGACGACGTCGTCGGCGTCCTGCACATCAGGCGGCTCTACGGCGCCCTCAACGGAGACGGCGACGTCCCTGAGACGCTCGAGTCGCTGCTGCGCCCGCCGCTGATCGTGCCGGAGACGAAGGCGCTCGGCAAGCTGCTCGGCGAGATGCGCCGCACCTACACCCACATGGCGATGGTCGTCGACGAGTACGGGTCAATGGCAGGAATCGTCACGCTGGAGGACCTCATCGAGCAGATCGTCGGCGAGATCGACGACGAGTACGACAAGCCGGACGTCACGATCCTCCGACTCTCCAAGGACCGTGTGCGTCTCGCCGGCTCGTTCCCGGTCGAGGAGTTCAATGAACGCTTCGGGCGAGGGCTGTCGGAGGAGGACTACGTCACCGTCGGCGGGTTCGTCTTCGGCGAGCTCGGCCGTGCGCCAGAGGTCGGCGATCGTGTCGCGCTCGACGGGGTGCGCTTCACGGTCCACCAGATAGACGGGGCACGCATCGTCTCGGTCGACGTCGAGCTGCGCCCGTTGCCGCAGGCGGAGGACGCATCGCCCGCCACGGCGCCTGATCTCGGTTAGCGTCCTCGCCCACGCGCCATCGCCGACCTCCTTTGACGGGCTACGCTCGTGGTCTGATTGTGAAATGGCGTGGTCATCCGACTGCCTGGATCGTCCTGCGCTTGTCGGCTCTGCCACCCGTCGGGTGGCGACGCCGCTCAGCTCCGGCGACCGCGCCCCGGCCCGCTCTGCGTGCCCGATCGTGGGCTTCGCGGGAACGTCGCGCGCCGCTTGCACTTAGCGTGTCAAGGCCTTCGCCTTGACACGCGTGCGAGCGGGCGTGCTATCCAGCACGCCCGCGATCAGCAAGCCCTGCGCGACGCGCAACGCTCCCGCTCGTTCCAGACACCCAATGACCATGCCATTTGACAATCAGACCACTAGCGAAGCACATCGTGCCGGTTGGCGTTGAACAGTACGGCGATGACCACCTCGGCGCCTATGCTGCGTCGTTGTACGCATCGACGAGTCGCGTCTTCCACAGCGTGAACGACGCGACTGGGAAGACGGCCCAATCATTACTTTGGACGTTCGTGCGCCAGGTCTCATCCTGGCCGGGTTGGACATGCACACCAGGAGGGCCGAGCGGCTCTCGATGGCAAGATGTCGCCGTCGACAACTGCATTCATCCGAATGGTCAAGCGCCGCCATCGATCACGGCGTGGGATCACCGTCGTGGTACGTCAGCGGCCCGCGCCGGGCGGACACGCCGGCGCCGCGTCTATCCGCGCTCGCCCCGGCTCAGCGCACCAGCTCCGCGAGCTCCATCTCGCTGTCGACGTAGAGCGACGGGAGATTGATCGTCGTGGCGGCGTCCACCGCGGCCGCGTCGAATCCGCCGACGAGATACACGACGTCGAGCAGCGCCCGTGCGACGGCGACCTCGTCGTCGGAGGCCTCGTCCAGCGACGACCCGGCGAGATAGGTGACCGCCCGGGCTCGCTCGTCCGGAACGTCTCCCAGCAACTGATCGAAGCAGTCAACCAGGGAGTCGACGAGTCCGGCGACGCGCTCGCGCGCCCGACCAGGCCGGCCTCTGACCTGCGACGGGGTGCCAAACGCGCGCTCCGCAACTACGACGAGCGCTTCCACCGCCGCGTCGACAACATCCTCCGAAGCCCCGTCGTCACTCATGGCAGCGGCATGATCTCCGTGATCAAACGGGCGCCTTCGAGGTCGTAGAAGTCCTCGTCGAACACCCGGATGCCCAACGCCGCGAGGTACTCGACGATCAGCTCCGGACGCAGTCGGTCACGCACACGTCGCGCGGTGTACCGCTCCAGCTGTTCGAACGGCAACGGCCCACCCTCCTGCTCGAACGACCACCGCCCCTCCTCATGGAGGAGCAGCGACCGCAACGAACCACCGACGTTCGTCGAAAAGGCCGCAAAATCGCTCACCTCTCCAGTCGGCGGACCAAAGGACGGAAGCCGTGCCCGCCAACCGCCAGGGCGGCGATCGAAACCCCCCTCAACGAACACGAACGACTCAGGAACCCCGAATCGCGTGCTTCCGAGATAACCCGGGTAAGCCACGTTGACGAAGAGTGACCACGCCGAACGGGTCGGAACGATCAACGAGCGCCCGATGAAGCGCCCATCGGCCGAGTCAAACGGCAACCCGCAATAGGTCGCCTCAAGGTCATCGAACAGATCACGCCCGACGACCGCCCGTTCGACCGAGACCGAAGCGCCCTCCCGTACGTGCATCGACCGCAGAAGCAACGCTGGGTCGGCGCGCACGAAGGTCCCCGCCAAGAAGTCGGTTCTCATCCTACCGTGTACGGTATTCCATGGCTGTGGCGCGCCGCTCACCGCGTCGGACGATGTCGGCGTTGAGACTCATCAGGTGTCGGAGATCGCGACGCGAGCGTCGTCGTGACGGAGTACCAGCGCCGTCGTTGCCGTTGTCGCTCCTGCGGCGCGCAGACGACCGCGCCGCTTCCGAGCGGTGTCCCGACGGGGATGTTCGGCGCGAACCTGGAAGCGGCGATCGTCGCGCTCACGCTCGGCGAGCGCCTCTCGCGCCGACGCGTCAGGCAGGTGCTCGCCGTGGTCAACGGCGTGGACGCCATGCGGCAGGATCGGGCCGTCGAGATCGAAGTCGACGTGGTGGGCGTTCGCCGCGTACGGGACGATCGCGCGCCGGATCGCGGCCGGCGCGCCGGCGCAGTACGGCCCGACCGACGCGTACGGCGTCGCGGTGTCGGCACCGATGATCGCGACGTGCGCCCGAGTGTCGTCGGTTGCTGGGAAGCCGAGGAACGTCGTCACCGCGTCCGCGCCGAACATCGTGCCGATGTCGACCGCCCGAGGCGTGGTCATGGAGCCTCCCGCCAGATCGGGCCGCGGCCGATCACCGGATCGAGGAGCCCGTCACGCAACCACCACTCGTTCTCGTCGTCTGGCGCGGGATCAGCCTTCTGCCCTGGATAGCCGATCGCTCGCCGAACCCTTGGGTGCAGGTAGTACGCCCCCGGGACGAGGATCGCGAGCGCCGCGAACGCGGCGGCGTCCGACTCTTCGAGGGCAGCGGCGCTTGCGCCGGACGCCAGGCCACGCTCGAGATCGGCTACCAGGTCAGGGCGGGTCGCCAGCGCTCGGTCGAGCCAGCGACCGTCGACGTGAACACTCGACGGCGCCGGCAGGTCGCCCGTTGCCGGCAGCAGCTCGTCAGCGAGGCGCGCGAACGCGGCCCGCTGCTCGGGCGTCACGCTCCCGCCGCCTGACGGCCGGCGGACGAGGCGATGTGGTCGGCGGTACGCAGCGCGAGCGCGCAGATCGTCGACGTCGGGTTGACGCCGCCCGCCGTGACGAACAGGCTGCCGTCGACGATGAACAGGTTGTCGACGTCGTGGGCTCGGCCCCAGCGGTCACAAACGCTCGTGCCCGGATCGTCGCCCATCCGCGCCGTTCCGAGCAGGTGCCCAGGCTGGTCATGACAGATGCGCAGCGGGTAGGTCGCCGTAGCTCCGGCCGCCTCGTGCGCCTCGGTCAGCCGCGCGAGGTGCCAGTCGAGCTGGCGCCAGCTGTTCTCCGCGATGCGGTAGGTGACCTTCGGCGCCGGGATGCCGTCGCCGTCGGTGAGCGCCGGTGACAGCGAGACGCCGTTTCGCTCGTCCGGCAGGTCCTCGGTGACCGCGCCCCAGTCGATGCAACGACCGATGTGGCTGCGTACGTGCTCCTGCATCCGCGCGCCCCACGTGGACGCGTACGGCTGCCCGTCGAGCAGGGAGATCATCCGATGCGGCCCCTGGGTGGGCATCACCTGCCACTTCGCGCCGCGCACGAACCCACGCGAGGTGTCGGTCTCGTAGAACTGGAACGAGTGGATCGGCTGCCCGGCAGGCCCCTTCCACGCCTCGAGGTCGTCGTCGTAGACGCCGACGACGAGCCCGTACGGGTGCAGCATCAGCCGCCTCCCGACCAGTCCCGAGGAGTTCGCGAGCCCGTCCGGGTGGCTCGCCGAGCGGGAGAGCAGCAACAGGCGCGGCGTGCCGACGCCGTTTGCCGCCATCACGACGACGTCCGCCGTCTGGTGGTGCTCGGCGCCCTCCCGGTCGCGGTAGACGGCGCCCGTCGCGCGCCCACGCGAATCGACCGTGATCTCGCGCACCCGCGCTCCCGTGACGAGCCGCGCGCCGTGGGCGATCGCGTCCGGCCAGTGGGTGATGTCGACGCTCGCCTTCGCACCGTGCGGGCAGCCCGTCTCGCACGTGCCGAACCGCGCACAGCGCACGAGCCGGCGATAGTCGCGAGAGGCGATCGCGTTCGGCGCCGGCCACCAGTGCCAGCCGAGCTCGTTCATCCCCTTCGCCGCCTTCCGCCCGTACGCGTTCAGCGGGTGTGGGGGAAGCGGCGGCGCCGCACCCGGCGGGTACGCCGGGTCACCACCAAGCCCGGACACGCCGAGGTCACGGTCCGTCTGCTCGTACCAGGGACGCAGCTCCTCGTAGCTGATCGGCCAGTCATCGGCGACGCCGTCGAGCGAGCGCACGCGAAAATCGGAGGGGAAGAGCCGCGGAAAGTGGCCGCCGAAGTGCAACGTCGAGCCGCCGACGCCGGCGAACATCTGCGGCTGGATCTCCGCCTCGCTCACGTCCACCGGATAGTCCGCCGGCCCGCGACGGATGTTCGGGTCGTGGTGCCAGCGCTGCGACATCAAGAGCTCCCACTCGGGCTTGTCGCCGGGAAACTCCGACGCGCTCACCCATCGCCCCTGCTCGAGGCAGACGACGGTGAAGCCGCGCTCGGCAAGGTGCCGCGAGACGATCGCCCCGGACGCGCCGGAGCCGACCACCAGCACATCAGCATGGCCGGGTGTCGCGTCCTTCGTGTCCTTACCTGTCATCGATCCTCCTGAGGCGATGGTTCGGAAGCGTGTCGGCTTACAGGTGGCGCGCGCACGGCGCGCCTAGTAGCGCACCGATCAGGTGCGACAGAAGGCGCCCATGTCGCGCGAGATCGCGGCGTTCGGGGCGGCCGTCGCGATCGCCCGCAGCAAGGCTCGCTGACGACGGACGAAGCCGAACGTGAGCGAGCCGTGAGACGAGTCGAAGCGCACCCTGTCGCCAAGGACGGTGAGCCCGGTGAGCGCTGCAACGGGAATCGCGGCCCGCCCCCCTGCCGGCTGCCGCACCATCACGAACCGGTCGGTGACGGTGAACGTCTCGATCAGCGCTGTCCTGCGGGCGCGGACAAGCAGCGAGGCGATCAGCGTCGCGGCGGCGGCGAGCGCAACGCGACCCGGAAGGGAGGAGACGACGAAGATCAAGCCAAGCGCGAAGGCGAGCGGGACGCCGTAGATCGTCCCCACCGGCAGCGACCGACGCTCCGTCCACAGCGGCGTGCCGGCGTCAGCGGGGAAGGGGATCGGCTCGGTGAGGTCGGCTACGGTCGGTACTGGCATCGGATCTCGGCTTCGTTGCGACCCGGTAACCGTACCTCGATCGTCGGCAGCGTGCCGGGTCGCCTCACGGGATTGTTGGGAGGCGGACGAGGAACCGGCTGCCGGTCGCCGACTCCGCAAGCTCGACCGCCGAGCTTGCTTCGACAGCGAGGCGCCGCGCGAGGGCGAGTCCGAGCCCTGCCCCGTCACCGCGTGCTCCGGCGGCTCGTTGTCCCGGCTCGAAGATCCGCACGCGGTCGGCGGGCGCCACCCCCGCCCCGTCGTCCTCGACGCTGACGCTCACCGAGCTCGCGGCGATCGCCACCTCGATCACGACTCGCGTCGTGGCGTAGCGGACGGCGTTCTCGATGATCGGCTCGATGATCCGCTCGGCGAGGTCGGTGTCGATCGCGACGCGACAGCGTGTCTCGCCGGGCACGACGAGCGCGATGCCGCGATCGTCGGCGGCCTTCGACGCGCGATCGACGAGTGCCGCGATGACGGCGTCGAGCTCGGCGACCCCGCGCAGGTGGCCGGCACCGTGTCGTGCGGCAAGGACGAGGACGTCGATCGTGCGGCGCATCTCGTGGGCGCTTCGGCCGATCGCCTGAAGAGCGTTCGCGCCTGCGGCGGCGTCGGCTCGATCGCGGAGGGCAAGCTCGCACTCGGCGGTGATCCGCGAGAGGGGTGTGCGTAGCTCGTGAGCGAGCTCGGAGGAGAACCGCTCCTCGCGTCGGAGGCTCGACGACAGGCGGCCGAGGAGCCCGTCCAGCGTTGCCGCGAGCTCCGTGAGCTCGTCGCGCGGCGGCCCCTGTGCGAACCGTCGTTCCGGATCGTGCTCGCTCCACTCGGACGCCAGCCGGGTCATCTGATGTACCGCGCGGAGCGCTCGTCGGAGAGTCCACGCGCCGATCGTGAAGATCACCGCGAGGAGCACGACTGCCAGCAGCACCGATTGCCCCAGCACCGTACGCGCCGTCGCGTCGTAGGGGGCGAGCGTGACCGCGGCGACCACGGCCCCAAACGTGTGCCCGTCTCTGGCGATCGGGACGGACACGAGCCGCTCGCCGCGGGTGGTGCGTTCGGCTGGCGCGTTCGCGCCTACCTTGGCGGCGGCTGCGTCGAGCCCCTCCGGCGATGTCGGTGGCGCCTCGACGACGCCGGCACCGACGAACACCCAGACGCGAGCGTCCGTCGCGCGGTCATCGGGTGTCTCGCCGAGGATCACCTGCCCGCCGGTGATCGTGACGGTCGCGAGCACGGCTCCGGCGCGTGCCCGCGCGACCTCCGTCGCATCGTTGTTGAGAGTGGTGCGCAGCGCCACGTTGAACGCCGTCACCAGCGCAGTCAGGATGATCAGCGATGCCAGCATGACGACGGCGAGCAACCGCGTGCGCATCGTCGTTGGGCGCCCGATGCGGCTCACGCGGTGTGGTATCCGACGCCGCGGACCGTGACGATTGTAGGTGCTCCCGGTAGAACGCGGAGCTTGCGCCGGAGCCGAGCCGCGTACGCGTCGAGGGTGTTGTCGTGCACCATCGCGCCGTGCGGCCAGGCGGCGTCGATGAGCGTCTGGCGTCGAACGACGGTTCCCGGCTCGCGAAGGAGCGCTCCGAGCAACCTGAACTCGGTCGGGGTCAACGCGATCCGTGCATCGCCGCTGTGTGCTGCGTGCGTGGTCGGGTCGAGCCGGATGCCGTCGCCGTGGACGGCGTCGTCGTGGCCGACGCGGCGCAGCAGCGCCCGCAGGCGTTCGGCGACCTCGACCAGCGCGAACGGCTTCGCGACGTAGTCGTCGCCGCCGGCGCGGAACCCTGAGACGCGATCAACGACGGCGTCCCGTGCCGTCAAGAACAGCACCGGCACGCTCACACCACGCGCGCGCAGGGCCTGGCAGACGTCGCGGCCGTCAGCATCGGGCAGGCCGATGTCGACGACGATCGCGTTCGCGGCGCGAGGCTGCTCGGCGAACCGTGCGAGCAGCGCGGCGCCAGTGCCGACCGCCTCGGCGATGAAGCCTTCCACGCCGAGCCCGCGCACGAGCAGCCGGCGAAGCTCGGGATCGTCTTCGCAGATCAGGACGGTGGGTTCCACCGCCGCAGTATCCCGCGGGTCGGCGTCGATCGGGGTGGACGTTCAGGTGTCGTTCAGGCGAGCGCCTCCACACTGCGACGATGCAGCACCGATCCCTCCTTCCCGTCGTCGCCGCGTTCGTCGCCGTTGGCCTCTCCGGATGTGGCTCCTCCGCGGCGCGCCCCGTCGGCAGCGTCTCACCGGTCAAGAGCACGACGACGCCGCCGCCGACGACGGATCCGACGAAAACCGAAGCGACGCCGCCGTCGACGACCGAACGGGCGACGACCGCGCAGGTCGGCCCGCTCGTCGCCGAGGCGCAGAGTGCCGCCGCTGGAGACATTCCCGACAACCAGGTGTTCCTCACGCTGACCAACGCGGCGGCTGGCTACACCATCCGGTACCCGGAAGGCTGGGCGCAGACCGGCTCGGGCCCGGACGTGACGGTCCGCGATCGCAGCACGATCATGCACGTCGTCGTCACGAGCGGCCCGCCGCCAACGACCATCTCCGTCGCCGTCGGGCTCGGGCAGCTTGCTGGCAGTTCACCGACGCTGCACGTAACCCGCGCGCCGGTGGTCGTCCGTGCCGGCCGACAGGTGGCGGTGAAGGCTGTGTACGAGACGGTCAGCGAACCGAGTCCGGTAACCGGGAAGCGCGTCGCGCTCGTCGTCGACCGCTACGTCCTGTCGCACGCCGGCATGATCATGGTCGTCGACCTCGGCGCCCAGAAGGGCGTCGACAACGTTGACGCCTTCCGGCTGATGATCGACAGCGTCCGTTGGACGTCGTGAGCCTCTACGTCGAGCCCGTGGTCGAGGCGACCGACACGGCGTTGCCGGCGCTCGAGGCGGTCGACGTGTTCCGGATCTTCCGCACCGGCGAGGCCGAGACCGTCGCGCTTCGCGGTCTCGATCTGGACGTCGCCGCCGGCTCGATGGTCGCCATCCTCGGGCCGTCCGGCTGCGGGAAGAGCACGTTTCTTCACCTAGCCGCCGGGCTCGACCAGCCCTCCGCCGGCGAGGTCCGCGCGTTTGGGCGACCGCTCGGACGGCTCGCGGAACCCGAGCTGGCCCGCTATCGCGCACGCGACATGGCGATCGTGTTCCAGTCCCGCAACCTTCTCGGGCACCTCACGGCCGTCGAGAACGTCGCGCTGCAGCTCGGCCTCGCCGGTGTAGACGACGCAGAGGCCAAAGCGCGCGCTGCGCTCGCCTCGTTCGGGCTCGGCGATCGTTCAGCCACGCGTGCCGCCAGCCTGTCGGGCGGCGAGCAACAACGCGCCGCGATCGCCGCCTGCGCGGCACGGACTGCACGGCTCGTGCTGTGTGACGAGCCGACGGGCGAGCTCGACACGGCGAACGAGGCGCGCGTGATCGAGGCGTTGCAGCTTCTGCAGATGGAGCACGGAGCAACCGTCGTGATCGTCACCCACTCGACCCGGGTCGCCGATGTGTGTGACCGGGTCGTCTTGATGCGTGACGGGCGGGTGGCGTGATGGCGGGGCGCGACCTGGCGTCCCCCGCGTTAGCGCTCGTGACGTGTGAGGACGTGAGCGTCGTGCACGATCGATCCGGCGTCCGCGTCGTCGCCCTCGACAGGGTCAGCGTCCGCGTTCGCGCCGGTGAACGGGTCGTGCTCTGGGGCCGCTCCGGGTCGGGGAAGTCGACGCTCCTTCACGTCCTTGGCGGCCTTCTCGAGCCCACGAGCGGGTCGGTCAGCTTTGCCGGCAGACCGTCTACGGCGCGCGATCGCGCGACGCCACACCGCGGCTTCGGCCTCGGGATCGCCTACGTGTTCCAGGGTTCAAGCCTGCTCCCGACGTTCACGGCCATCGAGAACCTGCGATTCGCGGCGCGCTACGCGCCCGACGACGACGGGCCTGGTCCGGATGAGCTGCTCGCGCTCGTCGGGCTCGAGACGAAGGGCAACCACCTACCGTCCGAGCTCTCGGGCGGCGAGCAGCAGCGCGTCGCGATCGCCCGTGCCCTTGCTCAGCGACCACGGTTGATGCTCTGTGATGAGCCGACGGGTCATCTCGACACCGACACGTCTACCAGGATCCTCGCGCTCATCGACGCGCTGCACGAACGTTTTCGGTTCGCTCTCGTGGTCGCGACCCACGATCACGAGCTGGTGACGCGGTTCGATCGTCTGATCGAGCTCGGTGATGGGCGGATCGCCCTCGAGGAGAGCAAACGATGACGCTCGCACGCTACGCCCTGCTCGGCCTGCTTCGAGCCCCGGGCCGGGGACTCGTTCGGATCGTCACGCTCGCGACGGCCGTCGCGCTGCTCGGTGCGATGCTCGTGTTCGTCTCCCACTCCCTTCGCGCGACGACCAGCAACGCCGTCGCCGCCGTGTCGATCGCCTGGCAGGGACCGGTCGGGTCCTACACGGCGGCGCAGCAGGTCGCGGCCGGCACGACGCGCCAGACCGGCGTTGCGGTCGCGATGGCGACCGCCACCGCGCCGTTCGCGTCTGCGACGAACGCCTCCGCGAACGGCACGATCCACACCGGCCAGGGTGCCGTTCTCGCGGTGCCAGCCGACTACCTGACCGGCTTTTCGACGATCCGGATCCTGCAGGGCTCGATCATCCCGGGTGGCGTCGTCCTCGACCAGCAACTGGCGGCCACGCTGCAGGCGGGCATCGGCGACACGGTGTCCCTCGCCCCGACGGCGACCGCCACCCCTCGTCAGTACAAGGTCACCGGCGTTGCCGTCGTCTCCTCCACGAACACCCTGTTCGCGCCGCTCGATCCCCGCGCCGGGCCGGCACCCGCCCAGCCGCCCGCCCAGATCGCGATCATGCCGATCGAAGGGTTCGCCCAGACGTACGCCTCCGCCCTGCCAAGCCTCACCGCTGCGTCGATCGGCACCGGTGCCATCCCTGGAGCACAGGATGGTGTCCAGTGGCAGGTGCAGGCGAGGATCGACACGTCTGCGCTGAACGGCGACCCGTCAAGCGCGCTTCAGCAGGCAACCTCGCTGCGAAATCGCGTCGAGCGGAGCCTTCCCGGCCAGGTGCAGTTCGTCGATAACCTTGCCGCGACCCTGACGCTTGCCGCCGGTGACGCGCTGTACGCGGAGGCGTTGTACATCCTGCTCGCGATCCCGGGCGCGCTCGTCGCGCTCGGCCTCGTCTATCTCGCCGCGCTCGGCACGGCGGAGGAGGACCGCCGCGCGCTCGCGCTCCTCCGAGCACGCGGAGCCCGTCGCCGCGACCTCGTGACCCTCGCCGTCGTCGAGAGCGTTGCTCTCGGCACGATCGCCGGCGCTGGCGGCGGTGTGACGGCGTTGACGCTCGTGCCCCGGATCGTCGACGGACCGGTGGGACTGGGTCCGGCCGGAGCGGCGGCGACGATCCTCGCCTGCGTTGTCCTCGCGTGTGCTGGCGCCCTCGCGGCGCGCCTCGGCGCGAGCCTCGGGGTCAGGCGGGGACAGGTACGCGACCAGCGCGTCGGGTCGTCCGGCGAGCCCGGCAGAGCGCCGCTCTGGCAGCGGCTCTGGGTTGATCTCGTGGCCATCGCCACGAGCCTCCTGGTGTACTGGTTCACGCTGCGAACCGGGTTCGCGGCGGTGGTCAGCCCCGACGCGAACCCGACGCTGTCGCTCTCGGTGTACATGCTGTTCGCGCCGGCGCTCCTCTGGATTGGCGTGACGCTGCTGCTCGTCCGCCTGCGCGGTCGTGCAATCACGTGGCTCGCGCGACGTGGCGCGAGCACGACCGGCGGAACGCTCGGCGGCTTCCTCCTCGCCAGCGTCACACGACGTGGCGCGGCGATCAATCGCGGCCTCGTGCTCGTCGGGTTGCTGCTCGCCTTCGGCGTCGAGCTCGGCGTCTTCGCGAGCACCTACCAGCAGCAGGCACGGGTCGACGCACAGCTGACGATCGGCGCGGACGTCGTCGTCTCGACGCCCGCTGGATCCGCCGCCCGGCTTGCTCCTCGCGTCTCGGCGGTGCCGGGCGTCAGCGCGACCACGCTGGTCAACCACACCTACGCCTACATCGGGCCCGACCTTCAGGACACCTACGGGATCGACGCTGCAACGATCAGCCGGGCAACCAGGCTCCGTGACTCCTACTTCATCGGCGGCGGCGCCGTCGACCTGATGCATCGCCTCGCCTCGGTGCCCGACGGGATCCTCGTCTCCAAGGAGACGGTGACCGACTACGCGCTCGCCATCGGCGACCTCGTCAACCTCCGCGTCCTCGACGCTGCCAGCGGCGCCTTCGTCGTCGCTCCGTTCCACGTCGTCGGGATCGTGCAGGAGTTCCCCTCGGCGCCGAAGGACTCGTTCATGGTCGCCAACGACACCTACCTGACCCACGTGACCCACGGCGCCGGCGCGAACGGCGTGTTCATCCGTGTCGACGGGAACGCGACGCTCGCAGGACGGCAGATCGCCATCGCTGCTGGCGGCGGCGTCTCCGTTCGGACGATCGACGAGCAGACCCGCCAGACCGTCTCCAGCATCACGACCGTCGACCTTGCGGGGATCAGCCGCATCGAGGAGGTCTTCGCGGTCATCCTCGCCGCGATCGCGCTGACCCTTCTCATCTCCGTCGCGCTCGCCGAGCGTCGCCAGGAGCTCGCCACGATGGCGGCCATCGGCGCACCGATCCGCGACATCGCCGCGTTCCTCTGGAGCGAGGCGGCGATCATCGTTGGTGGCGCGCTCGCGCTCGCGCTTGCGCTCGGGCTGCTCCTGGCAGAGATGCTCACCGCCATGCTCACCCACGTCTTCGACCCGCCACCAGACGCGCTTGCGATCCCCTGGCCCTATCTCGGACTGCTCGCGGGCTCGGCGATCGCTGCCGCCGTCCTCTCGACCCTGGTCGCCGTCCGCCGTCTGCAACGGCTCTCCCTCGGCACCGTCCTCCGAGAGCAATAGGGATCCTGACATGTCCTCGTGGCGTGATTGTCAAATGGCATGGTCATTGGGTGTCTGGAAGCCCACGATCGGGCACGCAGAGCGGGCCGGATCGTGGTCGCCGCAGCTGGCTGGCAGTGCCACCCGACGGGTGACAGAGCCGGCCAGCGCAGGACGGTCCAGGCAGTCGGCTGACCACGCCAGTTCGCAATCAGACCACGAGATCACGGCTTCGTTGCGAACCCGTAACGGTGGATCGATCGTCAGTACGGTGCCGGGCGTGTTCGGTCTCGTGCTCCGACGGTCGGCGATCGGCGTCGTCATCGCGCTCCTGCTCGTGCTCGCGCCCACCGCGTGGATGCGCGTCGCCGCGCACGGCGATGTCACGACCGGCGCCGAGGGACACCAGCCAGAGCCGGTCGCGCTCGTGTTCGGCGCCGAGGTGCGGGGGAGAGGCCCCTCGCCGATGCTCGCCGGTCGGCTTCGCGCCGCCGTCGAGCTCTACCGGCGCCGGCTCGTGCAGACCATCCTCGTCTCCGGTGCCGCGACGCCCCCCGACGACGAGGTTGGCGTCATGGTGCGGGTGCTTCGCGAGGCGGGCGTGCCCGCGAGCGCGATCCGCGTTGACGCCGGCGGTGTCGACACCCGGAGCTCGTGCGCGCGCGCCGCGCAGATCTACCGCGTGCGTCGAGTGATCCTCGTCACCCAGGCGTTCCACGCGGCGCGCGCGCTGTGGACGTGTCGCGCGGTCGGCATCGACGGTACGGCCGTCGGCGTGCCCGACTGGGGCCATGACCCGACTGCGATCATGGCGCGCTTGACGGTGCGCGAGGTGGTCGCATCCGTCAAGGCCGTGCTCTCCTGACCGGCCTCAGCGTCCAAATGGTGCGGCCCGCAACAGAGACGGTGCGGTGGGCGGCAATCATGCGCTCCGCATGGTCTGAGGACGATCCAGGAAGCGGAATAGTGCAGCGTTGCGATACCTTCTGGCGATGGCTCCTGCTGCGATCAACCACGTCAGCGTCTCCGTCACGGACATGGCCGCCTCCGTCGCGTTCTACACGGAGTTCCTCGGGCTTGCGGTCGTCCCGAGCCCGAGCTTCGGGATGCCCGTCACGTGGCTGCGCGCGGGATCGATCTCCCTTCACCTGTTCGAGCGGCCGACGGTCGTCGCTCCGTACCATCACGTCGCGTTCACGATCGACGACCTCGTCGGGCTGCGCTCGCAGGCCGTCGCGCGCGGGATCGTTCCGACCGAGCCGCCGTTCGACCAGGTCACGCTGCTGCCGGACGGCAGCGCGCAGATGTACGTGACCGACCCGGGCGGAAACCTCGTTGAGCTCGACCAGCCGGACGCGCGTGATCTCCCGCTGACGATGCGCGTGCTCACGGCCGCGCTGCCGCAGTCCGCAACGAACCTGCGCGCCTCGTTATACCCGTGACCTGACGTGTCGCGACCGCCCGCCACGGCGCCGGTAACGGCGAGGTTGGCGGCCGGTGAAACCTCGATCTCGGGGCGCGTTCCTTCACCCACAACGGCGCCGCCACGGTCTACGGTCGGCGTCATGAACACCCACCAGCACCCCCCAGCGGCCGGCGCGATCTCGCGTCGGCACCTCCTCGGCGCAGCGGGAGCGGCGGCCGCCGTTGCTGCAGTTCCGAGCATCGTACGACCCGCAGCGGCCAGGGCCGCTCGGCGTGCGAGCGGTCTCTCGAAGATCGAGCACATCGTGTACTTCATCCAGGAGAACCGCTCGTTCGACCAGTACTTCGGCACGCTGCGCGGCGTCCGCGGGTTCGGCGACCGACACGCGCTGAAGCTGCCGAACGGACACTCGGTGTTCCAGCAGCCTGACCCCTCCCGCAAGGAGGGCTACCTCCTGCCGTTCCACCTCGACACCTTCAAGACCAGCGGCATGAACCGCCAGGACGTGCCTCACGGCTGGACGGACTCCCACGACGCCTGGAACCACGGCGCCATGGACCAGTGGGTCAAGGCGAAGGGTCAGTGGACGATGGGCTACTACGACCGCAAGGACATGCCCTTCTACTACGGGCTCGCGGACGCCTTCACGATCTGCGACAACTACTACTGCTCGGTGATGAGCTCGACGAACCCAAACCGGCTCTACACGACGACCGGGACGATCGATCCTCAGGGCGCGAACCGTGGCCCGGCGTGGAACAACCACGAGGAGTTCCTCTCCGACAACCCGAACGCGAAGCCGTTCAACTGGACGACGTACCCGGAGCGCCTTACGAAGGCCGGCGTCACGTGGCGCAACTACCAGAGCTACGACAACTACGACGATGACCCGTTGATCTGGTTCGAGCAGTTCCAGCGCGCGACGCCGGGCAGCACGCTGTTCGACTCTGACCGGGGCCGGATCACCGGCTTCGACTCCTTCATCGAGGACGTCCGAAACGACACGCTCGCGAACGTCTCGTGGATCATCCCAGGGGAGATCTTCTCCGAGCACCCCGAGTGACCGCCCGTGTTCGGTGGTCTGATCCTCCAGCGCTTCCTCGCGGCGCTCGCCGCGAACCCGAAGGTCTGGAAGAAGACGGCGATCGTCTGGACGATGGACGAGGCGGGCGGGTTCTTCGACCACGTCGCACCGCCAGCACCAAGGCCCGGCACGAAGGACGAGTTCGTCGACATCGGTCGAGGCCGCGGACTCGAGCCGATCGGCGCCGGCACCCGCGTCCCGACGATCGTCGTGTCGCCGTACAGCGCCGGCGGCTTCGTGGCGTCGAAGGCGTACGACCACACCTCGCTGATCCGTCTCATGGAGGATCGCTTCGGCGTCGAGGAGCCGAACATCTCGGCCTGGCGTCGCGAGACGTTCGGAAGCCTCGCTGATGCTTTCGACTTCGACGAGGACGCGGCGATGATCCCACACCTGCCGCCGAACGAGGCAGACGTTGTGCGCCAGCTCGAGGCGTTCCAGATGAAGCCGATCGCCGAGCCAGAGCAGCGGATGCCAAGGCAGGAGCCCGGCGAGCGCCCGCGGCGCAACTAGGAACCTCGTGGTCCTGCGGCTGGCGCGTCTCCGGCCGGCCGCAGGACCGTGCTCGTGACCGCGAGGAAGCGCTCCTCGCTGTCGAGCACGAACGGCGAGCCTGGGTGCGGGTAGTGGATCACGACCTCGTCGAACCCGAGCTCGCCGAGGCGGCCGCGGTGGTCCTCCAGCGCCTGCTCGCTTGCCCACGGGTGCTCGCGGTTCGGCGCGGAGAGGTGGATGCGCTCGATGCTCGCGGGGTCTCGACCCGCGGCTTCGAGGGCGCGGTCGAGCGCCTGCACCTGGTCGCGGAGGATCCGTTCGTGCTCGGCGCGCGTCAGATCGTCGGGCCAGGTTGGGTGCCCGAGCGTGATCCACGCCGCCCCGTGCGCTGCGGCCAGCGCCATCCCGCGCGGACCGCTCGCCGCAACGGCGAACGGCGTACGGGGATGATGCAAGGAGCCCGGGATCGAGCGCGCGTCGCGGGCGGCGTAGTAGGCGCCATCGAGCCGTCGTGTCGCCGGCCCGCTGAGCAGGACGTCGAGGTGGGAGACGAACTCCTCGAATCGCCCCGTCCGCTCGCCGCGCGTCCACGGCTCCTGCCCGAGGGCCACCCCGTCGGCGACCCCGGCGCCAGCGCCGATCCCAAGGAGGAGCCGTCCACCCGTGACGTCGTCGAGCGTCATCACCTCCTTCGCGAACGGCACCGGGTGGCGGAAGTTCGGCGACGACACCATCGTGCCGAGGCGCATCGACGTCGTCGCCGTCGCCGCGGCGGCCAGGTACGGCACCGTCGCGAACCATGGACCGTCGCGCATGTCCCGCCACGTCAGGTGGTCGTAAAGCCAGGCCGTAGCGAGGCCGGCGGCCTCGAGCCGGGCAAGCAGCTCGCCTGATGCGGGCCACCGGAGAACGGGCAGGACGACGACGCCGACACGAGGTTCCGACATATGCGGGTAGTATGAGTCCGTTGTCGTTCGACCAGAAGGTTCTCCTTGCACCCCAGTAACACTGCGAGCTTCGACGCCCTCGGCGTTCCGGAAGCTCTCGTCGCCGTCCTCCGTGACCGCGGCATCACCGAGCCGTTCCCGATCCAGGCGGCAACCCTCCCCGACTCGCTCGCCGGTCGGGACATCCTTGGCCGCGGCAAGACCGGCAGCGGCAAGACGATCGCCTTCGCGCTCCCGATCGTCGCGCGCCTGACGTCCACAGCGTCCTCCGCGCCGCGTCGTCCTGGCCGGCCCCGAGCGCTCGTGCTCGTGCCGACCCGCGAGCTGGCAAACCAGGTCGCGGAGACGATCGCGCCGCTCGCGACCGCCGTCGGACTCCGTGTTACCACCGTCTTCGGTGGCGTCTCCCAGGTCAAGCAGGTGACCGCGTTGCGGGGCGGCATCGACGTCCTCGTCGCGTGCCCCGGCCGGCTCGAGGACCTCGTAGGGCAGCGCCACTGCGACCTCGACGCGGTCGAGGTGACGGTGCTCGACGAGGCCGACCACATGGCCGACATCGGGTTTCTCCCGGCCGTCAAGCGCCTCCTCGACCGCACGCCGAAGGGCACGCAGCGGCTGCTCTTCTCGGCGACGCTCGACAATGGCGTTGACGTGATCGCGAAGCGCTACCTCGATCGCCCGGTGACCCACTCGGTCGACCCGGTCGAAGGCCCTGTCGCCGTGATGGAGCACCACGTGTTCGCGGTCGGCACCGCCGACAAGCCTGCCGTCGTGCGCGAGCTCGCCTCGGGCGAGGGACGGAGCCTGCTGTTCACACGCACCAAGCACGCTGCGAAGAAGCTCGCGAAGCAGCTCACCGCGGCCGGCGTTCCTGCCGTCGAGCTCCACGGCAACCTCTCCCAAGGTGCCCGCGAGCGCAACCTTGAGGCGTTCTCCAACGGCGGCGTCCGCGTGCTCGTGGCGACGGATATCGCGGCGCGCGGCATCCACGTCGACGATGTTGAGCTCGTCGTCCACGTCGATCCGCCGGCGGAACACAAGGCGTACCTGCACCGTTCGGGCCGCACCGCGCGTGCTGGCGCTGGTGGCACCGTCGTCACGTTGATGCTGCCCGATCAGCACGCCGACGTGCGCACGCTCGCGCGGCTCGCCGGAATCACGCCGACGACGGCTACGGTCACGCCAGGGCACGAGCGGATCGTCGCGCTTACCGGGCCACCCGCCGCGTACGTTGCCCCCGCGCCAATCGCCGCACCCGCACCGCAAGCCTCCCGCGGGCCTCGACCGCCGCGCGGTGGCGCACCGGCCTCCGGTGGCAACCGCACGGCGTTCAACGGATCGTCACGCAACCGCGGCCGGAGGGGCTGATGGAGCGACCGGTGATCGAGAAGCCGGAGGGCGACATCCCCTTCGACCTGCTGCTCGAGGAGATCATCGTCGGCGACGGCGCGGAGGCGCTGGCGGGCGCGAAGGTTGCCGTGCACTACGTCGGGGCAGCGTTCTCGACCGGCGAGGAGTTCGACGCGTCCTGGAACCGCGGTCAGCCGTTCACCTTCAAGCTCGGCAAGGGCCAGGTGATTCCGGGTTGGGATCAAGGCGTCAAGGGGATGCGCGTCGGGGGTCGGCGAAAGCTCACGATCCCCTCCGCGATGGGGTACGGGGCGCGGGGTGCGGGTGGCGTGATCCGGCCGCACGAGCCGCTCGTGTTCGTCGTCGACCTGCTGGCGGTCGAGTAGCCTCAGCGCGTCCCCGTGGGCGCGGTCGGCGGGATCAGCTCGCCGCTTCCTGGGCGCGTACTCGCCCACGGGTGAGGGCGACGGTGCCGACGAATCCGATCGCCAGCGCGCCGAGCACGCCGAGGTTCGCGTACGCCCACGCGCCGGATCGCCCGCCGAGGCCGGTTGCCTCGAGCAGGTACCCCTGCCAGCTGAGCCAGTCGGCGTAGCTGTTCGTCACCAGGCCCCAACCGATGATCGAACCACCGGTCATCACGGCGACGGCGCCGGGGTTCAGGCTGCCGTAGCGGCCGTCCACGCTGTACAGGTCAGCGTCGGCGTACGGCGCCTTCCGCAGCAGCAGGTCGCCGAGGAAGATGCCGCACCAGCAGGCAATCGGCACGCCGAGCGTGATCAGGAAGCCCTGGAAGGGGCCAAAGAAGCTCGACGCGATCCAGACGACGTAGATCGTCCCGGCGACCATCACCACGCCGTCGATGCCAGCGGCGACCGGCCGGGGCAGGCGGAGTCCGAGAGTGATCAACGCGAGGCCTGAGGAGTAGATGTCGAGCACCGCGCCGCCGACCAGGCCGAGCACGGCGACGATCACGAACGGGACGAGGTACCACGTCGGGAGGAGGGCAGCCAGAGCGCCGATGGGGTCGCTTCCGACCGCCGATCCGAGCTTGTCGTCGGAGGCGCAGAGAAGGAGCCCGTAGAGGACGAGGACTGCTGCGGGTGCCGCTGACCCGCCGGTCGTCCAGCCGACGATCCCACGACGCGACGCATCGCGCGGCAGGTAGCGCGAGTAGTCGGCCGCGGAGTTCACCCAGCCGAGCCCGAAACCGGTCATCGCGAAGATGAAGGTCCCAACGAGCGCTTGCGCCGTGCCCGCTGGCTTGCTCGTGACCACGTCGAGGTTGACCTTGTCGAGCGTCAGGGCGACGAAGCCGACGGTGAGCGCGACCGTCGCGACCGTGATCGCCCGCTGCAGGCGCATGATCGTCTCGAACCCGAGAACGCCAGCAGCGACGATGACCAGCGCGACGGCGATGAAGGCACCGACCTTCGTGCCGTTGCCGTGCGCCCAGCCGAGCCGGTCGAACACCGTTGCCGTGGCGAGCGTCGCGAGGGAGCAGAGCACCGTCTCCCAGCCGACCAGCACCAGGTAGGAGAACGCCGAGGGCAGGGCGTTACCGCGCACGCCGAACGCCGCCCGCGACAGCACCAGCGTCGGTGCCGATCCGCGCGCGCCGGCGATCGAGACGAGCCCGACGAGGACGAAGGAGAGCACGAGCCCGACGAGCCCGGCGATCGTCGCCTGCCAGAACGACACGCTGAACCCGAGAAGCCACGATCCATAGCTCACGCCGAAGACCGAGATGTTCGCGGCGCACCAGGGCCAGAAAAGGTCGCGTGGCGTGCCGCCGCGCTCGTCCTCGGTGATCGTGTTGATGCCGTTCGTCTCGATCACGACGCTCCTCGCAGCACTATGCCGGCTTCGAATTCTGTTGTCTGACGTTCTTCGGGGCGTTCACGCCGGCTCCAGCGTCACGTTGCCGTGCTCGTCGAGCGGCCAGAACGGGTTGTGCGCGACCTCCCACGGGTGGCCGTCGGGGTCGACGAAGATGCCGGAGTATCCACCCCAGAAGGTCGTCGCCCCTGGTCGTCCGATGCGCGCACCGGCGGCGGCGGCCTTCGCGAGCGCGGCGTCGACCTCGGCTGGTGAACGGACGTTGTGCGCAAGCGTGACGCCGCCCCACCCGCCGCCATCGTCGACGGTGCTGTCTGCCGCAAGCTCGTCGCGTTTCCAGAGGGCAAGGACGATCCCGCCAGCCTGGAAGAACGCGACGTCGGGCGCTGGAGCGCGCGTGACGTTCCAGCCGAGCGCCTCGTAGAACGCCCGTGCTCGCGCGACGTCGCGCACGCCGAGCGTCACGAGGCTGAGGCGTTGCTCCACGGCGGCATTCTCGCAGCAGCGGGCTCCGGCTCGCCCGGTAGGCTGTGAGCGATGGGATTCGCGCTGCCGGGAGACTGGGTCTGGGACTTCTGGTCCGCCGTCGACGGTGACCAGGTCCCCCTCTTCTACCTCCACGCGCCCCGCTCGCTCGGCGATCCCGAGCTGCGCCATCACAACGCCTCGATCGGCCACGCGGTGACGCGTGACCTGACGAGCTGGGAGCACCTGCCAGCGCCGCTCCCCGAACGCCGCGTTGGCTTCGACGACCTCGCGTAGTGGACGGGGAGCGTGCTTGAGCACGACGGCGTCTGGTACCTGTTCACGACGGGAGCTTCCCGCAACGAGCGTGGACTGAAGCAGCGGATCGGTCTCGCCACCTCCCGTGACCGCGTGCGTTTTCAGCGCACCGAGCTCGTCCTTGAGGCCGACCCTCTCCTGTACGAGGTGCTTGGCGATGCTGGCGCGATGGAGGAGCACTGGCGCGACCCCTGGGCGTTGCGCGATCCGGCGACGGGGCTCTTTCATCTCCTGATCAGCGCCCGCGTGAGGTCCGGCCCGCCGGACGGGCGTGGCGTGATCGGACACGCCGTGTCGACAGGGATGAAGGGCTGGCAGATCCTCGCACCCGTCACGACGCCCGGCGAGTTCCGCCAGCTCGAGGTGCCGCAGCTCGTCGAGCTTGGCGGGCGCTACCGCGTGCTGTTCTGCATCGGTCTCGGCGATCACGCTGCCGCGCGTCTCGCTCGTCCGGGCGTGCATGCGGAGTGCGGCACTGGCTGGCGACGCCATCCTCGGCCCGTTCCGGCTTGAACGCGACGATCTGATCACCGGCGGCGGCGACCTCTACGCTGGACGGCTGCTCGATTGGCGGGATGAGTGGTAGTTGTTCAGCTGGCGCGCGGTCGAGGACGGCGTGTTCGTTGGCGAGCTGTCCGAACCGATGCCCCTCGACGTCGGGCCGGACGGGAGGCTCAGTCTCCGAGCTCGCGTCGCCGGCGGCTGACGAACTCGTCGAGCTCAGCTCGGACATCGTTGTCAAGTGCAGGCTCGACGTACTCCTCGAGGGCGCGTCGCCAGTGCTCACCGGCCCTCTCGGTCGTGTCCTTGCTGCCGTTTCGCTGCCACCGCTCGTAGTTCTCCGTCGAGGAGAGCATCGGCCGGTAGAAGCAGGTGCGGAACCGCGTCAGGGTGTGTGCGGCGCCGAGGAAGTGCCCACCGTGGCGCACCTCGTCGTGTGCCTCGAACGCGAGCGATGCCTCGTCGACCTCGAGCGGCGTGAACTCCGCGATCAGGGTGCGGAGGATCTCGATGTCGACGATGAACTTCTCGTAGCACGTCGAGAGCCCGGACTCGAGCCAGCCCGCTGCGTGCATCACGACGTTCGCACCCGCCATGAATGCCGGCAACATCGTGTTCAGCGACTCGTAGGTGGCCTGGGCGTCGCAGGTCTGGCTTGCCGTCAGCCCGCCGCCACCGGCGCGCCACGGGAGGCCGTAGTGGCGGGCGAGCTGGCCCGTCACGAACAGGCTCTGCGCCGACTCCGGGCCGCCGAAGCTCGGCGAGCCGGACTGCATGTCCGTTGCGGAGAGGAACGAGCCGAGGATCACCGGCGTTCCAGGGCGCACGAGCTGGGCGAGCGCGATGCCGACGAACGCCTCCGCCGTCTGCTGGGCGATGGTGGCCGGGATGGACGTCGGCGCCATCGCGCCCATCAACAGAAACGGCGTGACGATCACCGGCTGGCCGGCAGCCGCGTACTCGAGCAGCGCGTCCAGCATGCGTCCGTCGTAGCGCAGCGGCGAGTTGACGTTGATGATCGCCGTCAGGCACGGCGTCTGCTCGATCGCAGCGCGACTGCCGAAGAGGATCTCGCTCATCGCCAGCGTGTCACGCGCGTTCTCGCGCGACACGACGTTGCCGAAGTACGGCTTGTCGGAGAGCGTCATCAGGCTCGACAGCATGTCCAGGTGGCGCGAGTCGAGCGGCCGATCGCCTGGCTCGCAGATCACGTGCCCTGGAGAGTCGATCTGCGGGTAGTGCTGGGAGAGCTTGACGAGCCGGTCGAAGTCGGCGATCGTCGCCTCGCGTCGCACGGTGCCCTCGCGTACGAACGGGCACCCGTAGACGGAGATGAACGTCATCGCGTCGCCACCGATCGTCAGGTCGTGCGCATGGTTTCGCGCCTGGAGCGTGAACGTCGACGGCGCCTTCGCGATCTGCTCGAGCAGGAACTCCGGGTCGGGATAGACGATCGTGCCTTCGATCCGCTGGCCGGCCCGGCGGAAGTGCTCGAGCGCCTCGGGCGAGCCGATGTCGACGCCAATCTCGGTGACGATCCGCTTCCAACCGCGTTCGAGCACCGCGATCGCGTCGGGGGAGAGGATCTCGAACCGGGGCATCCTGTTGATGAACATGCCGACAGCCTACAGCTCGACCACGTTGCGGAGCGTTTCGCCGCGGACGACCTGGCCGATCGCCTCGTTGATGTCGGCGAGCGCGAAGCGTCCTGTGACGAGCTCGTCCAGCCGTAACGCGCCGGTGCCGTACAGGCCGACGAGGGCCGGGATGTCGAACGGCAGGCGGGTGGCGCCCATCTTCGTGCCGATCAACCGCTGGCCCTCGGAGGAGATCGTCACCGGGTCGAGCGTGATCGTCGCGCCGGACGCCGGGATGCCGACCATCACGCTCGTGCCGGCACGGCGAATCAGGCTCATGCTCTGCTCGATCGCCGAGGTCGCGCCGACGGTGACGAACGCGTAGTCGGCACCACGCCCGCTCGTCAGGGCGCGTACCTGCTCGGGGAGATCAGGCGCGTCGGCGCGGAGGGCGTGCGTTGCGCCGAAGGCGTGCGACGCCGCGAGCTTGCTGTCGGACAGATCGACGGCGATCACCGGGTTCGCCCCCGCGATCCGCGCGCCCTGCACGGCGTTCAGCCCGACGCCGCCGACGCCGATCACGACGACGCTTGCCCCGGGCTCGACCCGTGCGGTGTTGACGACCGCGCCGTAGCCGGTGATCACGCCGCAGCCGAGCAGCGCGCCTACGGCGAACGGCACCGACGCGGGGATCGGCGCCAGCTGGGAGACGTGCACGAGCACCCGCTCGGCGAACGCCCCGGTGTTCATCGCCTGCACGACACGCTCGCCGGCGAGCGTGTGGAGCGGCCCTTCGCGGTTCAGCCGAAAGGTCGCATCGCAGTAGGCGCGATCGCCTCTCGCGCAGAAGAAGCAGGCGCCGCAGGAGCGCATCAGGGTCACGACCACCCGGTCGCCGGGTGCGACGGACTCGACGCCCTCACCGACGCGCCGCACGACCCCGGCGGCCTCGTGCCCGTAGAGGGCGGGAAGCCGGCCGCCCCAGGCGCCCTGGGCGAAGTGAATGTCGCTGTGGCAGATCGCCACGGCGCGTACGTCGACCTCGACCTCGTCGCGTTGTGGCGCGTCGAGCAGGAGCGTCTCGAGCGCCAAGGGCTCGCCGAACGCGCGGCAGACCGCCGCCTGGATCGTCTCGCGGGTGTTCATCGTGCGCATCGTAGACAGGCTGCGCATCAGCGTCGGCGGTGGTATCGGTGGGTTGTTGACAACCGGTGAAGGGGGCGCTATGATCGCCGAGGCTCGACAACGTTGTCCGATTCCGGACCGTCTCCAGCCGCCCGTCGCCACCCGACGCCTCGTGGCTTCCACAACCGGCCGGCTGGGCCAAGCTCTCCGTCGAGGCGCAGGAGGGAGACCCGGACTCGACGCTCCACCTCTACCGTGCCGCCCTCGCATTCCGCCGAACGGAGACGGCGCTCGGCGGGTTCGGCAGCGAGCGATGGCTCGATGCACCCGCGGGCGTGCTCGCGCTCGAACGGCGCCCGGACGGGGTGGCTGGAGGTGTCATCTCGGTGATGAACATGACGGAGACCGACGTCGTGTTACCGGCTAGTTGGGGGGCCGCCCTGCTGCTTGCCTCGGACGGAAGGTCAGCGGCGGCCGCTGGAGTCGTCACCGTTGGCGGCGAAGGAACCGTCTGGTTGCGTGCGCCGCTGGCGTCCGGGGGCTAGACACCGTACCCTGCCGGCATGAGAGATCGCGGCATCTTCGGTCTGGTCCTTGCTGGTGGCGAGGGGAAGCGGCTCATGCCGCTCACCGCCGATCGCGCGAAACCAGCCGTGCCGTTTGGTGGCAACCACCGCCTCGTCGACTTCGCCCTGTCAAACCTCGTGAACGCTGGCTGCCTGCGCATCGTCGTGTTGACGCAGTACAAGAGCCACAGCCTCGACCGTCATATCACCACCACCTGGCGGCTCTCGCCGCTGCTCGGAAACTACGTCGCGCCGGTGCCCGCGCAGATGCGGCGCGGGCCGCACTGGTTCGCCGGGTCAGCCGACGCCATCTACCAGAACCTCAACCTGATCTACGACGAGCAGCCGCGCCACGTGATCGTGTTCGGCGCCGACCACATCTACCGCATGGATCCGCGGCAGATGGTCGAGCAGCACATCGCCAGCGGCGCTGGCGTCACCGTCGCCGGGCTCCGAGTGCCGATCGAGGAGGCGGTGCGCTCCGGCGTGATTGACCGAGCGGCGTCCTCGACCCGGATCGAGGCGTTCCGGGAGAAGCCGATCGACGCTGTCGGGCTCGCCGACGCTCCCGACCAGGTCCTCGCGTCGATGGGCAACTACGTCTTCACGACCGAGGCGTTGCTCGACGTCGTCAGCCGTGACGCGATCGACGAGACGTCCAAGCACGACATCGGCGGCAACATCATCCCGATGCTCGTCGCCGACGGTTCGGCGCACTTCTACGACTTCGGTGACAACATCGTGCCTGGGGCGCTCGCGAGCGACCGCGGCTACTGGCGCGACGTCGGGACGCTCGACGCGTACTACGACGCGCACATGGACCTGATCTCCGTGACGCCGGTGTTCAACCTCTACAACCGGCACTGGCCGATCCTGACGCTCCCGGATCCGCTGCCACCGGCGAAGTTCGTCTTCGAGGAGGGCGGACGCACCGGTGCCGCCTACAACTCCTTGGTCTGCGCCGGCGTCGTCGTCTCTGGCGGGACGGTGCGCCGGTCGGTGCTCTCGCCCGAGGTGCGGATCGACGCTCACGCTGAGGTGTCGGACTCCGTCTTGATGCACGGCGTCTCCGTCGGTGACGGAGCGGTCGTGCGTCGGGCGATCGTTGACAAGAACGTGCGCATCGCGCCGGGCGCTCGAATCGGCGTTGATCCCGAGCATGACCGGCAGCGGTTCGTGATCTCCGACAACGGGATCATCGTCGTCGGGAAGAACGAGCGCGTCGAGGTGTGAGCGAGCCGCGCGTCGGAGCTCGTACGGTGCGAGGGAGGATCCGTTAGCGGAGCGTCTCGCCGACCCACACGGCGAGACGGGCGAGCGTGGTCGGAGCGATCGTGTGCGCCACCGGTTGCTCGTCGTAGGTGACCGTCGCGTCCGCCGCAGCAAGGGTGTCACGAGCTGCGCGTCCCCACTCGACGCCGATGATCGGATCGTGCGTGCCGTGCGCGATGAACGTCGGACGCGCGGTTGCGCGCTGCGGTGCGAACGTGAACCCTGGCACCGTCGGCATGAACCCGGAGAGGTGGATCGTTCCCGCGAGCGCGGGGCCGTCCGTGATCAGTCCGAGCGCGTGCGTCATCACGCAGCCCTGCGAGAACCCGCCGACGATGGTGTCCGTCAACGGCACACCGGTCTCCTGCGGTAGGCCGTCGAGCCACGCGCGGAGGGCCACGAATGTCGACGCGAACGTGGCCGGGTCGGGCGTGCCGATGCCGCCGAGCGCGTACCAGTGCGCCCCGCCCGGCGGGAGCGCCAACGGGCCGCGCGGGCACACGACCTGGAGTCGTCCCGCCGGATCAAGGTGGTCAGCGAGACCGAGCAGGTCGCGCTCGTCCGATCCTCGTCCGTGGATCAGCACGAGCGCACCGCTGGGTGTTCCCGATGACCGACGCCAAGCAGCGTGGAGGCTCGTCACGCGGTGGAGCATACGAGGTATCGTCAGGTCACCACGGGAGGAGAGCGCGTTGGCGGAGCACGTCTGGGATCGATCACGGATCCACCACACATGGGACATCGATCTCATGGCGGCGCTGGAGGTCGCCTCTGGCGACGTCGTCCACTACGACATCCCGATGGCCGGTGACGGTCAGGTCGCGCTCGATGGCAGCTTCGCGGACTGTCGGTTTGACTTCGACACGATGTACAACCTCGCGGGGCCGATGACGGTCGCGGGAGCTGAGCCAGGCGATACGCTGAAGGTGGAGATCCTCAGCCTCGAGACCGGAGCGTGGGGCTGGTGCTCGATGCTCCCTGAGATCGGGCTCCTTCCGATGGACTTCCCGAGCGGGTACCTGCGCACCTTCCGCCTCGACGTCGACCCTATCCCCTTCGCACCGGGCATCTCGATTCCGAAGGCGCCCTTCTTCGGCACGATGGGCACGCACCCCGGCGAGCCTGCGCGCAACGTCCCGTTCCCTCCTCATCGTGGCGGCGGCAACATGGATAACCGCCACCTGCAACAGGGCGCGACGCTCTGGCTGCCGGTGCACGTGCCGGGCGCGATGTTCTCCGTCGGCGACCCGCACGCGTGCCAGGGGGATGGCGAGGTGTGCGTCGCAGCGCTCGAGTGCTCGATGCGGGCGAGCATGCGCTTCACGCTCGAGAAGCGCACGATCCCGTGCCCGCAGTGGCGCTCTCCAGGTGCCTTGACGCCGCGAAGCGACAGCCACGGTTACCACGGAACGATGGGGATCGCGGATGACCTGATGGAAGGCGCCCGCCTCGCAGTGCGTGCGATGATCGACTGGCTCGAGGGCGAGCATGGCCTCAGCAGGCCTGACGCGTACGTCCTCTGCAGCCTTGCCGGTGACCTGAAGATCGTGGAGATCGTCGACGCGGGAATGTGGAACGTCGGCTTCACGATGCCGCTCAACCTGTTCGCCGCGAACATCTGACAGACGGCGTCGTGACGGCGGAGCACGGGGGCGACGCGAACCCCGACCCGTGCAGTTCGTTCGATCATCGAAGGCTGTAGGGTTCGACCGTGGCCCGGAAGAACGTACTCCCGCCGCTCCCGCTCGGGGCGATCCTCGACGACTCTGGCGCCCGGTTCGCAGTCCACTCGGCGACCGCTGAGGGAGTCGACGTCGTCCTGTCGACCACGTGGGGTGCCGAGCGCGTCGTACCGCTCGATCGTTCCGGCGATCGGTGGTCGGCCTACGTCCCCGGCGTGCGGGCGGGACAGCGCTACGCCCTGCGAGCGAGCGGACCGCATGCTCCGCGGCGGGGCCTGTGCTTTGACGCTGGGCGTCCGTTGATCGATCCGTGGACTCGGGCGATCGATGGCGGCTGGTCGGTCGTCGTTGATGGCGCGTTCGACTGGCAGGGCGATCGCCGACCGGCCACGCCGCGCGAGCGGACGGTGATCTACGAGACCCACGTTCGTGGGCTCACCCGCCGACATCCGGCGGTGCCGGCCGCGTTGCGCGGCACGTATCGCGGGATGGCACACGAGGCCGTGATCGCCGAGTTCCTTGACCTGGGCGTGACCGCCGTGGAGCTGCTCCCGGTCGCGGAGTTCGTCCCGGAGGACGATGTCGTTGCACGCGGGCGTACCAACTACTGGGGCTACTGCCCGATCGGCTACTTCGCCCCACACGCTGCCTACGCGGCCGGCGGTGCGGGTGGTGCCCAGGTCTCCGAGTTCAAGGAGATGGTGCGGGCCTACCACGCGGCCGGGCTCGAGGTGCTCGTCGACGTCGTCTACAACCACACCGCAGAAGGTGGACACGGTAGCCGCACGCTCGCGTTCCGCGGTCTCGACAACCCGTCCTACTACCGCGCGACGATCGGCAACGCCGGGGCGTATGACGACGTCACCGGGTGCGGTAACACCCTTGACGCGCGCAGCCCGATCGTGCAGCGGCTGATCCTCGAGTCGCTGCGCTACTGGGTGACCGAGATGCACGTCGACGGCTTCCGGTTCGATCTCGCGGCGACGCTCGGGCGCCTCGATGACGGGTTTGACCCCGCCGCCCCGCTCCTGCACCTGATCGGCGAGGATCCGGTGCTTGCCGGTGTCCATCTGATCGCCGAGCCGTGGGACACCGGCCCGGGCGGCTACGCCGTCGGTCGGTTCCCGCAGCCGTGGGCAGAGTGGAACGGCGAGTTTCGTGATGACGTCCGCGAGTTCTGGCGCGGTCGCGGCGCAACGTCCGACGTCGCTCGCTCGCTCGCCGGATCTGAGCCGATGTTCGCCACCACCGGCCGCGGGCCGCTCGCGAGCGTCAACTTCGTCACCGCGCACGACGGGTTCACGCTCCGCGACCTGGTCTCCTACGACCACAAGCACAACCTCGCCAACGGCGAGGCGAACCGCGACGGGAACGACCACAACCGGTCGTGGAACTCTGGCTGTGAGGGCGAGACGAGCGACGTCGCGATCATCGACGTGCGTCGGCGCCGAGCATCCTCACTGCTTGCGACGATGTTCCTCTCCGCCGGCGTCCCGATGCTCGTTGCCGGTGACGAGCGCTGGCGTACCCAGGGCGGCAACAACAACGGCTACTGCCACGACTCGCCGCTTGCCTGGCTCGACTGGAGCGACACGTCGGAGAGCGCGGTGGCGATGCGTGCGCTCGTACGTCGGCTCACGGCGCTCCGGCGGTCGGCGCCGGAGCTGGCGCGCGACACCTTCCTCGGAACAGACGACGTGTGCTGGCTCTCCGCTGACGGCGTGCAGATGGGCCACGACTGGTGGCAGGGACACCACGTCTCCTCGCTCGGTGTCCTCCTCCAGGACCGCCTGCTCGTCCTGATGCAGGCCGATGACGGTGACTGCTGGTTCACCTTGCCGCCGAGGATCGCGGCGGACCCGTTCTCGTCCCTCCTCGACACCAGCGTTCCTGGTGGGGAGCCGCCCTCAGGGATCGCGTCCGGCGTGATCCGCGTTCCCGGGTGGTCGGTGCTCGTGTTCGAACGCCAACGATCCGCGTGACACGTCTGGCGGCGTACCATCCGGTTGCCGAAGCCGTCGACGTCGGCGGCCGCGTGATCTCGCTCGTGCGACCGAGCGCTCCCGACGATCTGCACGGGAGCCTCGACGACCTTCACCCGCCGTACTGGGCGCGTCTGTGGCCGTCGTCGATCGCCCTTGCTGCTGAGCTTGTCGGCCGGGATCTCTCCGACCTCTCGGTGCTCGAGGTCGGGTGTGGCCTCGGGCTCGGCGCGATCGCCGCCGCGCTCGCTGGCGCGGACGTGCTCGCCACGGACGTTGACCGTGCGGCCGTTGCGTTTGCCCGCGAGAACGGCCGCCGGGTGCTGCACCGTCGGATCGCTTCCGCGATCCTCGACCTCCGCGATGACGCAGCCGTCGCGCGCCTCGGTCGCAGGTTCGATCTGGTGCTGGCTGCCGACGTCCTGTACCAGCCAGGCCTCGCCGGCGCGCTGGCAGGCGCCCTCGAGCACCTCGTCACGGCGGGTGGGGAGGCGCTCATCGTCCACCCGTGGGCCGGGCAGGCTGACGAGCTCGTGGCCTTCCTCCGCTGGCCCTCCCGACGCTGGGATTCGGGCGGCGTGCACCTCGTCGCGCTGCGGCGGCCCGTCGGCTGACGGGCGCGCTACGTCGTCGCGACGAGGCCGAGCTCGCGCGGATCGGTGAGCGCCGGATGGAACGGGAGGGCGCGCGCGGCGATCCCGAGCGGGCCCGCTGGCAGGGTCAACGTGCCGGAGAAGCGAACCGTGCCGTTTCGGTCTCCGGCAGGGGAGAGCTCAGCGATCGACGGTGCCGCAAGACCGCCGTCCGGTCGCGGACGGCCGTAGACGACGTGGACGTTCACGTCCTCTGCACGCAGCGCGCCGAGGTGTGCGTGGACGTTGATCTCGAGCCGGTCACCGGCGTGCAGCCCCGTAGCATCAGCGTCGAGCATCGCGATCGATACCCCGTGCCAGTGCTCGCGCACGTGGGCCTTCCAGCTGGCGAGCGTGCGTGCGGCGGCGTGGTCGTCGTCTGACAGGCGTCGGCCGGCAAGCGCCGCCGGGACGTAGCGATCCGTGACGTAGTCACGCACCATGCGGGTCGCAAGCACCTCCGGGGCGAGGGTCGTGATGGTGTGGCGCACCATCTCGAGCCAGCGCTGCGGCAACCCCTGCGGGCGGTCGTAGAAGCGGGGGATCACCTCGTGCTCGATCAGGTCGAGCATCGCGGCAGCCTCGACCTCGTCGCGGCGGTCGCCGTGCACGTGCACGTCGTCGAGCGACGGGATCGCGAAGCCGTTGCCGCCGTCGTACAGCTCGTCCCACCAGCCGTCGAGGATCGAGCAGTTCAGGCCGCCGTTGAGCGCCGCCTTCATGCCGCTCGTGCCGCACGCCTCGAGCGGCCGCAGCGGGTTGTTCAGCCACACGTCGACTCCGGCGACCAGGGTGCGCGCCATCGCCATGTCGTAGTCGGCGAGCATCACGACGCGGTGGCGGACGTCGTGTGCTGCGGCGAACGCCCCGAGCTCCTCGATCAGCGCCTTGCCGGGATGGTCGTGCGGGTGGGCCTTGCCGGCGAACACCAGCTGCAACGGCCGGTCGCGGTCGGTCAGGAGGCGGACAAGGCGCTCGCGCTGGCGCAAGATCAGCGTCAGGCGCTTGTACGTTGGCACGCGGCGGGCGAAGCCGATCGTGAGCGCGCCGGGGTCAAAGGCATCGTCGATCCAGCGCAGCTGCGCGCCGCGCATGCCGACGGCGCTGCGGTGCGCGCGAAGGCGGCTGCGCACCTCCCGCACCAAGGTCTCGCGTGCGCTGCAGCGGGCGTCCCACAGCTCGTGGTCGTGCAGGTCGCGGAGCGCGCCGTAGCCGTGGGGGTTCGCGCCGTAGCCGTCGCCGAGCCGGTCGCGGTAGAGGCGATCGAAGGCCGGCCCGACCCAGGTCTCTGCGTGCACGCCGTTCGTGATCGAGCCGATCGGCACCTCGTCCACGGTCAGGCCGGGCCAGACGCCCTGAAACATCTCCCGCGACACCGCTCCGTGCAGGCGCGAGACGCCGTTCACGTGTGCCGCTAGGCGCAGCCCCATCACCGCCATGTTGAAGTACCCCCGATCGCCGCCGGGCTCCGCTCCGAGGCCGAGCAGCACATCGAGGGGTAGCCCGGTCGGCACGCCGCCGTCGCCGAAGTAGCGCTCGACGAGCCCGCGCGGGAATCGGTCGATGCCGGCCGGCACCGGCGTGTGTGTCGTGAAGACGGTGGCCGCCCGCACCGCCTCGAGCGCCGAGGCGTGATCGAGGCCCGCCTCGACGAGCCGGCGTGTCCGCTCGACGCCGAGGAACCCTGCGTGGCCCTCGTTCGTGTGAAACACGTCGGGCGCGAGGCCGAGGGCATCGAGCATCCGCATTCCACCGACGCCGAGGAGGATCTCCTGGCGCAGGCGGTGCTCGGCGTCGCCGCCGTAGAGGCGGTCGGTGATCCGTCGCTCGCTCGGCGCGTTCTCGGCGATGTCGGTATCAAGAAGGTACAGCGCGACCCGTCCGACGTCGGCGCGCCACACCCCGGCGTGCAGGTGCACCCCGGGAAGCTGCAGCGTGATCCGTACGGGAGCGCCGTCGGCGGCGCTGACGCGGTGGAGCGGAAGCAGCGCGGGGTCGTGGTCGGAGAACTCCTCCACCTGGGCGCCCGAGACCGTCAAGCGCTGGCGGAAGTAGCCCTGTCGGTACAGGAGGCCGACGCCGACGAGCGGCACGCCGAGGTCGGAGCAGGCCTTCAGGTGATCGCCAGCGAGCACGCCGAGACCGCCGGAGTAGAGCGGGAGCGTCTCGCTGACGCCGAACTCGGGCGAGAAGTACGCGATCAGGCGCGGAGCGGTCGGGAGCGATGCGTACCAGCTGTCGGCCGTCAGCGTCGCGTCGAGCCGGCCTGCAGCCTCGGCGACACGGCCGACGAACGTCGGATCGTCGGCGAGCTGGGCCAGCCGGTGCGGGGCGACGCTCGCGAGCATCGCGACAGGGTTGCCTTCGGCTGCCTCGAGGCCGTCCGGGTCGACGTCGCGAAGCAGTGCCAGCAGGCCACTGTCCCACGTCCAGGCGAGGTTGCGGGCAATCCTGGCGAGCGGCGCGAGCGCCTCGGGAAGGGCGGCGGTGACGGTGAATCGGGCGAGTGGGCGGGTCATCGGGCTTCGCTGTCAGGGGTGGGATCGGTCAAGCTACGACAATGGGATCGACGCGACAGGCCGCGCTGGCGCTGGCGGCGGGCACGCTCGCCACCCCGCACGACGTGCTGGGCGCTCACCCGACGGGCGCGTCCGTCGTTGTACGGGCGTGGCAGCCGGGTGCGCGTTCGGTGACGCTCGTCACCGATGTCGGTCGCCACGAGATGCGGCCTGCCGGCGGCGACGGGCTGTTCGAGGTGAGACTTCGTCGCTCCACGATCCCAGCCTACCGGTTCGCCGTCGAGCAGGCGACGTACACCGAGGAGGTCGGCGACCCGTACGCGTTCCTACCGACGCTGTCGGATCTTGACCTCTACCTGATCGGCGAGGGTCGCCACGAGCGGCTGTGGGAGGCGCTCGGCGCGCGCTGTCGCACGATCGACGGCGTGCCTGGCGTGTCGTTCGCGATCTGGGCGCCCGGTGCGCGGGCCGTCTCCGTGGTCGGTGACCGCTTCGGCTGGGACGACCGACGGCTGCCGTTGCGCTCGCTCGGCGCGAGCGGGGTCTGGGAGCTGTTCGTGCCTGGTGCTCTGCCGGGCGACCTGTACAAGCTCGCGATCCGCTCCGGCGATGGTGGCGTGTCGTTGCGCGCTGACCCGCTCGCCCGTCGCGCGCAGGTGCCACCTGATACCGCGTCCATCGTCGATGCCGGGCACCACGTCTGGGGCGACGAGCGGTGGATGGCGACGCGCGGCGCACGAAACACGCACGACGCGCCGGTCGCAACGTACGAGGTCCATCTCGGCTCGTGGCGACAGGGACTCTCCTACCGGGAGCTCGCCGACGTGTTGCCAGCGTACGTCGCCGACCTTGGCTTCACCCACGTCGAGCTGATGCCGGTGATGGAGCACCCCTTCGGTGGCTCGTGGGGGTACCAGGTGAGTGGCTACTACGCCCCGACCTCGCGGTACGGAACGCCTGACGACCTGCGGTTCCTGATCGACGCGTTCCACCAGGCGGGGATCGGCGTGATCCTCGACTGGGTGCCCGGACACTTTCCGCGCGACTCCTTCGCGCTCGCGCGTCTCGATGGCACCTCGCTGTACGAGCACGACGACCCGCGCCGTGGCAGCCACCCGGACTGGGGGACGCTCGTCTTCAACTACGGCCGTCACGAGGTGCGCAACTTCCTCGTCGCGAACGCGCTGTACTGGCTCGAGGAGTTCCACGCCGACGGACTCCGCGTTGACGCCGTCGCGTCAATGCTGTACCTCGACTACTCGCGCACCGCCGGGCAGTGGCTGCCGAACGAGAACGGTGGGCGCGAGAACCTCGAGGCGATCGCGTTCCTGCGCGAGCTGAACGCTGTCGTGTACGGGCATCACCCCGACGTGATGATGGTCGCGGAGGAGTCAACCGCTTGGCCGGGCGTGTCGCGTCCGGTGCACGCCGACGGGCTCGGGTTCGGCTTCAAGTGGAACATGGGCTACATGAACGACACGCTCGCCTACTTCGCCCTCGACCCCGTGTACCGGAAACACCACCATCGTGACCTGACGTTCCCGTTCGTCTACGCGTTTGCGGAGAACTACGTGCTGCCGGTCTCTCACGACGAGGTCGTGCACGGCAAGGGGTCGTTGCTCGGGCGGATGCCCGGCGACCAGTGGCAGCGGTTCGCGAACCACCGCTGCTATCTCGCGTACACCTGGGCGAACCCGGGCAAGAAGCTGCTCTTCATGGGCTGTGAGATCGCGCAGGAGAGCGAGTGGAACCACGATGCTTCCGTTGACTGGGGTGCGCTTGACGACCCGCTGCATCGCGGCGTCCAGACGCTCATCCGCGACGCGAACCGGCTATTGCGTGAGCGACGGGTGCTGTCGATCGGTGACTGCGAGCCGTCCGGGTTTCGCATGATCGACGGCGAGAACGCGGACGAGAACGTGGTGGCGTTCGCGCGCCTCGACGGTGATGACGCGCTCGTGTGCGTCGCCAACCTCGCGCCCATCCCCCGCACCGGCTACACGCTCGGCCTGCCGTACGCTGGTCGTTGGAGCGAGCTGCTGAACACCGACGCCGCGATCTACGGTGGCTCGGGGATGGGGAACCTCGGTGTCGTCGAGGCGGTCGCGGAGCCGTTTCGTCACATGGACGCGAGCGCCGACATCACGCTTCCGCCGCTCGCCGTCGTCTGGTTCGGGCGCGGCTAGCTAGGCGAGCGAGCGGTAGAGCGCCTCGTAGGCGAGCGCTGCCCGATCCCACGAGCTGTCGATCGCCATCGCTCGGGCCTGGCGGGCACGGAACGCCGACCCGTCCTGCCAGTCGGCAACCGCCTGGTCGAACGCCCAGAGGATCGCGCCCGTGTCGACGTCGTCGAACAGGTAACCCACGTCGGTCGGCACGGTCTCGGTGATGCCGCCGGTGCGCCGGGCGAGCGGGAGCGATCCGTAGCGCATCGCGATCAGCTGCCCGAGGCCGCAGGGCTCGAAGCGGCTTGGCATGGCGAACAGGTCGGATCCCGCGTAGATGCGCCGTGCGAGCCGATCGTCGAAGGCGGTCGACGTCGCAACCCGTGTCGGGTGGTGCGTCGCGAGCGCGCGCAACCCCTCCTCGAGCCACTGCTCTCCTGAACCGAGCACGACGAGGCGCGCGCCTCGTGCGATCAGCTCGGGTGCTGCCGCGAGCAGGATGTCGAGGCCCTTCTGTTCCGCGAGGCGGCTCACGACACCGATCAGCGGCCCGTCGTGAGCGAGGCCGAGGCTGTTTGCGAGGTCGGCTCTGCAGGCCTCGCGTGCGTCGATCGTCGCCGTGGTGAACGGCGCCGCGATCGCCGTGTCCGTCGCTGGGTTGAAGGCGTCCGTATCGATCCCGTTCGTGATGCCCGTGACCCCGCGCTCACGAAGGAGCGCGTCGAGCCCGTGCCCGGCGAGAGGTTCGAGGATCTCGCGGGCGTAGCCAACGCTGACCGTCGTCACCGCGGTCGCGGTTGCGATACCGCGTCCGAACACGTTCACGGTGTCGTGGTCGATGTCGCCGCGCGCTGGCGGTCGAGCGAGCCCGTTGTGCTCAGCGAACGACCCGTCCTGCCGACCCTGATATGCGAGGTTGTGGATCGTCATGACCGTGCGTGCAGAGGTGGCACGCGCGGCGAGGTACACCGGCACGAGCGCCGTGTGCCAGTCGTTTGCGTGCACGACATCGGGCATCCAGGTGGGCTCGCTGGCGACGTCTGACACGGCACGGGCGAAGCGCGCGAAGCGGTCACCTTCCCGGTCGCCGCCGTACACCGGAGCGCCCGGTTCGACAGGGTCCTCGACGAGAAGCACCCTCGGCCCGTCGCCCGTGTCGTGCTCCGCGACCCCCGCTGCCTTTGGGATGACGAGCCGCACGTCGTGTCCAAGGCGCGCGAGCGCCGACGGCAGCGCGGCGGCGACGTCGCCGAGGCCACCGACCTTGCTGTACGGTGCCGCCTCGGCGGCGCAGAACAGGATGCGCAGCGGTAGGACCGGATCTGGAACAGTCCCCACGACAGGCGCAAGCGTAGCGGAGGAAACCATGCTCGAGCTGTACGGGTACGAGGAGACTGCGGCGGATGCGGCGCAGAAGGCGCTTGATCTAGCGGGTGCGACGTACCGCTACGTGCACCTCGAGAACGACATGAGCCGCGAGGAGTATCGGCGCATCAACCCGGCAGACACGGTGCCGACGCTGGTTGACGGCGAGCTGGTGCTGTACGAGACGATCGCGATCCTCCTCCACGTCGCTGACACGCACCCGCAGGCGGGTCTGATCGGCACCGTCGGGAGCGTCGACCGGGCGTTGCAGTACCGCTGGCTCGCGTTCGTGTCAAACAACCTGATGGGCGCGTTCTACCGCTGGTTCCATGCCGAGCGGCTGATCGAGGGTGACGAGCACCAGACAGCGCTGAGGCTGGCTGCTGTGGAGCAGCTCACGGCGCTCGGCGGACGCATTGAGGCTGAGATGGGGAGCGGCGATTGGCTCGTCGGAACGTCGATCTCCGTCGCGGACGTCCTGCTCGCGGTGATCGCCAGCTGGGCCGACTCGATCGACGACCTGGAGTTCGGCGGCGCGCGTATCGCCGCGCACCGGGCCCGCGTCGACGCCGCGTCGTAGGCAAGGCGGGTTCCGGCTCACGCCCGGAGTTTCCGAACGCTCGGCACGAGCAGCATCCCGAGCTCGACGACGGTGCACGACAGGCCGGCGACCACGAGGACGGTTCCGGCCGACGACGCGTGCGCGAGCGGCCCGATCAGGAGCCAGCCGATGGGGTTGAGGATGATCGAGCCGAGCTGGTCGAAGCTCGACACGCGTGCCAGTGCGGACGCGGGCACGTTCGCCTGCAGCGCGGTGAACCAGAACGGTCCGGAGCTCCCGAAGCAGAGCCCGGTGACCGCGGATCCGGCGGCGACGAGAGGGAGGGGCGCACCGGTTCCGAGCAGGACGAGCGTCACGCCGACCGGTGCGAAGAGGAGGCTCGACATGAGCAGCGGCCGGCTCTTCGGCAGGCGCGTCGCGATCGCGGCGCCGACGAGGGCGCCGACACCCTGGAGCGACATGATGAGACCCCAGGCGCCGACGCCGCCGAGCGTGTGCCTCGCCACGTCGGGACCGAGCACCATCTGGGCCGGGAAGAACGTCACCTGGAAGAAGCCGAAGCCGATCACCATCGTCCACAGCCACGTGCGCGAGGTGAACTCGCGCCACCCCTCACGGAAGTCGGCAAGGGGACTCGTGCTGCGTTCCGCGCGCGAGTCGCCGCGCCCGATGCCTATCATCATCGCCATTGCGACGACGAACGTCGCGGCATCGACGCCCAGCGCCGCGGGCGGCCCGACCAGGGATACCGCAGTCGCTCCGAGGGCGGCATCGTGTGGTCGTCG
>JANYCN010000082.1 GCA_025360225.1 Actinomycetes bacterium | reverse complement strand
CCGCGTGACGCGGCCGTCGCGGAGGGCGACGCTTGTCCGAGGGGTCGCGTTGGGTTCTTCGCCTGGGCGGCGGGAGATCCAGCGGCGTTCGCGCCACCAGCGTCGGATGGTGTGCGGGCTTGGTGGGTTGGTGAGGCCTGGTGGTTGGTCGAGGAACCCGCGGAGGATCACCATCTCTCCGTCGTGGTATGCGCCGCCGTCTTGCCAGACTCGCTCTGCTGCGTCGCGCAGCCTTGGCCAGGTGTAGGACCCGGGGCGGCGGCGGGGTGTCGGTGTGTCGCGGTATCGGATCTGGTCGACGAATTTCGTTGCGGCGCGGTGGTATCGAGCGCCGGTCAGGCCGATGCTTTCGAAGATGGTGCCGATCGAAGCGAGGAAGTCGCGACCGCCGCGGCTCTGGATGAACCGGACGTCTCGATGGTCGGCGCAGAGCACGATCGTCACGCCGTAGCTGAGCGGTACGGTTTCGCCGGCGACGGAGGATGGAAAGCAGGCAACGCAGCGCTTTGCCTTTGCGGGGCCGCGTCCTGCTCCCTTGTAGCGGCGTACTGGGCCGCGTCGGTGCTTCGCCCAGACCGCGACGGCGAGTTCCCGGTTCGGGTCGCGTTCGTCATCGATTTCCGTTGGCGTTGCGGCGCTTGTCATCGATACCACTATGCCGTGGCGGGTGCGTCGGGTATCGCGGGGAAACGCGCGCGCGGCGCGCGAGCTGTGTCTGTTTTGCTGGATGCTGCTACCCGGTCAGGGACGGTTCACGCGTATCGGGCGTCGGTTCTCGAGCGTCGGCACGAAACGCAAGGTGTTCTCGTGGCCGGGTCGGCCCGCCAGTCGTCCGGCGCTCCGGGACGGAGGACGAGCTCCCTCACCGTCTCGTTTCGCCGATCGCCGGGTCCGGCGCGGCAGAGCGCATTCGCTCGGCCCACTCCGTGCACTTGGGCGCCCCCCCAAAGCCCAAGGCGGGGGCGGGCTAGATCGTCAGCCGTCCAACGAGCGTGTGCAGTTCGGTGGCGCGGTCGGCGATCAGCCGGGAGGCGTTGGCGACCTGGTCGGCGGCGGCGCGGCTCTCGTCGGTGGCGGCGGTGACCTGCTCGGCAGCGGCGGACGTTTGGGCGGCGTCGTTGACGACGCCTTCAAGGGCTTTGGAGACGACGCTGGCGTCATCGGCGATGCGTTCGAAGGCCTCTCGTGCGGCGCTGGCGATCTCGGCGCCCTGCTCGACGCCGTGGCCGGATGCTTCGACGATGTCGGCGGTTGAGAGGGTGTCGGCCTGGATCTCCCGGATCAGGGCGGAGATGGATCCCGCGGCGCGGTGGGACTCTTCGGCGAGCTTGCGTACCTCGTCGGCGACGACCGCGAAGCCCCGGCCTTGTTCGCCGGCGCGGGCCGCTTCGATGGCGGCGTTCAGGGCGAGGAGGTTCGTCTGTTCGGCGATCTGGCCGATCGTCTGGACGATCCCGGTGATCTCGTGTGAGCGGTCTCGGAGGCTGGCCATTGCGGCGACGACCGAGTCGGACGCGAGGCGCGCGGCGGACATCACCGTCGAAACCTCGCGTGCTGTCTCAAGTCCGGTGTTCGCGTTGACGCGCGCGCTCTCCGCAGTCGAAAGGGCGGACTCCGCTGCGGCGGTCTGGCGTTCCGTCGCGCGCGCGACCTCGTTGATCGCGTCTGCGATCTCCGACACGATTCGCTCCGTCTGTCCCGCGCTCGTCGAAAGGTCCGCTGACGCGCTGGCGAGGCCAGCGGCGGTCTCGCGAACGGCGGTCGACGCCGCTCGGAGCGGCGCGACGACGCGCCGCACGGTGACGTACATGACATACGTTGCACTGAGAATGCCAGCGATGGCGATGGCGATGGCGATGCTCGTCGGCGCGTGGCGAAGCGCTGCGACGAGGTTCATCACGAAGAGCACTGCGAGCGCGATCACGCCGCCGACCATGGTAGTTCCCGCGCCTCGAGGTTCCATGGTGCGCGTATCGGCACTTCAAGCGGCCGCCTGAAGGCCGTTCTGCCTCGCCCGATGGGTCAGCTCGATCGTCCGTCGTATAGCGAGCGCGTGTGCGGTTCGTTGGCGCGGTTGGTGGTGGCACGGGTCGGCGGTGGGGGGAGGTTACGTCGGCGTCGTTGACGTCTCTCGCGCTCCTGTAAGGACCGGGCGCCCTGTTCGACGCCCTTCCTTACAGGAGCGCGAGCAATTCGACCCACCGCTCCGGTGGGAGCGCTTCTGCGCGGACGCGTGGGTCGACGCCGAGCGACAGGAGGGCGCGTTCGGCGTCAGCCCGTTCCGCGACGCCGCTCAGGGCGAGCGCGTTTGCGAGCGTTTTTCGCCGGTGTGCGAAGCCACCGTGCACGAGCCGCGACAGGTCGGTCCAACGGTCGACGACCGCTGCAAAGCGCTCGGCGCGGCGGAACGCGATCAACGTCGAGTCGACGTTCGGTGGCGGCGCGAAAACGGCACGGGAGACACGGTGCGACCCCGTGCGGTCACAGGCGAGCGCGAGCAACACCGTGACCGCGCCATAGGCAGCAGTCCCGGGCGATGCGAACAGGCGGTCGGCCGCCTCGCGCTGCACCATCACGCACCAGCGCTGCACGCTGGGAAGCGACCCAAGCGACTCGGCGATGAGCGGCGTCGCAACGTTGTACGGCAGGTTCGCGACGAACGCCGTCGGTGCCGGCACGAGCGCGGCAAGGTCGGTCGTCATCGCGTCCCCCCACGTCAACGTGACGTTTGCGCGGCCGGCGAGGGTGACGGCGAGGGCCGGCTCGAGCCGTCGGTCGATCTCAACGGCGTGAACGTGCGCTGCGGTGTCGGCGAGCGCCGCCGTGAGAACGCCGAGGCCAGGGCCGATCTCCAATACCACGTCGGTCCCGTGCACTTGGCCGAGCCGCAGCGCGGCACGCACGAGGTTATCATCGACGAGGAAGTGCTGGCCGAGTCGCGTGTCGGGCGTGATTCCGAGCTCACGCAGCCGTGCGATCGTGATCTGGCCGCTCATCTCAGGTTGAACGCGACACGGGCGTTCTCATCGATCTGCGTCGCCAGCTCGTTCGGGTCGCATCCACGCAGGCTGGCGAGGTAGAGGAGGGTGTGCATCACGTACGCGGGCTCGTTCGGACGACCGCGGTGCGGGACGGGCGCGAGGTACGGAGCGTCCGTCTCTGCCAGCACGAGGTGGTCGGGAACGCGTCGGGCGGCGTCCTGCAGGGTGGTTGCCGACGGGTAGGTAAGGTTTCCCGCGAACGAGCAGTACCAGCCGCGCTCGATCGCCTCGTCAAGGTGCCGCGTCGCGGCGAAACAGTGCAGGACGACCGTCGCCGGCGCCTCGTCGCGGAGGATCGCAAAGCAGTCGTCGTCCGCGTCGCGGCAGTGGATCACCGCGGGAAGCGACAGGTCGCGGGCAAGCTCGAGCTGTCCTCGAAACGCTCTGACCTGGGCCTCGCGCGGCGCGTGCATGCGAAACCAGTCAAGGCCTGTCTCGCCGATCGCGACGCAGCGTGGCAGCGTCGCGTGGTGACGCACGACCGCCTCCGTGGCGGGCGACCAGGTGTCGGCGGCGTGTGGGTGGATCCCCGCGGTCGTGAAAACGTCGGCGTGGTCGCGCGCGAGGGCCGCTGCGGTCGGCATCTCCGCGAGTGATGAGCCGATCGTGATCACGCGGGTGACGCCGGCTGCGCGAGCGCGGGCGAGCACCTCTGCCGAGTCGTCACGGCACGAGGTCACGTGGGTGTGGGTGTCGATCACGCGCCGAGAGCGTCGTCGATGCGGGGAAACAGCGGGCCGGCTGGCTGTGTCACGGCGAGAGCGGCGAGGAGGCCGGGCGCCGCCTGGCTCCATGCGACGCCAGGCGGCGCGCCGAGCGTCGCGAGCACCCGGGCACACGCGTCGGGCATGGCGCTGGCGAGGATCACCGCGACGGCGCGGATGCCGTCCGCGAGCGTGTACAGCACGTTGTCGAGCTCGACGGCGCGGGTCGTCTCCTTCGCGAGCGTCCACGGCGCACGGTCCTCGACGAACCGGTTCAGATCTCGGACGACCTGCCAAGCAGCGTCGATTGCGTCCGTCAGCTCCAGGCGGTCGACCCGGGCGGCGAACTGCTCGGCAGCTGAGATGATCGCCGCCGCGACCGTCGAGTCGGTCGTCCCACCCGGCACGACGCCTTCACGGTAGCGGCCGATCATCGCGACCGTGCGAGACACGAGGTTCCCGAGGTCGTTCGCGAGCTCCTGGTTGTAGCGAGCATGCACCCGCTCGTACGACACGTCACCGTCGCCGCCGAAACGCACGTCACGCAGGAGGTAGTACCGCAGCGCGTCGAGGCCGTATCGGTCGATCACGAGGAACGGGTCGAGGACGTTGCCGACCGACTTCGACATCTTCGCGTCGCGCACCGTGAGATAGCCATGGATCAGGAGCTGGTCGGGGAGCGCAAGACCGGCGCTCATCAGCATCGCCGGCCAGATCACCGCGTGGAACTTGAGGATGTCCTTGCCGAGCATCTGCCAGCGAGGCGGCCAGTACCGCGCCGTCAGATCGTCGCCAGGCCGCGCGTACGTCAACGCCGATGCGTAGTTGATCAGGGCGTCGATCCAGACGTAGATCGTCTGGCCGCTGTCCCAGGGCACCGGGACGCCCCACTCGATCGACGCGCGCGAGAGAGAGATGTCCTCGAGCCCGCCCTCGATGAAGGCACGCGCCTCGTTGGCGCGCACCCGTGGAAGGACGAACTCCGGTGCCGCCTCGTAGCGTGCGAGCAGCCGGTCGGCGTACGCGGAGAGGCGGAAGAACCAGTTTCGTTCCTCGAGGTGCTCCGGCACCGTGCCGTGCTGTGGACAGCGCCCGTCAACGAGGTCCGCGTCGGTGTAGAACGCCTCGCAGCCCGTGCAGTAGAGCCCGGCGTACGTCGACTCGTAGATGTCGCCAGCGTCCTTCATCCGTTCGACGAAACGCTGGACGAACGCCTCGTGCTCGGCGTCAGACGTACGGATGAAGAAGTCGTTCGTGGCGTTGACGTCGTGCGCCAACTGCCGGAAGACGCTCGACACACGGTCGACGAACGCCTGTGGTTCGACGCCCTCGCGTTCCGCCGCGCGGGCGACCTTGGAGCCGTGCTCGTCCGTGCCGGTGAGGAAGAACACGTCGGCGCCGCGCTGGCGCATGTGGCGCGCGGCGACGTCGGCGGCGATCGTCGTGTACGCGTGTCCGAGGTGCGGGTTCGCGTTGACGTAGTAGATCGGTGTCGTGAGGTAGTAGCGCTGCACAGCCGCACGCTACCGCGTGGCGGTGATGCGGGCGTAGAGGTCGCGTCGCGGCAGCCCCGTCAGCCGCGCGACGATCGCCGAGGCCTCCCGCGCACCGACCGCGGCGGCGAGCGCCGCGAGCGTCTTGTCGAGGTCTTCGTCGGCCGGCGCCTCGCGCGTGTTGCTGACGGGAGCGAGGACGAGCGTCACCTCGCCGCGAGGCTGGTCGCGGTAGCGTTCCGCCACATCACGCGCCGGGCCGCGCGTGATCTCCTCGTGCAGCTTCGTCAGCTCGCGGCAGACCGCGAGCGAGCGGTCGGGATCGCGGGTGGCGATCGCGGCGAGCGTGCGGGGCAGCCTACCGGGCGCCTCGAACGCCACGACCGGCATCGCCCAGGCGTCGACCTCTGCGAGGACCGCCTCGAGACCACCGACGGTGCGTGGCAGGAACCCGACGAACGCGAAACGATCAGCGACCAGCCCCGAGGCGACAAGCGCGGTGGTGACGGCAGACGCACCTGGCAGCACCTCGACCGGCACGCCAGCGGCGAGCGCCGCGCGGACGAGGCGCCGGCCGGGGTCGGAAACCCCGGGCATGCCGGCGTCGGAGACGAGCGCGACGCTCTCGCCGGCGACGAGTCGGGCAACGAGACGTGGCACCTCCGCGGCCTCACGGTGCTCGTCGACGCGAACCATCGGCACGCTGATCGCGTTCGCCGCAAGCAGCGTTCCCGTGCGTCGGGAGTCCTCGCACGCCACGACGGATGCCGCGCGTAGCGCGTCAAGCACGCGCGGCGTCGTGTCGGCGAGGTTCCCGATCGGCGTACCGCAGACCCGCAGGATGCCGGTCACGGCAGGACGAGCGCGGCCGCGCCGACCATCCCGGCGTCGTTCCCGAGTCGCGCTGCGACGACCGGCACGTCGCCGTTCGGAGCAAGCGACTCCGCGCGGAGGATGACGGTCACGGCGTCGAGGAGGAAGCTGCTTGCCGCCTCACCGAGCCCCCCGCCGATGACGAAGATCTCCGGGTTGAACGCGTTCGCGAACGTCACGAGCCCCGCACCGAGCGCGTCTGCCACGTCTGCGAGCAGGCGCAGCGCGACCACGTTGCCTTCCGCTGCGAGCGCCACCACCGCGTGTGCATCACCAAGCCCGTGCGCGCTGGCCGCGAGGGTGAGCGCTGTGCCCGAGCAGTACGCCTCCAGGTGCCCCCGGCCACGGCATGACCCCTGGCACGGACGACCGTTCAACGCGACGACGGTGTGCCCGAGCTCCGCGCCCGTTCCGCGCGCACCACGATAGAGCGCGCCGTCGACGACGACGCCGCCGCCAACGCCCGTGCCGAGGGTCAACATGACAGAGTAGGCGGTGCCGCGCGCGGCACCGAACCGGTGCTCTCCCAGGGCGGCGCAGTTCGCGTCGTTGTCGATCGACACGGGCACGCCAAGCGCTGCGGCGAGCCGTGCGCGGACGGGAACGTTCCACAGCGGCAGGTTCGCGGCCTGTACGAGCGTGTCGCTCCGCTGGTCGACGGTGCCCGGGAGGCCGACGCCGACAGGGATCGGCTCGCCTGCAGAGAGCGCGCGGACGAGCGCGACGATCTGGTCGAGGATCGCGTCGGGGGAGCTGTCGTCTGTGGCGACCTCGAGCTCGCCCGTGATCGCCCCATCGGTCGCGACACGTCCAGCGCGGATCTTCGTACCACCAAGGTCGACACCGATCGCAGCCACGAGCCAAGCGTAAACGAGCGCTCGTCGGTACGCTGCCGGCGTGCGCCGGCTGCTCCGACCTCGCTGGATCGCTGCGATCCTCCTCGCCGGCATCGTCGCCAGTGCGGGTGGGGCTGGTCTGGCCCGCTACCGGGCGCTCGCCTCGGCGCTCGACGAGGCGCACGCCCGGCTCGCAGCGATGCCGGGCGGTGGCGCCGTCGCCGGGGTGCTCTCACCGGCCGAAGCCCCGCTCTCCCAGCCGACCGTCGTGCTGCTGGTGCCCGCTGACCCGCAACGGGCCCGTCAGGGGGTCGCGCTGTTGCGCCTTGACCCTGTCCACGGGCTCGTGTCCGTGCTCGTCGTTCCCGCGGCGCTCCGCGTCCAGCGACAGGGCGGCGGTCTCGGCGCGCTCGGTTCGAGCTGGGCGAGCGGGCGCCTCGACGATACCATCCGTGCGGTCGTGGCCTACCTTCGCGTGCCAGTCAACCACGTCGCGATCGTTGCTGACGCCGGTCTTCCCGATGTCTCGGCCTTGGTGCGCGGCGGCGTGGTCACGGACATCGACGTGTCAACCGCCGTCTCGATGGTGTGGGTTGACCTGCGTGCGTCGCGGCGGATCACCTGCTCGCTCGGCGGAGTGCCGACGACGATCGCCGGTGCGACATTTCTCCAGGCCTCGAGCGCCAACGCTGCGGTGCGCGATGCGTTTCTCGGTGTCGCGGCAGCGCCGTCACGGAGCACGACTGACCCGCTCCAGCCTGGTTGTCGAGCCGGCGTCTGAGCGGCGCCCCTCAAGGCCCTCTTCTTGACGGTCGATAGACGCGGGGACGTGCGATCGCGCCCTCTCACCCTCGCTGCGTACGGCGCTGCGGTGCTGCTCGCGCTGCTCAGCGTCACATCGATCGCGACGCAGCGCGCCCAGGATGACGCGGCACGGGACGAGCGGCTCCGGAGCGCCGTCCAGGCAGCGACGGCGGTCCTTGACGCGTACTTCCAGCGGGCTCGCGACATCGTGCTCATCACGTCGCGCAACCCGGCGTTCGCACAGTTCTACGCTGACGGAAGGCCACGCGAGACGAAGGTCGCCGACGTCTCGACGACCGCCCAGGTATCCGGTGCCTTGAACTACCTGCAGGTGCTGCATCCGGGCGCGATCGGCGAGGCCTGCTTCATCGACGTGTCGGGTAGCGAGAACGCGCGCGTCGTGCGCGGCATCACCGCCTCCACGGCGAGCCTCTCACCGAACGAGTCGGTACAGAAGTTCTTCGCGCCGACGATCGCGTTGGCAAGCGGGCAGGTCTACCAGGCCGCGCCGTACGAGTCTCCCGATACCCATGAGTGGGTGATCTCGAACTCGACGCCCCTCGACGGGCCTGTCGGCGCTCTCGCGATCATCCACTACGAGGTGACGATCGAGAGCTTCCGTGAGGCGATTGCCAACGCCGTGCCGCCGGGGCTTGAGGTTGACGTCGTCGACCGGGACAGCGGCGCCTCGCTGATTAACTCGCGTCGCCCGCAGCGGCGGGACGCCGCGCTCGGCTGGCCGCGCGAGCTGCAGTGGCGCTCGATCAGTCGCGGGGCGATCGGTGGTGTTGCCGACGCTGGTGGCGCCCGCGTTGCAACCCAGGTCGTCGCCAGGTCCGTTGGGAACGCGAACGACTGGTTTCTCGCGGCGTCGGCGCCGCTCACTCCGCTGCTCTCGTTCGACGGCGTTGGGCCGTTCTCGCTGGTGTTGCTCGGCTTCGCTGTGCTGTTCCTCGCGTTCGGACTGGTCACCGGTCGTCGGGCGCGGGCCGAGAACTGGGCCGCGCTTGCCCGTATGGAGAGCGAGCGCGACGAGGCCGAGTCGCGCTCGAAGATCGATCCGCTCACCGGTCTCTGGAACCGCCGCGGCTGTCTTGAGGCCCTCAACGGCGAGCTTCGCCGCGCTCTGCGCGACGGCAACCCGCCAGGCGTGTTCCTCCTCGACGCCGATCGCTTCAAGCGTGTGAACGACACCTACGGCCACCATGCCGGCGACGAGGTGCTGATGGAGATCGGCAGGCGCTTGCGCTCCGCCGTGCGTGAGTACGACACCGTCGCACGCTGGGGCGGCGAGGAGTTCTGTGTCGTCGCTCCCGGCATCGGCGACGACGCGGCGCTGCGCGCCGTCGGCAACGCCTTACGGTGCGCGGTGAACGTCGAGCCGATCAAGGCCGGTGACGACTTCTCCTTGCCCGTCTCCGTCTCCGTTGGCGCCGTCAGAGCGTCTGAGTCGCTCTGGTCGCCGGAGGGCATCGTTGACGCCGCCGACCGTGCCCTGTACGCCGCGAAGCGCCGCGGGCGCGACCAGGTGCGCCTGTTCACCGAGATGACGGTCGAGGACTTCGTCGCCGAGGAGCCCGAGGCTCTGCGTCTGGCGCAGGCCCTAGCGCTCAGCGCCGCAGTGCGCGAGGGAATGCCTGAGCTGCACTCCCAGCAGGTCGCTGAGCTGTCGGGACTGATCGCGCGACAGATGAACCTCGAGGAGGCGATGGTGATCCGTTGCCAGCTGGGCGGCTGGCTGCACGACGTCGGCAAGGTTGCGATCCCCGACCGCATCCTCGCCAAGCGTGGCCCCCTCGACGACGACGAGTGGATCACCATGCGCGCCCACGCTGAGATCGGCGAGCAGATCATCCGCCGCGTCCCCGGCCTCGCCGACGCTGGCGACGCCGTCCGCTCCCACCACGAACGCTGGGACGGAACCGGCTACCCCGACGGCAAAGCCGGCACGAACATCGCGGTCGAAGCTCGCGTCGTCGCTGTCGCCGACGCGTTCTCTGCGATCACCTCCGACCGACCCTACCACGACGGTCAGAGCATCGACGACGCCGTCACCGAGCTCCGCCGCAGTGCCGGCACCCACCTCGACACCGACGCAGTCGAAGCCCTAATCTCCGTCCTCGAAACGCAGCAGGCCGCTGCTGCCGAACGCCTGCGCGTCGGTCGGCTCTAGTCGTCTGATTGTCAAAGAGCGGCGTCATCGGGTGTCCGGAGCGAGCCGGCGCGCGGGGCAAGCGCATGCGGCGCGCGACGCTCCCGCGAAGCCCACGATCCGGCCACGCAGAGCGGGCCGGGGGCGTGGTCGACGGAGCTGGCTGGCGGAGCCACCGGACGGGTGGCGGAGCCGGCAAGCGCAGGACGATCCAGGCGCGCGAATGACCACGCCATTTCACAATCGGACCACTAGGAGCCCGTAAGAAGCCCGTTCGATCCCACCCACGCGCCAACGCCGACCTCTTGTGACGGGGGCCTCGGCCGGGGGTGGCGACGGCCAAGTGCACGGCGCGCGCCGTGCACTTGTGTACTGCCCCGGATCGCTGCGCCGTCACGGCGACGACGCGCTCTGTGTTTCGCCTGTCGCTCCGCGACGGCAGGCGACGGGCCGGGGGATGCTCCCGGTAACCGAAGTGGAGGAACGAGCTGTCAGTGGGGGTGGTCATGGTCAAGTGCACCGCGCGCGCCGTGCACTTGGCACCGAGGCGTTGATCGTATCGAACAGCACAATCGCGAGATCGTTGCCTTTGCGGCGATACTCCAAGTGCACGGTGGGCACGGTGCAGTTGGAGTGGGCCCGAGCAACCATCAGCGCCTTGGGTGATGAGGATCTTTCAAGTGAGCTCTCATCGGGACGTGGCCGCGGCAGGTCGCCTGCCGTCGCGGAGCGACGGGCGAAACGGCGGTGGCGTTGCGGCAGCTTCTCGAGGCTGAAGGTCTCCAGCGATCGTCGCGGGCCGGGGCTCGTTCGCGCCTCGCAGCGACCGCCAGCTACGCGGCGGGGGCTAGCTGTCGGAGCTGCCCGAGGAGCTGGACGGTGGGCTCGACGAAGCGGGAGGAGCCGAGCTCGAGGACGTGCTCGAGGTCTCGGCCGAGCCTGATGGCTCTGATGTGGATCCCTCTCCGGACGTCTTGCCGTCGCCGGTCGCGTTGGCGCCCTTGCCGCGGCCGTAGTCGGTGTTGTAGAAACCGCTGCCCTTGAAGTGGATGGAGACCGGGTGCAGGACCTTCTTCACCGGCGCAGCGCACGTGTCGCACGTCTCAAGAGCGGGGTCAGACATGCGCTGGAAGCGCTCCGTCAGATGCCCGTTCGCGCAGCGGTACTCGTAGATCGGCACCCACCCAGTATGCCAGATTGGCACTCCGGCACAGACAGTGCCAACGATCCCGCGTGCGGCGCTACCCGGCTACGATCCTCGGCGGTGCGAATCGCGATCGTAACCGACTACTACTACCCGCAGCTCGGTGGGATCACCGAGCACGTGCACGGGCAGGCGACGCACCTGCAGGCGCGCGGGCACGAGGTGACGGTGATCACCGGCAACCTGTTCCGCCCGCCGCCGGTCGTCGACCCCGGCTACCGCCCAGAGCAGCATGCGCCGTTTGAGGTCCTGCGAGTGGGCCAAGCAGTCCGCCTCTACGGCAACGCCTCTCAGACCCTGCACACCGTCGACTTCCGAATGCTCCACCGGCTCAAGAAGCTGTTTCGCGATCGCCGGTTCGACGTCATCCACACCCACGCGCCGTACAACCCGGGCATGGTGATGCTCGCACCGATCGCGGCGCCCGACTCGGCGATCACCGTCGGCACGTTCCACTCGGTGTTCGCGCCTGGGCCGCTCCTTGACGCGTTCGGCTGGCTCCTACGCGCCTCGATCAAGCGGCTCGACGGTAAGGTCGTCGTGTCTGAGGCGTGCATCGGATCGCTCACCCCGTACTTCCCGTTCGAGTACACCGTGATCCCGAACGGGATCGACGAGCGCCACTTCTCCCCAGACGCCGACCCGCTCGAGCACCTTGCAGACGGCAAGAAGACCATCCTGTTTCTCGGTCGCTTCGATCCCCGTAACGGGCTTGGGACGATGATCGAGGCGTTCCGGCACGTTCGCCGAGAGTGGGGTGCCGACGTGCGGCTCGTCGTCGTCGGCGACGGGCCATTGCGGTCGTTCTACCGCAGCCGGGTGCCTGCCGCGCTCGAGCGTGACGTCGTCTGGGCCGGCCGCGTCAACTGGGAGCGCCCGCGCTACTACACCAGCGCTGACGTGCACTGCACGCCCTGCAACCGCGCGTCGTTCGGGATGGTGCTCCTCGAGGCGATGAGCTGCGGACGCCCCGTCGTCGCCAGTCGCATCTCAGGGTTTCAGCTCGTGATGGAGCACGGCAAGCACGGGCTGATGGTGTCGCCGGCCGACAATGCCAGCCGCTTCGCAGAAGGGTTGATGTACCTTCTCGACCGACCCGCCGAGCGAGCGCGGATGGGCCGCGAAGGGCGAAAGACGGCGGTGTCCACCTACGCGTGGTCTCGTGTCGCCGAGCAACTGGAGCAGCACTACCTCGAGCTCATGCGCGGATGACCCGGAACGAGACGCTCGTCCGCTACGTCGCCGTCGCTCTTGGCGGCGCCGTGATCACCGTCGGGCTTGACCTGTCGTTCGTGTCGCTTCACCTCGGCTGGGCTGCCTGGACCGTCGACGTCGCCTACGCGAGCACCCTGACGCTCACCTCGTTCGGGTGTTTCGCGCCAAACTCCCCCGTGTTCGGGCGGGTCATCGACGGCACGGGCGTGACGGCGCCGGTGATCGCGATCACCTTCGACGACGGTCCATCGCCGGACACGACACCGCGCATCCTCGACGCGCTGCGCGACGCCGGTAAGCACGCCACGTTCTTCATCCTGGGGCGGCACGCAGCGGCGCATCCCGAGATCGTGCGGCGGATCGTCGAGGAGGGACACGAGGTCGCGAACCACACCTACACGCACCGGATCCTCGTGTTCTGTCGCAGCCAGACGATCGCGGACGAGCTCTGGCGAACGCAGGAGGTGCTCGCTGAGTGCGGCGCCGACGACGTGCGTTACCTCCGCGCACCGCACGGGTTTCGCAACCCGCTCGTTGTACGGACGTGTCAACGGCTCGGCTACCGCGTCGTCGGCTGGACGAAAGGCGTGTTCGACACGGCCCTCCCGGGTGCCGAGGTGATCGCCGACCGATCACTGAAGGCGATCCGACCGGGAGCGATCCTGCTCCTCCACGACGCGGATGGGAACGGCTCCGCCGATCGCGGCCAGACCGCCGACGCCTTACCTACGATCCTCCGCGCCGTCGACGACGCGGGATTCTCGGCCGTCACGGTCGGCGAGCTTGCAGCGCTCGCGCCAGAACGACGCACCTCGTGGCCGCGCGTCGGCCTCGTTGTCGCCGTGGCTGCTGTCCTCGTGACGGTCGCCTCGGAGCGTCTGAACCGGCAAAACCTCCACGACACCGCGGTGATGTTCCGCTCGCTGTCGCTGCCGCTCGTCGCGGGGGCGCTCGTCGCGAACCTCGTGTCAGTCTGGTTCAAAGCGGTCGTCTGGAAGGCGAGCCTCGACACGATCCCCGGGGTCCCGCGTTTCCGCTACCGCCAGGTCGTGCCGGCGATCTTCGTCGGCTTCCTGCTCAACTCTGCGCTGGTCGCGCGGCTTGGCGAGGTCGGACGTCTCTTCGTCCTGCGCCGACGCGTCGTCAAAGATGCCGGCGTGACGATCCCGATGGCGACGATCGCCGGCACGCTGGTGATGGAGCAGGTGATCCTTGGTGCGACGCTCGTCCTCGTTGTCGCCGCGATGTTCCTCGTGCTTCCCGACGTGCCGGCCGGTGCGATCGACAGCTTCGTCACGCTGCTCGCGGCGATCGGTGCGCTCGTGCTTGCGGTCGGTGCGGTCCAGCTCGTGTCGTGGTGGCAGCGGCGCTGGCACCCAAACGACCAGCCGGACGAGCCCGTTGCGAGGTCATGGCGCACGTTCTTGCGCAGCGCCGAGGCGGTGATCCGCGAGATGGGGCACGGCCAGCGGCTTCTCCGCGATCCGGTCCGCACCGTCCGGAGCCTCATGGGGGGGCTCGTCTCGTGGGCGGCTCAGGTGATCGGCATCTGGCTCACGCTGCGCGCGTTCGGCATCACCAAGGACGCCCTCGGCGTCGCTGCCGTCGTGTTCCTCGCGTCGAACATCATCGGGCTGATCCAGGTCACGCCCGGGAACGTCGGCTCCTTCCAGCTCACCGTCGCCGGTGCGATGTCGACGATCTACGGGATCGACTTCACCACGGGCGTCGCGTTCGCGATCGGGCTCCAGGTGATCGAGATCGCACTCGGTGCGGGCCTCGGCCTCGTCTTCCTCAGCCGTGAAGGGCTGTCGTTTGGCGAGGTTCGACGGGGCATCAGTGCGAGCACCGACGCCGGCGACGGCTGATCTGCGTTACTCGCGGTGCCCGGCGATCGGCGGCGGCGGGCAATCGGCGATCCGGCTGGCAACGAGCTCGGCAACCTTGTCAAGACCGTCGGGGTAGGCGTAGTTGATCTTGATGAACGCCTCCATCACGTCGGGAACGGCGTCCTCCGGGAAGATCGCCTCGACGGGACACTCTGGCTCGCAGGCCCCGCAGTCGATGCACTCCTCGGGGTCGATCACGAGCATGTGGTCCGTCTCGTGGATGCAGTCGACGGGGCAGACCTCGACGCAGGACTTGTCCATCACGTCGATGCAGGGTTCGGTGATGATGTACGTCACGGCTCGTACTCTACGAGACGGCGCGCGCCAGCACGCCGTCTAGCAACATAAGGGCGTGGTTGCGGTGTGCGTCGAGCGCTGCAACGCACCGGTGCGCATCGCGCGCGGTCGCGGCGTCAACGATCGCCCGGTGCGCCCTGTCGGTCTCTTCCTGGCCATCCGGTAGGTCGTAGTACAGGGCGCGGTATGCCTCCGTGGCGTCCCACAGGCCAGCGATCAGCCGCAGGGCGTGATCGCTCGCGCCGATCGCGTAGAGCAGGAAGTGGAAGCGCCGGTTCGCTGCCAGCTCGCCGGCGATGTCGCCCTCCGCGGCGGCGTCCCGGCAGGCGTGCTCGGCCTTCGCGATCGCGTCGAGGTCGAGGTCGGTCGCGAGCGGCAACCCACGGCGCACGACATCGTTCTCGACGAGCGCACGCAGACGGTAGATCTCCGCCAGATCGGCGAGGTCGAGCTGCGTGACGGTGTACCCGCGGCGGGGGGCGTACGTCGCGAGCCCCTCCGACTCGAGGATCCTCAGCGCCTCGCGCACCGGGATCAAGCTCACGCCGATGCGGCTCGCGACAGCCTCCTGCCCGATCCGATCACCCGGGCGAAGCTCGCCGTTGGTGATCGCTCGCCGCAGCCACGCGACAGCGACCTGCTGCGCCGTCGCCAGAACCGCGCTCATCGGAAAGCTTGGATCCCGGTGACGGCGCCGCCGATCACCAGCGCATGCACGTCGTGCGTGCCCTCATAGGTGTAGACCGACTCGAGGTTGTTCATGTGCCGGATGACCGGGTACTCGAGCGTGATGCCGTTGCCGCCAAGCACCGTGCGCGCCGACCGCGCGATCTCCAGCGCACCGCGGACGTTGCCAAACTTTCCCATGCTGACGTGCTCGGGCCGCACCGTCCCCGCGTCCTTCAGGCGGCCGATCTGGAGCGCCACGAGCATCCCGCGGTTCACCTCGAGGGCCATCTCGGCCAGCTTCTGCTGCTGGATCTGCGTCCCGCCGATCGGCTTGCCAAACGCGATGCGCGTCTTCGCGTACTCGAGCGCTGACTCGTAGCATGCGCGGCCAGCCCCGACGGCGCCCCAGACGATCCCGTAACGCGCCTCGTTCAGGCACGACAACGGCCCGCGGAGGCCCCTGACGTCGGGAAACATCGCGTCGGCCGGGACGCGGACGTCCTCGAGCACGAGCTCCGAGGTGATCGAGGCGCGAAGCGAGATCTTGTGCTTGATGTCGGGTGTCGTGAACCCCTTCGCGCCCTTCTCGACGAGGAAGCCGCGGATCCCGTCGTCGGTCTGCGCCCACACGACTGCCACGTCAGCAACCGACCCGTTCGTGATCCACATCTTCGTTCCGTTGATCACCCAGTCGTCACCGTCGCGGCGCGCGCGGGTACGCATCGCACCGGGATCGGAGCCGGCGTCCGGTTCCGTGAGGCCGAAGCACCCTAGCGCCTCCCCGGCGGCCATGCGAGGCAGCCACCGCTGTCTCTGCTCCTCGGAGCCCCAGTTGTGGATCGCGAACATCGCCAGCGATCCCTGTACCGACACGAGGCTGCGCAGGCCGGAGTCGCCCGCTTCGAGCTCGAGGCACGTGAGCCCGTAGGCGACCGCGCTTGCCCCCGGGCAGCCGTAGCCCTCGAGGTGCATGCCGAGCAGCCCGAGCTTGCCAAGCTCGGGCGCGAGCTCCATCGGCAGGTAGCCCTCCTCGAACCAGTGACCGATCTCCGGTAGGACGCGATCGCGCACCCACTGTCGTACCGTGTCGCGAACGAGCCTCTCCTCGTCGTCGAGCAAGGTGTCGATCTCGAGGTAGTCGTGGGGGTTGATCGGGCGCGTCGTGGTCGAACTGCGGGACACCGGAGCTCCTTCAGAGTGTAATGTTCATAGAATATAGGATTCGGAGGCGCGGATGACCGCTCAACAGTTCTTTGCTGACCTTCCCGACCACTTCCACGCAGACCGTGCGACGGGACTCGCGGCCGTGTTCCAGTTCGTGCTGTCGGGTGATGGCGGCGGGAGCTGGCACGTCGTCGTGCACGACGGCACGTGCAGCGTTGCGAGCGGGGAGCACCCTGCGCCGACGATCACCGTCATCTCGTCGGCTGAGAGCTGGCTGAAGGTCGTCGCCGGATCGCTCGACCCGCAGGTTGCCTTCATGACGGGACGGCTAAAGGTGAAGGGCGACATCGGCCTCGCGATGCGCATGCGGTCGTTGTTCTTCTGAGGCGAGGTCTCGCTCCGCGGCGCGTTCCGACGCCGCTCCGGTCCAGACCCGGTGGCGCTACGAGCGGAGGAGCCGCTCGACGCTGCGTGCGACGGCGAGGACGGCGTCATCGGACGGCGCCGAGAGCATCAGGCCCACCGGGAGGCCGCGCGCGTCGGCGCCGCACGGGAGCGTGATCGACGCCCAGCCGAGGTAGTTGAACGCCGCCGTGTGGAGCGTCGCGCCCTTGCGCACCACCGCCTCGTCGACGTCGAGGAGCGGCGGTGGGATCGGCACCGTCGCCATCGCGACCACGTCGACGTGCGCGGTCGCCTCCGCGTACGCCGCCTTCCACGCCTCAAGCTCGGCCCAGGCCGCGAGGGCTTCGAGGTGGCTGAACGGCTCGAGCCCGAGGTCGATCTTCCTCCGCACGTTCTCGGAGTACTCGTCGCGGCGTGTTGGATACGTCGCGCGGTGGACGAACGCCACCGCCGCCTGACGGAGCCGGAGGGCGGAGGCGGGCGGGTGGACGTGGTCGTACAGCACGAGCTCCGCCCCTGCCTCGCGGCATCGCATGAGGGCGGCGGAGACGACGCCCGAGATCGACGGATCGAGGTCGCCGCTCTCCCGCGGGACGCCGACGCGAGCGCCGGCGAGAGGGCGTGCCGCCGACACCAACGGCCGGTCGGCGAGCGCGGCGAACGCCTCCGCGCAGGTCGCGACATCGGCGGCGATCGGGCCGACGTGATCCATCCACGGAACGAGCGGGAACACGCCGTCCGTCGGGACAGCGCCGAACGTCGGCTTGAAGCCGACCACGCCGCACCACGCGGCGGGGATACGGATCGAACCGGCGGTGTCCGTGCCGAGCCCGAGCTCGAAGTCGCCGGTGACGATGCCCGCCGCTGACCCGCCGGAGCTGCCGCCCGCACAGCGCAGCGGATCGCGCGGATTGCCGACCGCGCCGTACCACTCGTTCTGTGAGGTCGTGCCGTAGGCGAACTCGTGCAGGTTCGTCTTACCGACCAGCGTCCACCCGGCCGCCTTCAACCTCGCCCAGGCCGTCGCGTCAGCCGTCGGGACATGGTCGCCGTAGACACGCGACCCGTACGTCGTGCGGATCCCTGCCGTGTCGATCAGGTCCTTCACGCCGCAGCGGCGCGTCCCGGTTGACGGGACCGGCGTGATGAAGACGTTCAGCGGCTCGCTCACGGGTACAGGATACTGCTCGGATGCGCCTCGCCTCGGTCAACGTCGGCACGCCTCATCTCGTCGACCTTGCCGGTCGCCGGCATCGGACCGCGATCAACAAGTTGGCGACGGTACGCGCCGTGCAGGTTGGCATGGGTGGGCTCGCGGGAGACCGCGTCGCGTCGACCCGGCACCACGGCGGTCCCGACCAGGCGGTCTACGCCTACACGACCGAGGACTACGCCTGGTGGTCGAGCGAGCTCGGCGGCGAGCTTGCCCCTGGCACGTTCGGTGAGAACCTCACCGTCGAGGGGCTTGAGAGCGCCGACCTGTTCATCGGCGATCGCCTTCGCGTCGGCGCCGACTTGGTGCTCGAGGTGACGTCGCCGCGGATCCCGTGCGCGACGCTCGCGGCGCGGATGGGCGACCCGCAGTTCGTCAAGCGCTTCGCCCGCGCCGGCCGGCCAGGGCCGTACCTTCGCGTGCTCGCGACCGGATCGGTGCGTTCCGGTGATCAGGTGGCGCTCGACCTCTCGAACCGGTCGCAGCTTCCGATCCTCGCGCTGGCGGAGCTCTACTACGACCGCAAGGCGTCAGCGGAGCGGCTCGCGGACGCGCTGCGCGCGCCGATCGCGATCCGTGCCCGCGCAGACATCGAGGAGCGGCTGGCATGCGCGTCGCGGTGATCGCGGACGCCCACGGCAACGCCCCGGCGCTGGCGGCGGTGCTGGCGGAGATCGGAGAGGAGGAGGTCGACGCGATCGTCGACTGCGGCGACGTGGCTGCCGGGCCGTCCCCCGCCGAGACGTTGCGGCTCCTCGCGGCCGTCGCCCTGCCGGTGCACGCGATCATGGGGAACGCCGACCGCGAGCTGCTCGACGCCCATCCCGAGCTCGCCACGCGCGCCGTGACGGTCGTCCTCGACATCGCCGGGCTCGGCCCGACGCGGTTCTGCCACGGGACGCCACGCTCCGACGAGGAGATCGTGACACGGGCGACTCCCGCTGATCGTCTCGCGCCGATCCTCGCGCGCGTCGTCGAGAGCGTCGTGGTCGGTGGCCACACGCACATGCAGCTCGACCGCAGGCACGGTCGGCACCGGATCGTGAATCCGGGCAGCGTCGGCATGCCCTACGAGGTCGCGCCCGGGGCGTACTGGGCGATCCTCGGCCCCGACGTCGAGCTTCGCCGCACGCGCTACGACGGCGACCTCGTTCCGTCTCCGCCTTCTCCCGACGAGGTCGTCGTCGAGTTCGAGGCCCGGGCCGTCGCGACGCCGTACGCGCGGCTCGGCGGGCACCCGTTCTTCGAGCGCCTGGTACTGCGCTTCTACGGTGGCGTCGCGGGTGACGAGATTCTCCGGCCGCTCTATCCGGGCGCCGATCTCGGGCCGGCCGAGGACCGGCTCCGGGGCTTCCTCGAGCAGTACTGGGGCGGCCCGACGACGTACTCCGACGAGCGCGGACACCCTCGCCTGCGGATGCGTCACGCGACGTTCCCGATCGACGAGCAGGCCCGCGACCGCTGGCTGCAGCACATGCGGCGCGCGCTCGACGAGGAGCACCTGGCGGACGACCTCGACGACATGCTCTGGGACTACCTGATCGGCGCGGCGGACGCCCTCGTGAACCGTCGGGAAACCGTCAGAACCTGACGGCGCCCCGCGGAAGGAGGTACGCGCCGCCGGGCGAATCCGGAGTGCAGTGATCACCCGCGCTGGCTTTGGCGACCGCGTCGCCCTGCTCGATGTGGTCGACGGCTGGCCGGTCGGGACGATCGGACGGGTTCGGCTGGCTCGCACCGGCGTCGCGCTCGTCGAGATCCTCGACCCGGATGAGCACACGCTCGACCTCGTCGAGGTGCCGTACGCGAACCTGCGGGCAATCACGACGGAACGCAAGCGTCTGCGCCGCGTGCCGATCTTCGGCACGCGTCCTCGCCTGACGGACGACGCGTCTAGTGCAGATCGTGCGGGCGAGACTCGATCAGACCCGCGTACGTGATCTGCACGAACTGGGCGTTCGCGTGGAACTCGGCGACGCTGCGCGCGTCTGCGTAGCTCATCGCTGAGCGGAGACCTCCGACGAGTCGGCCGACGATGCCGGCCGCACCGTCGCTGTAGGGAACCGTCGCCTCGACCCCTTCCGGCACGACCTGGGTGAGCTCGGTGCCCTCTTGCGGCTCAGCGCCCTCCGCTGCCATCCGCACCCGGGTTGCCTCCGCCGAGGCCATGCCGCGGTACACCTTGAACTTCTGCCCGCCACGCTTGACGACGACGCCAGGGCTCTCGTCCGTCCCCGCGAGGAGGTTGCCGACCATCACCGTCTCAGCTCCGGCGGCGATCGCCTTCGCGACGTCACCAGGCTCGCGGATGCCGCCGTCCGCGATCACCGGGACGTCGTGCTCGCGGCAGGCCGCGACGGCATCGAGCACCGCCGTCAGCTGCGGCACGCCGACGCCGGCAACGATCCGCGTCGTGCACGCGGAGCCGGGACCGACGCCGACCTTGACCGCGTCGGCGCCGGCGAGGCACAGGTCTCGCGCACCGTCACCGGTCGCGACGTTGCCGGCGACGAGCTGGGTGCCAGGCAGCTCGCTGCGCAGCTGCTCGAGCGCGCGCACGGCGTGCTCAGCGTGCCCGTGGGCGATGTCCAGCACGAGGGCGTCGGCGCCGGCCGCAACGAGCGCGTGGGAGCGCTCGATCCAGTCCCCACGGACGCCGATCGCCGCGCCGACGAGCAGCCGGCCACGCGCGTCCTTCGACGCCAGCGGGCGATCGCGAAGCGCAACGAGATCGCGCATCGTGATCAGGCCTGTCGCCCGCCCGTCCCCGTCGACGATCGGCAGCTTCTCCAGCCGATGGCGGTGCAGCAGCTCGCGCGCGGCTTCCGTGTCGGTGTCGACCGGCGCCGTGATCAGGCGGTCGAGCGGCGTGGCGTGCAGGGTGACCCGGTCGCTCGGCGCAGGCGAGAGGACGAGGTCGCGTGTTGTCAGGATCCCGGCGAGGCGGCCTGCCTCGTCAACGACCAGCAGGCTCGAGACGTCGCGCAGTCGCATCTCGGCGCGCGCATCGGCGATCGACGCTGTCCCGGCGATCGCGTACGGGTTGACGATCACGAGGTTCTCGGCGCGCTTCACCCGCTCAACCTCGGCGACCTGCGCGCCGACGGTGAGGAACCGGTGGATCACGCCGATGCCACCGACTCGCGCCATCTCGATCGCCATCCGCGCCTCGCACACCGTCTCCATGTTCGCCGCGACGATCGGTGCTGCGAGCGTCAGCGCGCGGGTGAAGCGCGACGCGGTGGAGACGTCTCCGCGCGACTGCACGCCGGAGCGGCGGGGCACGAGGAGCACGTCGTCGTAGGTGAGGGCGAGCGGGAAAGCGGTCACGGTGTCAGGGTACCGCCTCGTAGCCACGCAGGCACGCGGACGGGCCGCCCCGTCGCTGCGTCGAGACAGGCGTGCGTCGTTGTCGCTGTCGCGATCGTCTCGGTGCCGCGAGACAGGACGTAGCTGATCGGGAACCGTGCCGCCGTCGCTGCGCCGAGCGTGACGTCGATGTCGATCTCGTCGTCGAAGCGTGCTGGAGCGAGGTAGCGCACGGCGACCTCGATCACCGCGATGTCGATGCCGGCGGCGCGCACCTCGACGTAGGGATGCCCGATCGCCCGCAGGTACGCGACGCGGGCCTCCTCGAGCCAGGGCAGGTAGGCGGCGTGGTGGACGACGCCCATCGCGTCGGTCTCGGCGAACCGTGCGCGGACGCGAGCGTTATGCATCCATTGGCACGTGGTGCGGGTCTCCGGCGACGCGATCAAGCCACGCTCCGATCGACGGGTACGCAGCGAGGTCGAAGCCGCCTTCTGGCGCGACGTGGGTGTACGCGTAGAGCGCGACGTCCGCAAGGGTGAGCGTCTCACCGACGAGGTACTGGCGTCCTGTGAGGTGCGTTTCCATCGCGGCGAGGGCTCGGTGGCCGGCCGCACGTCGCTCCTCCAGCAGGTGGGTGAACGCCTCTGGTCGTCCCGAGTAGGCGACCCAGAAGCGCACGGCGGCGATCGCCGGCTCGTGGTCGTACTGCTCGAAGAACAACCACTGCAGCACCTGCGCGCGGCTGAACGGGTCAGATGGCACGAGGTCGGTGCCCTCGGCGAGGAACCACGTGATCGCGCCAGACTCGCCGAGCGCGCGCCCGTCATCGAGCACCAGCGTCGGCACGCGCAGCGCCGGGTTCAGTCCACCGAGCACCTCGGCGCGGTCCGTGCGGTCGCTGACGGAGAGCTCACGGCGCTCGTAGCTCGCGCCGAGACGGGCAAGCACGAGGCGCACCTTGTAGCAGTTGCCCGAGACCTGCGAGTTGTAGAGGATCACGCGGTGCTACTCCGTCGTCGGATGGATCCGTCCGGTCGTCACGACGAGCCGCCTGCCTGACCTGCCGGCGCGGTGGGCGATCACCTCGGCGACGATCGAGACGGCCGTCTCGGCTGGCGTGTGGGCGCCGATGTCGAGCCCGACCGGGCCGTACACGCGCTCGACGTCGCCGGCCGGCACGCCCTGCTCGAGCAGCCGCTCGGCGCGCTTCGCCTGCGTACGGCGCGAGCCGAGGGCGCCGACGTAGCTCGCGCCCGCGGCGAGGGCCGCGACGAGCGCGGGATCGTCGATCTTCGGGTCGTGCGTGAGGACGATCACCGAGTCGGACTGCTCGAGCTCGATCGTCGCGAACCCGTCCTCCGGCCAACGGGCGATCACGGTGCCCGCGCTCGGCAGCCGCTCGGTCGTCGCGAACCGACCGCGCGGGTCGATCACGACGCTGCGCCACCCGAGCTGCCCGGCGAGGCGGCACACCGCCTCGGCCGTGTCAACGGCACCGACGATCACGAGGCGGTGTGGCGGGAAGATCGCCTCGACGAACAGCTGGCTCGTCTCGAGGTCGTGTGCGGAGGACTCCTCGCGGGTGACGGCGTCGTTCGCGGCGGCGAGCGCAGCGTCGTGGAGGGCCCCGCGGAGCTCGCTCTCGACGCTGCTGGCATCGACGTCGAGGACGAGGCGAGCCCCCGCACTCGGGCCGGTCACGGCGGTGACGATCGCTCCGCGGCGCAGGTCCGGGCGTGCGCGGTGGTGGTCGAGCGACACCCAGAGCTCACCGCCGCAAGCGAGGCCGACGTTGCCGGCGATCTCATCGGTGATGCCGTAGTGCAGGAGCCGTGGCCCACCGACGTTTCCGGCGAACAGGTCCTCTGCCTCGAGGAAGATCGCCCCCTCGACGCACCCGCCCGACACCGAACCGGCCATCCGACCATGCGACGAGACGGCGAAGATGCTGCCGATCGGACGCGGGGCGGAGGAGTAGGTGCGGACCACCTGTGACACCGCCACCTGGTGGCCTTCCGCGAGCCATCCGTCGATCGTGGCGAGGGTCTCCTCGTTCATCCGTGGCTCCCTGTCAGCTGCGTGGCGCGTGTCCGGCCGAGCCGCTCGATCACCCGCACCATCGACTCGAGCGAGGCGAGGTTGTGCCCGGGCAGGAACACGTCGATGTGTGGCAGCGCCGCCCGCATGCCGCCTGCGAGCGGCTGGTAGTCGGTCGCGCCCTTCAACGGGTTCAACCAGACGACGGCACGGCTGCGTCGGCGCAGCGTCCTCATCGCCTCACCGAGTAACGTCGTGTCGCCGCGTTCCCACCCATCAGAGGCGATAACGACGATCGCCCCGCGCGTCATCCCCCGGCGCGCGTACGTGCGGTTGAACGAGTCGAGGCTCTCGCCGATGCGCGTGCCGCCCGCCCAGTCCTTCACCGCTGCCGCTGCCCGTTCGAGGGCCCTGTCAGCGTCTCGACCGTCGAGGAACGGCGTCAGGTGCGTCAGGCGTGTGCCGAAGGTGAACGCTTCCACCCGCCGGCCCGTTGCGACGGCTGCTTGCAAGAACAGGACGAGCGCCCTGGCGTACGGCTCCATCGAGCCAGAGATGTCGCAGATGAAGACGACGCGTCGCTCGACCATCTTCTGCCGACGGAACGCCCTCTCGAGGGGCTCGCCCTCGCTGCGCATGCTCGCGCGCAGCGTGCGGCGCGGGTCGACGCGATCACCGCGCGTGGCCGCCTCAAGGCGGCGTGACAGGCGTCGCGGCAGGTTCCGCGCGAGCCGCTCACAGGCGCGGCGCAGCGCGCGCAGCTCATCGACCGTCATCTCGGAGAAGTCCTTGCCGCGCAGCATCTCCGTCGCCGACGAGGCGGCCGTCGCCAGCTCGGCGTCGTTGGGATCGGCGAACGGGTCCTGTTCGAGCTGCGCCATCGCGTGCGCAGGCAGCGCTTTCGGGTCGGGCTTGCCGAGGTCGAGGCCGAGGTCGAGTGGACGCTGCGCGAGGCCCTTCGTCGGCGCGCGTTCGAACCAGGCACGGAACGCGCGATCGAAGATCTCGAGGTCGTCGCGCTTCGAGACGAGCGTGCAGGCAAGCGCCGCGTACACCTCGTCGCGCGTCTGGAGGCTCACCGCGTCGAGCGCGTGCACGGCGTCCTGGAGCCGGCCCGGCCCAACCTCGACGCCAGCCTCGCGGAGGATCCGGCCGAACGTCACGAGCTTGCGGACGACGGCGTCGCCTGGCCCGGCGCCGACGGTCACAGCGTCGCCTTCGCTCCCGCCACCAGGCGTGCGAGGTCGGCGTCCCGCACCCGATCGAGATCCTCGTGGTACTTCAGCACCGAGCCGAGGGTGGCGTCAACAACGCCGGCCTCGAGCTCCTCCTGTCCGAGGGCCATCAGCGCTTGCGTCCAGTCGATCGTCTCGGCGATCCCCGGCACCTTCGCGAGGTCGATCGTGCGCAGCTGGTGCACGAAGCGAGCCGCCTCGGCCGCGAGCCGCTCCGGGACGCCTGGGACGCGTGAGCGGACGATCTCGATCTCACGCTCGAGCTCGGGATGGGAGACCCAGTGGTACAGGCAGCGACGCTTCAGGGCCTCGTGCAGCTCGCGCGTACGGTTCGACGTCAGGAACACCACCGGCCGGCGCTTCGCCGTGATCGTGCCGATCTCGGGGATCGTCACCTGGAAGTCGGAGAGCAGCTCGAGGAGAAACGCCTCGAACTCGTCGTCCGCGCGGTCGATCTCGTCGATCAGCAGCACCGGCGGCACGGCGTCGTCGTTGTCGATCGCGTCGAGGAGCGGGCGGCGCTCGAGGAACTGAGGGCCGAACAGCTCGTGGAGCACGTCGCCGTCTGCCGCGTGACCGGTCGCTTCGAGCGTGCGGATGTACAGCATCTGCTTCGCGTACGACCAGTCGTACAGCGCGTGGCTGACGTCGATCCCCTCGTAGCACTGAAGCCGGATCAATCGCGTGCCGAGCGCGGCGGCGGTGACCTTCGCGAGCTCGGTCTTACCGACCCCGGCCTCACCCTCCAGCAGCAACGGCTTACCGAGCGTCAGGGCGAGGTAGAGGACCGTCCCGAGCCCGCGGTCGGCAAGGTAGGAGCGCTCGGCGAGCGCTGCAACGACGTCGTCGGGCGAGGAACGCATGTCCGGCATGCCCCTATGGTATTTCAGCCGATCAGCCGTCGACGCCAGCGGTCGCCACGCTCGACGCGCAGCGCGAGCTCATCGACCGTCGCCTCGGACACGCGGCGCAGCCCGACGAGGCGGTTCAGCTCGGCGTTTACCTGCGCGTGGCTCATCCCGCTCAGCCGCGCGAGATCACGCGCGAGGTTGGCGTTCGCGTCGCGTAACGCGCCCCGTCGCTCGCGCACGCTCGTCCCCGTCGTGCTGTCGAACGCGCCCGGCAGGACGGGTAGCTCGATCAGCGTCACGCCTTCCCCGTCGTCGGAGACGTCCTCCTCGTCGCTTGCTACGTCAGCCGGGGCAAGCAGCAGCGGCGAGCCGATCGCCACCGATGAGATCGCCGCGAACAGCGACAGCTGCTCGAAGGCCTCCTCGGCTGGGAGCTCGTCGAGCGTGTCTGGCTCGTCGGCGATCTCGCCGTCCTCTCGGCGGCGCAGCAGGTGGCGGCGCTGCTCGGCGATGCCGGCGGCATGCAGGCGCAGCCGCGGGTCGTCCGGGACGAACAGGTAGGCGCGTTGCGTGCCGAGCCCGCGCGTCCAGCGCACCAGACGGCCCACCGCCTGGCGGAAGAACAGCTCGGTCGTCGTCGTCGTCGCGAACACGCCGACGCGCAGGCGCGGGATGTCGACGCCCTCTGAGATCATCCGCACCGCGATGATCCACGGCTCGTCGCTACGTGCGAAGCGCGCGATCCGGTCTGCCGCACGGGGATCCTCGGAGAGGGCGAGCACCGGCTCGATGCCGAGACGTGAGCGCATCAGCGCCGTGATCCCGCGCGCATGCTCCTGGTCGGTGGCGATCACGAGCCCGGCCGCCGCCGGATGGTCGTCGCGCACGCGCCGCAGCTGTCGGTGCGCCTGGCGCAACACCTCGGGGAGCCACTCGCCGTCGACGGCGAGCGCCGTGCGCAGCCGCTGTGATCGCAGGTCGGCGTCGAGCGCGTCCGCGAACGACGCCGAGACGTGCGTGCCGTCCGGCGTCAGCCACTCCATCAGCCCGTCGATGCGGGGGAAGTAGACCGGTCGCACGACGCCGCGGTCAGCGAGCGCCTCGCCGTAGCCGTACTCGTAGTCGGGCACTGCCTCGTCATCGTCGTAGCGCACGAAGGGGATCGACTGCGTGTCGGAGCGAAACGGCGTGCCGGAGAGCGCGAGGCGCGAGCGCGCCGGCTCGCACGCCGCCCGCACGCCGTCTCCCCACGCCCGATCGTCGCCAGCATGGTGTAGCTCGTCGAGGATGACGAAGGAGCCTACGGCGAGAGCACGCAGCGCCGTGGCGCTTGATGCGAGCTGCTGGTAGGTCGTGACGACGCCGTGGACGTCGCGCGGTAGCGCGCCCTGGCCGGCGCTCCACTCGTGCTCGAGGTGCAGGTCGACCTGTGCTGCTGCGTCAGCCCACTGGCGCTTCAGCGCCTGCGTCGGCGCGATCACGACGACGCGCTGCCCGCGGTGCTGGCCGAGCGACCGGCGGGCGGCGACGAGCGCGAACGTCGTCTTGCCGGCGCCGGGCGTCGCGACGGCGAGGAAGTCCGCGTCAGGGCGTGCCTCGAACCGCTCCAGCGCCTCGCGCTGCCAGCGGCGTAGTCGTACTGTCCGTCCCATCGCAGGACGGCGAACCCTACCGGTCGCGTCGGACGAGGTAGAACCCGCCGTCGCTCGCCCGGGCGAGCCGGAACCCCTGCGCCTCGAGTGGCCGCACCGCGTTGGCGTCCGAGGTGATGACGCCGCCGACGTCCCACGCGTCGAGCAGCGCGATCCCCGCACGTTCGCCGCGGAGGATCGCGTACGCCTGGTCGATCGTCTCCGCGGGGTAGTTCTCCAGCCGCCCGTCGATCGCGATCGGGAGCGCTGGTGCACGCCACAACAGGTAGGAGCCCATCCCTGTCGTCCCGACGATCCGGCCAGACGACGGCGGGTGCAACGCCGCGTAGTCGCCAAGCGGCGTCAGGACCTGCGCCTCCGCCGGCCGGGGCGCGTCGAGCGCGAACCAGGCGACGATCGCGAGGCTCGAGGCGATGGTGAGCGTCCGTGTCGCGATGCCACTGACGACGATCGAGCCTTGACGGCCGGCCTGGCGCAGGACGTAGAACGCGACCGGCCCGAGCCACACCAGCTGACGGGCGGACGTCAGCGCGAGCAGGCAGAAGCCGACGAGGACGATCAGTGGCTCGACCGGACGCGGGCGCGGCTGGTTCCACCAGAGCCAGGAGCCGAACGCCAGCACCAGCGCGACGTACGCGACGAGCGCCGGGTGCCAGAGCGTCGGCTGCCACTCGAACGAGATCACCGGCAGGATGCGATCCGTCGCGAGGATCCCCATGTAGGCGAAGACGGTGTGCCCGAGCGGCGTTGCGAGCACGGCCGGTGCGGCGAGCCCGAGCGCGACGAACCGCCGCGTCGTCAGTCGTGATCCGCCGACAGGAAGCCGTCGAGCGTCGATCGCGCCGCCAACTGCCGCGAGCGCGACGAGCAGGAGTCCGGCCGCCCACGCTGCGTGCAGGTTCGCCCAGACGAGGAACAACGGCGGCAGGAGCCAGAGACGCCACGTGCGTCGTTCTCCCGTGACGAGGACGACGGTGAGGGCGAAGGCGAGGAGCGAGAAGCCGGCGGCACGCGGGTCGAGCACCGCGATCAGCGTCGGGAGCAGCAGGAGCCACGCCACGGCGACCTCGCTGAGGCGTCGGTCGCGGCACCCGATCACGAGCGGCACGAGCGATGCGCCGAGCACCAGCGCGTAGGCCGCCTCGATCCCGGCGATCCCGGCAACCTGGTGGAGCGCGTAGAAGATCACGCCCGTCAGCCACTGGGCGAAGTACCAGTCGCCGCCGGCGTTGATCGTCGAGAACACCTCGTGGTAGGGGAAGCCGTGCTCGACGACATACCGTCCTCCGGCGAGCAGGAAGTAGAGGTCGCTCGACAGCTCCCGGTTCCCCCAGAGGGCGATCGCGGCCGTCGTCAGGGCAACGCCGATCGCGACGCCGACCGCCGAGGGCCGCATCCTCAGGCTGCCGGACACCAGGGATCCTCGCGCAGAGCGAGAACAACACCAACGCCCTCGAGCGCGATCGCCGGGCGCATCTTCGACGCACCAGCGAGCCGCTCGACGAAGGTGAACGGCAGCTCGGCGATCACGAGGCCCGCGCGGTGAGCGCGCTGCGTCGTCTCGACCTGGAACACGTACCCGGACGCCGTCGTCGTCTGGACGTCGATCGCCTGGAGGGCCTCGGCCGTCCACAGCTTGAACCCGCCGGTGAGGTCGGCGTACGGCAGGCCGAGGGTGGCGCTCGAGGCGGCGCAGCCGATCCGTGAAAGCGCTCGACGGTGGATCGGCCAGCCCGCGGTGCGGCCTCCGGCGACGTACCGCGAGCCGAGGGCGACGTCGGCGCCCGCGCCGAGCGCGTCGGCGAGCGCGACGAGCTCGGCAGGCGGGTGGGAGAGGTCGCCGTCGAGCTGCGCGACCTGCTCGTAGCGTTGATCGATCGCCCACGCGAAGCCCGCGCGGTAGGCGGCGCCAAGCCCGTTCTTCGCCGACCGGTGCAGCACGTGGACGCGCGGATCCGCCGCGGCGGCCTCGTCGGCGAGCTTCCCGGTGCCGTCCGGCGATGCGTCGTCGACGATCAGGAGGTCGAACGCCGGAGCGTCGCGCAGAAACGTGTCGAGGAACCGGGGGAGCATCTCCGACTCGTTGTAGGTCGGGACGACTGCGATGGCGCTTCTCATGCCCGCAGCGTCGGCGGCCGCGAGACGGTCGCGCGGCATCGTCGACGAGCGGTCCTGTGGGGCCGGTTAGCGGTCGGGCGCGACCAGGAGCGTCACGGCACTGGGAACAGCCTCGAACGTGATTGGCGTCGTTCCTGGCTGCTCGCCGTCGATCTCGACCGGCAACGGGCGCACCGGCGTGCAGACGATCCGGGCGGCGCGCGTCATCTCCACCTGTGGGTGCTTGAAGAGCGTGCCGCCGTACATGCGGTGGAGGTTCAGCAGGAGGTCGGCCTTGCCAACGTCGCCGATCAGGATCACATCAAGCAGCCCGTCGTCCGGCTCGGCGACGGGCGCGATCTTGATCCCGCCACCGAAGTAGCGACCGTTCGCGCAGACCACGTTGTTTGCGCGCAGGCGACGCTCGCCATCGTCGAGCGCGACGTGAAAGTCGACGTTTTCCCACCCGATGAACGCCGTCGCCGTGGCGTAGAGGAAGCTCGCCGTGCCACCGAAGCGCTTCGTTGAGCGGTTCGCCCGCTCGGCAACGTCGCCGGTCATGCCGCAGGAGGCGACGTTCGCGAACAGCCGCACCTTCTCGGTGCCGTCGGCGCCGGCGAACCGTGCTCGCCCGAGGTCGATTCGACGCTCGCTACCGCGTGCGACGACGGCGAGCGCCGCCGCGGCGCGCTTTGGAATGGCGTAGCTGCGGATGAAGTCACAGCCCGTGCCCCGTTCGATCACCGCGAGGCGCGCCGCGGTCTCGAGCGGCACCCCGGCGTCGTCACAGAACCCGTTCACCACCTCGTTTACGGTGCCGTCGCCGCCTACCGCGACGATCCGCTCCTCGCCGGCGGCGATCGCCTCGCGGACGAGCCTCGTCGCGTGGCCGGCCGACTCCGTGAGGCGTTCGACGACCTCGATCCCCAGCCCGCGGGCCGTGCTCGCGAGCTGGGGCCAGGCCTTCGCGGTGCCGCCATTGTCGGACGCCGGGTTGACGACGAAGACGGCGCGCATCGCCTCAGTCGAGCCCGGAGAGGGCGGCGCGGATCGCGAGCTCGGTCATCCGGTCGACCGCGCTCTTCAGGTCGGCGTCGGAGATCCGGACGAACTCGCCGATCACGAGGTCGGAGACGGCGAGCAGGCAGCCAGCAGACATGCCCCGCAGCGAGGCGATCGTGAACAGCACCGCTGCCTCCATCTCGACGGCGAGGACGCCGCGGTCGCGCCAGCGCTGGTGGCGACCGCTGTCCGGGTCGTAGAACGTGTCGGAGGTCGCGACCGAGCCAACACGGAGCTTGAGCCCGGTGCCCTTCGCCTCGTGCACGGCGGCGTGCACGACGTCGAAGTCTGCCGTTGGTGCGTGCGGCTCGCCGCCGGTGTAGTGCAGCGCCGTGTGGTCGGCAGGCACGGCGGAGGCGGCAACGATCACATCGCCGAGCTCGAGCCCGGGGGCGAGTCCGCCGCACGTGCCGACGCGGACGATCCGCTTGACCCCGAGCTGCGCGAGCTCCTCGCAGACGATCGCGGCGCTCGGGCAGCCCATGCCCGTCGACTGCACCGAGATCGGTTTGCCCTCGAAGGTGCCGGTGAAGCCGAGCATCCCGCGCTCGGCGTTCACCTGGCGCGGCTTGTCGAAGAAGGTCTCGGCGATGTAGCGCGCCCGTAGCGGGTCGCCAGGAAGCAGGACGGCGGGGGCGTAGTCGGCGGCCTCGCCGCGGAGGTGGATCGGCATGGCGTGATCCTAACGGGCTGCCCGGCATTCCTCTACAGTCAGGAGATGGGCAAGAAGAAGAAGTCCCCTGGTGCAAAGGATGAGACGGAGACGGGCGCCTCCGAGCTCGTCGAGCTCCGCGCGCAGCTCGACGCGGTCGTTGCGCGCGTCGCGGCGCTCGAGATCGCTTCTGCCGCCCGGCCGACGCCGCGACAGCGCCCGACACGGGCCGCCCGCGTGGCGCCGCCGCCTCCGGTCGAGTAGCGTCGTCGCGGCCGGCCAACGTCGGGCGTCGTAGTATGCTCGGAGCGTCCACGCCTCGGGGGTAGCATGCGCGCGTACAAGCTGGTTGGAGCGTCTCTGGCGGTTGGCTGCGCGCTCGTCGCTGCGATCGCGCCTTCGTTGGCCGCCACCTCCCGGGCTCGCGTGCTGCTGGTCGGGTCGTTCCATGGGAAGAAGGGCAGCTACCGCACCATCCAGGCGGCCGTTGACGCCGCACGCCCCGGCGACTGGATCCTCGTCGGCCCGGGCGACTACCACGTCGCCAAGGGACGCCTCTTCACGAAGGGGCGAAGGGCAGCGGTGCTGATCACGAAGCGCGTGCACCTTCGTGGCATGAACCGCAACGGCGTCGTCCTCGACGGCACGCGCGTTGGTGCGCGGCGATGCTCGAACCGGCTCGTCGACCAGCAGTTCGGTCCGGGCGGCGACGGCCGCAACGGGATCGTCGTGTGGAAGACGGACGGCGTGTCGGTGGAGAACCTGACGGCCTGCAACTTCCTCGGCGACGGTAACCAGATCTGGTTCAACGGTGGCGACGGGTCAGGCAAGATCGGGATGGGGCCGTTCGTCGGCCGCTACCTGAGCGCCACGAGCACCTTCTACCGTGCCGGCAAGCCATCAGCTGCGTACGGGCTCTTCGTCTCCAACAGCAAGGGCCCCGGCCTGCTGGAGGAGGGGTACGCGTCGAACATGGACGACTCGGGCGTGTACGTGGGCGCCTGCCCGGACTGCAACGTGACCGTGCGGTTCATCCACTCCCAGTACAACGCGCTCGGCTACTCCGGCACGGACGCCGGCGGCCACCTCGTGGTCGAGTCGTCGGAGTGGGACCACAACGGTCTCGGGATCTCGACGAACAGCCAGAACAACGACGACGCGCCATCACCGCAGGACGGCGCCTGCCCGGTCGGGGCGATCGGCATCCTCGGGAGCAACCGCTGCACGGTGTTCCGAGACAACGACGTTCACCACAACAACCTCAGCGACGTCCCGGGCTTCGGTGTCGCTGGCGAGCCGGTCGGCACGGGCATCTCGATCGCCGGTGGTCGACACGACATCGTGATGCGCAACCAGATCCACGACAACGGGTCGTGGGGGATCATCCTCGTCCCGTTCCCCGACACCGGCGCGCCGCCGGCGGTCTCCCACTGCGAGGGCGGCATCTCGCTTACGGCGCTCGGCATCCCCTGCTTCTACGACGACTGGGGCAACGAGCTGCGCGACAACACGTTCACGAACAACGGCACCTTCGCCAACCCGACCAACGGCGACATCGCCGACGCGTCCGGCACCGACCCGCGCGCCCAGGCCGAGGTGAACTGCATCCACGACAACCACGCGACGTCCGGAGCGCTCGTCGTCGAGCCGGCGACGAGCGCGACACACACGACGTGCGGCGTGCCTGGCGCCGGCGCCGCCCTGCTCTCGCCGTTGATCGCAGAGATCGCCTGCGCCGGCAACGTTGGCGTGCTCGGCAAGCCGTGTGACGGCCTGCCGACCCCGACGTACCCGAAAAAGAAGCCGGCGGTGATCCGTCCGATGCCGGCCCAGCCGACGATGGCGAACCCGTGTCTCGGGGTTCCGACGAACGCGTGGTGCCCGCGCCGCTGATCGTAGGGCGCCGGACCGGCGGGGGCGGTATCCTGGGACGGTGAGGTTCCGGCTCGTTCTCCTGCTCTCGCTCGTCGTCCTGCTCGCTCCCGCTCTCGGCGTCGCCGCCCCGGCACCGACGCCGGCGCCGACGCCGACGCCGGCGCCCGGCTCAGGCACCACGACGCGTCCCACCGGCCCGGTCGGTGTTGGCGACGGTGCCTCAGGCGCCGACCTTGCCGAGGCGGACGGGACGCAGGTGACGGCGCCAACGCCTCCCGTCACCCAGCCGACGACGAGCGACCCCGGCGGCGTCGTGCCGCCACCAACGACGACCGTCGCACCGCCGGTGACCTCGACGGTGCCGACGACGAAGCCCACCAGCGGCTCGAGCCAGCCGTCATCCACCTCCGCGCTGCCGCGCGAGGCCTGGGTGGTGCTGATCGGCGTGCTGATCATCGGCCTTGGTGTGTCGGCTCGGACGATCCGCACGCGCGAGCGACGGATCGGGCTTGCCCTCCTCGCGTTCTGTCTCGTCTACCTCGGCGTGATCGCCGCGTTGCTGACGGGCGTCGCAAGCGCGGCGACCGCTCCGCCGACAGGAGCCGTGGCGGTCGCGGGCGACGGCGAGGTGATGCTCGTCTTCGACGCTCCGCCTGCCGGACGGTCGCTCACCATCGTCCGCGCGTCCGCGGGAGCCGGCGCCACCACCACGTGCGCCGACAAGGGCGAGCGCCGGTGGGTTGGTGTCCTCACCGGTCCCCTGCTCGACACGGGCCGTCAGAACCGCGTCGCGTCCACCTACGTCCTCTGCGTTGCCGGCGGTGGCGACGTCTCCGAGCCGGTGCGCGTCGCGGCGACGCCAACGGCGTCGGCTGATGTGACCCCGCCAGGCCGCGTCCTCGCGCCTCGTCTCCAGAGCTCGCCAGCCGGCGTGACGCTCTCCTGGCGGCTCCCTGCCGACGCCGACCTCGCCAGGGTCGTCGTCGTTCGCGCGTTCGGCCGTCCACCGTCGAGCCCTGATGACGGCACCATCGTCGCCGACGGCAGGGTCATTGGCGTGGTCGATCACCCCTTCTCGACCACCTCGGTGCTGTACGCGATCTTCGCTGTCGATACCAGCGGCAACGCATCGCCACCCGAGCGGCTTCGGCTCGCGCGCTACGACCCAGGCCTGCGGACGCCGCTCGATGGCGCACGCGTCCACGGCGCGATCCACCTCGCGTGGCGCTTGGTTCCGCGGGCGACGACCTACAACGTCCAGCTGTTTCGCGCTGGCGCGTGCTGTAACCCCTCGCGCGCGGCGCGGAACCTCCACTCGCTGGTCCCCGCGCTGACCGTCCACGGGCTGACGCGCGGGCGCTACCAGTGGACGGTGTGGGCGAGCGTCGCCGGCCGCTTCAGCCAGCTCGGCGTTCTCGCGTTCAGCGTCAGCTGACACGGCGTCGCCGCGGTGGCGCGGGCTACCGCGCGGTGGCGTAGAGCGTGTCGATCGTCGCTGCGTACCGCTCGACGACGACCGAGCGCTTCAGCTTCAGGGTCGGCGTGAGCTCGCCGGTCGCCTGGGAGAACGCCACGTCGAGGATCGCGTAGCGCTTGACCTGCTCGACCGGTGCCACCCTCGCGTTCACCTCGGCGAGGCGCTGGTCGACGAGCGCGCGGATCGCTGGGTGATCGCGCAACGCCTCGCCTTCGCCGTCGATGCCGTGCGCCCGAGCGTACCGACGCGTCTCGTCGAGGTCGATCGTGAGCAGCGCGACGAGGTACGGTCGTCGATCGCCGACGATGCACGCCTCGGCGATGTACGGCGAGACCTTCAACGCGTTCTCGAGGTTCGCCGGCGCGATGTTCTTCCCGCCAGCCGTGATGATGATGTCCTTCTTGCGGTCGGTGATGGTGAGGAACCCATCCGGGTCGATCTGCCCGATGTCGCCCGTGTGAAGCCACCCGTCAACCAGCGTCTCGGCGGTCGCCGCCGGCTGTCCGTGGTAGCCAGCGAACACGTTTGGGCCGCGGTACAGCACCTCGCCGTCCGAGGCGATCGCGAGCTCCCCGCCCGGGAACACGGGCCCGACGGAGCCGAGGCGATAGCGATCGGGTCGGTTGATCGAGATCCCTGTCGCCGACTCCGTCATGCCGTACCCCTCGAGGACCGTGATCCCGCACGCGTGCAGGAAACGCAGCACGTCGACCGAGACGGGGGCGCCGCCGGAGATGCAGCAGTCGACGCTGCCGAGCCGGGCGCGGACCTTCGAGAGGACGAGCCGGTCGGCGATCGCGTGCCGGAGCGCGAGGCTTCCCGGCACCGGTTCTCCCGCCTCCCGAAGGCGCGAGACGGCGGTGCCGACCGCCATCGACCAGTGGAAGATGCGTCGCTTCAGCCCCGGTTCGGCGTCGCCGCGCGCCATCGCTGAGGCGTGGATCTTCTCGAACACCCGCGGCACCGAGGGCAGCACCGTCGGGCGCAGCTCGACGAGGTCGTCGGCGATGCGCTCGACGCCGCGGGTGAACGCGAGCGTCGCGCCGTCAGCGACGACGTGGAACTGGGCGAGTCGCGCGAACACGTGTGCGAGCGGCAGGAACAGGTAGAGAACGGTCGTCGGTACGATCACCCCGACAGAACGCTCCATCTCGACCATCGCGTGATAGTTGCGGTGGAGGATCACGCAACCCTTGGGTGGCCCGGTCGTGCCAGACGTGTAGACGAACGTGCATGGATCGTCTGGGGTGACGGTAGCGCTCCGCTCGCGGACGGCGGTCGGCGTGGCGACGAGCAGGTCGGCGCCGACGGACTCGAGCTCGGCCATCGTCTCGTCATCGAGGACGATGATCCGCTCGAGGTCGGTGAGCGAGCCTCGCACCTGCTCCACCTTCGCTCGTTGCGCCGCGTCCTCGCAGAGCACGATCCGCGCCGCGGAGTCGCGGAGCACGTGCAGGCACTCCTCCGGCGTGTTCGTCGGGTAGATCGGGATCGACGTTGCGCCGGCGAGCAGGATCGCGTAGTCGCAGGCCGTCCACTCCGGACGGGTGCCGCAGAGGATCGCGACACGATCGCCGCGTTCGATGCCATGGGCGATCAGGCCCGCGGCGAGCCGCTCGACGCTCGTCGCCAGATCCTCGTACGGCAGGTCGACCCAGGCGCCGTCGCGATGCACCCGCGCCCACGGACCGCTGGCCGTCGCGACCGCGGCGTAGAAGTGGTCGATCACCGTGCCCGGTTCGATCGCGATCATGGCGTCTCCGCGATCGCGACGCGCGCGAGGTGATGCTCGCGGGCATTCGCGGCGTGGCGCACCATCCGTCGTGCGCGGTCCGGATCGATGCGGTTCGCCGTCAGACCGTCCACCTTCAGCGACGTCCCGACGATCGCGCCGTCGGCGACCTCGAGGATGCGCTCGGCCGTGTCGTGCCGCACGCCGGTGTTCGCCAGCACCGGCATCGCGGGTACTGCCGCCTTGGCGTCCTCGAGATCGGAGAACCGGAACGCCTGGCCGGCCCGGGGGCCGGAGATCAGCGCCGCGGTGCAGCCGAAGAAGTGGGCGCCCTGGGCACGGTCACCGACGGTGCGGGTGCCGAGCGGGGAGGCGAACTCGGGCGTCAGGTTCGTGAAGATCGCCATGTCGTCCGCGCCGATCGTGTGCCGGTAGGAGAACGCGGCCCCGGGGTCGGGTCGCAGCTGGCCCATGTCGCTCTCGTACACGCCGACGAACACCTCGCGCACGAACGAGGCGCCAACCGCCTTGCCGACGGCAAGCGTCGCAAGCGGATCCCAGAGCAGGTCGACGCCGAAAGGGCGCGTCATGAGCGGGCGTAGCTCACCGACGACGGCGGCGAGGGCAGTGGCCTGCTCCGTGCCGACGTCGACGCGGTACGGCAGGTCTCCTTCGTTGCAGAACATCAGGCCGTCGACGCCGGCTTCCAGCAGGATCTCCGAGTCCTGTCGCGCTGCCGCGACGATCGGCGCCATGCCCAGCTCCCGGTTGAACGACGACGATCCTGGCAGCGCGAGCAGGTGGACGACGCCGATCAGCGGCTTCACGACGCCGAAGATCCGCCGCATCACGTCGTCGGGCTCGGTGGTCACGGGTACACCGTAGCCGGGGCGCGCCGTCCTTGGCAAGCTACCAGCATGACGGTCGACCTCCGCGAGCACGTCCTCGAGGCCGCGGTGCTCCGCGTGTCGCTCTCTGGAGCGACGAATCTCGTCCTCGCGATCGACGACCCCGCCCTTCAGGGGCTGGCCGGGGAGGTGTTCCGCGATGGTCAGGTCGACCATGCCGCGTTCGCGCCTCACGCGGCGAAGGCTCTCGAGCGGCTCGCAGAGAGGGCGCCTGCTGACGCGCGGATCGGGCGCCTGCTCGGCGTGTGGCGTCCGTGGCTCGAACGCCGTGCCGGCCTCGCGACGGCCGAGGGAGGGGGCGAGGCGGCGCTCGCTGCGCGGTTTGAGGCCCGGCTAGCGGCGATCGTCGCGGCGATGGAGCTGGCACGCGAGGAGGGCGACGACGATCGCGAACAGGCCTTGCACGCCCGCTACATCGAGCTTGGCACGAGCTATGCGACACGCCTGCACGGGCGATGAGCGTCCTCCGGCGCGTCGCCGCGACGATCGAGCGTGAGGCGCTCCTGCCGGCCCGCGGACGGGTCCTCGCCCTGGTCTCTGGCGGCGCCGACTCCACGCTGCTCGTCGTCGTCCTGCACGAGCTCGGCTACGAGGTGCGCGCCCTTCACGTCCGCCACGCCCTCCGCGCGGGATCGCCGGCCGACGACGACGCCTGTAGGGCGGTCTGCGCCGCGCTCGCCGTGCCGCTCGTGCGGGTCGACGGAGCGGTCAGCAGCGGCCCGAACCTGGAGGCCCGGCTCCGCGCCGTCCGCCGGGCTGCGGCAGACGCCGAGGCGGCAGAGATGGCGATCGCAACGGGGCACACGGCATCGGACCGGGCCGAGACGATCCTCTATCGGCTGGCAACCTCTGGCGGGATCATGGCGCTGCCGGCGTTGCCGGCGCGTGACGGCAACCGCGTCCGGCCGCTGATCGATCTGACCCGCGGAGAGGTGCGCGACGAGCTCGTCCGGCGTGGCATCGCCTGGCGCGACGATCCCTCGAACGACGAGCTCGGGCCGGCGCGAAACCGCATCCGCGCCACCGTCCTTCCGCCGCTGGTCTCGCTGAACCCGGCTGCTGAGCGCAACATCGCGCGCGCTGGCGCCCTTGCCGCCGACGAGCGCGCCGTGATCGATGCGCTCGCTGGTACCCTCATCGATCTTCGTGGTCAGATCGATCTCGACCGCCTGGACGGCGAGCCTGCGGCGGTACAGCGAGCTGCGATCCGCCTCGCCGCCCACGCCGTGGACGTGCGTCCCGGGTTTGACGATGTCGAGGCCCTTCGCGTGCTGGGACGGACAGGTCGCGAGCTCAGGTCGCTCCCCGGCAACGCGTTCGCCCGGCGCGTCGGGGCGACCTTGACGTTCCACCGCGCGCGTCCGTGAGCCTGCCGCGTACGCTTCAAGGCGTGAGCGGAGTCGATCCGAACGAGCTGATCGCCGAGACCCTCATCTCCGAGGTGGCGATCCGCGAGCGGATCGCCGTGATTGGCGGGGAGATCGCACGCGACTACGCCGGTCGACCGCCCCTGATCGTGTGCGTGCTGAAGGGCGCCTTCGTGTTTCTCGCTGACCTCGTGCGGGCGATCGACCTGCCGGTCTCGGTCGACTTCATGGCGATCTCCTCCTACGGTTCCGGCACGCAGACCTCTGGCATCGTCCGCATCGTCAAGGACCTCGACATCACGATCGAGGGGAGGGACGTGCTCGTCGTCGAGGACATCGTCGACTCCGGCCTCACCCTCTCGTACCTCGTCAAGAGCCTCCAGGCGCGGCGGCCGCGCTCGATCGAGATCTGCACGCTGTTGACGAAGCCCGACCGGCGAGAGGTCGAGATTCCGCTGCGCTACGTGGGCTTCGAGATCCCGAACCGGTTCGTGATCGGGTACGGCCTCGACTTCGACGAGCGCTTCCGCAACCTCCCGTACATCGCCGTCGTTGACGAATCGAAGCTGACGTGATGGCGCGCACGACGGTCCTTGGCTGCTGCCCCTTGGACTGCCCAGACACCTGCGCGTGGGAGGCGACCGTCGAGGATGGCCGGGTCGTCGCGCTGCGCGGCTCGAAACGGCAGCCGTTCACCGCCGGCGCGCTCTGTGGCAAGGTGAACCGCTACCTCGACCTCCTTGACGGCGAGCGCGTCACCGAGGCGTTGGTGCGGCGCGATGGGGCGCTCGTGCCGGTGTCGCTCGACGAGGCGCTCGACGTCGCGGCGGCCGGGTTGCGGCGAGCGATCGACGAGCACGGCGCCGAGTCGGTCCTGCCCTTCTTCTTCGCGGGGACGCAGGGAATCCTGCAGGCGATGGGGCTGCCGCAGCGGCTCCTCTACGCCATTGGTACGTCGCGCCTCGACACCACCATCTGCACGGCCGCGTGGCAGGCCGCGGCGCGCCAGACGTTCGGGGCGAGCATCGGTGGCGATCCCGAGGACCTGCCGAACGCGCGGCTGATCATCCTCTGGGGCGCGAACCCGCTCTCGACGGGGATGCACCTCTGGAAGTACGTCCTCGCGGCGCAGCGCGCCGGCGCGCACGTCGTCTGCATCGACCCGTTGCGCTCCGGCACTGCCGAGCGTTGTGACGAGCACGTGGCGGTACATCCCGGAACCGATGCTGCGCTGGCGCTCGCGCTGATGCGGGTGATCCGCGATGAGGGAGGCGTTGACGAGGGCTGGGTCGCCGATCACGTGACTGGCTGGCCCGAGCTCGCGGCGCGTCTCGAGGAGTGGCCGGTTGAGCGGGCTGCGGCGATCTGTCGCGTCGACGCGGAGACGATCCGCACGCTTGGTCGCCGGGTCGCGGCGACCCGGCCGACCTCGATCAACGTCGGGCTCGGCTTACAACGCCACGGAGGTGCCGGCGCAGCGGTGCGGGCGATCATGGCGATCACCGCGCTCTGCGGCGACTGGCGATTTCCCGGCGGTGGGCTCGCAGGGATCACCGGTGGCCACTTCCCGGAGATGCCGGCGCTCGCTCTGGCAAAGCGTGCTGGCGTCGTGTACCCGCCCGTGCGGACGTTGAACATGTCGCGCCTCGGCGAGGTCCTGAACGCTGCCGCGGATCCGGTGAAGGCGCTCGTTGTGTTCAACTGCAACCCGGCCGCCACGTCTCCCGACCAGCTCGCCGTGCGTCGCGGCCTCGAGCGCGACGACCTGTTTACCGTGGTGCTCGAACAGCGCCTGACGGACACCTGTGGCTACGCCGACGTCGTCCTGCCGGCGACGATGCAGCCCGAGCATTTCGACCTCCACGACGCCTACGGGCATCTCTACCTGTCGTGGAACGAGCGGGCGGTCGACGCGCCTGGCTCGTGCCTGCCGAACAGCGAGCTCCTGCGGCGTCTGCTCCTACGCCTTGGTGTCGACCATCCAGTGCTGCACCGCTCCGACCTCGAGGTGGCTCGCGAGCTGTGCGAGCACGCTGGCGTCGACCTTGACCGGCTCCGCAGCGAAGGGTTCGTTCGCGTCGGGCCGGCGCGCGGCTCTGCTCCGTTCGCCGACGGCGGCTTCCCAACGGCTTCCGGGCGGATCGAGCTTGCTGATCCCCTCCCGACCTACGTCCCGCCGCACGAGGCGACGGATGACCTGCTTGCCGAGCGTTTCCCGCTCGTCCTCCTCGCGCCGGCCGGGCGGTTCTTCCTCAACTCGACCTTCGCGCAGCTGCCATGGCACCGGGCGAAGCAGGGACCGCCGACGGTGTTCCTCAATCCCGTTGACGCCGCGAGCCGGGGGATCGAGACCGGGACCGTGGTGCGCTGCCACAACGACCGCGGCGCGTGGGAGGGACTGGCCGAGGTGACGGACGCGACCCGGGCGGGGGTCGCCTTCACGCTGAAGACGCAGTGGCCGTCCCTCTCACCTGGCGGGACGAACGTGAACGCCTGCACGCCAGAACGCGACGCCGACCTTGGCGGCGCGCCGACCTTTCACGACAACCGCGTCGAGGTCGTTGTTGCGGCGGGCGCCGTCGGTAGGGGACGGGTGCAGACGACCGGCTCTCGGTGAACCCGTGCGACGGGTCACTCGTTCCCGTCAGAGAGGGCCGAATGGCCCTCTCTGACGGGAGATCCGCCGGCTATGCGAGGAACGGCGTCACCGCGGCGGTTGCCTGCGCCGCTGTCAGGGCAGACGGGAACGACTTGCCGACCGGGTGGTGGGAGGCGAGGTCACTGAACACGCTCAGGTGCTGCGCCTCGCTCGCGCCGATCGCGGCGGCGACGGCCTTGAGATCGTTCGACTGGAGCGCGACGACGGCGCCGAGGTACGCGCCGACGAAGGCCGTCTCGAGCGCGACGCCGATCCGTGCGACGCTCATCACCGAGACGAACGTGCCGCGCGGGTACTTGAACTTCAGGCCGGCCGGTGCTCCTGTTCCGATCACGTGGGCCAGCGCGTTGTAGTGGTCGCGCTCGTTCGCCCGAGCCTCTCGGAGGTACCGAAGGTCGTCGCCCTTGAACTTGCGTGACAGGATCGCACGGGAGTAGAAGTCGATCGCGAGCAGCTCGGCTGTTGCCGCCAGCCGTGCGATATCGAGGTCGGTGGTGTCTTTGCCGAACGCGCTCGGCGTGCCAGTCGCTGCGGCGGCGGCGAGCATCGTGCCGCCTGCGACGAGCGCGAGCCCTCCGCGTGCGCCGCGCGACATGAACTGTGCGCGGGTCGCGGTGGTGGTCGCGGTGGTGGACATCTCGGGTACCTCCTAGGTCGGGTGTCTCCTCCTCTTCGCGCGCGGTGCGTTTCCGGTTCAGATCGCGACGGATGCGATCGGCGGGGTTGTCGGCGCTGTTGAGCCGCCGATCGGCTCGACCGTGATCGCGATCGTCGTCCCGGCAGGTAGCGCTTGCCCGAGACGGAGCGTTCCGCCGCCGGCGACGAGGCCGAGGGAGAGGGGCCTGGCCGTGCCAGGGGAGATCGACCACACCTGGTATGTCCGTCCCGCCGGGGCGTCCTTGAGCGTCGTCAGGAGCACGTGGTGGCCGGTCGAGCCGGACACGATAACGACCGGACCGGCCGCTGCCACGACGGCCTGGCTCGCGCGAAGGTCGTCAATCGTCCGGTGCTGCGCGGCGAGCAGGATCGATGCGGCGATCGCTGCGACGGCGGTGGCCGCCGTGGTTGCCCTCCATCGTCGGGTCGCTCGGAGTGCCCGTTGCGCCGCGAGCTCGTCGATCACGACCTCGTCGGCCGTCACTGCAGGCAGCGCGGCGAGGATCCGTCCGCGCAGGCCTAACGGCGGTGGAATGGGATCGACCGATGCCGCGAGCGCGGCGACGGCGTCGAGCGCCAGGCGGTATGCCCGGGTGCAGTCCTTGCACGTCGCGAGGTGTCGCGCGACCCGCCTCTCGTCAGCGCGGTCAAGCGCGTTGAGCGCGTGCGCGGCGACCATCAGAGCGATCTCGTCGTGGTCAGTCATCGCTGCTCCTGCAGGATCTCGCGCAGCCGCCCGAGCGCCGCGTGGGTTCGCGATTTGATCGTTCCGAGCGGCTCGCCCAGCCGAAGGGCGAGCTCTTGCTGGGTCAGTCCGTCGAAGTAGGCGAGGGCCAGCACGTCGCGCTGTGCGCGTGGAAGACGTTCGAGCGCAGCGTCGATCCGACGACGCTCGAACGACGCCAGCACCTCGGACGGGACGTCGGTCGCGCCGGCCTGTTCCGGCACGGACTCCGAAGGATCGGTCCGGCGTGCCACCTCGCGTCGCACCAGGTCAACGGCCTTGTGGTGTACCACGGACAGGATCCAGGAGCGAACAGAACCGCGTCGCTCGTCGAACCGGCGCGCGCCGCGCCACACGCCGAGAAAGCCTTCCTGCACGGCATCCTCGGCGAGGCCTGCGTCGCGAGCGACCCGCAGCGCAAGCCCGTACGCCGCGCCGCCGTGTCGGTCGTACAGCGCGGCGAGTGCATCCTCGTCGCCACCCCCGCAGCGGGCGACCAGTACCCCGTCCGATTCCTCCACCGGCGACATGCGGTAGATGATCGCACGGTGAGCGACGGTGGTGGCCATGCTGAATGTTCGCGTGAGCTTGACGAACGGTTCGGATTCCGCTAAGGCCAAACGCAAGCCCGGCCGATCAGAACCCGCGTGGTAGCATCCGGGTCCGGTCGGGCGGCGAGTTCGCCGTCCCCTCTCCAGTTGGGACGTGAGACGTGAATCGTCTTTTTAAGAACGCGGCCTTCCCGATCATCATCGTGATCGTGATCGCCTACGCGGTCACCCAGTACATGGGCTCCAGCTCCTCGAGCAGCGTCAAGGCCAAGGACTGGACGAGCATGCTCGGCGACCTCGGCGCGGGCCAGGTGACGGCGCTCAAGCACTCGATCGGTGAGAACACGGTCACGGTCACGCTGCGCAACCACACCGACTACTCCGTTGGCATCCCGGGCGACAAGGCGTGGGAGGCGGTGTACACGAAGTACTCCCCGGACGGCAACGTTGACATCGAGGGCTCGAAGGTCGGTGGCACGAACTGGGGCTCGATGATCTTCCAGTTCCTGCCGTTCGTGCTGATCTTCGCGTTCTGGATCTTCCTCCTGAACCAGATGCAGGGCGGCGGTTCGAAGGTGATGAGCTTCGGCAAGAGCCGGGCGAAGCGGATGGCCGTCGACTCGCCGAAGGTCACGTTCAAGGACGTCGCGGGCGCGGACGAGGCCGTTGAGGAGCTGCACGAGATCAAGGAGTTCCTCGAGAACCCGAAGAAGTTCCAGGCGCTTGGCGCCCGCATCCCGCGCGGCGTGCTGCTGTTCGGACCGCCAGGCACGGGCAAGACGCTGCTCGCCCGTGCCGTCGCTGGCGAGGCCGGCGTGCCGTTCTTCTCGATCTCCGGCTCGGACTTCGTCGAGATGTTCGTCGGCGTCGGCGCGAGCCGCGTACGTGACCTGTTCGAGCAGGCGAAGCAGAACTCGCCGTGCATCATCTTCGTCGACGAGATCGACGCGGTCGGTCGTCACCGTGGTGCCGGCATGGGTGGCGGTCACGACGAGCGCGAGCAGACGCTGAACGCGTTGCTCGTCGAGATGGACGGGTTCGAGACGAAGGACAACATCATCCTGATCGCGGCGACGAACCGCCCGGACATCCTTGACCCAGCGCTTCTGCGCCCGGGTCGCTTCGATCGCCAGATCATCGTTGATCGTCCGGACCGCTCGGGCCGTGAGGCGATCCTTCGGGTCCACACCAAGGGCAAGCCGATCTCGAAGAACGTCGATCTTGCCGCGCTCGCCGGCCAGACGGCGGGCTTCACGGGAGCGGATCTCGCGAACCTGGTGAACGAGGCCGCGCTTCTCACCGCGCGCGGCGGCAAGAAGACGGTGACCGACCATGAGCTCGAGGAGGGGATCATGCGCGTGATCGCCGGCCCCGAGAAGAAGTCGCGCCTTCTGTCTGAGAAGGAGCGTCTGATCACCGCCTACCACGAGATGGGGCACGCGCTTGTCGGGCACTTCCTGCCCGACTGCGACCCCGTGCACAAGATCTCGATCATCTCGCGCGGCCAGGCGCTCGGCATGGTCATCTCGATGCCGACGGAGGATCGTTTCATGCGCACCCGCTCGTCGCTGATGGACGATCTGGCGATGACGCTCGGCGGACGAGCCGCGGAGGAGCTGATCTTCAACGAGGTCACGACCGGTGCCGAGAACGACATCGAGAAGGTCACCGACCGCGCGAAGAACATGGTCATGCGCTGGGGCATGAGCACGAAGCTCGGGCCGCGCGCGTTGGGCACGCGGAGCGACCAGCCGTTCCTCGGCCGGGAGTTCGGCCACCAGGCCGACTACTCCCAGGACATCGCGCGCGAGATCGACGAGGAGATCCGCCTGATCATCGAGGAGGCGCACCAGAAGGCGCGAGACGTGCTCACCGCTCACCTCGATGACCTGCACCGCATCTCGAAGATCCTCCTCGACGTCGAGACGATCGACAAGAACCAGTACCTCCGCCTCCTCGATGGCGACCCCGTCGAGGACGTCTTCCCGCCAAAGCCGGTCGTTGTCGACGAGCCGGTGGCCGAGAAGCAGCGCGAGCCGAAGCCCCGGGGCCTCGGCTTGCCGCTTCCCGGCGCGGAGGCTCCGGGCGCGTCTGCCTGACGTTGTCTGATCTCCGCACCCGCTTCCCGGGCCCCGCGTTGATGGGCGTCGTGAACGTCACCCCCGACTCGTTCTCTGACGGCGGTCGCTTCCTCGAACGTGAGGCGGCGATCGCCGAGGGGTTACGCCACGCCGCGGAGGGCGCCGCGATCGTCGATGTCGGTGGCGAGTCGACGCGTCCAGGCTCGGACGGGGTCGACAGCGAGACGGAGCTCGCGCGCGTCGTCTCGGTGATCGCCGGCATCCGGGCAGCGAGCCCGGTCGCGATCTCGATCGACACGACGAAGCCGGTCGTCGCTCGAGCGGCGATCGAGGCTGGGGCGACGATGGTCAACGATGTGACGGCGCTCGCCGATCCGCAGATGGCCGCGTTGATCGCCGAGACGGGTGTCGATCTCTGCCTGATGCACATGCAGGGCACGCCACGAACGATGCAGCTCAACCCGACGTACGGCGACGTCGTCGCCGAGGTCGCTGCCTGGCTGCTCGAGCGTGTCGATCGCGCGGTTGCCGCCGGCGTGCCGCGCGGCCACATCGCCGTCGACCCCGGCATCGGGTTCGGGAAGGACCTGCAGCACAACCTCGCGCTCCTTGCGGCGACGGCGACGATCGACCGCGCCTGCGGCGCCCCAGTGGTCGTGGGCGTGTCACGCAAGAGCTTCCTTGGCCGCGTGCTCGGTGATCTCTCCCGCGACCGCGCAACGGCGAGCGTCGTTGCCGGCCTGGAGGCGGTCGCGCGCGGCGCCTGGATGCTGCGCGTGCACGACGTCGAGAGCCACCGTGACGCCCTCGCGGTGCGTTACGCAATCGGAGGGGTCACATGAGCTACGAGCGAGAGGTCGAGGTTGCGATCGAAGGCCTTGCGGTGTTTGCCCACCACGGCGCGCTCGCGGAGGAGCAGGCGCTCGGGCAACGGTTCTTCCTCGACGTGCGGATGATCCCGCTCCGTGACGCGGCGTGTGACACCGACACGCTGTCCGACGCGGTCGACTACGGGCTCGTCGCCGACCGCGTCGTCGCGATCGCCGCAGGCGGGCCGTACCGGCTGCTCGAGCACCTTGCTCAGCGGGTTTGTGAGGCCGTGCTCGAGGAGTTCTCGGTCGACGAGGTGACGGTGCGCGTGTCGAAGCCGTCGGCGCCCGTCCGGCACGTGATCGACACGGTGGGTGTCACGGTCACCCTTCGTCGACGGGGCTAGTGGTCTGATTGGGAAATGGCGTGGTCATCGGGCTGCCTGGATCGTCCTGCGCTGGTCGGCTGCGCCACCCGTCGGGTGCTCCGCCGTCCAGCTGCGAAGCCCACGGCCCGACGCGCTGCGCGCGCCGTGCCGTGCCGTGGGCTTCGCGGGAGCGTCGCGCGCCGCCTGCACTTGCTCCAGCAAGCCCTGCGCGACGCGCAACGCTCCCGCTCGCTCCAGACACTCGATGAACGCGCCATCTCGCAATCACCTCACTAGTGGTCTGATTGCGAGATGGCGTGGTCAGTCGGACGGGATCATCCTCGTGTACCGTTTGTACGTACCTGGTGGTTCGTCGTGAGGAGCACGTCTGACAAGCGACAGCGAGCGAGCTTGCTGATCGCGGGCGTGCTGGATAGCCCGCCTGCTCGCACGCGTCAAGGCGTTCGCCTTGACACGCTACGTGACCGAGCTGGAGAGTCGGTGATCTGGTGGATACCAGATCACCTGGCACGCTGGGCAAGCATTGCTTGCCCAGCTCTCGTCCCGACGTGTCGGGCGAGGTTCAGGCGCCGCTCCGCGGCGCTCGAACCGCCACGTGGTTTCGAGACGGTGCACTAGGATGCCGCGCTACGTCGTTGGGATCGGAGCGAACCTCGGCGACCCGGCAGCAACGATCGCCGCGGCGGTCGCGTCGCTACCGGGGGTGGTCGCGACGTCCGCGCTGTACCGAACGGCCCCCGTCGGGGGGCCGGTACAACCGGACTACCTGAACGCGGCCGTCGTCGTCGACGTCCCTCTCGACCCGCACGCGCTGCTCGCGTGCCTCCATGCCATCGAACGATCTGCGGGCCGTGTCCGGCGGGTGCGCTGGGGCCCGCGGACGCTCGACCTCGACATCCTCGTGTGGGATGGGCCGGACGTCGCGACGGAGGACCTTGTCGTTCCGCACCCCCGGGTCGGCGAGCGCCTGTTCGCGATCCTGCCGCTGCTCGACGTGCATCATGGCGAGCTTGCCGACGGCCGATCGTTGCGTCGGATCGCCGCGACGCTCGACCAGGCCGTCCTGCGGCTCGTGCCCGTCGAGACAGGTAGGATTGAACACACGACCGCGACCGAGGGGTGAACGGTGTCCCATCTCGAGGACCTCGAGGAGTACGACGCAGAGCTTGAGCTCGCGCTCAAGCGCGAGTACGCCACCGTGTTCGGGATGTTCCGCTACTGCGTGCTCACGCAGGAGGCGACGTACCTGTGCAACAAGCTCGACATGAAGATCCAGAACCAGCCGTCGTACCCGCTCGTGCACCTCTCGATGGAGGACGTGTGGGTGTGGGACAAGAACAGACCGACGCGCATCATCCCGCGTGCCGACGTTCACACCACCCAGGACGTGACGGTCGAGGAGCTGAAGCCCGACAGCTTCATCCCGACGAGCCTCCCGCCGGACTTCTCTGCTCCACCGCCGGAAGCGGACTGAGCGTTCGCGGTGCTGCTGGCGGTTGACGTCGGGAACACGCAGACGGTCCTCGGACTGTTTCACGGCGACGAGCTGCGCGAGGAGTGGCGGCTGACGACGCAGCCGCTGCGTACCGCTGACGAGGTCGACGTCGACCTCGCAGCGGTGCTCGAGCGTCGCGGGATCGGTGAGGGCGTGATCGCCGCTAGCGTGCTCTCCTCCACCGTGCCGACGCTCGTCGAGCCGTGGACGACGGCGCTCGCACGACGCGCGGGGGCTGATCCGATCGTCGTCGGTCCGGGGGTGCGCACCGGGCTCGCCGTCCGCACGGACAACCCGCGCGAGGTCGGCCCTGACCGGATCGCGAACGCCGTGGCGGCGTTCGCTCTGCACGGCGGCCCGTGCATCGTCGTCGACTTCGGGACGTCGACGAACTTCGACGTCGTCTCGGCGCGGGAGGAGTTCGTCGGTGGCGCGCTCGCGCCCGGCGTCGCGATCTCGATGGACGCGCTCTACCAGCGGGCGGCGCGGCTCGTGCGGGTCGAGCTCGTCGAGCCGCCATCGGCGATCGGTCGTTCGACGGTGACCGCCATGCAGTCTGGCGCCCTCTATGGCTTCGCCGGGCTCGTCGACGGCATCGTCGGACGGATCCAGCGAGAGCTCGGTGGGACGTGTCCGGTCGTCGCGACCGGCGGGCTCGCCCCGCTCATCAGCCCCCATTGCGCCACGATCACGGCGCACGAGCCGTGGCTGACGCTCGTCGGGCTGCGCATCGTCTGGGAGCGCGCTACGGCAGCGTCCTAGCCGCCGCCGTAGCGCGCTTCGGCAGCGTCCTCGTGGTCTGATTGTGAGATGGCGTGGTCATCGGGCTGCCTGGATCGTCCTGCGCCTGCCGGCTCTGCCACCCGTCGGGTGGCTCTGCCAGCGAGCTGCGCCGACCACGATCCGGCCCGCTCTGCGTGCCGGGTCGTGGGCTTCGCGGGAACGTCGCGCGCCGCTTGCACTTAGCGTGTCAAGGCCTTCGCCTTGACACGCGTGCGAGCGGGCGTGCTATCCAGCACGCCCGCGATCGGCAAGCCCTGCGCG
>JANYCN010000040.1 GCA_025360225.1 Actinomycetes bacterium | reverse complement strand
TCCTGGACACTACGACCTCCCTCGTGATCGACGACCCGGACACCAGCCCGGTTCGCGCCAACCACCACCGACCCTTCTCACGTACAACACATAAAACCATGGACACCCATCAGCACACCAAACACCGGACACTGCACTAGTGGTGCCACGGCGGCTGCGGTGCCCACGCTGCGACGGGTCGGCGACGTGAGCCTGCCCGGCATCGCTCATCCTCTCGTCGCGTACAGGCCGTGATGGCTCCCCGCTCCGCCGCCGCGGAACAGGGAGCCGCCGTGCGGTCGGCTTACCGGAGGACCGGGGTGTGGACGATCGACGAGCGGGAGTCCGTCAGGATCCCTCCCATGTCGTGTGCCTCGACGTCGATGCGGTAATCGGTGTCGTAGGACACGAAGACTCCCTCGTAGTCGTAGAGGCCCTGCATCTGGTAGCTCGTGTACTCGAGCTCCTTGCGACCAGACGTGAGGTTTGTCACCCGGATCGTGACCGTGTCGGCGCCGCTCAGGCAACCGGTCGCAGACCACGGTACCCAGATTGCCGACCAGATGGAGAAGTAGCCGGCCGACGGCGCGAACTGCGTGAACGAGGCGCAGCCGAGGATCGCCGCCGGTGTCGTGACGGTTGTCGTCACGCTGCCCTGAACGATCGTGTCGGTTGCGGAGGTGACGTAGACCTCGACCTGGTAGGCCGTTGCGAACTGCGGCCACCCGTAGGAGATCGTCCCGGCCGACGCGTCGAGGGAGTTCGTGAACTCCCGGATGCCCGTCGTCAGGTTCGTCGCCGTCATCGTCACGCGCGGGCGCCGTGCGCACGCCGCCAGCGTCCACGTCGCCTTCAGTGCCAGCCCGGGTGAGTAGGACGCGTCGACAGCGGTCGACGCGAAAACCGAGCACGCCTTCCCGCCACCGCCGCCCGTTGCGCCACCCGAGCCGCCGCCCGTTACGCCACCCGAGCCGCCGCCGGTTGCGCCACCGCCGCCGCCGCCGCTCGCGCCGCCGCCGCCACCGGAGCCGCCCGCAGCGAGTGCGCCCTGCGCTCCGAGTGCGAGAAGCGCCGCTGCCGCGAGCGCTGTCCAGCGTGTTCGTGCTCCTGTCATTCCGTATCCCCAAAGGGATCGTGGTTCGATCGCAGTACGCGGTTCGATGACGAATGGATTGCAGAGATGTCATGTTCCCGTCATGATTCTCCGGGGCGCAGAGCTACGTGGTGCATCTCACGCGATCAGGCGGCTCTAAGGGGAGTGCCCGGACCCGCCCGATCCGGGAGGTCTGGTACCCCAGGCCCTACAATTGCTCCTCGTGCCCGCGCCCTTCGTCCACCTGCACTGCCACTCCGAGTACTCGATTCTCGACGGCGCGTGCCGCATCAAGGAGCTCGTGAAGCGGGCCGCGGAGCTCGAGATGCCAGCGGTGACCGTCACCGATCACGGGTCGATGGCGGGCACGATCGAGCTCTACAAGGCGGCGCAGAAGACCGGCGTGAAGCCGATCGTCGGCTGCGAGGTGTACGTCGTCGAGGACCGCTTCCAGCGCGAGCAGGGACGTGAGCGCAGCTGGGCGCACCTGACGTTGCTGGCGCGCGACAACGAGGGCTACCACAACCTCGTGAAGCTCGTCACCTCGGGCTACCTCGACGGCTATCACTACAAGCCGCGCGTCGACTTCGACCTGATGGGGCGCTACGCGAAGGGACTGATCGCGCTGACCGGCTGTCTCTCCGGCCGGGTCTGTAACGCGCTGTTGAAGGGCAACGAGGAGAGGGCGCGAGCCGAGCTCGACCGGCTCGTGCAGATCTACGGGCGCGAGAACGTCTACCTCGAGCTCCAGGACGCGGGCATCGCGGCGCACCGTGCCGTCAACCCCGGCCTCATCCGCCTCGCGGACGAGACCGGGCTGCCGCTCGTCGGCACCGGTGACGTGCACTACCTCCGGGCCGAGGATGCCGACCCGCACGAGGCGCTCCTCTGCATCCAGACCGGCGATGAGCTGGCGAACCCGAAGCGGTTCCGGTTCGAGAACAAGTCGTTCTACTTCAAGACGCCGGCGGAGATGGCGCGCGACTTCGCGCCATACGAGCGCGAGCTGCTGCGCCCGACGCTCGAGATCGCCGAGCGCTGCAACGTGGAGATCGACCTCGGCCAGATCCGTCTGCCGAGCTTCGACCTGCCCGATGGGCAGGACGCGCTCGAGCACCTGACGGCGCTGTGCGAGCGCGGCCTCGTCGAGCGATACGGCACCATCGACGAGTCGTTGCGGCTGCGCCTCGCGTTCGAGCTGCAGACGATCCGCGAGATGGGGTTCGCCGACTACTTCCTCATCGTCTGGGACTTCGTCGACTTCGCGAAGCGCAACGGCATCGGCGTCGGACCGGGCCGCGGCTCAGCCGCCGGCTCGCTCGTCGCGTACTGCCTGCGCATCACCGACGTCGACCCGATCCGCTACGAGCTGCTGTTCGAGCGCTTCCTCAACCCGGGTCGCAAGTCGATGCCGGACATCGACATCGACTTCTCCGTCGACGGCCGCGAACGCGTCCTCAACTACGTCGTGGAGAAGTACGGTCGCACGCGCGTCGCGCAGATCATCACCTTCGGCAAGCTCGCCGCGAAGGCCGCGACGCGTGACACCGGCCGCGTGCTCGGCCTGCCGTTCGGCACCGTCGACCGGGTCGCGAAGATGATCCCGGAAGGCGTCAAGGTCGGGTTCGACGACTGCATGAAGCCCGGGCAGGAGCTGCAGGCGGCGTACGATGACCCGACGCCGATCGGTCACGACCACGAAGGCAAGCCCGTCACCGTCCGCCAGCTGGTCGACATGGCGCGCCCGCTCGAAGGCCTCGTCCGTCAGGACTCGATCCACGCTGCCGCCGTCGTGATCGGCGACCGCGACCTCTCCGACTACCTGCCGCTGCAGCGCAAGGGAGCGGACGAGGCGATCGTCACGCAGTACCCGATGGGCGACGTCGAGGCGCTCGGCCTGCTGAAGATGGACTTCCTCGGGCTGCGCAACCTCGACGTGATCGACGAGGCGGTGCGGCTCGTCCGTGCTTCCAACGGCGTCGACCTGCACATCGACACGCTCCCCCTTGACGACGAACCGACGTACGCGATGCTGCGCCGCGGCGACGCGACCGGCATCTTCCAGTTCGAGTCGGCCGGCATGCGCGACGCGCTGCGCCAGGTGAAGCCGACGGAGTTCGAGGACCTCGTCGCCCTCGTCGCCCTGTACCGCCCCGGGCCGATGCAGAACATCCCGGTGTACGCCCGGCGCAAGAACGGACAGGAGCCGGTGACGTACACCGATCCGCGTCTCGAGCCGATCCTCGGCACGTCGATGGGCGTGTACGTGTACCAGGAACAGGCGATGCAGATCGCCAAGGATCTCGCAGGCTTCACGCCATCCGAGGCGGACGACCTGCGCAAGGCGATCAGCAAGAAGAACGCCGATCTGATGGCGTCGTTGAAGCCGAAGTTCGTCGGTGGATGCGCCGCGAACGGCGTGGCGGCAGGCGTCGCCGAGGCGCTGTGGGGCGAGAACGAGCGCTCGGCCGAGTACTCGTTCAACAAGAGCCATGCGGCGTGCTACGCGCTGATCTCCTACCGCACCGCGTACCTGAAGGCGAACCATCCGGCGGAGTACATGGCGGCGTTGATCTCGTCGGTGATGGACACCAAGGACAAGGTTCCGTTCTACGTCGCGGAGTGCACCGAGATGGGCATCGAGGTCCTGCCGCCCGACGTGAGCACGTCGCAGCGCGACTTCGCCGTCGTCGACGGGAGGATCCGTTTCGGGCTGTCCGCCGTGAAGAACGTGGGGGAGACGGCAGTGCGCTCGATCATCGAGGCGCGCAACGAGGGCGGGTCGTTCGTGTCGCTCTACGACTTCTGCGAGCGCGTCGACATGCAGGCGGTGTCAACGCGCGTCCTCGAGAGCCTCGTCCGTGCCGGCGCGTTCGACTCGACCGGCTCACCGCGGAAGGGCCTGCTTGAGGTTGCCGAGGTGGCGGTGGCGATGGGCCGAAAGTCGCAGGCCGATCGACTTGCCGGTCAGGGCTCGATCTTCGACCTCGAGCCGGTTGACGTCGCGCCGGTACGCCAGACGTACCCGGCGATCCCCGACGTCGAGTTCGACCGGCGCGACCTGTTGATCGCCGAGCGCGAGACGCTCGGGCTGTACGTCTCCAGCCACCCGCTCGCCGACGTGCGCGAGCAGCTGCGCCGCAAGGTCGACTGTGGCTTGCGTGAGGTGGCGGCGCGGCGCGAAGGGGAGCGCGTGACGATCGGCGGCCTCGTCTCGAGCGTGCGCCAGCTGATCACGAAGAAGGGCGACACGATGGCGTTCGTCGTCCTCGAGGACCTCACCGGCTCGACCGAGGTGACCGTGTTCGCCCGCACGTACGCCGCGTCGCGCGACCTGCTCGTCGCCGATCGGATCATCATGATCCGGGGGCGTGCGGACGGTCGTGGTGGCGGTGAGATGAAGCTCGTCGCGGACGAGGTGCTGCCGTTCGACGCGGTGCCGGAGACCGGGATCGTCTGTCTCGCGATCGATGCTCGCCGTGTTGCGCGCACGGCGATCGACGACCTGAAAGCGCTCGTGCGCGAGTTCCCTGGCGACCACGCCGTCGTCGTCGACCTCGCCACGTCGCGAGGGATGAAACGCCTCCGCCTCGGCGCCTCCTACCGCGTTCGACCCGAGTCTGCCTTCTTCGCCGTGGTCCGTGCACGCCTCGGCGAGGTGACGCTCGCCTGACGTGCCCCGCGCGACGACGACGACCTCAAGTTCGGCGTCCCCGTGCCGATGGATACGCATCAACTGACGGAGCAACGCGATGTCCGAGACCGTTCATGCGCTCGTCGTCCGTGTCGGCGACGTCCCGTGTGCCCTGCCGATGTCGCACGTCGAGCAGACGTTCCGCCTGGGGAGCTACCGCATCCACAACGTCGGCGGCACGCTCTGCGTGCTGTTTCGCGGCAAGTCGTTGCCGTTGTATCGGGTCGCCGACCGCTTGGGACTCTGGGCGGACGAGCCGACGGACGCCGTGATCGTCTGGATCGGCGGCCGGCGGATGGCGCTCGCCGTGAACGAGCTGATCGGGCAGAGCGACCTGCCGCGCACGCCGTTGCCGGCGCTCGCGAGCAGTCCCTTCTGCACCGGCGCGCTGATCGATCAGTCCGGGGGCATCCTGCCGTTACTCGACCTGCCGGCGGTCGTCGGCATCTTCGAGGCCCCCTCGATCGCGTCGTCGTTGACGGCGATGCAGCAGAGCGCGTTGCGCGAGGTCGCGAACATCGGCTCGGGGCAGGCCGCGACGGCGCTCTCGGCAATGATCGCCCAGGAGGTCGACCTGAGCTTCTCCGAGGCGATGCTGGTGCGGGCATCCGAGGCGACGGCGATGCTCGGCTCGCCGCTCGAGACCTCGGCGCTCGTCGAGACGCCGATCGCCGGCAACAACGGCCGCGTCGTGCTGGTCTTCACCGGCGACGCGCCGAACCGCCTCTGCTCGCTGCTCGGCGTCAGCATGAGCGACGAGATGGGGCGCTCCGCGCTGCGCGAGGTCGGCAACATCCTCTCGGCGTCCTACATGAACGGCATCACGATGCTGACCGGGATGGAGCTCGAGCCCGACCCGCCGCGTCTCGAGGTCGACATGCTTGGCAAGCTGCTCGAGCGGCTGCATGACGATGGCAAGGGCGACGAGCTGGTCGTCTTCATGCGCTCGTCGCTGATCATCGGCGGCGTTGAGGGCTTCAACTTCACGTTCGTGCCACAGATCACCGCCGTCGACGAGCTTCTTGAGCGGCTCGAGCGGGCGATGGGCGCGGCTGCCTGAGCTGAGCGTCCGCGGTCACGTCCGGTCGGACCGGTAGGCTCCGTCGGTGGCGTCGCAGTCGGTCCTGAACCTCGACCTCGACCTCGACCTGTTCGCCGGGCCGTTCGACCTGCTCCTGACGCTGGTCCTGCGTGATGACGTCGAGCTCTCGGAGGTCGCCGTCGCCGAGATCTGCGTCGCCTACGTCGAGCATGCTGGGAGTGACCCGAGCGTTGATCTCGAGGCGATGAGCGAGTTCCTCGTGCTCGTCTCGGCGCTGTGCGAGCTGAAGAGCCGTCTGCTGCTGCCGGGCGAGGAGCTCGAGGACGTTGACGACGCGCTCGCCTCCGCCGAGGAGCTCGCGGCGCGTCTCGCTGAGTACGCGCGCGCCGGCGCCGCTGCCGAGTGGTTGCGTCGTCGTCGTGAGGAGGTCGGTGCCCGGCTGTTCCGAACGACGCCGCCGGCGCTGCGCGCACCGCGACCACGCGACCAGCCGCTGCCGGCCGGCGACCCGAGAGGTCTCGTTGCCGCGCTCACGCGTCTGCTGACGCCGCCGCCGTCGCCCGACCTTGCGCACCTGCCGAAGCGCCTTTTGCCGGTGCGCGACTTCCTCGACCGGTTCCGGCGGCTGCTCGACGAGCGCGGCACCTTCACGTTCGACGACGCCTGCGCCGGTCTCGATCGGATGGGTCAGGCCGTCGCCTTCTGGGCGCTCCTTGATCTCTACAAGCGCGGCGAGGTGCGCATGGCGCAGGTCGACCCGTTCGCGCCGATCCGCATCGCCCGTGCCGCCGGCCTGCTCCTCGACCGCGACGAGGCCCTCGACAGCGAGGCGAGCGAGGCGGTCGCCTGATGGCTGAGCTCACGCACGTCGTCGAGGCGCTCCTGTTCGTCGCCTCCGAGCCGCTCACGCTCGCCCAGCTCGCCGACGCCGCTGACTGCTCGACGGAGGCGGTCGAGCGCGCCCTCGACGCCCTTGGTGAGCGCCACGCCGACGGGCGCTCGGGCGTCGTCCTCGAGCGCGTCTCATCCGGCTACGCGCTGCGTGCAGCCGACGCCGCGGCCATGGCATGCGCACGGCTCCTCGACCGCTCCCCCGATCGACCGTTCAGCCAGGCAGCGCTCGAGACGCTCGCGATCATCGCCTACGCCGGTCCGGTCTCGCGGCCCGAGATCGCCCGCATCCGCGGCGTCTCCGCCGATGGCACCGTCGCGAGCCTCTCCGAGCGTGGGTTGATCGAGGAGTCCGGCCGCGGCGACACGCCTGGGGCGCCGGTGCTGTACCGCACCACGTCGGTGTTCGATCGGGTGTTCTCGCTCGCCGAGGGTCGCGCATCGCTGCCCGCGCTCGATCAGATCGTCCCCGGCGAGGCTGATCCGGACGCGCTGCGCGATCGCCTGCAGGCCGTCGCCGCAGAGCGAGCGTAGGGCCGCCCTGTCGCTGCTGCTGGTTAGCTGAAAGCCACGGCGAGGGCGCCGAGCGACGCCGCAGCGCCGAGGAACACGACGGGGAGGGTGACCAGCGGCCGCGCTCCCCGGTCGGCGAGCGCGCCCGCGATCGCTCCGGCGACGAGGCCGGCGAGCGGTGCCGCGCCGGCGAGCAGCGCGACGGACGCGAGGGCGAGCACGACGGGCAGCGCGAGGCGGCGCCCGGCGACGAACGGCGCCGCGCCGACGATCGACCACGGCGCGCACCAGGAAGCGACGTCGGAGCCGAAGCCGAACGCGAACGCCGTGAGCAGCGCCGGCGCGCCGACGACGACGGTGAGCACGAGCGCTTTCGGTGTCGGCTGGGCCGCTCCCATCGCACACCACCATACGATGCCGGTCGTGTCCGACGCAACCCGGCTCAACCGTTACCTCGCGCAGGCCGGCGTCGCCTCGCGGCGCGGGGCGGACGTGTTGATCGCCGAGGGGCGCGTCGCGATCGACGGCGTTCTCGTCGCGACGGCTGGCGCGCAGGTCACGGCCGGGCAGGTCGTGACCGTTGATGGTGCGCCGGTGCGGGTCGAGCGGCCGGTGTACGTGATGCTCCACAAGCCGTCGGGCTACGTCACGACGGCGAGCGACGAGCGCGGTCGCGCGACGGTCCTCGACCTCCTGGACGTTCCGGTGCGGATCTTCCCGGTCGGCCGGCTTGATCTGACGACGACCGGCCTGTTGCTGCTGACGAACGATGGGGCGTTGACGCAGCGGCTGATCCACCCGAGCTTCGGCGTCGACAAGACGTACCGCGCGCTCGTCACCGGCCAGGTGACGCCGGACGAGGCCGCGCGTCTCGCGCGTGGTGTCGAGCTCGACGACGGTCCGACCGCGCCAGCCCAGGTACGCGTCCTGACGGGTGACGCCGCCGGCAGCGTGATCGAGATCACGATCCACGAGGGACGAAACCGCCAGGTGCGCCGCATGTGCGAGGCGATCGACCATCCGGTGCGCGCGCTCCGGCGGATCGCCTTCGGGCCGCTGCGGATCGGTGACCTTGCCCCGGGCGACTGGCGCCACCTGACGGCGAAGGAGCGCGACGGGCTTCTCCGCCTCCCTGAGCGGTAGATCGAAACCCACCATTATCGGTCGGCGTTCATCTGCCGATGATGGTGCGCACGCCGAACGAGGAATGGAGTCCCTGTGCGAGCGCTCTCCCTGATCGCCCTCACCGCCATCGCCGTCGTCGCCACTGGATGTGGCGGTTCGGCGACGACGAGCGAGAACATCTACGCGAACGTCGGCGCGACGAAGATCGCCGAGACGGCGACCTACGTCGTCGTGATGAACATCGTCCCGCCAGAGCAGATGTACCAGCCGGCGGAGGCGGCGACGAAGAAGCCGGCGGAGGGCGAGTTCATCCTCGAGGGGCTGATGGCACCGATCCATCTGGATAGCCGCCACTTCGAGGCGCACGTCTACTCGCAGCGGACCGGCAAGCCGATGCAGGGACTTCACCCGCTGGTCAACGTCACCGATCACACCGCTGGTGCCAGCTTCCCGATCGTCATGACGCTGATGCAGGACGTGATCGTCGGCCCGCCCGACCTGCACTACGGCAACAACGCCGACCTGCCGGCCGGACACGACTACACGGTCGACGTCACGATCGGTGCCGAGCACGCCGCCTTCAACCTGAAGCTGGTCTGAGATGCGTCGCCTGCTGCATGACCTCTCGATCGGTCGCAAGCTCGCCCTCGGGTTTGGGACGGTCCTCGTCTTCCTCGTGGCGCTCGGGCTCAGCTCTACCTGGTCGGTCATGACGTTGTCGGACGCTGGCGACGCCGTGACGAACGACGCGGCGCCGACCGCGCAGGCGGCCGATGACGTCGCGACGACCGGTGGTGCTCTGATCTCGAACCTGTACGCCTACGTCCTCAACGACGGGCGCGGCAAGGCCGGCGCGCTCGAGGCGCAGCAGGCGTTCGCGGACTCCGTCGCGGAGCTCGCACGACGTGCGCGCTCGCCGCGCGAGCAGGTGCTGATGACGAAGCTGACAGACGAGTTCGAGACGCTGAAGCAGATCGACGCGATCGTCTTCACCGCGCAGGAGGCCGGGAACGCGCAGAAGGCGCGGTCGCTCGCGGTTGACGCTGCCGGGCTGACGTACACGAACGTCGCGAACGATGCGGCGACGCTGAGCGAGATCGCTCGCACGCAGGTGAAAGGCACGACGGTCTCGTTTGCACGAACGAAGGACATCGCGCTCGTCGTCGGCGCGGCGCTCTCCGGTATGGCGCTGCTGATCGGTGTTCTGCTCGCCCTCCAGATCAGTCGAAGCATCCGCCGGCCCCTCATGGCGCTTGAGGCGACGACCCGACGCGTCGCCGACGGCGACCTGCTGGCGCGCTCAGGTATCGACCAGGCCGACGAGATCGGGCGCCTCGCCACGTCTCTCGACTCGATGGCCGACAGCGTCGGCGTGCTGGTGCGAGAGATCCAGGACAGCTCGCGCCAGCTTGCCTCGGCCTCGGAGGAGCTCGTTGCGACGGCAGATCACGCGCGCGCCTCTGTCGGGGAGATCGCGAACGAGATCGACACCGTGGCGACCGACGCGGGGCACCAGCTTGAGGTCGTCGAGGCGGCGCGTCTCGCCGCGGTGCTCTCGGGTGACCTCGCGCGGGACGGCGAGACGACCGCTGCTGGTGCAGCGATCTCGATGGCCGCGGTGGCGTCGGCCTCGGACGGGCTGGCCTCGGTGATCGGCGACCTTGGCGACAAGTCGGAACGGATCACGGCGATCGTTGCGACGATCTCCGGCATCGCCGAGCAGACGAACCTCCTGGCGCTGAACGCGGCGATCGAGGCGGCGCGGGCCGGTGACCAGGGGCGAGGCTTCGCCGTCGTCGCCGACGAGGTGCGAAAGCTCGCGGAGGAGTCGCAGAAGGCCGCACGGTCGATCGGCGACCTGATCGGCGAGATCGTCGTCGCGACGCGCCAGGCCGTGACCGCGGCGGGCGCGTCGTCGGCGCAGGTCTCCGAGGCGACGCGCTCCTCCGAGGACACCGGGCGCGCGTTCGGGCAGATCGCCGGAGCGGCGCGCACGACCGTCGACACGCTCGTGGACGCCGTTGCGCTGGCCGACCGGACATCGGCATCGACCTCGGCAGCGTCCTCTGCGGCAGCGGAGGCGGCACGGTCAGCGGAGGAGATCGCGACCGCGGCCCAATCGCTCGCCCGCACCGCCGACGGCCTCGAGCACCTGACGGCACGCTTCCGCGCATGAGCCGGTGGTACGCCGAGGCGGCAACGCTCGGGCTCACAGCGCTCCTCGCCACGAGCTGCGGCAGCGTCGGCGCGAGCGAGCCCGAGGCGGTCGCGGCGCCGCCGATCAGGGCTGCCTCGACCGCGGCGGGCCCCGCCGTCGTCACGGTTGCGGTTGGGCCTGGTCGGGTCGCGACGACGGCGCGTCACGAGCGCTACGAGGTGCGGGTGAGCCTCTCGCCGAACCGGGTCGGGAAGCCGCTGTCGTTCACCGTCCGCGTGACCGAGGCTGGTCGGCCGGTGAACGCCACGGTCGACGCGACGGTTGCGATGCTCGACATGCAGATGGGGCGTCCGGCCGTCGCCGTCAGGTCGATGCGCCACGGCGTCTTGCGTGCCCGTTGGGACGGCGTCGCGATGGCGGGGCGCTACGGGATCGCGCTCGAGGTCTCCCCTCCCGGTGGCGACCCGTTCGTCGTCGTGCTCGTCGACACGGTGACCTGAGCGCGCGTCATCGGAGTCGCCGCCGGGCTCCTCGGGCACACTGACGGGCGTGCGCGTTGCGATCGTCGGCCTCGGCTTGATGGGAGGCTCGCTGGGCCTTGCGCTGGCCGAGCGGGCCGGCGCCTGCGTGGTCGGGTACGACCCCGATCCCTCGGCGGTGGCGGCCGCCAGCGCGCGTGGGTGCGTCTCCGAGGCCTTCGCGACGGTCAGCGAGGCCTGCGCGGACGCCGATCTCGTCGTCGTCTGCGTGCCGGTCGCGGCGCTTCCCGCGACCGTCGCCGAGGTGCTCGCAGCGGCGCCCGAGCGAGCGACGGTGACGGACATCGGCTCGACGAAGGCGAACGTCGTCGGGGCCGTCGCTGCCGACCAACGCCACCGCTTCGTCGGCGGTCACCCGGTCTGCGGATCGGAGGCACGCGGTGCCGCGTCGGCGCGGCCAGAGCTGTTTGAGGGTGCGACGTACTTCCTCACGCCGGTGCATGACACCGACCCGGCGCGCTACGCCGCGCTGCACCAGCTCGTCGCCCAGATCGGTGCCCGTCCGGTCGCGATCGACCCGGGCGCGCACGATCGCCTCGTTGGCCTGACGAGCCATCTGCCGCACGTGATGGCGAACGTGCTCGCGACGCAGGCCGGCTCTGCGACGATCGACGGTCACGACCCGCTCGCCGCCGTGGGCGGCTCGTTCCGCGACATGACGCGTGTCGCCGGCGCGAACCCGCGGATCTGGGTCGACATCTTTCTCGACAACCGCGAGGCGCTCGCGGACGCGCTGCGCGAGCACCGCCGCCGCCTCGACGAGGTGCTCGGCGCGCTCGAACGGGCCGATGCCGGGTTCCTCGCGCGGTGGATCGGCGAGGCCTCCTCGGCGAGGCGTCGCACCCTTGACGTTGCCTTCCCCGACGCTGGCGGCGACCTGCACGGGGTGCGCGTGCACGTGCCTGACCGGCCGGGTGCGATCTCTGGCATCGCTCAGGCGTTCGGCGCCGCGCGGATCAACATCGAGGACTTCGTGCTGCACCACATGTCGCCCGACCGCGGTGGCGTGATCGAGGTTACGGTGGTCGGTGCCGAGGCGGCGGAGCGAGCGGTGCAGGTGCTGGACGAGCAGGGCTACGGCGCGATCGCGACACGCATCGCGACGGGAACGGGAGAAGCATGAACGATCAATGGCACGTGCAGCCCGCCGGAGCGCTGCGTGGCGAGATCGGCGTGAACGGCGACAAGTCCGTGTCGCACCGTGCCCTGTTGATCGGCAGCGTGTGTGAGGGTGCCGTGCGTGTCACGGGCTTCGGGCCGAGCGCGGACACCCTGGCGACGCGCGACGCGATGCGCAGCCTCGGCGTGCGGATCGACGACCTTGGCGATGGCGAGCTCGTCGTGCACGGCGTTGGTCTGCGCGGGCTCCGCGCCCCGGCCGAGCCGATCGATGCCCGCAACGCCGGCACGCTGATGCGTCTCCTGCCTGGCCTGCTCGCAGGACAGCCGGAGGGGACGTTCGTCCTCGACGGCGACGAGTCGCTCCGCCGCCGGCCGATGCGACGCGTCGCCGAGCCGCTGGCACGGATGGGCGCCGCGATCACGACGACCGACGACCGTGCACCGCTCACCGTCGTCGCCGGCGCCCCGCTCGCGGCGATCGACTACCAGCCGCCGGTCGCCTCGGCACAGGTCAAGTCGTGTCTGCTGCTCGCCGGGCTCGCGGCGGACGGCACGACGCGGGTGATCGAGCCGATCACCTCGCGCGATCACACCGAGCGCCTGTTGATGGCAGCCGGCGCGCGGATCGAGCGGTTCCCGGGCCGCGTTGAGGTGCAGCGCAGCGAGCGGCTGGTCCTCGACCGGATCGAGGTTCCGGGTGACATCTCCTCCGCAGCGTTCCTGATCGCAGCGGCGACGCTCCTGCCCGAGTCGCACATCTTCCTGCGCGGGATCGGCATCAACCCTGGACGGACCGGCATGCTCACGGTGCTGGAGCGCATGGGAGCGCGCATCTCGGTGTTCGATCGTCGCCTGACCGAGGCCGGGGAGCCGATCGCGAACATCGAGGTGCGCGCAGCTGAGCTGATCGCGACGGAGATCGAGCCGGAGATCGTGCCGTCGTTGATCGACGAGCTGCCGTTGCTCGCCCTGCTTGCCTGCTGCGCACGCGGGCGGACGGTCGTGCGTGGTGCTGAGGACCTGAAGGCGAAGGAGTCAGATCGGATCGCCTCCGTCGCGCAGGCGTTGACGGCGTGCGGCGCGCGCATCGAGTCGACGAGCGACGGCTGGAAGATCCGCGGCGTTCCGGCCCGGCTGCGGGGTGGCACGATCGATCCGCAGGGCGACCACCGTATCGCGATGATGGGGGCGATCGCCGGGCTCCACTCCGAGCAGGGCGTGCGCGTCACCGACCCGGCGTGCATCGCCGTCAGCTTCCCGGGGTTCCGCGAGATCCTTGCCGCCGCCGTCGCCGTTCGCGAGCGCGAGTGATGGTCGTCACGATCGACGGGCTCGCGGGGGCCGGCAAGTCGACCGTCGCGCGGCTCCTCGCCGACCGGCTCGGCTACCGCTACCTCGACACGGGCGCGATCTACCGCGCGGTGACCCTCGCGGTGCTCGACGGCGCCCCGGACGCGACGACGGTCGCCGCAAGCGGTGCGTGGCGCGTGCTCGCGGACGATCCCCGTCTCCGGTCGTCGGCCGTTGACGAGGCGGTGTCGGCGATCGCGCGCACCGTCTCCGTCCGCGAGGCGTTGCGCGGCGCACAGCGCGACTTCCTCGCGGCGGGCGACGCCGTCGCGGAGGGCCGCGACATCGGCGAGGTCGTGTGGCCGCAGGCCGAGCTGAAGGTGTGGCTCGAGGCCGACCCGGACGAGCGGGCGCGCCGGCGGGGAACGGTGCACGCGCTCGAGCGCGACCGCCGTGACGCGGAGCAGACACGCGTCCCCGCTGACGCCGTCGTCGTCGATACGACGGGGATCGCCGTCGACGTTGTCGTTGAGCGGATCGCGACGCTCGTCGGGGAGCGCTCGTGAGCGGCGTGGTGCGAGCACCGGGCGACGAGTTCCGCGTCTGGCCGGCGGAGCGCACGTGGAAGCTCGCGCGGATCGCGTTGCAGTCGTGGTGGGCGCCGTTGATGCGCCTGCAGGTGTACGGTCGCGATCGCATCCCCGCGTCCGGACCCGTCGTGCTCGCCGCGAACCACATCGCCGGGATCGATCCGATCGTGCTCGGCTTCGCATCGCCGCGCTCGGTGCGGTACATGGCGAAGGCCGAGCTGTGGACGATCCCGGTGGTGCGTCGCGCGATGCCGCACACCGGCGCGTTCCCGGTGCATCGCGGCCGACCTGACCGCGAGGCGATCGTCAAGGGGCGCGACGTGCTGCGCTCGGGTAACCTGCTTGGCGTGTTCATCGAGGGTACCCGTCAGTCGTCTGGCGCGATCGGCGAGGCCCACACGGGCGCGGCGATGCTCGCGGTGCTCGGTGGCGCGCCGATCATCCCTGCCTGTATCCAGGGAACTGACCGCCAGCGTCGCAACCCGTTCGCGCCGGCGACGGTCGCGTTTGGTACCCCGATCGACGTGACGCGGGCCGGTCGCGGCGCGCAGGCGTACCGGACGATCGCCGCCGCGCTGGAGGAAGAGCTGCGCGGCCTGCAGGCGTTCATCCAGGCCGCGGAGTCGGCAGGTCGGCCGCGCGAGGCGGTCGCGCCGGTGTCGCGTGCAGCGGTGGAGGCGTCGTGAGCGCGCGCCGCGAGCCACCACGCGCGCGCGCACGCCGCGGGCAGGATGGCCCTGAGGGTGACGATGAGGGGCTGCGCCGGATCGCCGGCACGGTCGCCGTGATCGGCTACCCGAACGTCGGCAAGTCAACGCTGGTGAACCGCCTCACCGGGCGTCGCGACACCGTGGTGCACGAGGAGCCCGGCGTGACCCGTGACCGCAAGGAGCTTGAGTGCGAGTGGAACGGGCGCACGATCCGGCTCGTTGACACCGGCGGCATCGATCTTGCGAGCGACGACGCGTTCGGCAAGGACGTCGCGGCACAGTCTCGGGTGGCGATCGCCGAGGCCGATCTCGCGCTGTTCCTCGTCGACGCACGCGCTGGCCTGACGCCGGGTGACGAGGAGGTGGCGCAGATCGTGCGCCGATCGAAGATCCCCGTGATCCTCGTCGCGAACAAGGTCGACAACCCGAAGAACGAGGCGGTCGCGATGGCCGACCTGCATGCTCTCGGTCTCGGCGAGCCGATCGCCATCTCGGCGATCCACGGCAACAACGCCGGTGACCTGCTCGACCTGATCCTTGAGCGGCTCGACGCGATCGATGGAGCCGACCATCCGGAGCGCGTCGCGAACGAGATCGGCGTCGCGATCATGGGTCGACCGAACGTCGGCAAGTCGTCGCTGTTCAACGCGCTGATCGGTCAGCCGCGCGCGATCGTCTCCGACATTCCCGGCACGACGCGCGACTCGATCGACACGCGGCTCGTCGTCGGCGAGACCACCCTGCGGCTCTTTGACACCGCTGGCCTGAGGAAGATGCGAAAGCACCGCCAGGACGTCGAGTACTGGAGCGAGATGCGCAGCCTCGCGTCGGCAGCGAAGGCGGACGTCGCGTTGGTGCTGGTCGATGCTGCGGAGGGCTTGACCGACCACGACCTGCACGTCGCGGACGAGGCGCGTAAGGCGAGCTGCGCGACGATCGTCGTCGTGGCGAAGTGGGACATCCAGGAGATCGACCTCGACGACCTGCGCGAACGCCTCGCGATCAAGCTTCGGCAGCGGCCGATCGTCGTCACCACGAGCGCCGTGACGAGCCGTGGTCTGGAGCGTCTGATCCGGACGATCGAGGAGGTCTACGCGCGCTACACCAGCCGCATCTCGACGCCGGTCCTGAACCGGGTGTTGAAGGAGGCGACGGACTTCCGTCAGCCGCCGCTCGTGCGTGACCGCCGGTTGAAGCTGATCTACGGCGCGCAGGTGCAGACCCGGCCGCCGCGGTTTCGCATCACCGTGAACGACCGCAAGCTGATCAAGGCCGACTGGGCCTACTACCTTGAGAACCGGATCCGCGAGGCGACCGGCCTCGAGTCGTGCCCGGTGATCATCGACTTCGTCGCGCGCTGAGCTCGGCGCGGGCGCCGCGCATGATCCCGACGAGGACGCCTGGCATCAGCCCTTGGCGCCAGTCGGTGTGGGGTGGGCGGCGGCGCACGATCCGAGCAAGCTGACCGCGCAGGCCGCGGGCGATGTCTCGGAGCGCGAAGCGGACGATGGCGACGTCGCCGCGGGCGAGGTGCGTGCCGTAGAGGACGCCCTGTCCGGCGCCGTACTCGCGGAAGCGCCGCGCGATCTCCGCCTCGCTGCGCCAGTCGTGATGCCAGACGACGAGCTCGGGACGGTAGCGCACGACGTTCCCGGCCTTCAGCCAGCGCCACGCGAGGTCGTTGTCCTCGGCGGCGATGTGGAAGCCGTCGCGCTCGTCGAAGCCGCCGAGCGCGAGCACGGCGGTGCGGTTGAGGGCGCAGTTGCCAGGAAAGATGCCCCAAGGCTGGGGCGTCGTGTAGTCGCAGGCGAACTCGTTCAGCATCACCGACGGCACGCGGCGGTGGTCGGTTCCCCCGGCGAGCACGCGCCCGGTGGCGATCACGCTCGGCGCGTCCTGCAGGTCGCACGCCAGGCGCAACCAGCTTCGCGCGACGGTGATGTCGTCGTTGGTGATCAGGCAGCGGTCATTGCGCGCCGCGCGGAGCCCGGCGTTCATCGCGCGGGCGATGTTCGGCGGCGTCGTGTGGATCACGCGAACCATGAACGGTTGGTTGAGGGTAAGGCCTGCGTGGTCGTCGCCGGACTGGTCGACGATCACGACCTCGTCGGGCAGCGCGTCGCCGCGCGCGATCGAGGCGAGCAGCTCGGCGAGGAGCGCAGGGCGTCCGATCGTTGGCACGATCACGGTCGCCGGGAGCCTCATCCGCGCGCACCTTCGCTGATCGCCGCTCGACGGAGCACCCGGGCGGCGATGATCGACCGGTCTGCGAGCGGCGTCACGAGACGGCCGGTGAGGCGGGGGAGGGGGAGGCCGCGGGGAAGCGCTAGGCCGTGGAGGCCATGGAGCGCGCGCAGCCCGGCGCCCTCGGCGCGGCAGTCGGCCGCGAGCTGGGCGGCGGTGCGGTGGTGGGCGTGCTCGGCGACGAGATCGGGCGCGACGCGTGCGCTGAAGCCTGCTGCGGCGAGCCGTAGGCCGAGCTCACGGTCCTCGTGGCGTCGTCCGCGCATCGCTGGTGCGTCGAGCCCGACGGCGAGGGCGTCGACCCGGCGTAGCGACGCGTTGCCGAGCCACAGGCGTCGCAGCGCCTCGTCGGCGTCGCATCTCGCTTCCTGCCACCAGCGATCGTAGGTCGCCGCGTACAGGCGGTCAGGGGCGCTGGTGGCGGCGTGCACGAGGCGGCCGACGACGATCTGGCGCCGGTTGCCGTGGCACGCGCCGTGCGCGGCGGCGAGGCCCGGGCTCGCGATCACGTCGTCGTCGAGCAGCACGACGACGTCGCCGGTTGCCTCTCGGATGCCGGCGTGGCGCGCTGCGCCAGCGCCGTGTCCCTGGCCGGTGACGGCGCGAAGCCGAGGCTCGTGCGCGGCGATCGCGGCGAGGACGCGCTGGGTGTCATCGTCCGGCCCGTCGACGACGACGATGATCTCGGCGACCCCGTCGTCGACGATCACCGGGTCGAGGGCGCGCGACAGCAGCTGTGCGCGACCTCGGGTGGGGATGATCACGGAGACACGGTGCATCGCGGTGTGCAAGCCTACCGCGGTGGCCGACGTTTCCGTGGTGATCCCGACGCGTGACCGGCCCGTGGCGCTCGCGCGCGCGATCGCCTCCGTGGTATCTCAGGTTCAGGTAGAGGTGGAGGTTATCGTCGTCGACGATGGCTCCCTTGTCGCTGCCGCCGCACCTGCTGGCGTGCGGCTCGTGCGTCACGATGAGCCGCGCGGGCCCGCCGCTGCGCGCAACGCCGGCGTCGCGGTGGCGTCTGCTCGATGGATCGCGTTCCTCGACGACGACGACGTCTGGCTGGCGCCCGACCGTCTCGCGGAGCTGCTGCGCGCGACGCCGACGGGCGGCTGGGGCTCGACCGGTGCGCGGCTGGTCGACGGGCGGGGTCGGGTGATCCGGCGCTATCCGGCACCCGCCGATGCGTCGTTTCGCCAGCGAAACACGCTCGTCGCCGGCTGCTCGACGGTGATCGTCGCGCGCGAGCTCCTGCTCGCGGTTGGCGGCTTCGAGGAGTCGTTCGCGGTCCTCGAGGACTGGGAGCTGTGGATCCGGCTCGCCGCGCGGGCGCCGCTCACCGCCGTGGCGGGCGACGGCGTCGCGTACTGCCGCGCACGGGGCGGGCGCAGCCATCGCGTCGAGGCGATCGACGAGGCGTTCGGCGTGATCGCGCGCCGCCACGCGCTCGTCGAGCTCGATCGACGCTGGGCGCTCCTGTACCGCGCTGAGATGCACCAGCGGGCGGGGAGGCGACGCTCCGCCGCGGCGCTGTACCTCGCCGCCGCTCGCGAGTCCGGCGAGCGACGGTCGCTGCTGCGTGCGCTCGTCGCGTTCCTGCTGCCTTCTGCGATCGTCCTGCGCGACCTTCGCGCGCGAACTCTTACCCGTCGTTCACACCGCTAGCGCATCCTGTGGGTGTGAACATCTCCCCACAGATCAGCCGCAGGGCCGCCGCCGGCCTCGTCGCTCTCACCATTCCCGTGCTAGCTGGCTGTGGCGGGTCGTCAGCTGGCACCCCCGGCGTCGCCGCGATCGCTACGGCCGGCTCCTCGACGGGTGGCTCGCCCTCGCTGGTCGGTGGCTCGACGACCTCGGCTGCTGCACCGAAGACGGCCGCCGAGCGCGAGGCGATCCTCCTCAAGGCCGCGCAGTGCATGCGTGACAACGGCATCAAGTCGTTCCCCGATCCGACGGTCGACGCGAACGGCGGCGTCCGCCTGCAGGGCCTGCGTGGGCTCGACCGGCAGGACCCGCTGACCGCGAAGGCCATCACCGCGTGCCAGCCGTTGTTCCGGCAGGCACGTCCGCAGTTCTCACCGGCCGACCGCCAGAAGCAGCAGGACGCGCTGCTCGCGTTCGCGAAGTGCGTTCGCGCCCACGGCTTCAACATGCCTGATCCGACCTTCGGTGCGCCTCCCGCCCCGGGCGCCGCGGCGCCTGGTCAGCCTGGCGGTGACCGTGGCGGGCCGTTCGGCGGCATCAACCGTGACGACCCGAAGTTCAAGTCCGCACGCACCGCGTGCCAGTCGATCCTCGCTGCCGCTCGCCCGCCGGGCTCCGGTGGCGGCTTCGGTGGCGGCTTCGGTGGCGGCTTCGGCGGGCCGGGCTGACGATGACGACATCGGTGGAACAGCTCGACGAGGCGTTCGACCTGCCGCGTCGAGGAAGGCTCCTGCCTGCCCTCGGCGTGATCGTCCTGGTCGGTGCCGCGGTCGTGGCGACGTACCTCGCGACGCACAAGGCCTCGAGCAGCGCGACCGGCGCGGCAACGGTGAAACGGACGTTCGCGCTCGCGGACGTCGCGACCCGCGACCTCGTCGAGACGGCCTCCTACGACGGGACGATCGGGTTCGGCGACAGCCGCTCGTTCGGATCGACCGCGACCTCTGGCTCTGGCTCGGCGAGCGCCGGCGGTACGGGGTCGACAGCGACCGCGAGCGTCGTGACGCGCGTCGCGGCGGTCGGGACGATCATCACACGCGGACGTCGGCTGTTTGCGGTGAACGAGGTGCCGACGGTGCTCCTGTACGGCTCCTTTCCGATGTACCGCGCGCTGAAGGCGGGTGTCACCGCTGGACCTGACGTGTTGGAGCTCGAGCGCAACCTGAAGGCGCTCGGCTTCGCGCCGTCTGGCATGTCCGTCGACTCCACGTGGGATGCAAACACGACGACGGCGGTGAACGCCTTCGAGGCGCACTGGGGTCTGACGCAGGACGGCACGATCACGATCGGCCGCGTCGTGTACTCGCCTGGCAAGGTGCGGATCGCCTCGTCGGCAACCGTCGGCGATGCTGCGAGCGCGAGCATCGTCACCGTCACCGACACGCAGCGCATCGCGACGGTGTCGCTGTCGACCTCGGACGCCGCGACGGTGAACGTCGGTGAGAAGGTCGACGCCTCGCTTCCGTCTGGCATCACCGTTAAGGCGACCGTCACTGCTGTCGGAACGGCGGCGGCGACGTCCAGTTCCAGCTCGAGCTCCGGCTCCGGTCAGGGCGGTAGCCAGAACCAGCAGGGGTCGTCGTCCTCCACGGCGAGCAGCACCGTCACGGTCACCGTTGCCGTGCCCGCCGTCGCAAGCCTGAAGGGACTCGCGACGGCGCCGATCACGCTCTCCTTCGTCACGCAGAGCGTCGCGCACGTGCTGTCCGTGCCGACGAACGCGTTGCTGACGCTCGCAGACGGCTCGTTCGCCGTCGAGGTATCCGACGGGGGTGCCCGGACGCACCTCGTCCGTGTCACCGCTGGCATGTTCGCCGCCGGCGGCTACGTGCAGGTCACGCCCCAGCCGGCAGACGCCGTTGCGGCCGGCGCGAAGGTGCTCGTTCCGGCATGACCGCGATGACGATCGAGGGTGTGTCGAAGACGTATCCGGGGCCGCTCACGGTGCTGCGCGACGTCAACCTCACGTTCGAGCGTGGTGAGTTCGTCGCGATCGTCGGGCCGTCCGGGTCGGGGAAGTCGACGCTCCTGCACCTGATGGGGACGCTCGACCGGCCCAGCACCGGCACGCTCACGATCGACGGCGTCGACATCGCCGAGCTCTCCGACAGCGCCCTCTCGGGCTTGCGGTCGCGGGGGATCGGCTTCGTCTTCCAGCAGTTCCACCTGCTTGACGGTGCGTCGGCGCTTGATAACGTCGCCGACGGGCTCCTCTATGCGGGCGTGGCGCTGCGTGATCGCCGTCGCCTCGCGGTGCGCGCGCTGCGCCGCGTCGGCATGGGGCACCGCTTGCATCACCCGCCGTCGAAGCTGTCGGGTGGCGAGCGCCAGCGGGTGGCGATCGCCCGTGCGCTGCTCGCTCGACCGGCGATCCTGCTTGCCGACGAGCCGACCGGCAACCTCGATACCGCGACCGGTCGCGAGGTGATGGCGCTGCTCGAGGAGATCAACGCCGAGGGGACGACGGTCGTCGTCATCACCCACGACCATGACGTCGCCGCCGTCGCGCGGCGTCAGATCACGATGCGTGACGGCCGCGTCGAATCGGATACCGCGGCATGAGCCGGCTGCTTGCGGCTGACCTGTTGCGCGTCGGCTCCTTCGGGCTGCGGACGAGGCGCGTGCGCGCTGCGCTGTCCGCGCTCGGCATCGCGATCGGCATCGCCTCGATGGTGGCCGTGCTTGGCATCTCGAGCTCGAGCCAGGCTGGTCTGCTCGCGCAGCTCGACGCGCTCGGCACGAACCTCTTGCAGGTGCAGGCCGGGCAGAACTTCGGCGGCGGGAACGCCGAGCTGCCGCCGGGATCCGAGAAGCTCGCGGCCCGTATCAACCCTGTCGAACAGGTGAGCTCCGTTGCCGGCGTGTCGGCGACGGTGCGTCGGTCGCGGTACATCGATGTTGGCGAGACCGGTGGGATCTCCGTGAAGGCTGCGAGGCCCGACCTTCTGACGCCGCTCGCTGGCTCGCTCGTCTCCGGCGTGTTCTTGAACGACGCGACGTCGCACTACCCTGTCGCGGTGCTGGGCGCGATCGCTGCGCAGCGGCTCGGGATCGGGTCAGTCGGACCCGACAGCGCAGTGTTTCTTGGCGGTCAGGTGTTCCGCGTCGTCGGTATCCTGAACACGCTTCCGTTGGCGCCGGACATCGACCGGTCGGCGCTGATCGGCTACCCCGAGGCGGCGTCGGCCTTCGCCCAGGACGGTTCGCCGACGACGATCTACGTGCGGGCGAACACCGACTACGTTGACCAGGTCGAGTCGGTGCTCGCGCCGAGCGTGAACCCGGCGCACCCGGAGGAGGTCAACGTCAGCCGCCCGTCCGACGCCCTCGCGGCGCGCGCCGCGGCGAAGGCGACGTTCACGTCTCTCCTCCTCGGGCTTGGCGCCGTCGCCCTGCTGGTCGGTGGCGTCGGGATCGCGAACGTGATGGTGATCAGCGTCCTCGAGCGCCGATCGGAGATCGGTCTTCGTCGCGCGCTCGGCGCGACGCGTCCCCACATCCGCCGCCAGTTCCTCACGGAGGCGCTCGTCCTCGCGGGTCTCGGTGGTGTCGCGGGGGTGGCGCTTGGCGGCATCGTCACGGCGATCTACGCCTCGAGCCAGCACGAGCAGGTCGTCGTGCCGCTCACCGCTGTCGGGGCGGGCGTCGGCGCGTCGATCCTCGTCGGCGCGATCGCGGGTCTCTACCCGGCGGTGCGCGCCGCGCGTCTTGCACCGACCGAGGCCTTGCGGGCCGTGTAGGCCCTTACAGGGTCTCCCGTAACCGGCGGTGGACGGTGGTTCGGTGGATCCCGAGGGCGCCGGCGATATCGCTGATGGTGAAGTCCGCGTCGAGCGCTTCCCGGATCCCCGCCGTCCCGCGGGAGAGGAGCGTTGCGAGGAGCACCGCCCGCCGATCGGGAGGTGTGTCGGCGCGGTTGACGACCTGGAGGTAGGTCGTCCCGGGCGTTTCGGCGCGGGCGAACGGCGAGAGGATGGCGGTCTCGTCGAGCCACCACGGCCGGGGGGCGCGGCCCGCGACGGCGGGCAGGCTGCTCCACCGGTAGGAGATCGGGTGCTGCACCATCCCGCTCGACCGGGGGTTGCGGTGGATGTACAGCCCGGCGCGGCGGTGGTACTCCTTCGAGTCGACGCATGAGGCCCAGTACCGGCGACCATGCAGGTGGTCCGAGCGGTCGTATCGCCGGTTCGTCTCGAGGGCGTATCGCCAGCTGAGGCGGTGCATGCCGGCTGCGAGCGTCCCCGCGGGCGCGTTCACGAGCAGGTGGGAGTGGTTCGGCATCAGGCAGTAGGCGTGAGCGCGCCAGCCGAGCAGCTCGGCGACGTCACCGAAGATCGTCAGCCAGCGCTCGTAGTCGCTCGAGTCGACGTAGAGGCGATCGCCCGAGTTTCCTCGGGTCGTGACGTGGTAGACGTACGGTGCGCGCTCGACGCGGAGGGGGCGTCCCATGCCCGAACGATCGCGTGCGGCGCTGCGAGCCGGGCGCGCGGACCCGCGCGCATCGCGCGCGTTGTCGCGCCGGGTCCCGCGCTACACCGCGCCCACAGCACACGAACCCCGCACGGACCCCAAACAAAACGTTCACACGGGGGTCGGAGTTCGCTCACGACCGCCTCGTAGCGTTCGGTCTGGGCGCAGTAGGGCGTCCCGCTCACCTCCTGGAGGAGCTCGTGTTCTCGATTCGCAAGCATGTAGGTGTCACGGTCGCGGCGGTTGGCGCGGCGCTCACGATCGCAGCGGTTGCCGATGCGGCGACGCATCGCGCGGCGAAGACCGTGTCGTTCGAGCTGAGCGGCACGCTCGCGTCTGACGCTGGTCCGAACGCGATGTCGTTGACGCTCCAGACGACTGGCGGCAACGGCCCGGCGTTGAAGGCGATCATCGGCGTGGTGCAGCCGCTCGTCGTGAAGGTCGGCTCGGGCACGGCGTACCGCGGCGTTGTCGCCGGCAAGATGGTGTCCGTTGCGAGCGACGCGCTGAAGGCGACCGACCCGGTGACGGTCACGATCAAGGCGCCGCAGGGCTCGAAGTGGGCCGATCTTGCTGCGATCGCGGCGACGAAGGTCGTCGACTCGGCTGGCAGGCAGTCCGGCGCGGTGTTCGTCTTCCGCGGCAAGGCGACGCCGGGCGCGAACGGCGCGATCGCGCTCCACGTGACGGACGGCAACTATCGCGCGCTGAAGCTGATGCTCGGCGCGTCGCAGGATGAGACGTTCGTCACGGACGTCCACTCGAAGCTGGTGCGTTGGAACAACAAGAAGAGCTCGGTGATCCAGTTCGCCGACATCAAGGCGGGCGACGAGGTCACGATCCGCATCCGCATCGCGGGCACTAGCACGCTGGCCCAGGTGCTCGCCGTCCCGGCGGCGCTCGTCGTCGACCGTGAGCCGGCTCCGATCTCGGTCGTCGGCTAGTTCTCGGAGAACGCTGGCGCTCGAGCCGATGGGCCCGGTGGCACAACGCCGCCGGGCCCATCGGACGTCCTCGGGTGCGGCTACCCTGCGATAGATGATGTCTGACCGTTACACCCTTGCGACCGGCTCGTCGTCGGTCGGCTTTTCCGGCTCCCGCGACCGTGTGATGGCGTACGCGAAGAAGCTGAGCGAGACGGCGAGCGGCGAGATCGAGGTGCGCGACGATCGCGACGTGATCGCCCGCTTCCGCCTTGGCGTTGCGGTGCAGGGGCCGAGGACGCCACGCGCGGCCGCCGCGACGCGCTCCGTCGCCGGCGCCGGCGTTACGAAGGTAGCGCCGAAGCCGTCGGCCGCGCCGAACCGCTGGTGCGTCGCCCGCTCGGGCCGGGTCGTGGCGACGGGGGCGACCGAGGCCGACTCGTTGGCGAAGGCCGTGGGGGAGAGCGAGACGCATCCGGGATTCGTTGTGACGACCTACGATGGTCGCGGCAAGATCGTGCGCAGCTTCCTTGCCGGTGCGCGCTACCAGGGCCCGCCGACCGAGCCGGTGCCGGCGGAGTGGGTCGACTTGGGAAAGCCCGCGAAGCGCAAGTCGTAGGGGTCGTCGATGATCGCTCGCGTAATCGGGGGAACGCTCGCGTGATCGGGGGAACGCTCGCGGCGCTCGCGCCCCTCGCGCCATGTGCGGCGGTCGCCTCTCCGACCAACCTCACGCCCCCGTTCGTCGCCGATGTCAACGACCCGACCGCCGCTCGCGCCCTCGTCCGGCCGGACATGCAGCTCGCGTGTGCGGGGGCGACGTGGAGCGGTGCGACGTACGGCGCCGTGGTCCGCGGCTGGTACCCCGACGACGGCTCGTCGGTCGGCTCGGCGGAGACGTACGTGGTCGCGTCCGGCGACGTCGGCCACGCGATCCACTGCCTGATGTGGGCGATCGGCGACCTCGGCTCCATCGGCACCAGCTCCTCGCCGCCCGTGACGGTCGTGCCCGCGGGGTCGCCGATCCCGACGGTCGTCCCGTCGCTGCTGGCGCCCAACCCGCAGCCGCAGCGCGTGCTCACCTGCAACCCCGGCACGTGGGACGGGCCGCGCGCGCCGCTCTCGATCCGCTGGCTCCGGGACGGCGTCACCATCGGCCGCGCGGTCGCGCAGGGCCTCACCTACACCGTGCTCGGCAGCGATCCCGGCCACACGATCGCGTGCGCGGTGAGGGCCCAGGGGACGTCCTCCCCCGAGGTCGCCACGCCGGCGGTGTCGATCGGTGCTGCCCCTCCCCTCGCACTCGTCGACCACTCGGCGACGGCGTCGCTCGCCGGCCCACCCGGGCTGCCCGTGGGCTCGACGCTCCTCTGTGTCCGGCCGATGCTGGCCGGCCCGTACCCGAGCGCCTCGACGCGCTGGAGCCTCGCTGGCCACGCCGTGGCCGGCGCGAGCTCCGTCTGGCTCGCGGTCCTTCCGACGCTGGCCGGCGCGAGCGTCTCCTGTACCGTCACACATGTCGACATCACGGGCGCGTCGCTGGTCGTCGCCTCGCCGGCCGTGACGGTCGCTCCGCTGGCCCGTCCGACGATCGTGGCGCCGGGGATCGCAGCGGTCAGCTCGCCGCTTGCGCCAGGCGACGGGACGCGGATCGCGCGCGCCACCTCGGCGACCCACAAGGTCACCCGCGCCGATCGCGGCAAGGCGCTCGCCTGCCGCGCCGCCGCGTCGAACAGCGCGGGGACGACCGTCGCCACGAGCCGCTCCGTGAAGGTGCGCTAGGTGGCACGCTGCGGTCGCGTCATCGGGGGCATGCTCGCGGCACTCGTGCTCGTGGCGCCCACCACGGCCGTCGCGGCACCGACGAACACGGCGCTCCCGATCATCGCGAGCGCCGCTGATCAGTCCGGACACGGCCTGATCCTCGTCCGGCCCGGGATGCGCATCGCCTGTGTTGGAGGGGCGTGGAGTGGCGCGATCGGCCAGTATCCGGTCGGATGGGTCCTGGACGGCAACATGGCCACGATCTTCACGCCCTCGCTCCACCTCGTCCAGGTCGCCGACGTCGGACACACGATCCAGTGCCTGATGGAGGCCCTGGCGCTGGACGGGACGACTGACCGGCGCGCGTCGCCGGCGGTGATGGTTGCGCCCGCCGGCTCGCCGCTTCCGACGACCGGCCCCACGCTCTCGGCACCGAGCCCGATTCCGCAGGGCGTGATCACCTGCGACCCCGGCGCGTGGGACGACCCGCAGGCGCTCCTCTCGATCCGGTGGCTCCGCGATGGCGTCGACGTCGGTCGCGCGGTCGCGCAGGGCCGCACCTACACGGTGCTCGCCGGCGACCTCACGCACACGATCGCCTGCGTGGTGTCGGCGTCGCTCCCGGGGGCGACCTCGCCCGACCTCTCTACGGCAGCGGTGGCGATCGTCGCGGCCGCTCCCCCGGCGCTGGTCGACCCCTCCGCGACGCCGACGGTCGCGGGCGCTCCGGGCCTCCCCGTCGGCTCGACGGTGTTCTGCTCCGGTCCGTTGCTGGCAGGCCCGTACGTGATTGGCTGGACGACCTGGAGCGTCGCCGGCCGCGAGGTGGTCGGCGCGCACTCGGGCTGGCTCGCGACCACGCCCGCGATGGCCGGAGCGACCATCGCCTGCAGCGTCACCTACGACGACCTCTATGGCTACTCGCTGACGGTCGCGTCGCCGCCGACGACGATCGGACCGCTGGTGCGTCCGCGGCCGGTGGTGCCGAGCATCGCATCGGTTGGCCCGGCGGTCACGCCGGGTGACTGGACGTACTGCTCGGTCGCCAGCAACGACATCACGGTCGCCTTCACGTTCGGTTGGCGCCGCGACGGGCGACCGATTGCCGGCGCCTCGGCGAGCGAGCACTTCGTCACTGCCTCGGACGTCGGACACCGCCTGACGTGCACCAGCGTCGCCCACGGGCTCGGCGGCACGTCGGCGTCGGCCACGTCAGCCGCGATCACGCCGGTGCCGCTCGCCGCGCCGCGTGCCGCGGGCGTCCCGTTCGTGGTGGACGCGGTGGCGTCCGGGTCGGCGACCTGCGGGAACACCGGCGCGGTCACCGGGCGGGCAGACGTGACGGTCGTCGAGTGGACGCTCGACGGGACCGTGGTCGGCGCAGGCCCGACCGTTGCCCTTCCCCCGTCCGCGGTCGGGCGCCAGCTTGCGTGTCGCGGCCGCACGTCGAACGCGGCCGGCACGGTCGTGCAGACGTCTCCGGCAGTCACGGTGACGGCAGTCGAGATCCCGCCTGCAGCCGTGATCGGACCGTTCCAGGGCCCCCCCGGCGTCGGCACCGTCGTGCAGTGCCCGCAGCCGGTTCTCCCGAACGTGACGGTCGTGTTCGACTGGAAGATCGACGGCACGGTGGTCGCGGGCGAGTCGCGGTCGGGCTACCTCATCCGGCCCGAGGACGAGGGGCACATGCTCAACTGCGAGGCGACCCAGCGCAACGCCGCCGGCACGGCCTTCGCGGCAGGGCCGGCCGTGCGGGTCGCTCCGCCCGCTCGTCCGGCACCCCAGGTGCGTGTCGACCCGACCGCCGGTGGCGAGACCTGCTCCGTCAGTCGCGACTCGTCAGACGGGGCGATCGTCGACATCAGCTGGTTCCGCGACGACGTCGAGATCCCCGGCGAGAAGGGGGCCGACCACCGCACGACGATCGATGACGCCTACCACGCCCTGTCCTGCACCGCGACCGTCCGCAACGCCGCCGGCACCACGGACGCACCGGCTGCGCCGGTCTTCCTTCCACCCGTGGTCGGCGCGCCGTTGACGACCAGCATCCTGCCGCAGCTGAGGGCCTCGGGCGTCCCGTCGACACCTGGATCGACGCTGACCTGCAGCGTCCCGCTGGCCCCCGGATACGCGGCCGTCAGCATCGCCTGGGAGCGGGATGGGGTCCTCGACGGCTCGCGGAAGGGAGCGATGATCGTGCTCGACGACGCGGACGTTGGCCGCGTCCTCGCCTGCCGCGTCGCGTTCACGACGCTCGCCGGCGTCACGACCGAGCGCTCCCTCGCGACGCTGGTCCTCCCGTGGCAGGCGCCCTCCGGAACCCAGCCCGCTGTCCTGCCGACCCTCGATGTGACGCCAACGCAGGGCGACGCAGTCACCTGCTTCGGAGGCGGCGACTCGCTCGCGACGCGCGTCGTGCGAACGTGGCTGCTGGACGGGAAGCCGCTCGCCACGAGCGGTGCTGTCCCGTACGCGCCGAGGGCCCGCGACGTCGGGCACCTCCTCTCCTGCCAGTCTCGAACGACGGGGATCGCCGGGGTGGAGATCGTCGAGTCCCGGCCGATTCGCGTCCGTGCTGCCGGGCACCCGGTCCTCTACAGGGCACCGCAGATCCGGAGGACGATGCTCGGCAGCGGCGGGATCGCCGTCGACACGGTCCTGACCTGCGCGCCGGGGACGTGGAGCGGGGCGACCACCGTCGCGGCAACGATCTGGCTGCGTGAGGGCACCATCGTCGCGTCGGGGAGCACCTACCAGGCGACCGCCGCGGACGCCGGCCGCTCGCTCGCGTGCGCGGTCACCGTCGTCGGAACGTCGCCGAGCGACCAGGTGACCGCGACCAGCGAACAGGTGACGGTCGGGCTGGCGCCCTACGGCGCGCCGGTCGCCACCGACGTCCTGGTCGCTGGCGACCGCTTCGTCGGCGGCGAGGTGCGCTGCGTTTCGGTGTGGCAGATCGCGCCGCACGGCGTCGCGATCGCGTGGCTGCGCGACCGGAAGCTGATCGCCGGCACGGGCCGGGCGCGCCCGGTTGCGGTCGCCGACGCCGGGCACACGCTGAGCTGTCGGGTGACCGCGTCGAACGCCGCAGGATCGGTGATGGTTCCGTCCACCGCCTCGATCCCGGTGGCAGCGCTCGTTACCCGCCCGTCGCTCGTCGGGCGCGCGACCACGGCCGGCAGCGCGCGGGTCGGAGAAACGCTGCGGTGTCTCGCGACGTGGCACCGCGCGCCGAGCGTGTCGTACGCCTGGCTGCGAGCCGGAAAGCGGATCGCCCGTGCCATCTCGACGACCTACAGGCTCACCCGGGCCGACCGCGGCAGCGCGGTCGCCTGCCGGGCCACGGCCTGGAACACGGCCGGGACGACCGCCGCCACGAGCGGCTCCAGGAAGGTGCGCTGACCCCATGCACCACGACGCCCGTGCAACCGCCCTCGCCGACGTCGACGCCCGCGCTGGCGCGCTCTCCGACCTCACGCGGCGCATCTGGGAGCTCGCCGAGCCGGCGTGGCGCGAGCACGAGAGCGCCGCGGCCCACGTCGCGGTCCTGCGCGCCGAGGGCTTCGACGTGGAGACCGGCACTGGCGGGATGCCGACGGCGTTCCGGGCCCAGTACGGGAGCGGCTCGCCCGTCGTCGCGACGTACGTCGAGTACGACGCCGTGCCCGGCAACTCGCAGGCCGCGGTGCCCCGGCAGGAACCGCGCGCGGGCACGACGCGTCATGCGCCGGGCCACACCGACCCGCACTCCGCGCTCGGCGTCGGCGCGCTCGGCGGCGCGCTCGCCGCGCGGGCGGCGATCGAGCGCCACGACATCCCTGGCACGCTGGTGGTGTTCGGCGAGCCGGCGGAGAAGGTGCAGGGCTCGAAGCCGGTGCACGCCGCGAAGGGCTACTACGACGACCTCGACGCGGCCGTCAGCTTCCACCCGGCCTACATGCTGCCGTACACGAACACGGTGCGGCTCGAGACGCTCTGCGGCGCGTACGCCTCGTGCGTGTACACGTTCGAGGTCGAGCAGCCGGAGCGGTGGGGAGCCTCCGACGGCGCGCCGATCCCGCAGGCCCACGCGGCGGCGCGCGCGCCCGGGGCGATCGACGCGGTCACGCTGATGTACCAGATCTCCAAGCAGCTGCGCGAGAGCGTGCTCGCGCACACCGGGTCGTGGTCGATGAACGAGGCGATCCTCGTCGCCGGCCAGGCGACGGCGGACAACCTGCCGCCGTCGATCGGCCAGATCCAGTACTCCTGGCGCGTTCCGACGCTCGCGATGGCCGACCGGATCGCCGATGCGCTCGAGCGCAACGCCCACCACGTCGCCGGGCTCACGTCGTGCAGCGTGACACGCCGCTGGGTCTCCCGCACGTGGCCGGGCCTGCCGAACCGGACGCTCGCGCACGCCACGTACGCGAACCTCGCGACGGTCGGCGCGCCGGTGTGGGGGGAGGAGGCCCGGGCGTTCCTGCACGCGATCCGCGACACCCTCGGGCTGGCGCGGGTCGAGGATCCGGTCGAGCCGACGATGGCACGGCTGATCGCTCCCGAGGACGCGGAGGCCGAGCTGCGCCAGCAGCTGCCATCCTGGCAGCGGAGCTTCACCTCGGACGACTACGTCGAGTACACCTGGCACGCGCCGACGGTGCGCCTGAACGTCGGGCGCTGCTCGCTCGCCGCCGACCCCGCTGGCACGCCCTACCCGCCCTGGGTCTCGAACGCGATCGGCGGCTTCCCGGCCTGCATCGACCCGACGGTGATCACGGCGGCGCGGACGATCGCGCTCACGCTCGTCGACCTGCTCACGCAGCCGCTGCTGCTGGAGGAGGCGCGCGCGGAGTTCCGCGAGCGCACCGGGGGTGGGATCGACGGCGATCGCTGGGTCGCGCCGCTCCTTGGCCGCGACTTCGTGGCGCCGATCGACCTTCCGTGGCCGGAGGCTACGGCGTTCCGAGCGTGACGCACACCGTCGTCCCAACGGTAAGGCTCGACGTTATCGTTAGCGTTCCGCCGTGGGCGGCCACGATCGAGGACGCGATCGCGAGCCCGAGCCCGCTCCCGCCGGCGTTGCGCGTCCGCGAGGCGTCAACGCGGTAGAACCGCTCGGCGACGCGGTCGACGTGCTGGGCGTCCATCCCGGGCCCGTCGTCGGCGATCGTGAAGCCGTCCGGGAGCACGCTGATCGTTGCGGTCGTCCCCGCCGGCGTGTGCGTGCGGACGTTCCCGAGGAGGTTGTCGAGCACCTGGCGCAGCCGATCCGGGTCGCCCGTGACCGTCGCCGGCGCTCCCGCCTCGACGATCACCGGCCAGGCCGGGCCGACGACCCGGGAGGTCTCCGCGGCCTCCTGCGCGAGTGCGACGAGGTCGACCGGGACCTGCGCGAGCGGCCGCCCCTCGTCCAGCCGGGCCAGGATCAGCAGGTCATCGACCAGCAGCGACATGCGCTTCGACTCGCGCTCGATCGCGGCCATCGCCCGGGCGAGATCCTCCGGGTGGTCGCGCAGGCCGCGGTCGAACAGCTCGGCGAAGGCGCGAACCGCCGCGACGGGCGTCCGCAGCTCGTGGGAGGCATCCGACAGGAACTGGCGGCGCGCCGCGACCGACTGCTCGATCTGGTGGAGCATCGCGTTCAGGGCCGCGGAGAGCTGGCCGATCTCGGTGCGCCCGCCGGACGGCTCGACGCGGCGGGAGAGGTCGCCGGCGCCGATCGCCGCCGCCGTCGCGCCGATCCGTCGCAGCGGGCGGAGCCCGACGGTCACCAGCCCGAGCCCGACGAGGACGATCGCGCCGACGACCACCAGCGACACGACGAGCTCGATCCTCGACAGCCGGTCGAGGGTTCGCTCGGTGTCGGCGAGCGGGAGCGCGACGATCAGCGTCTCGCTCTGCCCGACCCGCTCCGCCCGCAGCCGGTAGCCCCCGACGGTGCGGTAGGCGACGCCGAGCGCGGTCGGCACGAGGTTGGCGGGCACGATCGGGGTCGGACGCGCCTCGCCCGGCGGTGGCGGTCCGGTGTCGAGCACGTGCGAGCCGCCGGCGTCGCGCACCTCCGCGTACACGCCCGGCAAGCCGGGATCGCGCCGACCGAACCCGCCGTCGCCGGGCGGCGCGTGCTCGAGCGAGCCGCTCGCCTGCGCCAGCGTCGCGTCGACGCGGTCGATCAGCGAGCTCTGCAGCGAGCGGTACGTGGCGACGTCGGCGAGCAGCAGGCCGAGCGTCGCGAGCACCGCGCAGATCGCCACGAGCCGGGTGCGGAGCGAGATCACGAGCGCTCCCGGAGCACGTAGCCAATTGAACGGAGCGTTTGGATCACCTGGGGCGCGTCGCCCGTATCGAGCTTCCGCCGCAGGTACGACACGTAGGTCTCGACGACCGTCTCGTCGCCGCGGAAGTCGTCCCCCCAGACGCGGTCGACGATCTGGGCCTTCGAGAGCACGCGGCGTGGGTTGGTCAGGAACAGCCGCAGCAGCGCGAACTCGGTGGGGGAGAGGTCGACCTCGACGCCGCCGCGGCGGACGCGGTGGGTGTCCTCGTCGAGCTCGATGTCGGCGAAGCGCAGGAGCCGCTGCTCGCCGATCCGGGCCCGTCGCAGCACGACCTCGACGCGGGCGAGCAGCTCGGCGAGGCTGAACGGCTTCGTCACGTAGTCGTCACCGAGCGCGAGCCCGGCGAGCTTGTCGTCCGTCTGGTCGAGCGCCGAGAGGAAGATCACGGGGATCACCTCTCGCCGCTCGCGGATGTGGCGGGCGACCTCGAGGCCGTCGAGGTCGGGCAGCATCACGTCCAGGATCACGAGCTCGGGGGAGAACACGTCGAGCTCCACCACGGCCTCGGATCCGGTCGCGGCGGAGCGCGTCTCGTAGCCGTCGTAGCGCAGCGCCGTGACGACGGCGTCGGTGATCGACGGCTCGTCGTCGACGACCAGCACGCGACGCGCGGCGCCCCGGGGCTTCTCTTCCATCTGTCCGAGCATGGCAGGTCCGGGGCGCCGGTCGCGTCGGGCGCTAGTTGGTCGGGGCGGCAGGAGCGGGTGCGCCGGCCGGCGGCGGGCCGTCGTGGCCCTGGCCGTTGTGCACCTCGTTGATCTCCTCGTCGAGGTGCGCGATCAGCCCGGCGGGGGCGCCGACGGAGAGCGAGGCCTTGAGCCCGGCGACGTCCTTGCCGTGCGCCTTCGTGACGTCGGCGAGGGACTTCGTGGTGCCCATCTCGGTGCGCAGCGCGGCCGGCGTGATGCCGATGTACTTGGCCGCGGCCGCCTCGAGCTGGCCGCCGCCCGGGCCGCCAGGCCCACCGGGGCCGCCGCGGTGGTCGCCACGCATGCCCGGGCCAGGCCCGAACAGCGGTGCGTTGGCGTCCGCGAGGCGCGCCTTGGCGGCGGTCGCCTGTGCGGCGGTGATCGTGCCGGCCTTCAGGGAAGCGTCGATCTGGTCGCCGATCGCGGCCTTGATCGCGCCGGTGAGGGTTGCCGAGCTGACGCCGAGACGGGTCGCGGCGTCGGTTGCGATCGCGGCGCTCTGCTGCGCGGGTGTCTGCTGGGTCGCCGCGTACGCGGCTCCGCCTGCGCCGAGGGCGGCGATGCCGACGACGAGCGCGGTGACGCCGCGGCGGGTGGTGGTGATGCGTGCCATGGTGGTGTGCTCCTTGCGTTGGGTTGTCGTACGGGAGTGGACGAGCGTGTCAGCGGCGCGCGAGCGCCGGGATGTTGGTCGGGCGCAGCAGACGCCAGGCGGTGGCCGAGGCCACGAGCCCGGCGCTGCCCGCATACAGCGCGGCGGCCCAGGGGGAGGGGGTGTCGGTGCCGCTGGCGATGCCGTGCACCAGCATCGAGATCCAGGCGGCGTAGGAGAACCAGTGGAGGCGGCGCCAGACGCGCTGGGAGATCAGCTTTGCCTTTCGCAACCGGAAGGAGAGGGGGATCGCGATGATCAGCCAGAGCGCGATCGAGCCGGCGCGGATCCCCCATGTCGTGTTGATGCCGACCAGCGAGAGCACGTTGACCTTCGCGTATCTGTCAATGAGCAGCGCTGCGATGTGGGTCGTGACGCCGACGAGGCCGAGCATTGCGAGGAACCGGTGCAGCGCGACTGCCGGCGCGGCGGGGCGGAAGGCGCGGGCGGCGACGAGGATGCCCCACGTCACGACCAGGGTGTAGGCGCCGTACGCCGTGAGGGCGCTGGCGCGGGCGAGCGACCAGAGCAGCATCTCAGCTCGTCGCCGTCGTCGGAGCCGCCGAAACGGCCTGGGTCTGGGAGGCGGCTGCCTGGCTTGCCGCCGCGGTCGACGTCGTGCTCGCCGCGGTCGTCGTGGTTGCCGTGGCGGCTGATGCGTAGGTGGAGCGCGCGGCGGTGGACTGGCCGATCGCTGTCGCGACGCCGATCGTCGCTGCGAGTGCGGCAGCCGCGGCGGCGATCCGTGTTCTGGTCGAGTTCATGACCATGTTGTAAGCCGCCCACCTCCAGCCGCCCTGGGAGTCGTGTTAAGGCGGCGTTGCGTGCGGCGGCGGTGGGCCCCTCCGGACCGCGCGGGGGGACTCCGTCAGGCGACCTGGAGGAACGCGTGGAGCGCCCGTCGCACGAGCTCGCTCGTCGTCACGGACTCGTCGGCCAGCTGCCGCACCATGGCACCGGGGCGTCGTTCAGGGCGTCGACCACGACGCGTCTGGCGTCGTTGTCCGCGAAGACGAGCTCCAGCAAGGTTCGCGGCGCGTTCCGTGCACGGCCTCCTACAGCCGCACCGTGGTGCTCGCGCGCAGGGCCGACCGCCACGGCAGGGTGGCGCGCAGCTCGACGGTCGCGGCGCCACGAATCGCGCCGACCAGGACAACGCGGACGGTGTACGTGTGCCTGTGGCGGGACGGCGGCACGGTGAACGGCGTCTGCCCGACGATTTCGCCGTTCTGGCGAACGGTGACGGAGCCGCCGCAGTAGCGCGTGCGCGGCTCCATACAGACGACGCGTACCCGGATCACCGCGGTCGATGCGCCGGCCACCGGTCGATCGTAGTAGCGCAGGCGCGCGAGCACGCCGCGGAACAGCCGGGAGCGGACGCCGCGGCGGACCGTCAGCACGCGCGGGACGGAGCTTGCGACGGGAACGGCGGCCAGCGCCACCGGCCGGTCGGCCCTGGCGACGGCCAACGGGGATGGTAGAGGGGGGACCAGGATCGCGATTCCGCGCAACGAGGTCAGGACTCCAGACGGATCGGTCGGGTCGGGCGTCGTCGTCCAGGTCACGCCACCGTCCGGCGACGCAAGAACGTCGCCGATCACGTCGATCGCGAGGATCGTGCCGCCCGGCAGGAACTGCGGTGGGAGATCGAGCCGGAGCTGGACGAGGAGTGGCGACCAGGTGAGGCCTCCATCGGTGCTGCGGTACTCGTATGTTGGGGTCTGCGCGAGCACGAGCCCTGGCGTGTACGGCGAAGCAAAGACCTGCGGACCGGCGTACCACGACCCGCGGAACGGAAGCTTCGCCGGTAGCACGATCGACGCTGTCTCCCCACCGTCGGTTGAGCGCCATACGCCTCCGTCGCTCCGCGCGAGCAAGATGGTCTGCGGCTGCCCGTGGACGACGGCCAGTCGCAGCGCGTCGAGCGGGAGGTGCTTCCACGTCGCCCCGTCGTCGGTGGAGTGTGCCAACATCGTGTCGCTGGCGGCCCAGATCGACCCGATCGCGGACGGGTCGAGCGCGAAGTCTGCCGCGACGATCGGCGTTCCCGGCCTTGCCCACGTCTCGCCGCCGTCAGTGGACCGGAACAGGCCGGAGCTGAACACCACGTCGGGCCGCAACGGGTCGACCAGGAGCTTCGTGACCTCCCCCGGCACCCGTCCGAGCCCCGTCGCGTCGTGCCAGGTCGAGGCGCCGTTCGGGCGCACCTTGACCCCGTCCGTTGTCCCGGCGAGCATTGCGGTCGCGGTTCGAGCGACGCTCCGCACGAAGCCTGGCGCCGTCAGATGAGGGCCGATCTCGCGCCACGTGGCGCCTCCGTCGTACGTCGCCTTAAGGACGCTGTCGGTCAGAACGTCGACGACCCCGCCACGGGTCGCGTCCGCCTCGAGGATCGCGTTCGCCGGTGCATTGGGGAGGTCAGACCAGGTGATGCCCGCGTCGTGCGACACCGCTGTGCCTCTCAGGCTCGAGACGTAGATCGTCGCGGGATCGCTCGCATCGATCGCGACGGAGCGCGGGTCGTTCTGCGGCATCTTCGAGATCAGCGAGAACTTCACGCCGCCGTTCGCGGAACGCCACACGTTGCCGCAGTCGTCGACCATCACGACGCCGGCGGCCGCCGTACGCCCGCTCCCGAACGCGAAGGTTGGGCATGGGAAGAGGGCCGCGCCGAGATCCGCCGTCGTGATGGTCGCGCCACCGTCCGTGCTGCGCAGCATGGTGCGGGCGGCGTAGTCGACGGCATACGCGACGCCGTCCTCGGTCACCGTGGCGTCGTAGGAGCCGTCGGCGAAGGCGCTGACCGTCCAGTGCGTGAGGTCGGTCGACCGGGCGAGATGCCCGGAGCCCTCGAGCGCGACGAACATCGAGCCGCGGCGACCGAGCGCGGAGAGCCATGGCCCGCCCGGAACGTGCCCGGGCCCCGTTGCGGTACGTCCGCCGTCGGTGGACGTCCAGATGTCACCGCGCAGTGTCCCCATCCAGACCGTGCCGGGGTGTGTCCGGCTCGCCAGGAAGGCGGTGACGGCGTCGTTCGGCTCGAACCCGGCGCTCCAGGTGGCCCCGTCGTCGTGGGACGTCGGCAGGGGCAGCACGGACCAGTCGTCGGCGATCAGCGTGTGCGCGGCATCGGGCAGCGACACGAGAGCTCTCCACGTGTACCCGTACGGGCCGAGGTCGTCGGGCGTGCGAGCGAGCGCGTTGGACGACAACGACGCCACGAGCAGCGCCGGTGCGACGACCCATCGTACGGCTCGAGACCAGGTGAACCGACGAGCTGGAGCTGCGAAACGCATGCCGTGAGGCTATGCTAGCACGGGTTCGGGCGGGCGTCGATCCTGGCGCCGGATGCGCGGACCGGGAGGCGGGTTCTCGCGCCTCGAGGCGCCTACAGGATCTCCGTGCCGGGCCGGAGGGCGGGGTCGTTGGCGGGGAGGGCGTCGCGCGACCAGTCGCGCGTCTTCCAGGCCGGCGACGGCGGTGGTGTGCCGTCGTCGTGTGGCACGAACCGTGACCGCTCGACGAGCGTGTAGCGGTGGATGTAGCGCGGGCAGTTGGGGAACACCTCGGTGGCACGCACCCGCAGGACGAGCTGGGTGCGAGGGAAGGCGTCGAGCAGCGGGTCGTCCGGGTCGATCGACGCGACGCCGTTCAGGCGCAGGCGGGTCTGGCGCTCGAAGTCGATGAACAGGAGCCCGACGTGCGGGTTGCAGAGCACGTTGCCGGCTGACATGAACATGCCGTTCCCGTCCCAGCTCGGGAAGGCGATCGTCTGTCTGTCGAGGACGCGGACGAAGCCCGGGTCGCCGCCCTTGTAGGAGCACTGTGGCCGGCCTTCAGCGTCGGCGGTGGCGAGGAAGACCATGTCAGCCGCCTCGATGAACGCCTGATCGTCCTCGTCGATCGTGTCGGTCACGCGGCGCTCGACGATGCGGTCGGCGAGACGGACGGTGTCGAACCGTTGCTGCAGGGATCGCATCCCCGCGTGAAACACGTCACCCATCGCTCGAGTATAGGGTGGCTTGGTCACTGGATCCCAGCAACCCGTGCGTGGATGTGGGAGATGAGCTCCGCGCTGGGAGACGTGTCGCGAGCAGCGGCGTCGAGCGCGGCGGGCGCGCGGGCGACGAGGTCGTCAACGATGCGACGCGCGGCGGCCGGCCGGATCCCCCACGAGCAGCCCTCCGCGACGATGTCGTCGACGCGCACGCCGTCGATGCGTCGGTGGCCGTTGACGGCCATGCCGAGGGTCGTTGAGACGGGGGCGTACACCGTCGTGCAGAGCATGTCGTATGTCGGGGCGAGGCGCACCGCGCCGTCGTCGGTGTGCAGGAGCGAGAGGTTCTTTGCGTGGGCGTCGGCGTTGCCGACGATGATCACGGCGGTGAGCCAGCGCAGCATCGCGTCGAGCTCGGCGTCGGGGTCAGCCGTCCAGTCGCGCACGGTGCGCGCGCAGCCACGCAGCGTCGCCCCGCCCGCCTGCTCGTGCTTGCGGCTGGTCTCGAGGCTCTGCGCCTGGCACAGGTCCTCCTGGTGGAGCCGCACGACCGTCCCGTCTGGTCGCCGCGCACGGTCGTAGCGCTCGATCACGAGGACCTCGATGCCACCGACGACGCGCACCTCGACCGGGGCGACGGCAAGGCCGGAGTGGTGGCAGAGGCGCATCGCGCACGCCTCGTTCGCGACCGAGCCGTGCAGGAACGGGTGCGGGGGCTTGAGGATGTGGGTGGATGGCGCCCCGTCGATCGGCAGCGCCCACCGGTCGCCGACGCGGGCGAGCAGCAGCTTCTCCTGCACGCCGGCGAGCGAGACGCGCACCCGCTCGTCGATGCCGAGCGGGCTGAAGCGAAGCGCCCGCAGACGCTCGGCAACGTCGTCGTCGGTGATCAGCGTCGGGGCGCCGGGCTTCGCTGGCTCCTCGTCGTCGGGGAGGATGACGAGCGCTCCGGCACAGTCGCGCCCGAGCGCGGCGAGGAGCCCGATCACGTCGCCGGGGTCGAGCCCGAGGTCGTAGGCGAGCATCTGACGCGTGTCGCCCTCGGGAAGGAGGCCGTCGAAGAAGGCGCGAACGCGTGCACCGCGGTAGGGCGCCACCTGCGTCGGCAGGGCGACGCTGATGACCGGCCTACCAAGCCCGCTAGCGCACGCGGCAGGGGCGTAGATAAAGGTGAGCGCCCGGCGAGTTTCGGTGATCGTTCCGATACGGTCGCCAGCCTTCCAGACTGCGAGCGTGGTCACCACGTCTCCTCTCGCACCACGAGCCGCGCACCGAGCGTTCGCAGCAGGTCGACGAGGCGCCGCGTCTGTTCGGTCGTCTCGCCGGCTTCGAGACGAGCGATCCAGAGGCGGGGAATGCCGGCGGCGTCGGCGAGCTGGGCCTGCGTGAGTCCCGCCTGCTGGCGGTAGTGGCGCACGGCGTCGCCGAGGGAGCGAGCGTTGTACACGCGGAACTCCGATGTATGCATTTGCATACTCTACCGTGGATTGCACGGGTGTATGTAAATCCGTACGCCGCGTTCGCGACTACCCCTGCACGACGCGGGCGTAGGCGGCGCGCAGCGCCTGCTGCGAGCGTGCCCAGGACAGCTCGTCGGCGATCCGTTCGCGACCGGCGGCGCCGAGCGCCTCGCGCCGCGCGGGGTCGTCGAGCAGCGCGTCGATCGCTCGCGCGAGGGCGGCCGGCTCGTCGGCGTCGGCGTACACGGCGGCGCCGTTTGCCGAGAGTCGTGCCTCGGTGAGGTCGTAGCAGACGATTGGCCGGCCGATTGCCATGTACTCGGCGATCTTGTTCATCGTCGAGTGCTCGTTGAAGGCGTTGCGCGGGTCGGGGGCGAGGCAGACGTCAGCGGTGGAGAGGGTCTGGACGATGCGCTCGTCGCCGACGATGCCGGTGAACTCGACGTGGTCGGTGAGGTCGAGGCGTCCGGCGAGGCGCACCATCGCCGGCAGCACGTCGCCGTCGCCCATGAAGACGGCGTGCCAGTCATCGCGCGTGCGCCGCAGCTCGGCGAGCGCGTGCAAGGCGTGGTCGACGCCGTCAGGGGCGCCCATCATGCCGAGGTAGGCGAGCAGGTGTCGTCGTCCGCGCCGCAACCCGGGGTCGGCGTCGACGGCGACGAAGCGTGCCGGGTCGGGCGCGTTGCGCACCACGAACACGTCGTCCGCGCGTCGACGCCCACGCGTGATGGCGTTCGTGCGGTAGGAGTCGTTCGGCACGATCACGACGGCGGCGAGCCGCATCGAGAGGCGCTCGAGGGCGACGGCGAGCGCCCAGGCGATGCCGGAGGTGCGCCCGTACCGGGCGGCGTACAGCTCGGGAAAGAGGTCGTGGTGGTCGAACACGAGCCGCGGCCGGCGACCGGCAGCGAGGCGTGCGGCGAGGAGGAGGAAGTCGGGCGGGTTGCAGGCCTGGATCACGTCAAACGGCGTCTCGCGGGACAGGCGCCGCACGCCGCCAAGCACGGCGCGAAACGCCTGGGCGTACTCGCGGAGGTAGCCGAGCCGGCCGCCGCCGGCAGCGGTGAGCGGGTAGCGGTGGATCGCGATCCGCTCAACCTCGACGTGCGGTTCGCTGTCGCGCGACGCGCCGCGTGGGCACAGGATCGTCACGACCCAGCCGTCGTCGCGCAGCGTCAGCGCCTCCTGCCAGACGCGTCGGTCGAGCGGCGCGGGGAGGTTCTCGACGACCAGTAGCACGCGCCGTCCGCTCCCTGCTGCCCGCCGTGCCGTCACCCGAGGCAGGCTACAGGATTGCGCAGGTTTCCGGCGCGGGATCCCTGCGCGAGGTCGCTGCCGGCGAGCACGGCGTCGGGGGCGCATGGCGCCGATACGGTTTCCAACTGGATCCCGCGGGGAGAATCACGTAGAATCTCGCCGATGACCGCGGCACACCTAGACCCGCACGATCCGCCGCGCCCGGCAGTGACGACGCTGCGCGACTTCCTGCGGATCGCGTGGCGACGCAAGGCGGTGCTGGTCGTCGCGATCATGGTCGTGCCGCTCGCCGCTGCCTTCTTCTCGCTGCGCCAGCCGAAGGTGTACGAGGCGAACGCGAGCGTGCTGCTGACACGCGCGACGGCGACGACGAACCTGTCGAACGGCAACGACCCGACGCTGCAGACCGATCCACAGCGCGATGCTGACACGCAGGCGATCGTCGCGGTGAGCCCGGACGTGACGGCAGCGGCAGCGAAGGCGTTGCACGATCCCGACCTGGCCGGCGACCTGCTCGACAAGGGCACCGTTGCGCCGTCGGACGGCACCGACGTGCTGGTCTTCTCGTTCGCTGACCACGACCCGCAGCGTGCCGTTGATGGTGTGAACGAGTGGGCGCGTCAGTACGCGGCGTACCGCGCGCGGCTCGAGACGGGCGAGCTCGACCAGGCGATGCGCGACATCAACGAGCGCTTGAAGACCCCTGGCCTGTCGGCATCGGCGTTGGATGAGCTGGTCGGCAACCGCGACGCGTTGTTTGCCCGGCGGGTGCTGGCGACGGCGCGCGCGCGGGTGATCGATACGGCGGGTGATGCGACGCAGATCGCGCCGACGCCGGCGAAGACGACGGCGATGGGTCTCGCGCTCGGCCTGCTGCTCGGGTTCGGGCTGGCGTTCCTGATCGAGGCGCTCGACACGCGCATCCGCTCCGGCGAGGAGGTGGTCGAGCACCTCTCGTTGCAGCTGCTCGGGCGCGTGCCAGAGCCGCCGAGGGCGGTGGCGCGCCACGACGGTCTGGTGATGCTGGAGGACCCGTCCTCGCCGGCGGCAGAGCCGTTTCGGCTGCTGCGTACGAACCTCGAGTTCGCCGATCTCGATCACGAGCACCGCACGATCCTGTTCACCAGCGCCGTCGAGGCGGAGGGCAAGTCGACGACCGCGGCGAACGTCGCCGTGGCGATCGCGCGGTCGGGCTCCCGGCGCGTCTGCCTCGTCGATCTCGACCTGCGTCGTCCCTACGTGGCGAACTTCTTTGGCCTGATCGGCGCTGCTGGGCTGACGGACGTCGCGCTCGGCCACGTCGAGCTGGCGGCCGCCCTGCACGCCGTGCGCGTCGACGACGCAACGGTGTTTGACGTGTTGCCGAGCGGTCCGCTCCCGCCGAACCCGGGCGAGTTTGCGCAGTCCGCGACGCTTGCGCAGATCCTCCTTGACCTGCGCGAGCGCTACGACGTGGTGATCGTCGACTCGCCACCGATGCTGAAGGTCGGCGACCCGCTCGCGCTGTGTGCCCGCGTCGACGCGGTGGTGCTCGTGGCACGGATGAACGTGCTGCGCCGGCCGATGGCGGCCGAGGTGCGTCGGCTGCTGGCCTCCGTCCCCGCGGCGCGGCTCGGGGTGATCCTGACCGGCGCTGAGCAGGATGACGCGTACGGGTATGCCTACGGCTACCAGCATGGGTACGCGCCGAGGGCTCCTGCGTGACGCGCCGATGAACGCCGTGACGCAGGATGCCGCCGCCGACCACGCCCTCATCGGGCCGGTTGGCACGCGGCGCCGGCGCGGCTGGCTGATCCGGCGGGCGCTCGTCGGCGCTGACATCGTGGCGCTTCTCGTGGCGTTCCTCGCCGCCGAGTGGGTGCATGGAAAGACGCTTGGCGCTCCCGGCGACCGCTTTGACCAGACCGCGGAGATCGTCCTCTTTGCCGCGACGTTGCCGGTCTGGATCGTGCTTGCGAAGGCGTACGGGCTGTACGGTGCTGATGAGGAGCGAAACGACCACTCGACGTTCGATGAGGTGCGGAGCATCTTTCACCTGGCGACCGTCGGCACCTGGATGGTGCTGGCGATCAGCTACCTGACGGCGCTCGCTCACCCGGAGTTCTCGAAGCTGTTTCTCTTCTGGTTGCTGGCGATCGTCGGCGTCTCGTTGGCGCGGACGGTGGCGCGGGGGGTGTGTCGTCGGCATCCGAGCTACGTGCAGAACACGGTGATCGTCGGCGCCGGTCAGGTCGGCCAGACGATCGCGCGGAAGTTTCTCAACCACCCGGAGTACGGCATTCGTGTCGTTGGCTTCGTCGACGCCGAGCCGCGTGAGCGCCCGCCGATGCTTGACCACCTGCCGATCCTCGGATCGGCGCGGAGCCTGTCGGCGATCGTCGCCCGGTTGAACGTCGACCGTGTGATCCTCGCGTTCTCCGGCGAGTCGCACGAGGACACCCTTGACCTGTTGCGCCAGACGAAGGGCCTTGACGTGCAGGTCGACATCGTGCCGCGGCTGTACGAGATGGTGCCGCCGAGCGCGCACGTGCACTCGGTGGAGGGGATGTCGATGCTGAGCTTGCCGGCGATGCTGCTGAGCCGCTCTGACCGGCTGCTGAAGCGCGCGATGGACCTCGCGCTCACCGTCCCCGGCATGATCGTCATCAGCCCGTTGCTGCTGGCGATCGCCGTCGCGATCAAGCTCGACTCGCGCGGGCCGGTGTTCTTTCGCCAGTGGCGGGTCGGCGAGCGCGACCGCTTGTTCCGCATCTGGAAGTTCCGCACGATGGTGCCGGGCGCTGACGAGCGAAAGCACGAGGTCGCACACCTGAACCGCTACCTCGCTGACGGCGACGACCCGGTGATGTTCAAGATCGCGAACGACCCGCGCACCACGCGCCTCGGCGCGTTCCTCCGCCGCACGAGCCTCGACGAGCTGCCCCAGCTCATGAACGTGCTGGCAGGTCAGATGAGCCTCGTCGGGCCGCGGCCGCTGATCCCCG
>JANYCN010000038.1 GCA_025360225.1 Actinomycetes bacterium | reverse complement strand
GCGGCGCGCCCGCGTAACGGCGTCGAACGACGCGCCCGACGCGGCGGGTCGACCGGCTCCTAGCGGGCAAGCGGCGCGCGAGGTTCCCGCGAAGCCCACGATCCGGCACGCAGAGCGGGCCGGGGCGCGGTCGCCGGAGCTCAGCGGCGTAGCCACCCGACGGGTGGCAGAGCCGACAAGCGCACGACGATCCAGGAAGTCGGATGACCACGCCATCTCACAATCAGACCACTAGTAGCCCGTCAGGGCGGGCCTACGAGGCGAACTCGATCGCCGGGACCTGGCCCCACAGCTGGTCGAGGCGGTAGTAGGCGCGTGACTCGGGTGTGAAGACGTGGACGAGAACGTCGAAGTAGTCGAGGAGGATCCAGTCACCCTCCTTCTGGCCCTCGACGCGTCCCGGAAGGAGCCCGGTTGCAGCCTTCACCTGCACACGCACCTCGTCCGCCATCGCCTGCGTCTGGCGCTTGTTGCGTCCGGTGGCGATCACGAACCAGTCGGTGTACGACACGACATCGCGCATGTCGAGCAGGATGATGTCCTCACCGAGCTTGTCGGAGAGCGCCTGCGCGATGCGTTGCGCAAGGTCGGGTTTCTCGATCAGCGGTCCTTCTCCGAGTACGCGGTCACCAGGCAAGGGTACCACGGGACAGCCAACCAGCCTGTGGTGGACGCTGCCCAGCCGGTCACGCCTGCCGTGAAGCACGCGGAGCGTAGCGGTGGTGCAGGTCGAGGAGGTTGCCGTCCGGGTCGGCGAAGATCGCCTGGTGGCAGACGCCCGAGTCGATCGTGTCACCGCGGAAGATCACGCCGCGCGCCTCGAGCTTGGCTCGGACGGCAGCGACGTCGTCGACGCGCAACGCGACCGGCACGCGATGGGGCTGCAGGTCAATGCCGAGAGCGGCGACGACCATCAGCGCGAGCGTGACCGTTCCGGTCTCGTACTCGGCGCCGATCGCGGGTTGACCTGGCCGTTGCCACAGAGAGGAGCGTTCGAGCCCGAGCACGTCACCGTAGAACGCCATCGCCGCGTCGAGGTCGCGGGTCGGCAGCGAGACGAAGTCAACGCCGGTGACGAGCGGGGACGGAACAGGTGCCGTCATGACGGGACAGTGCCGCGGTACAACCCTTCGGCGTCGATCGCGCCGGCGACGGCGTCGCCGACGAGGTGCCGGAACGGTTGCCCGGCGCCGACGCGGGAGCGCACCAGGCTCGACGAGATGCCGATCGCCGGCATCGTCACCCATCGCGACACGCGCGGATCATCGACGGTCGAGAACCCAGGCCGCGCGGCCACCGCGAGACGGGCGAGGCTCGGCAACACCGGCGCGTCGTGCCAGTCGTCGAGCGTCGCAAGCTGGTCGGCACCGATCAGGAGGACCAGCTCCACCCCGGGGTTCGCACCGGCAAGCGCGCGCAGCGTCTCGCTGGTGTAGGACGGGCCAGGGAGATCAGCCTCGATCGACGATACGGCGAGCGCTGCGTCACCGGCGACGGCGGCCGCCGCCAGCAGCATGCGCGTGGCGAACGACTCCGTCGGAGCGGCGCGGTGCGCCGGGCGCGCGGTCGGCACGAGCAGGACGCGGTCGAGCTCGAGCTGCCACGCCGCCTCGAGCGCGAGGATCCGGTGGCCAATGTGCGGCGGGTTGCAGAGCGACCCGAGCACGCCGATCCGCGGCGGCCGGTTGGCCGTCACTCGGGCCGCGTGTCGGGGACGTACGTGAAGCGGATCGAGCCGACGCGGATGTCGTCGCCCTCCTTCGCCCCGGCACGGCGAAGAGCGACGATCACGCCCGCCGACTCGAGCAGCGAGCCGAGCCGCTGGGCGTCGGCCTCGCGATCGGGGTCGAGCCCGACCGCAGCCTCCTCGATCCCCTTCGCGCTGACGCGAAAGCCACCCTCCTCGCGGAACAGACGAAACCCGGCGCGTCCAGCCGACCCAGGGCGGTAGACGAGGTAGTCGGCGAGGCCCTCGGCCCGTACCGGCTCGGCCTCGAGCGGCGGGATGGTGCGAAACAGCGCCGCGATCAGGGACGGGATGCCCTCCCCGGTCGCACACGACGTGCCGATGACGATCGGTCGCCCCGACTCGGCGTCACGCACGACGTTCTCGTCGGCCGCGTCGTCGTCCTCGGCGATCGCATCAGCGAACCGTTCGACAAGCGCCGCCCTCAGGTCAGGCGCGACGAGGTCGATGCGGTTCAAGACGACGATCCGTGGGCGGTCGGCGAGACCGTGCCCGTGCGCCTTAAGCTCGCCCCAGATCACGGCAAACCCGTCTCGCGCTGCCGCGAAGTCGGCCTCCACATCGTCCGCCGGCACCGTGTGGATCAACGTCCGAGCGCGCTCCAGGTGCGCGAGGAACTCGTGACCGAGCCCGACGCCGTCGGACGCGCCCTCGAGCAACCCGGGGACGTCGACGACGGTCAGCTGCGACCCGTCGTGTGCCTCCACCGTGCCGAGCACAGGCTCGATCGTCGTGAACGGGTAGTCAGCGACCTTTGGCGTCGCGTTCGAGATGCGCCGCAGCAGGCTCGACTTGCCGACGTTCGGGAACCCGAGAAGCGCCGCATCGGCGAGGAGCTTCAGGTGCAGGTCGAGCGTACGCGTCTCGCCCTCCTCGCCCACGCCAGCGATGCGTGGCGCCTGGCGCGTCGCCGTCGTGAAGCGTCGGTTACCAGCTCCCCCACGCCCACCGCGCGCGATCACCACGCGGGCTCCCGCGTGGGCGAGATCACAGACGAGCGACCCGTCGTCACCAAACACCTGGGTACCGACGGGCACCGGCACGATCACCGGACCACCCGTCGCGCCCGTCTTCTGCGAGCCTTCGCCGTGCGAGCCGTTCGCTGCGCGCACGTGTGGAGCAAAACGAAGCGCCGTTAGGTCACGAAGGGACGGCTCAGCGAGCAGCACGACGTCGCCGCCGTGGCCGCCGTCGCCGCCGGCTGGCCCGCCGCGGGGGACGAACTTCTCCCGTCGGAACGCGAGGGAACCGTCGCCGCCGCGACCTGCCTCAACGTGGATGGTGACGCGGTCGGAGAACACCGCGGGTGCGGCCGGGTCAGCCCTCGGCCGCGACGACCGAGATGACGCGCTTACCGCGCCGCTGCCCAAACTGGACGGTGCCGTGCATCGTCGCGAAGATCGTGTCGTCGCTGCCGATGCCGGTGCCGACCCCAGGATGGAACCGCGTGCCGCGCTGGCGGACGATGATCGAGCCCGCGTGAATCGCCTGACCCGCGAACACCTTCACGCCAAGGCGCTGAGCGTTCGAGTCGCGACCGTTCTTGGAGGAGCCGAGGCCCTTCTTATGTGCCATTGCTTGTCAGCCTCCTCAGACAGCGATCGAGTCGATCACGATCAGCGACTGGTGCGAGCGGTGACCCGCGCGACGCGACCAGTTGTGCTTGGGGTGGTAGTGGTAGATCCGGATCTTCTTGCCCTTGACGTGCGCCTTCACCGTGGCGGACACCTTCACCGAGGCGAGCTCAGCGGCGGTGATCGCCGTCGTCGTGTCGTCGCCAGCCATGAGCACGGGCGGCGCGAAGCTCGCGCCCTCCTCGTGCGGAAGGCGGTCAACGACGAGCTTCTCACCAGGGCGAACCCGGTACTGCTTCCCACCGAGGGCGATGACGGCGTACATGCGCGAATCTTTCGTTTGAATCGTCGTGCGGTGCGCAGGCAGCAAAGAACGCCGCGTCGGCATCGCACTTGGACAGTAGCAGGGCACCAGGGCGTCCGTTGCAGTTCCTGCGGCGCCGTTACGCGACTACCCTACCGCGATGACCTTCGGCCTGCTCGCGCTCCTCGTCGCCGCCGGCCTCGCCGGCCCACTGGTTGCAGCCTGCGCGCCGCAGGCGGTGCCCGTGGTGATCGGCGAGATCGCCGCCGGCGTGCTGCTCGGCGTGACCGGCACCCGATCGATCGACCCAGACGAGCCGACCGTCGCGTTCCTCGCGCGCGTCGGCTTCGCGTTCTTGATGTTCGTTGCCGGCACCCACGTGCCGCTACGCTCGGCCGCCCTCCGCCCGGCGATCCGCAAGGGTGCGCTCGCCGCGCTCATCACCGGTGTCGCCGCCACGCTCACGGCGGTGCCGATCGCCAACCTCACGGGAATCCACCACCCTGCGGTGCTTGCGCTGCCGCTCGCCACGAGCTCGGCGGCGATCGTGCTTCCCCAGCTCGCCGGCGCCGGCGAGGCGCCATCCACCCTGACGGCTCTTGCCTGGGTCGCGATCGCCGACGTCTCCACCATCGCCGTGCTGCCGCTTGCGCTCGATCCCGCCCGGGCAGTGCACGTAGCGATCGGCGGCGTCCTCGTGACGGCGCTCGCGGTCGGCGCGTTCCTTGCCGCACGCACCCTCCGCGTCCTGCCCTTCGTTCGAGCGTTGCGTTCGATGTCGCGCAAGCACGAGTGGGCGCTCGACCTGCGGCTGTCGCTCCTCGTTCTCGCCGTCCTCGCCTACGCCGCCGACCGCGCCGGAACGAGCACGCTCGTCGCCGGCTTCTCCGCTGGGCTCCTCGTCGCCGCCGTCGGCGAGCCGCGCCGCCTCACGCGCCAGGTGCGCGGGCTTGCGCACGGCTTCCTCGTGCCGATCTTCTTCGTCGTCCTCGGCGCGCGGCTTGACCTGCGCGCGCTCCTCTCCCACCCCGCAGACCTCGCGCTCATGGGCGCGCTCGCTGCTGCGTCGGTCACCGCCCACGTCGTCGGGGCGGCGGCCGTCCGCGTCCCGATCGCGATCGGTCTCACCGCTTCGGCGGCGCTCGGCGTGCCGGCGGCCGTCGTCGAGCTCGGACTGACCCGAGGCCTGATCGACCCGGGGCAGGGCGGCGCGATCATCGGCGCCGCCCTGGTGTCGATCGGCGTATCAGCGGTCGGCGCAAGCCGCCTCTCGCGGGCGGTCGCTCCGGTCTCCTGAGCCCGCCGTCGCGCTACTCGGCCGCCGCCGCCTCGACCACCGGGGCGGCCGCCCGACGTCGCCGCGGTGCCGGCTTCGGCGCCTCCTCGACTGCGACCTCCGGCGCCGGAGCGGCAGCGCGACGACGGCGCGGCGCCGGCTTCGACGCCTCGTCAACGGCAACGACCGCGCCGGCGGCCACGTCAGACACGGGAGCCGTTGCCCGGCGTCGTCGTGGCGCCGGCGCTGGCTCGGTAACGGCCACTGCGACCGGGGCCGACGCCTCGACGACCGTGTCCGGCGCCTCCTTGACCACCCGCGCCCGCGACCGACGGGTCGGCGCCGCGGTCGGCGACGCAACGACGGCGACGTCGGCGACGACCGCGGGAGGATCGCTCGGAGCCTCTACGACGACCCGGGCCCGCGATCGCCGCGCTCGCGGCGCGGGCGCCGCGGTCGGCACCTCGACGGTCGGCTCGCTCACCGTCACCACGGCCTCGGCGACGGCGTCGACCGCAACCCTGGCCCGCGATCGTCGGGCGCGTGGAGCGGGTAGCGCCTCCGGCTCGGCGACGACCGCTGCTGCGGCGGGCTCCTGGTCTGTCTCTCCGCCCTCCATCGCTGCTGTCTGACGCTCGGCCCGGGCACGATGGCGCCGGCCGCCACGACGGCCACGCCGCCGACGCGTCGACGTCCCATCGTCGTCCGCCTCGTCGCTCACGTCCTCGGCGTCCGCCTCGCTCTCCTCTTCACCAGCTTCCGTCTCCTCGACGGCTGGTAGCGCCGTAACGCCCGTCTCGTCGATCGTTCCGGCACCTCTGCGGCGCCGGCGTCGACGCGCGGAGACGGAGAGCCCTTCGCCAGCGGCAGGCTCGACGGTGAGCGGCTCGGCTTCCGTCGACGGGTCCGCGTCGCCGGCCGACTTCGCCGTCGGACGCTTCTTCTGTGGCGCGCGGCGGCGGCGGTCGCGGTCCTCGAGATCGATGCGCTCGATCGGCACCCGGTCGGGCTCGTGGAGATCGGTGCGGCGGTCGATCAGCCGCAGCATCTCCGCCTCCGTGACCGGCTTCGCCGATAGGAGCGTCGCGTGCGCCTCCAGCCGACCGGCCTGATCGATCCGCACGCGGTGGCGTTCGCCCAGGTACGGCCCCGCTCCCGCGAGCACGATGCGGTAGCCACCGTCCATGAAGTGCACCGCATCGGCGGCCTGGAACATGTGCGGCTCGTCCACCGACACCTCGATCTCCACGCCGACCGCGACGGGGATCGCGTGCGCGAGGATCTCCGATGAGGTGCCCTCACGGGTGACGGCGCAGCGCTCGATCGGGACGGACTCGACACCGACGAGGGAGAAGTGCTTTCCGGTCGTCTCCTCGAGCAGTGACAGGCGCTTGCCGCCGGCGCCGATCATCAGCGCTGCGACCTCGGGGTTGAGCTCGACGAGGAACGCCTCGGCCGTCGAGAGCGCGGCGTGCCGACGCAGCGAGCGGAGGTTCTCGATCGCGATCGACTCGAGCGAGAGCACACGCCCCTCACCACCGCACACCGCGCAGACCGTCGTCATCACCTCGCGCACACCGTCGGTGACGTTCTGCCGCGTCATCTCGACGAGACCGAGCGGTGAGATCGAGGTCAGATAGACCTTCGACCGATCCCGCTTTAGCTCCTCGTTCAGGCAAGCGATGACGGCGTCCCGGTTCTTCTGCGACGACATGTCGATGAAGTCGATCACGATCATCCCGCCGATGTCGCGAAGGCGCAACTGACGCACGACCTCGCGCGCCGCCTCGAGGTTGTTCGCGAGAATCGTGTCCTCGAGACGAGACTTGCCGACGAAGCGTCCGGTGTTGACGTCGATCACCGTGAACGCCTCGGCGTAATCGAGCAACAGGTAGCCACCAGAGGGGAGGTCGACGCGACGATGCATCGTCGAGCGGATCGCGTCCTCGACCTGGTAGCGGCGAAGGAGCGGCGTCGACGCGGTGTGCAGCTTGATCCGCGGCAGGAACTCAGGCGAGTGCTGCTCGACGTACGCGCGGATCCGCTCGTAGGTGGCCGGGTCGTCGGTGACGACCTCGTCGACCTCGACCCGCAGGTCGTCGCGCACCATCTCAAGCGCCAGGTCGAGCTCGGCGTGGACGATCGCCGGAGCCTTCGCCTTCTTTGAGCGGGCGACGATCTGCGCCCAGGACGCCTCGAGCAGTGCAAGGTCGCGCTTCAGCTCCTCGAGCGAAGCACCCCGAGCAGCGGTGCGCACGATCAGCCCACCGGTCTTCGGCTGCAGGGTCTTCACGAGGTCGCGCAGGCGGTCACGCTCGCCGTCAGGCAGTCGCTTGGAGACGCCATAGCCCTTACCGTCGGGGGAGTACACGAGGAAGCGGCCGGCGAGGGAGACGTCCATCGAGACACGAGCGCCCTTCATCCCCATCGGGTCCTTCGTCACCTGCACGAGCAGGCTCTGCCCCGCCTTGATCAGCTGCTCGATCTTCTTCTTGCGTCGTTCCTCGTCGTCCAGCTCGGGAAGCACGATCTCGCCGACGAACAGGAACGCGTTCTTCGGCAGCCCGGCGTCGATGAACGCGGCCTCCATGCCAGGCAGCACCGCGTCGACCTTGCCGAGGTAGATGTTGCCGAGCATCGAGCGCTTCGTCGCGCGCTCGACGTACGTCTCGACGACGACGCTTTCCTCGACGATCGCCACCCGCGTCTCGTACGGGTCAGCGCTGATCAGGATCTTCTTCATGTGTCTCTCTCTTCTGGCCCTTCGTCGGTCGCAGCAACCTGCTGCCCGACGCGGAGCGCGGTTCTCGTGATGCCTCTGACCGTGATCTCGGCGCCCGTGAGCGCTGTGAGCGCTCGGGCGACCTCCTCCGGCCTGGCCGTACCTTCCTGGACGATCGCGACCTCGACCTCGAAGCCACCATCCACCACCTCGATCGCGGACGCGTACTGCGCGACGTCAACGAGCTTCGTTCCCTTCGGCGACCGGCGCTCGACGGGCGCGCACCCAGCGGCGGAAAACGCTGCGATGCCGGCGTCGAGCACGCCCGGCGCGGCGTCGACCAGCACCCGGTAGCGAGCCGACACGACGCGCGGCGTGCCCGGGCTCAGCCGCGATGACCGGATCTCGATCCCGTTCGGCAGGGTCGCCTTGAGCCGGTCGGCGACCACCTCGGGCGCCGGATCGCCCACGACGCGGACGGTCGCGAGCTCGTCCTCGGAGGCGACGCCCACGGCGCGCGCCGCAGCGAGCGAGATCACCGGCTTCGGACGCATCCCCTCCGACAACGCGACGGTCATGCCGGCCCGCCGGAAGGCCGCGAGCAGGACGTCGACGCACTCGAGGTGCGAGAGGAACCGTGCGCGGCCGGCAACCGCGAAACGAAGCTCGGTCTTCAACCGCTGGCTGTCGGACGGGTACGCGTGATCACGACGCGACCAGCCGGTTTCGGACTGGACCTTCGCAGGCCCCGCAGTCGGTGCAGCCGTCCCAGCGGCAGTCGCCCGTGGCCCGCTCGGCCTGGCTCGCCCACCACTCGTCCAGCAGGAACTCCTTCGTGACACCGCTCCGCACGTGATCCCACGGAAGCGGCTCGAGTGCGTCGCGCTCACGCGTCGCCTCGCCAACGATCGAGCGGCCGTGCTGCTCGAACGCCGTTCGCCACAGGTACTCGTCGTGATGCTCGGTCCACGCGTCAAACCGTGCACCGGCACGCCAAGCAGTCTCGATCACGTCGGCGGTCACGACGTCGCCGCGCCCGATCGCGCCCTCGAGCATCGAGGTGCGCACGTCGTGCAGGGAGAGGCGTAGCTGCCGCCCGTTGATCGCCCGACGCAGGTAACTCTGCTTGATCTTCAGCTGCTCGGGGGACGCCATCCCCTCCCACTGGAACGGCGTGTGCGGTTTCGGCACGAAGCTGGAGGCCGAGACGTGCACCGTGAAGCGACCGTTCGCTCCAGCGTGGGCCCGACCGATCTCCCGTGCCCGGAAGGCGAGGTCGACGATCCCCTGGATCTCAGCGAACGTCTCACTCGGCAGGCCGATCATGAAGTACAGCTTGATCGAGGTGTAGCCAGCGACGAACGCCGCCTCGATCGCCGTCGTGATCATCTCATCGGTGATCGTCTTGCAGATGATGTCCCGCATCCGCTGCGTCGCGGCCTCCGGCGCGAGCGTGATCGACCCCTGGCGGCTGTTCGCGGCGGCGTTCATCGCAACCGGCCCGGTGTCGACGCGGTTTGACGGCAGCGACAGGTGGAGCTCTGGCCGGATCGCCTTGATCTCGCTGATCGCCCGCTCGATCCCCGAGTAGTCGCTCGTCGCGAGCGACGTCAGCGACAGCTCGTCGTAACCCGTGCAACCGAGCTGCTCGAGCCCGGCCTTGACGACGTCCTCGACCGGTCGCTCGCGCACCGGCCGATACCACGTGCCAGCGTGACAGAACCGGCACCCGCGCGTGCAGCCACGCATCACCTCGACGCTCGCCCGCGCGAAGATCGCGCTCGCGTACGGCACGACCGTGCGTCGCGGAGCCGTGGCGACGTCAAAGCTGGCGTAGACGAGCCGTTCGACCGGTCGCCTGCCGCGCGCGGGGAGGTAAAGGTACGGCAACGCGGCGAGCGCCTCGAGGCGCTCCGCGCGGCCGGCGTGCGCCGAGAGCACGTCGACGATCGCGAGCAGACCCTCCTCGGCCTCACCCATGAAGAACGCATCGACGAACGGCGCCAGCGGCTCGGGGTTCGACGCGGACGGTCCTCCGGCGAGAACGATCGGATCACCCTCAACCCGATCGACGGCGCGCAGCGGGATCCCGGCGAGGTCGAGCGTCTCGAGAACGTTCGAGTACGTCAGCTCCGCCTGCAGCGTGAGCCCGAGGAGGTCGCACTCGCGCACCGGTCGCCACGTCTCGAGCGTGAAGAGCGGGATCTCGTCGCGACGCATTGCATCGGCCATGTCCGGGAACGGCGTGTAGACGCGCTCGGCGGACGCCTCCGAGCGATCGTTGATCAGCGCGTAGAGGATCTGCAGCGCCTGGTTCGAGATCCCGATCTCGTAGGCATCGGGGTAGCAGAGCGCGACACGCACGGTGGCGTCGGGCTTGCGGACCTCGTTCACCTCGCCGCCGATATACCGGGACGGGCGCTGCACTTCGGCGAGGACCGACTCGATCTTCGCCTCGAGCAGGGGGGTTCCCATTGACGCGCAGCATACTACGCCGGCCGCTGGAGAGTCCGACGGTACGTCTGCCTCGCCGCCGCCCGGTCGCCGTACGATGCCGGCATGCGGCGCGTACAGGACCAGCTGATCGGCCTTCTCGCCCTGCTCGCCGCGGCGCTCTCCGTCGCCGACCTCGTCAGGATGCGCGGCAGCGCGGCCGGATGGTTGTTCGCCGGCGTCGTGACGGCCCTCCTCGCCAGCGGCCTCACGCTCGCCGTCCTGACCTCGAGCGGCCGGACCGCCGAGCGGCTCGCGCGCTCGCAGCTGCTCGCGCTCGCTCCGTTGGTGCCTCTTGTCCCGCTCGCCAGCCGCTTCGCCCGCTTCCACTCGACGACGCACGTTCCCGGGTGGTGGCTGATCGGGCTGGCGCTCGTCGCCGTCGCATCGCGGCGCACGCTGCGCCACGCCAACCCAGCGGTCGGGTTCGCGCTCACCGCCGGCACGCTGCTCGCCTCCGGGATGGCGCTCTGGCTCCTCTAGCTGCCTGGATCGTCCTGCGCTTGCCGGCCCTGCCACCCGTCGGGTGGCTCTACCAGCCAGCTGCGGCGACCATGATCCGGCCCGCTCTGCGTGCCGGATCGTGGGCTTCGCGCCAGGCACCCGATGACCATGCCATCTGACAATCACACCACGAGCTAGCTATAGCTAGTGGTCTGATTGTGAAATGGCGTGGTCATCCGACTGCCTGGATCGTCCTGCGCTTGCCGGCTCTGCCACCCGTCGGGTGGCTCCGCCGCTCAGCTCCGGCGACCACGATCCGGCCCGCTGTGCGTGCCGGATCGTGGGCTTCGCGGGAGCGTCGCGCGCCGCTTGCACTTAGCGTGTCAAGGCCTTCGCCTTGACACGCGTGCGAGCGGGCGTGCTATCCAGCACGCCCGCGATCAGCAAGCCCTGCGCGACGCGCAACGCCCCCGCTCGCTCAGTCGGATGACCACGCCATTTCACAATCAGACCACGAGTTTCCCGCCAAGAGCAGCCCGTCAGGCAGCGGCGCGGAGACCGAGCCGGGCGAGCAGCGCGTCGAT
>JANYCN010000008.1 GCA_025360225.1 Actinomycetes bacterium | reverse complement strand
CCTTCGCCTTGACACGCGTGCGAGCGGGCGTGCTATCCAGCACGCCCGCGATCAGCAAGCCCTGCGCGACGCGCAACGCTCCCGCTCGCTCCAGACACCCAATGACCATGCCATTTGACAATCAGACCACTAGGATCGCGTGATTCGGAAACGTGGCGTCCACCCGATGACGCCGCTCTTTGACAATCAGACCACCAGGGCGACGTGGACGCCCGGCCGGCCGCCGATCGCCTGCGCGCACGCACACGCCGGCTCCAAAGCACCTCGTGGCGGAGCTTGACGGTCGCATCGTCGCGGTCCGCTCTCGGCACCTTCACGGCAGTGGCGGGCACACGCACCCGTGCTACCCGTCTGAGGAGCGCGGCGACGGGATTGGCGCGCACCTCCTGGCCGTCGCCGGGCAGGGTGTCCCGGTCGGAACCGTCACCCGTTGCGGGTGAGCGCGACGGCACCGGCGAGCAGGCGCGACCCGTCGGCGAGCACCGGTGTGCCGTGGGACACGAGCACGCGCTCGAGACGGTGCGTCGCGAGCGTGGCGACGAAGCGAGGTGCCTCCGCGAGCCACCAGGTGCGCTGTGCGTCAGAGCCGTCCTGCCAGATTGCGGGACAGAGGGCGATCGCGCCGGGGGCCTTGCCGATCGCGTCTGAGCCGACGAGCACGTCGGCGACGACGAGGGTGTGGTGACCTGGAAGCTCGAAGACGACCTCGCCCTCCGGGTCGCCGAGCGGGTGGACGCCGACATCGGGCGGTGCCTCCATCGTCGCCGCGTACCGTGCAACGAGCTCCGGGCACGACCGCTCATGCCAGGACACGGAGCGGAGGATGGCAACGGGTAGGGCGCGTCGTTCGACGTCGTCGTCGAGCGCAGTGAGGAAGCGGGCTCGCTCGGTCGGGTGTTCTGGGATGAGCGGGTCGATGAGCACCGTTGCCTCAGGTGACTCGTAGTAGACGCAGCCAACATCCTGCGGCCAGATTGCCGCGCCGATGCCGTCCGCGTCCCAGGCGGGGTGGGGCGTCGTCCAGCGCCAGAGGCCGTCGGCGAGCCGCTGCACGTCCACGTCAGGCTCGCGCCGCGCGCTGGCCGGCGAGAAGCTCGCTGACGGTCATCGTCTGTAGGCCGCGTCCCTTCAGGATCGCCACGATCTGCGGCAACACCGCTCCGGTGCCGGGGTAGTTGCCGTGCCCGAGGATGATCGCGCCCGGCTTTCCCCAGTAGCGGATCGCCCGCAGCAGGTAGGCGTGAGTTCGCTGCGACGAGTCGGCAAGGGTGCCCGACCACATCAGCACCCGGGTGTATCCGAGCGACCCGGCGACGGCGAGGGTCGTCGCGTTGTACGCGCCGTACGGCGGACGGAAGAGGGGCTTCGCCGACACACCGAACGTGCGCAGGATCCAGGCATCGTTGCGCTCCAGCTCCCGCCGTACGGCCGTGGCTGTCAGCGCGGGGAGATATGCGTGGGTGAAGGTGTGGTTGCACAGCTCGACCTGGCCGCCGGCGACGAGCGTGCGGATGCGCGCCGCGTACGGGCGCCAGGCCCGGTCGTACGCTCCGTTGGGGCAGAAGGTGACGTGCGCGCCGGTGCTCTCGACGGCGGTGACGAGCGCGCCGACGCAGCGCACGCAGTAGCCGTCGTCGAAGGTCAGCGCGACGCCCTTGACGCTCGTCGGCGCTGATCCGACGACGCGAGCGGTGCCTGGGCGAGAGACGCGTGGCGACCGGGGGCGCGTGGTGGCGTCCGGAGCGGTCGCCGGTGGTACGCGGGTCGCTCCGTCGGTGGCCGCCGTTGCCTTCGCGTGGCGCGCTGCGGCTGGGACGGCGCTGCGGTGCGCGGCGAGCGCAACGCCGGTGACGAGCACCGCTGACACGGCGACGAGCGCCGAGCCAACGCGTCGCCGGCGGATCGCCGCGCGGCGCGCAGCCGTGCGCCGCGCCCGGGTGCGGTCGGCCTCGAGCATGCCGATAACCTTAGCCGGTCGGTCCGAGCACCGCTCGCTGCCCGGCACCGCGCCACGTGCAACGCTACGGGCGAAGAAGCTCGACGGAGACGGCGGCACCGGCGCGGACCGTCAGGCCCGCGGCGATGGAGAGGACCGCGTCGGCGGCGGCGAGGGAGCGCAGCGCCCCGCCGCGGCGGGAGAGCGGCGTCACGGCGGCGTCGGTGACGCTGACGGGGATCAGGCACGCGGATGACGGGTGCCCGAACACGTCGACCGCCGCGCGGCCGACGATCGTGGCGTGCGAGGGCGTCGGCGCGCCGACGAGGGCGGCGATCGCCGCCTCGCCGAACACGCGGAACGTGAACGCGGCCGAGACCGGGTAGCCGGGCACGCCGATCACCAGCGACCGGCCGACGACGCCGAGCACGACAGGGTGGCCGGGACGGATCGCGACGCCATCGACGACGACCTCGCCGACGGCGCTGATCGCATCGCGGGTGTGGTCGCGTCCGCCGCGCGCCGACCCGGCGATCACGCACACGAGGTCGGCCGCTTCGGCCGCTTCCCGCACCGCCTCGGCCAGAGCAGCCGGATCGTCGGGGACGATCGGCGTCTGCCCGACGAGCGCTCCGAGCTCGCGAGCGAGCAGGGTGAGCAGCACGGAGTTCGAGTCAGCGACCTCACCGCGCGCGAGCACCGAGCCCGCCGGCCGCACCTCGTCGCCGGTCGGGATCACGGCCACGCGAGCCCGTCGCGTGTCGAGATGATCGTGGCCGCAGGCAGCTGCAAGCGCGATCCGCTCCGGCGTCAGCCGCGTCCCGGCAGCGAGAATGACGGAGCCCGCGACGACCTCCTCGCCTGCCTCGCGAACGTTCATCCCTGTCGTCACCTCGCCGGTGATCGTCGCGGCACCATCAGCGGCGTACGTGACCCGTTCCCACGGCACGACGGCGTCGAAGCGCGCGGCGACGGGCTGCCCGGTGTCGACCCGGGTGTACTGCTTGGCCGGGACGGGCCCCGCGCCGCCGGCGCTGTCGACGGCGATGCCGTCCATCGCCGCGCAGCGCCACGCAGGGAGCGCGGACAACGCGACGAGCGGCGTCGCGAGGTGCGCACCGGCGGCGTCCAGGAGGCACTCGCGGCGTTCGCTGACGACCGATCCGGAGCGCCCGCGCCACGCCACCAGCCATGCTTCGATCGCCCGACTGACGGGCGCGTCGGTGATCACGCGTCCGTCACCACGCGCGTGTCGTGGGTGTAGACGGTGAGGCGCTCGTCACGCACCCAGCCGACGAGCGTCACGCCGAGGCGATCTGCAGCGTCGACGGCGAGGCTCGACGGCGCGCCAACGGAGCAGAGGATCGGGATGCCGGCGACGGCGACCTTCTGCACGAGCTCGAAGCTGGTGCGGCCGGAGACGAGCGCGACGAGCTGGTCGACGGCAGCGGCCGCGAGGAGCCGTTCGCCGATCGCCTTGTCCATCGCGTTGTGGCGTCCAACGTCCTCACGGAGCGTCACGAGGGTGCCGTCGACGGAGAGGAGGCCGGTGGCGTGCAGCCCGCCGGTCGCGTCGAAGGTGTGCTGTGACGCCCGCAGCGTTGCCGGCATCGCGACGATGGTGCTTGCAGCGACCCGGACCGCGGAGCGGATAGGTGCGCTCGCGACGGTGATCCGGTCGATCGAGGCCTTGCCGCACACCCCGCAGCTCGAGGTCATGAAGCCGTTGCGGGCAAGGCTTGACGCGTCGAACCCGTGGCGCACGTGGACGGTGACGACGTTGAAGCGTTGCGCCTCGTCCTCAACGTCGTCGCAGTAGCGGATGGCGGCGATCGCGTCCCGCTCGCGCAGGATCCCCTCGGTCAGGAGGAAGCCGGCGGCGAGCTCGAAGTCGGCGCCGGGCGTGCGCATCGTCACGCTCGCCGCGATGGTCGGTTGACCTGGTGAGGCGACACGGATCTCGAGCGGCTCCTCGGTTGCCAGCGGCTCCGTCCGACGCTGCCGCACGCCGCCGTCGACGATCGTCACCCGCGCGGGCGTCGACGGCCCCGCCATCAGCGTCGCTGCACGTGCTGGAAGCCGAAGCGGCCCTTGATGCAGAGGTTGCCGCGGGTGACGTCGTGGTCGGCGGGTGACGTGACCTTGACGATCTCGTTGTGCTGGACGTGCAGCTCGACGTTGCAGCCGACGCCGCAGTATGGACAGATCGTCTTCGTCACCGTTTGCGCTGCCTCGTCCCACGTCCCCGCCGCGCGGTGCTCGTGCTCGGAGCGGAACATCAGCGCGCCCGTCGGGCACACCTGGATGCAGTTGCCGCAGTAGACGCAGGCCGACTCTGGCAGCTCGATCGCGTGCTCGGTCGAGATCCGTGCGTCGAACCCACGACCGGCGATGCTGATCGCAAACGTGTTCTGGTGCTGTGAGCCGCAGGCGTCAACGCACTTGTAGCAGAGGATGCACTTGCCGTAGTCGCGCACGTACAGCTCGTTGTCGTCCTTCAGCGCAGAGGCGACGGTCGCCGCGGTGTCGCCGTCCGGCTCGACGTGGTGTCCGGCGCGCAAGCGATCGCGGTCAGGGTTCGGCGCTGCGGCCGGGCCATAACGATCAGGGCGGGCGTCGTAGCGCTCGGCGTACCCCGCCGCGTCCGGGGTGGTGGAGAGGTCAACGCTCGACGTGAGCAGCTCCATCACCATCCGGCGGCTGTGCCGGACACGGTCAGAGTCGGTCCTCACCTTCATGCCGGCCTCGGCCTTGCGCGAGCAGGACGGGGCGAGAACGCGGGCGCCCTCGACCTCGACGACGCACACGCGGCAGGCGTTCTTCGGCTCGAGCGTGTCGCCGTAACAGAGCGTCGGCGTGTCGACCCCCACCTTGCGGCACGCGTCGAGGAGCGTCTGGCCCTCGAAAACACGCACCGGGGTTCCGTCGATCTCGACCTCGATCATCCGCTTCGGGAGCAGGGGGGTCATCGTGCACCTCCGGAGAACACGCCGAGACGGGTGATTGCTGACTCGATGGCGCTTGACGCGGTCTGTCCAAGGCCACAGATCGAGGCGTCGCGCATGACCTGCCCGAGCTCCGCGATCAGCGCGAGCTCGCCGTCGACGCCGCCGCGCGTGCGGCCCGAGAGGAGCCTGGCCACCGCCTCCTGCTGGCGGACGGTGCCGACGCGGCACGGCACACACTGGCCGCACGACTCGGAGCGGAAGAAGGCGGCGATCCGCATCAGCAGCCGCGGGAGGTCGACGGTGTCGTCGAACGCCATGATCACGCCGGAGCCGAGGGTGGCGTTCGCGGCGCGGGCGCCCTCCATCGTCAGCGGCAGGTCGAGCTCGTCGGGCCGGACGAACCCACCGGCCGCGCCGCCGAGGAGGATCGTCTGCAGCGGACGACCGCCTGCGACGCCGCCTGCCAGGTCAAGAAGGTCGCGGAGCGTTGCGCCGAACGGCACCTCGTACGTGCCGGGTCGTTCGACGTGCCCAGACAGGCAGAAGAGCTTCGTCCCGGTCGAGGCCTCGGTGCCGGTCTCGGCGTACCCTGGGCCGCCGCGCGACAGGATCTCGAGGACGTTGACGAGGGTCTCGACGTTGTTGATCGCCGTTGGTTTCGCGAACACGCCGTGGGTGACCGGGAACGGGGGCTTGTTGCGCGGCTCGCCGCGTAGCCCTTCGATCGAGTTGAAGATCGCCGTCTCCTCGCCGCAGATGTAGGCGCCGGCGCCCTTGCGGATCTCGAGATCGAACGCGAACCCCTCGCCCATCACGTCGGCGCCGAGCAGGCCACGCGAGCGGGCCTCGGCGATCGCGTGGTGCAGCGCGTGGTGGGCGGCCGGGTACTCGCCGCGCAGGTAGATGAACCCGTGCTCGCTGCCGGTCGCGTAGCCGGCGATCGTCATCGCCTCGACGAGGGCGTACGGGTCGCCTTCGATGATCGCCCGGTCCTTGAAGGTGCCGGGCTCCGACTCGTCGGCGTTGCAGATCAGGTAGTGTGGGCGCGCGCTCTGGCGTGCGACGGCCTCCCACTTGACGCCTGTCGGGAACGCCGCGCCGCCGCGACCCATCAGCCGCGCGTCCTTCACCTCGCGCACGACGCCTTCCGGGCCGAGGGAGACAGCGTTGCGCAAGGCCTGGTAGCCGCCGGCGGCACGGTAGTCGTCGAGGCTCGCCGGGTCGACGATGCCGACGCGGCGCAGGAGCCGCAGCGAGGGGTCGCCTTGCTGCGGGATCGCGACGCCTGGCGGTGCCGGCGCCCTGCCGCCGCGAAGGACGGCGAGCACCGCGCCGGCGCTCGTCGGGGCGAGAACGTCCTCGGTCGCCGGGTCGCCGGCGACCGTGAGCATCGCTGCAGGCGCTCGGTCACACTGCCCGAGGCACGGGCTGCGAAACCAGGTTGCGGCCCCGTCGGCGGTGAGCGTCCCCTCGGGGCCGACCTGCTCCTCGAGCTGGGCGATCAGGTCCTGGGAGCCAGCACAGCGGCAGGCAAGGTCCTCGCAGACGTGCACCACCCGGGGTGGTCGGGGTTCGCAGGAGAGGAGCGCGTAGAACGTGGCGACGCCATAGGCCTCGGCCGGGGGAACGGTGAGCCGCCGACAGATGTAGCCGAGAGCGCCGGGTGAGATGAAGCCGGCACGCTCCTGCACGGCCCACAGCGCAGGCAGGAGCTCGTGGCGTCGTCCGCGGGCGTGATGCCCGCCGTGTGCGATCCGGCTGTCGACCGTGCTGTCGCGCGCGCCGCCATCCCAGCCGCTCGCCGGCGGGCCGAGGACACGATCGACGGCGTCGCGCTCCGCCTCGCTGGGCGGCGCGTCGGTGAGCGTGAGATCCATCAGTCCCCTGTCGCTGCGAGCACGTTGATGCGGTCGACGCGGATCGCGCAGGCCTTGAACTCGGCGGTGCCGCTGCGCGGGTCGGTGGCGTCGATCGTGAGCTGGTTGACGTCGACCTCGTCGGGAAAGTGGAACGTCATGAACGCGAGCCCGGCGCGGAGCGCCTCGTCGACCCGTACCGGCGCTTCGACCGCGCCGCGGCGCGAGGATACCCGCACGACCTCACCGTCGACAACGCCGAGGGAGGTGGCATCCTCGGGTGACAGGTCGAGCGACTCGCCGCGGTGCAGCGGCGAGCTGTAGCGGCCGGTCTGCGCGCCGGTGTTGTAGGACTCGAGCCGTCGGCCGGTCGTTAGCCGGATCGGGTAGGTGTCGTCGAGCGCCTCGAACGGGCGCTGGTCGACGGTCGGCGAGAAGGGCGCGAGCATCCCCTCGACCGGGTCGAGCCAGAGCCGTTCGTGCAGGATCGGCGAGCCGGGGTGGTGCTCGTCGGGGCACGGCCACTGGATCCCGCCGAGCGCCTCGAGGCGGTCATAGCGCATCCCTGCGTGCATCGGCGACAGCGACCGCAGCTCGTCCCACACCTGCTCGGACGTCGGGTGACCCCAGTCGTGGCCGAGCCGGCGGGCGATCTCTGCGAGGATCCACATGTCGTCGCGCGCGTCGCCGGGTGGGTCGAGCGCCTTGCGGACGCGCTGCACCCGTCGCTCGGAGTTCGTCACGGTGCCCTCCGTCTCGCACCATGAGGCGGAGCCGGGGAGGACGACGTCTGCGAGCTCGGCGGTGCGGGTCAGGAACAGGTCCTGGACGACCATGAAGTCGAGATCGGCGAGCAGCCGGCGGGTGCGGTTGATGTCGGCCTCTGACTGTGCCGGGTTCTCGCCGATCACGTACAGCGTTCTCAGCTCGCCGGTCTCCATCGCGTGGAACATCTGCGTCAGGTGCCAGCCGTGCGTCGGGCGGATCGTCGTGTCCCACGCCGCCTCAAACCGGCCGCGGGCCTCGTGGTCAGACTCGATGTCCTGGAACCCTGACAGCTTGTTCGGGATCGCTCCCATGTCGCCGCCGCCCTGCACGTTGTTCTGGCCGCGAAGCGGGTTCAGGCCCGAGCCGTAGCGGCCGACGTGCCCGCAGAGGAGGCCAAGGTTGATCAGCGAGAGGACGTTGTCGACGCCGTTGTGGTGCTCGGTGATGCCGAGCGTCCAGCAGATCATCGCGCGGTCGGCCTTCGCGAACGCGTGCGCGGCCTCGCGGATCATCGCCGCTGGCACGCCGGTGATGCGTTCCCCCTCCTCGAGGGTGAACGGCTCGACGTGCGCGCGGTACTCGTCGAAGCCGCTCGTCGCGCGCCGGACGAAGGTCTCGTTGTGGAGGCCGGCAGCGATGATCTCCCGCGCCATCGTGTGGGAGAGGGCGACGTCGGAGCCGACGTCGAGCCCGAGCCAGCCGTCTGCCCACGCCGCCGACTCGGTGCGTCGCGGGTCGACGACGTACAGGCGCGCTCCGTTGTGCACGCCCTTGAGCAGGTGGTGGAAGAAGATCGGGTGCGCGTTGCGCGCGTTCGATCCCCAGAGCAGCACGACGTCCGTGTGCTCGATCTCCTCGTACGACGAGGTGCCGCCACCCGCCCCGAACACCGCCGCCAGACCGACGACGCTAGGTGCGTGTCAGGTGCGGTTACACGAGTCGATGTTGTTCGTGCCCATCACCTGGCGCGCGAGTTTGCCGGCGAGGAAGTTCATCTCGTTCGACGCCTTCGAGCAGGAGAAGATGCCGAAGTTCTTCGACGTGTCGCCCTCGCGGGCCTTCGCGAAGCCGGCGGCGACGCGGTCGAGCGCCTCGTCCCAGGACGCGGGGCGTAGCTCGCCGTCGATCCGCACGAGCGGGGTCGTGAGGCGTCCGCCCATCGTCTTCGCCATCGTCGTTCCTCCGCGTCCGGGTTTCCCTTCAAGCATGCGGGATCGCCGACCGTTCGGCAAATTGAAGATGTCGCCAGAACGATAACCAGCGGTTATCGTTCGGCCTATGTTGATCCGCCAGCTCGAGTACGTCGTCGCCCTCGCCCGCGAGCGCCACTTCGGTCGTGCGGCCGCTGCCTGCCACGTGTCGCAGCCGGCGCTCTCGAGCGCGATCCGCAAGCTCGAGCGCGAGCTGGGGACGCCGATCGTGCGGCGCGGTGCGCGCTATGAGGGGCTCACCAGTGAAGGGGAGCGCGTTCTCGCGTGGGCGGGCCGGATCCTCGCAGACCGTGATCTGTTGCACGAGGACCTTGGGTCGCTGAGCGGCGGCCTCACGGGCCGCCTGCGCCTGGGCGTGATCCCGACGGCGCTTCCGGCGACAGCGCATCTGACCGTGCCGTTCAGCGCGGCGCACCCCAAGGTCACGGTGGAGGTGCTCTCGCTCTCATCGATCGAGATCGAGCGTCGCCTGCACGCGTTTGAGCTAGACGCTGGCCTGACCTATCTCGACAACGAGCCGCTGCAGGGCGTGCGGACGGTCGCGGTGTACGTCGAGCGCTACATGCTCCTGACGCCGGCCCGTGGCGTGCTCGGCGAGCGTTCCGCGGTGAGCTGGCAGGACGCGTCAGCCCTGCCGCTCTGCCTGCTCACCGCTGACATGCAGAACCGACGGATCGTTGACGCCGTCTTCGCCTCCGTGGGGGCGTCGCCCGAGCCCGAGGTCGAGACGAACTCGGTGACAACGCTCTGCACGCACGTCGCCGCGGGGCGCTGGTCGAGCGTCCTGCCGCAAGCCTGGCTCGATGCGATCGGCGTCCCGGAGGGCACGGTTGCCTTGCCGCTCGTCGATCCGGTGGTCACACACGAGGTCGGCCTCGTGCTACCAGCCCGCGACCCGGAGCCACGCGTCGTGCGCGCGCTCCGGGACGCGTCGGCTGCGGCGGTCGCTACGCTCGCGCTGCCACCGGGCGGTGTGTGACGACCGTGACGGGGATGGTGGAGCGCGTCATCAGCGCGCGGGACACCGAGCCGACGAGCGCACCGTGGAGGCCGCCGAAGCCACGCGAGCCGACGACGATCAGGTCGGCACCGAGCTCCTTGGCGGCGCGGGCGATCTCGCTTGCCGGGTCGCCCGCGAGCGCGTGGGCCGTGGCGGCGACGCCGGCGGCGCGCGCGGTGGCGGCCGCGCCCTCCGCGAGGTGCTCGGCACCGTGGGGCGCCTCGACCTCGGTGATCGGCGGGTTCAGTCCCTTCACCCCGGCGTGGCGGACGTGGACCGAGGTGCAGGCGAGCGCGGCGCCGGTCTCCTGGGCGAGCTCGATCGCGAACTCGAGCGCCTCGGCGGCCTCGGCCGACCCGTCGGTTGCGTGAACGATCAGCTTCATGGTGGTGCTCCTCCGCTCGTTGTCCTACCCGCAGGGTCGCGCGCGCGAGGCGACCGGTCATCGGCGGCGAACCGCAGCCGGCGTTCGGCTTTCCCGTACGCTCCACCTGTGAGATGCGCCGGGATCGTGCTCGCAGGTGGCGCCTCGCGCCGCATGGGCGAGCCAAAGCCCGGGCTGGTGTGGGGAGCGACGACGTTGCTCGCCCACGTCGCCGGGGTGGTGGCGACGGCCGTTGCCGGCGGGCCGGTGGTCGTGTCGGCACGCGCTGGCCAGGAGCTCCCGGCGCTCCCGGCCGCGACCGAGCGCGTGGACGATCCGCCTGGCAGCGTCGGCCCTCTCGCCGGCATCATCGCCGCGCTCGAGCGGCTCACCGGTCGGGCAGACGCGGTTGTCGTCGTTGCCTGCGACCTGCCGTTGCTCACGGCGACGCTGCTGAGCGGCCTCACCGAGGCTCTCTCGGCCGATCTCGACGCCGTCGTGCCGGTCGTCGGCGGGCACCCGCAGCCGCTCGCTGCCGTGTACGCGGCCGGGGTGCTCGAGGCGTTCCGTGCCGCATGCACCGAGGGGCGCAACGGCCCGCGCGCCGCCCTGTCCGGACTCCGTGTCAGCTACGTCGACTTCGCCGATGGCGTACCGTTCCTGAACGTGAACGATCCAGCCGCGTTCACCTACGCAACCGCGCTCGCGACCGATGTCTGACTCGGCGATGCGGACGCTGCGCGCGTGCGTCGCATCGATCATCGAGGTTGCGATCGACGACGTTCCGGAGCAGGCCGGCTCGATCGCCTGGTGGCTTGACGCGCGGTTGCTGGGGTTCGTGCCGGTTGCAGCGCCCGAGACGTTTCAGTGGGGCGGCTTCTGGATCGCGCGCCTGCACGTCGACGGTACCCCGGACGACGACGACGTGCACGTCGTGATGGCGGGAACGCCGTCGGGCGTGGTCGAGGTGCCGATCGGCGCAACGGTTGCGTCCGGCGCACGGATCATCGCTGGCCTCGTGATCGCGCGTCCGGCGCTCGTGTCGCTCGAGCGTGGTGGACGCCTGTCTGGCGTCGTCTCCGGCCTCTTTCTCTCCTCGGCGACCGGCAACCCGATGGAGTGGCGAGGGCAGCTCGAGCTGGTGGCGGGTGTCGGTGTCGTCGGCGACCGCTATGCGGTCGGGCGCGGGCGGTTCTCCACCCCGGGCCGCCTCGGGCAGGACGTGACCCTGATCGAGGCCGAGGCGCTCGAGGAGGCTGCGCGAGAGCACGGCGTGTTCCTCGAGCCGGCTGAGACCCGTCGGAACGTGGTGACGCGAGGGATCGACCTGAACGGGCTCGTCGGTCAACGCTTCGCGATCGGCGATGGCGTCCTTCTGCACGGGCACCGGCTCGCGGAGCCATGCTCGCACCTGCAGCTGTCAACGCCGCCCGGCGCGCTGCGGGCGCTCGTGCATCGGGGTGGCCTCCGTGCCGAGATCATCGTCGGCGGCGTCGTCAGATCAGGTGACGCCGTCGAGCCTCGCTGACGGCCTGGAGCATCGAGTGCGCATCGAGAGCGCGGAGGATCGCGCGGACGTGGTTCCGGACGGTCGACTCGGAGAGGATGAGCCGCTCGGCGATGGTGCGAACGCTCACGCCCTCGGCGAGGAGCTGCAAGACCTCGTTCTGGCGACGCGTGAGGGCGGCGTCCGCCGCGTGGCTCGGCGCGACGGGTTCCAGGTCGCCGACGTGCAGCAGGTGGAGGATCGAGCCCGGAGAGCGAGGCAGCGTGAGGGTGTGCAGCGTGCACGCGCGTCGCTCGCCGTTGAGGTCGAGCCGCAGGCGTGCCGGCGGTGTCGTCCAACCAGCGACCGCGGCACGAAGCACCGCGCACGCCGCGCCACACCTCGACGGGCCGGCGCTCGTGAGTGCCCCCATCACCTCGTTGCAGGCCTGCCCGATCGCATCCTCGGCCCGCACGCCGGAGACGTTCGCGATCGCCGCGTTCCATGCCGTCACGGTCTGGCGCCGATCGACGACGAACGCCGGGCTCCCGGTGGTGCAAGCCGCGAGGATCAGATCAGGCCTTGCGCCCGCGCCTCGGCGACCGCAGCCAGCTGGGAGTGCACCCCAAGGGCTCGGAGGATGCCGCGGATGTGGTGGCGCACCGTCGTCTCGGAGATCTGCAGGCGGGTCGCGATGCCGCGACAGCGCATGCCGGTCGCGAGCGCGGTGAGAACCTCGTGCTGGCGCGCAGAGAGGGCGGCAACCTCGGTGCTCGAGAGCGGCTCGGGATCGGCCTCGAGCAGCGCGACGATCCTCGGGAACGGGTCGGGCGGGAGGGCGACGAGGGTCAGGAGGAGGCGCTCGCCGTCGATGCGGACGTGCTCTGGGGGTGCGGCCCAGCCGGCGCGGAGCATCCGCAGCCCTTGCGTGTTGAGGGCGGGCGGAACGCGCTGGCCGACCGCGTCCGAGGGGTGGAGCCGAAGGAGCGTCTCCGCCGACCGGTTCAAGGAGCGGATCGTCAGCCGACCGTCGAGGACCAGCACCGCCTCACTGGCGATCGGGCGCACGGCAGGTGGGAGAAGGACGTCAACGGCCATGCCTTGATCGTCGCCGGAGCACCACCACCGGCCATCCGCGCGATCTACGTCCTCGCGCCGCGGGTTTCCCGCACTCGCCGGATGACGCCGAGCGTCAGGAGCGCGATGGTCGTACCGAGCGCCGCTCCGGCGACGACATCGGACGGGTAGTGGACACCGAGCCACACGCGGGAGATCGCGACGAGCGTCGCGACGGTGACGAGGATGGGACGCAGACGCGGCGCGTATGCCCCGAGCACGACGGCGGCGGCGAACGCCGACGACGCGTGGCCGGAAGGAAAGGAAGCGTCGTGAGGGAGCGGGACGAGCGCGTGTACGTCGCTGAGCGCGAGCGGCGGTCGCGCCCGGCCGACCAGCGACTTGATGCTCGTGGTGATGGTGCTGGTCACCGCAACGGCGACGACCCCGGCGACCGCGGGCCAGATGCTGGCGCGCCGGGCGACGATGATGGCGAGGACGACGACCGCCGCCCCCTGCAGCAGGGCGAGGTTCGAGAGCAGCCGAAACGCCTCGTCAACCGGTGCGTTGCGCAGGTCCTGCAGATGCTCGACGATCCAGGCGTCCATCGCTCGAGGCCCATTGTGCCGGGTCGGTCATCGTTGAAGCGCGCGAACTGGCTCGATCGACGCAGCTCGAAACGCGGGGTACACGGCGGCGAGCAGCCCGATAGCTCCGCCGATGAACGGCGCCGAGAATGTCTCGACTGGTGGGATGACAGCCGTCCACTGGTTCGCCACCGCGATCGAGATCACGGTGGACACGCCAATCGCGGTGCCAACGAGCCCGCCGACGGTGCCAAGCAGCCCGGCCTCGACGAGGAACTGGGTGGCGATGTCACGACGCCGCGCGCCGAGGGCGCGCCGCAGGCCGACGCGTACCGGCGCGAAGGGCATGTTGACGGGTTACGGAGAACATTGGATCAGCTGAGCCACCAGGAGGGCCGCCCCGTAGAGATTGGCAACGACAACCTGCACTGGCCCCACCTCGGCAGGGCGGATGCCAGCGACCGTCGCAACGCTGACGCGAGGCGAGGGCGACGATGGGGATCGATGGGGTCGGGCGCGACGACGTCGAGACGTTTAGTTTCGCGTCGCGCGAACGGCAAGGCTCTCGGCCAGCGCGTCGTGACATGCCGCATCAGCTTACACCCAACCGACGACGTCGGGAACCGCGTCAGGATCGGCTTGGTCCCACGCGACAAAAACCAGGTATCCCGATTGGACCTCGACGTGGCGGCATACGCCCATGAAGTCGACGACCCCGGCCGAGGCCCCGCCAGGCGCCTCCATAACAAGCCGGGTTACGGGCCCGACATCGCCCGTGAGATCTGTCCAAGACACGCCGCCCCCGCCGGCGAAGTACACAACGTCCCAACCGGCCTCCTCGCGAGAACAGATCACCTCTTCGACCTCGAGGGGGTGCTGGTCACCAGGAGACGGACTCCAATTCGCGAAGTCGCGAGGAGGGAACGGAATGGCAATCGCGTAAGCCCGGTCGCCATCGACGACACTTATGGCTCGGAAATGACTCGATGACACACCGTGAAACTGGCTCGCCTCGGCAAGCGCCGCATCGCTCGGCGAAGCATGTAGGCGCACGCTGTCAGTCCATCACACAACATACGGAGAATGAAACGAAGTGGGTGTTCCGTTCTGGCCCCATGTATAATATGTACCGACCCCCCACCAGGTAACGTGGTCGCCGCGATGCCACTTTGACTTGTTCAAGGTAAGGTGACCGCGTCGTAGCTTCCCGAGGTCGTCAACGCCGTCGCGCCTACGGTGGCCGTGATGCTCGTCACGACGTCGCGCGGGTCGGCGGCGTAGCTGAACGTGGTCGTGCCCTTGCCATCGGTTCATTGTGCCACACGATCAGCGATGTCGTACTGCGTTGTCGAGACGAGTCCGGCGGCGTCTGTCACGGACATGACGCGGCCGAGCTGGTCATAGGTCGTTGAGACTACGGTGGCGCCAGTGCCGGGGGTGTAGGCGTCGCCGGTAGCGAGCGGGCCACCGGTCTCGTTCGTGACGCTCACCGCCAGCCCGCTGGAGGGGTCGTAGCGGTCGACGGCGTCGGGAACCGCGGTGCCGACGTTGCTGCCGGTCGCGGCGCAGCGTCCACGACGAGTCGGCCTTCGGCGTGGTAGCGATGCCGGGTGGTGCGTGTCGCCGACGGTGTTCCGCCGACGACCTGGACGGTGTCGAGCGGGTTCCCGTAGAGGTCGTACGTCATCGCCGAAAGCGTGCCGCGCCAGGTGGCGTAGGTGGCACAGATGTCGCCAAAACGACCGAAATTGAGCCGATCTGACCCACTTTGCGCCACCCGTACTGACGCCGATCGTCGCCCAAAATGCCGGATTTTTGGCTCAACCATGCCAAATATTGCGAGTGCCCCCGGCTAGAATCGAACTAGCGCCCCAGGCTTCGGAGGCCTGTGCTCTATCCACTGAGCTACGGGGGCGAGCCCGCAGAGTCTAGCTGCCCCCTCCTGGGGATGGTGACGGTCGCCTCGGTGCCGATGGGTGCTGTCGATGGGGCCTCGGTGCATCCTCGCGACGCTCGCCGCGCTGCTCGTGCTGGCATCGCCGGTCGGTGCGGCGTGGTCGCCACGCCCGGCGCCTGCGCCGCTCGTCGCGCCGATCGTCGGGCTGCCGTCCTGCGCCGCATCCTCGACACCGGCCGGCGTCGACGGGATCGCCCGCAGGTATGGCATCGCGCGCTCGGTGATCGACGCCCTCACGAGGCTGCAGGACGAGACCGGAGTCGCGCCGGCCGATGGCGCACGGGCGCTTGCGGGTCGCACCGGCGGGGTGCGGGCGCTGCCGTTCCGGGCGCGGCGCGCGCTCGGCCGCCTCCTCGACGGAGACGAAGTGGAGCGGGTCGTCGCCCTTGCCTCCTGCATCTGGGCGGGTGATCCTGCTGCGGCGCTCGGGCGGGAGGTGCTCGCCGATCGCCGGGTTGAGGTGTACGTTGACGGGCGGGGAGACCTGCTCTCGCGGCGCGTCGATCGTCGTGTGGCGTTCGCGATCCGCTACCTCGAGGCCGCGTTTGGCGCCGTGGCGGTGTCGTCGATCGAGTCGGGACATCGCGCCCGGTCGAGCGCGGGGAGCGAGTCGTCGCACGCTGAGGGCCGGGCCTTCGACGTGGTGGCTCTGGGCGCTGTCCGCGTCGCCGGTCATCAGGGACCGGGCTCTGTGACCGAGCGCGCTGTCCGCCTGCTGTTGCTGCTGCCAGCCGACCGCGCGCCCGAGCAGATCGTCTCGTTGCTCGACGTCGATGGAGCGACCGGGTTTCACGGGTCGTTCGCGCAGGCTGACCACGCCGACCACCTTCACGTGGGCTTCGGCGCGAGCACGCGAGGGGGCGCCCGGTAGGCTTCCCCGATGCAGACGCGTGTCGAGACGGTGACCCTGGCGCTCGCCGAGACGTTCACGATCGCCCGCGGCTCGTCGGACTTCGATGACGTGGTGGTGCTCACCCTCTCGCAGGACGGCGTCGTCGCGCATGGCGAAGGCGCTCCGGTTGACTACTGGGGCGAGACGGCTGGCTCGATGGCGTCCTTTCTCGAGGAGCACGCCGCAAGGGTGATCGGTGACGATCCGTTCGACCTCGACGCGATCGAGGCTCGGCTCGCCGAGCTTCCCGGCAACACCGGCGCGAAGATGGCGATCGACGGTGCCCTCCACGACCTGATCGGCAAGCGGCTTGGCGTGCCGGTGTCGCGGCTGCTCGGCGTGACGCAGCGCACGATGCCGCCGACGTCGTTCACGATCGGCATCGACTCGATCGAGGGCACCCGCGACCGAACGCGCCGGGCCGTGGGCTTCGACGTCTTGAAGGTCAAGGTTGGTGGCGGCGATGACCTCGCGCGCCTTCAGGTGATCGCCGAGACGACCGCCTCGCGGCTGCGGATCGATGGCAACGAAGGGTGGACGATCGACACTGCGCGCGAGCTGATGCCCGAGCTCACGCGGCTCGGCGTCGAGTTCGTCGAGGAGCCGTTCCCGGCCGACGACCTCGACAGCTATTGCCAGCTCCGCGAGCTCCGTGACCGGATCCCGGTCGTGATCGACGAGGGCTGCAAGGACCTCGCCTCGCTCGTGCGGATCGCGACGTACGCAGACGGGATCAACATCAAGCTCTCGAAGTGCCGGGGGATCCGTGAGGCCGTGCGGATGGTGCACGCGGCGCGCGCGCTTGGGCTCTCCGTCATGCTCGGCTGCATGATCGAGTCCGAGCTCGGCATCGCACAGGCCGCCCAGGTTGCGCCGCTCGTCGACTTCGTCGACCTCGACGGGCACCTGCTGATCAAGGACGGGCCGTTCTCGGGCCTTGGTCTCGCCGACGGACGCCTCGTGCTCTCCAAGGCTCCCGGGCTTGGCGTGGTGCGACGATGAGCGAGCGCCTTTGCGTGTTCGCGGAGGGCAAGTTTGCGACCGAGGACGCGAAGACCGGGCACGGCGTGATCCGTTACGCGCCGCGGGAGATCGTCGCCGTGGTCGACTCGACGGCGGCCGGACGACGGGCCGACGAGGTCGTCCCGTACTGCGCCCGCCCCGTGCCGATCGTCGCGACGCTCGCCGAGGCGGCGGCGCTCGGCGCGACGCGGCTGTTGATCGGTGTCGCGCCCGCCGGCGGCAAGCTCACGCCGGCCTGGCGCGTTGCGCTTGACGAGGCGATGGCGCTCGGCATGGACATCGAGGCAGGGCTGCACACGGTGCTCACGGACGACCCGGCACTCGTTGCGACGGCGGCGCGCCACGGTCGCCGGCTCATCGACCTGCGGCTCGGCCCGAGCGACCTCGACCTGCCGCTCGGGCCGTACTCGCGCGCGTCTGCGACCCGCGTCGTGCACTCCGTCGGATCGGACTGTGCGATCGGCAAGATGACCGCCACCCTCGAGCTCGACCGGGCCGCCCGCGCGCGCGGGCTCGCGAGCGTGTTCGTCGCGACCGGGCAGACCGGTATCGCCATCACCGGCTGGGGGATCGCCGTCGACCACGTGATCTCCGACTACATCGCCGGCGCGGCGGAGCGTCTCGTGCAGGAAGGGGCCACGCACGGCGACCTCCTGTTCGTCGAGGGCCAGGGATCCCTGTATCACCCGGCATACTCAGGCGTGACGCTCGGGCTCCTTCACGGGTCAGCCCCCGACGTGCTCGTGCTTTCGCACCTCGCAGGCGCGACGGCGATTGACGGCTACGAGACGGTGGCGATCCCGCCGCTGGCCGAGGTCGTGGCGTGGTACGAGACGGCCTGCCGTCCCGTCCGACCAGCGCCGGTCGCCGCGATCGCTCTCAACACGCGGCGGCTCGACGAGGACGACGCGCGCCGGGTGATCGCCGCAGCCGAGGACGCGTGCGGGCTACCAGCGGACGACCCGGTGCGCTTCGGGTCGGATCGCCTGCTCGACGCGATCCTCGCCGCGCTGCCGTGACCGATCAGCCCGTCGACCGGATGGCGATGCTCGTTGTTGAGCGGATGCTGGCGATCGGCGACGGTGAGACCCTCGTGATCGAGGCCGACCCGCTCGCGGCGCCGCTCGTCGAGCGTGTCGCGTCCCGCGCCGCCACGCGTGGCGCCCACGTCGTGCACGTCATCGCCGGAGAACGCAGCCTCGCTCCCGTCCTCGCTGCCGCCAGCGTCGCGACACTGGAGCGCGAGCACCGGGCACACAGCGCCCTGATGGCGACGGCTGACGCCCTGCTGCGGATCGACTGCGAGTCGACCTCAGACGGGCTTGTCGGTGTGCCCGTCGACCGCTACCCGGCGTACCTGCGGGGTCGTGCACCCGGTGCCGCGCTGCGCCAGGCACGTTCGCTCGCTGGCGAGCTTCGTTGGGCGGTCGCCCTGCACCCGTGCGCGGCCTTCGCGGACGCCGCCGGACTGTCGCTCGCTGCCTACGCCGACCTTGTCTATCGCGCGGCGCGCTGTGACGAGCCAGACCCCGTCGCGGCGTGGACGAGCCAGGGCGAGGTGCAGGCGCGCTTGATCGAGACGCTCTCCGCCGGCAGCGAGCTGCGGATCACCGCGCCGGGGACCGATCTCGTGCTCCGGGTCGACGGGCGGACGTGGCGCAACTCGTGTGCGGCGCGCAACCTTCCCGACGGTGAGGTCTTCACCGGCCCGCACGAGCGATCAGCGACCGGCGTGATCACGTTCACGTACCCAGCACGGCACGGGGGACGCACGGTCGAGGGGATCCGTGTTGAGCTGCGTGACGGCGAGGTCGTCGCCGCGAGCGCCAGCGTTGGCGAGGACGCTCTGCGCGCGGCGCTCGCAACCGACGCTGGGGCGCGGCGCGTGGGGGAGATCGGCATCGGCACGAACTACCGGCTTGACCGGTTCACGGCCCGCACGTTGCTCGACGAGAAGGTTGGCGGGACGGTGCACGTCGCGTTCGGCTCCGGCTATCCCGAGACCGGGTCAACGAACCGTTCTGCTGCGCACTGGGACCTCGTCTGCGACCTGCGCAGCGGAGGCGCGATCGCTCTCGACGGCCGCGCGATCCAGCGCGACGGCGTGTTCATCGATCACGCTTGACACGAACGTGCGTTCGTGTATGATGCGAACAGATGTTCGCAACACACCTCCGCCGACGGGTCACCGCTCTCACCGTTCTCGCGCTTGTCGTGCTCGGCGCCTCGCAGCTCGTTGCCACGTCGAGCGGCGCGGGCATCCCGGTGCGCTACACGGTGCAGCCCGGTGACACGCTCTGGAGCATCGCCTCGGCGCAGTACGGTGGCGACCCGCGTGATGCGATCGCCACGATCGAAGGCGCGAACCGCCTCGCATCCGACACCGTCTATGCGGGCGACGTGCTCCTGCTGCCGTCTGCCTGAGGCAGAGGGCTCCGTCGCGCTGGCAGGCGACGCGAGCGTTCAGGTGGGGTGGGCTGCGAGCCAGGCGTCGCAGATCTCGACCAGCCTTCGCTGGTCGAAGCTCGCATCATGGCCGCCGTGCACCACCGAGACGTCGAGCGCGCGGAGCCGCTCGATCGTCCGCCGGTAGACCGGCACGTCGTCGTCGATCAGTGGCCCGTCGTACACCGCGTCGCCGGCGATCAGCATGCCGGTCGCCCGCTCGAGCAACGCGATCCCACCCGGCGAGTGTCCGGGCGTGTGCAGCACCGCGAACGAACGAGCGCCGACGACCAGCACGTCCCCCTCGTCGAGGAGGCCCGTTGGTGTCGTCGGCGTGATGACGTAGGCGTCGATCGAGAACTCCGGCGTCGGCACCGCATCGACCAGAATGTCCGGCACGTGGTAACCGATGCTGGCGGCCATCGCGTGAAAGACCTCGTCGAAGTCGGTGCCGCGCAGGGTCGCGAAGTCGCCACCGTTGGCAAGCGACGCTGCCTCCGCCGGGTGGACCAGGCACACGGCGAACTCGTGCAGCGATCCGATGTGGTCGTAGTGCGCGTGCGAGGCGACGGCGGTGACCGGTCGGCCGGCAACGAGGTCCTCGATCTCTGCGGACAGGCTTGCGATGCCGCAACCGCCATCGACGACGAGGACCTCGCTGCCGCAGTCGACGACGAACACGTTGGCCCGCAGGAACGGGTCAACGTGCGGCTCCGTGATGAGCGTCACGCCGCCGTCGAGCGCGACGCGGCTGAACCAGCGCCCGGCGACGGGCAGATGATCGTGGGCGTCGGCTGGCATCGCGCGTCAGCGGGTCGCAGCTGCCGCGCGCAGGCCCTGGATCTCGCGGATCGCAGCCAGCTCGCGGAGCGCCTCGACCTCGATCTGGCGGATCCGCTCGCGCGTGAGGCCGAACTCGCGTCCGATCTCATCGAGCGTGCGCGGATCCTGGCCGTCGAGGCCGTAGCGCAGCTCGAGCACGCGTCGGTAGCGCTCAGGCAGCGCCTCGAGGCCGCACTGCAGCGCCTCGTGGCGCAGCTGGTCAGCGACCGCGTCCATCGGATCGATCGCCCCCTGGTCGGCGAGGAAGTCCGAGAACGACGACTCGCCGTCATCGCCGACAGGCTCCTCGAGCGAGATCGGCGTTCGGGCGGCCTTGCGCACGTCAAGCACCTGGTAGAGCGGCAGCTTCGCCTCGTTCGCGACCTCCTCGTTGGAAGGCTCGCGGCCAAGCTTCAGCATCAGCGAGCGCTCGGCGCGGTTGATCTTCTGCAGGCGCTCGACGACGTGCACCGGCAGGCGGATCGTGCGCGACTTGTCGGCCAGCGCTCGGGCGACGGCCTGGCGGATCCACCACGTCGCGTACGTCGAGAACTTCAGGTCGCGGCGCCAGTCGAACTTCTCGACGGCGCGGATCAGGCCGAGGATGCCCTCCTGGATCAGGTCGAGGAAGCCGAGGCCCTGGCCACGGTAGTTCTTCGCGATCGAGACGACGAGGCGCAGGTTCGACTCGACCATCTGACGCTTGGCAAGCAGGTCGCCACGCTCAACGCGCTTCGCGAGACGGACCTCGTCCGACTTCGTGAGCAGCGGGTAGCGCCCCACCTCGTGCAGGAACAGCTGGAGCGAGTCGGTCGTCCCCTCGTAGGCGAACTTTCGCTCGGCGGCGGTCGGACCAGCGGCCTTCGCTGGTTCCTCGACGAGGTCGATGCCCTCATGCTCGAAGATCCGGTAGACGTCCTCCATCGTCGGGACGTCGAACTCGTACTCGACAAGTGCCTCGGTGATCTCGTGGAGCGTGATCGAGCCACGCTCCGCGCCGATCTCAAGAAGCCGCTGGACCTCAACGAGGTCGTGCAGCTCGCTCGGCTGCTCAACGATCATGGGCAGTACCCCCTCTCCTCCATCGACCGAACCCCGGAACGGTCGAAGGTAGACTAGCTCTACCCCCGCAGATGGACTCGGCGGGGTTGAAACGGATCACTGGAGCTTGCGATTCCTCTGCACGTCACAGCACTCGCCTTGGGCCCGCTCGGGACCAACTGCTTCGTCGTGAGTCGTTCTGGTGAAGAGGAGGCACTGATCGTCGACCCCGGCGAGGACCCGGATCGTGTCGACGAGTCGCTTTCGGTGGCCGGACTGCGGTGTGTCGGGATCCTGGTGACACACGCGCACTTCGACCACGTGGGCGCCGTGGCACCGCTTGCGCGGCGACACGGAGCGCCAGTGTACATCGGTTCCGGCGAGGCGCAAGGGCTCCGTGATCTCGACCGGCAAGCGTGGCCTGGCGTCGGCCCGTTCGAGCCGTACGAGCCTGACGTCGAGCTGGCCGGCGATGACCGGTTCCTGCTCGCGAACGTCGAGATCACCACCCGCTTTGCTCCCGGTCATTCACCAGGTAGCGTCGTCTACGAGGTACGCGACCCCGCGGACGACGACGTGGCGTTGTTCGTCGGCGACGTGATCTTCAAGGGAAGCGTCGGCCGCACCGACTTTCCCGGCTGCAGCTGGGCGGAGCTCGAGCGCTCGATCCTTCACCTCTACGAGCGTTGCCCGCTCGACGCCCCGGTGTATAGCGGACACTCCGCCCCGACGACGCTGGCGGACGAGCGTCGGACGAACCCGTTCCTCGACGCCGTTCGACGCGCGGGCTGAGCTGATGGCCGACTTCCAGGACTGGCTGCCGGAGCGCATGGCGCTGCACCGCGGCGTCGTCGTCGCCGCTGCGCGGCTCTTCAGCAACGCCGGGTACCGCGAGATCGCGCTCCCCATCCTCGGCGAGACCGGCCTGTTCGCCCGCTCGAGCGGCGAAGGCTCCGAGGTCGTGACGAAGGAGATGTACTCGTTCGTCGATCGCGGCGGACGCGAGCTCTCGCTGCGGCCCGAGTTCACCGCCGCCGTCGTGCGGGCCTACCTCGAGCACGGGATGGCGAAGCGCCCACAGCCTGTCCGCGTCTTCACGTGCGGCACCGCGTACCGCTACAACCGCGCCCAGCGGGGACGCTACCGCGAGTTCTACCAGTTCGACGTTGAGGCGATCGGCTCGGCCGACCCCGCCGTCGACGCCGAGGTGATCGCGCTCGAGATGGCCTGGCTCGAGGGCCTCGGCCTCACCGGCCTGGAGCTCGAGCTGAACTCCGTCGACACCGTCGCCGGGCGCGCCGCCTACGTCACGACGCTCCGTGAGTACCTCGCTGACCGCCGCGGCGACCTCTCCGACGACGTCGTCCGGCTCCTCTCCGTCAACCCGCTGCGTGCCTTCGACACGAAGGATGAGCGCTCCCAGCGCGTCCTCGCCGACGCGCCGAAGATCACCGACGCGCTGTCGGCCGAGGCCGCCGAGCACTTCGCCCAGGTGCGCGCCTTCCTCGATGCCCGCGGCGTGCGCTACGCCGTTGCGAAGACGCTCGTGCGCGGCCTCGACTACTACACCCACTCGGCGTGGGAGATCAAGTGGGCGGGCCTCGGCGCCCAGTCGACCGTCTCCGGCGGCGGTCGCTACGACGGCCTGGCCGAGGTCCTCGGCGGTCCACCCACCCCGGGGATCGGCTTCGCCGCCGGCGTCGACCGGATCGTGCTCGCCCTCGAGGCGCAGGGACGTGGCGACACCGTCGCGATCGTTCCGACCGTTGATGCGTTCTTCCTGATCGACGAGCCGGCGGCACGGCCTGCGCTGCACGCGATCCTCGACGACCTCCGGGTCGCCGGTGTTGCCTGTGAAGCAGACCTCGCGGGACGCAGCGCCAAGGGCCAGTGGAAGCACGCCGAGCGGCTCGGGGCACGCCTGATCGTCACCTGCGAGGCGGGCGACTGGGCGGCGGGTACCCTCCGCGTGCGCGACCGGGCGTCCCGCCGGGAGGACACCGTCGCCGTTGATGCGCTCGTCGCGCTGTTGAAGGAGAGGATCGTCGGATGAGCAATGCCTACCGCAGCCACGCGTGTGGTGATCTGCGTCGCACGGATGCGGGCACCGAGGTGCTCTTGAGCGGGTTCGTCGCAGCGCACCGCGACCACGGCGGTCTGGTCTTCCTCGACCTCCGCGACCGCTCGGGGCTGGTGCAGGTCGTGATCGATCCGACGATCGCCCCGGAGGTGCATGGGACGCGCGTCGAGTCCGTCGTGCGCGTCGCCGGCGTCGTCGTCGAGCGCGCTGCGGGAACGGTCAACCCGAAGATCGCGACGGGCGAGGTCGAGGTTCGTGCGACGCTAGTCGCGGTGCTCTCCCCGGCGGACGCTCTGCCGTTCCAGCTCGACGACGAGAACGTCGACGAGGCGCTGCGCATCCGCCACCGTGCGCTCGACCTGCGCCGCTCGGACATGACGGCACGCCTCGCCACGCGCGCCCACGTGACGCGCATCATGCGTCGCTACCTCGAGGATCGCGGCTTCTGGGACCTCGAGACGCCGGTGCTGACGAAGTCGACGCCGGAGGGCGCGCGCGACTTCCTCGTGCCTGCACGCTTGCACCCAGGCGCCTTCTACGCCCTGCCGCAGAGCCCGCAGCTGTTCAAGCAGCTCTACATGATGGCGGGGTTCGAGCGGTACTACCAGATCGCGCGTTGCTTTCGCGACGAGGCGCAGCGGGCCGACCGCCAGCTCGAGTTCACGCAGCTCGACATCGAGATGGCGTTCGTCGAGCGGGACGAGATCCTCGAGCTCGTCGAGGGCCTGTACGCCCGCATCTGGCAGGAGACGAAGGGGATCGAGCTGCCCGTGCCCTTCCCGCGCATCAGCTGGCACGACGCGATCGCAAGGTACGGCACCGACAAGCCCGACCTCCGGTTCGCGATGGAGATCTCCGACGTCACCGACGCGGTGCGCTCCTCGGCGTTCGGCGTGTTCGCTGGAGCGGCCGCGGCCGGGGGCGTCGTTCGCGCGCTCGCCTGTCCGGGCGCCGCGTCCCTGTCGCGCAAGGAGCTCGACGAGCTGATGCAGTTCGCCAAGGACTGGGGCGGCAAGGGCCTCGCGTACCTGCTGCTCGACGCCGGTGAGGTGCGCTCGCCGATCGCGAAGTTCCTGACGCCGGCTGAGATCGATGGCCTCCGTGAAGCAACGGGCGCCGCAGAGGGTGACGCGATCTTCCTCGCCGCGGACAGCGAGGCGATCGTCACGCGGGTGCTCGGCGCGTTGCGTCCACACCTTGCGCAGCGCTTCTCGCTGGTCGACGAGGCCGCGTATGCCTTCGCCTTCGTCGTCGACTTCCCGCTCTTCCAGTGGGACGAGGACGGGAAGCGGTGGGCGGCCGAGCACCACATGTTCACGGCCCCGAAACGCGAGCACGAGCACCTGCTCGCGACGGATCCTGGCGCCGTGCTCTCGGAGGCGTACGACTTCGTCTGCAACGGTCTCGAGGTCGCCTCTGGCTCGTTGCGAATCCACCGGGCAGACGTCCAGCAGACGGTGTTTGACACCGTCGGCTTCTCCGCCGAGGACGCTGAGGCCCGCTTTGGCTTCCTCCTGCGCGCCCTGCGGCTTGGCGCGCCGCCGCACGGTGGCATCGCGCCCGGCCTCGACCGCACGGTGATGCTCTTGGAGCACACCGAGAACATCCGCGACGTGATCGCCTTCCCGAAGATCGCCGGCGGCTTCGACCCGCTCACCGACGCGCCGACCGGCGTCGACGCGACGCAGCTCAGCGACCTCGGCCTGGCGCTTGGCCCCTCGAAGAAGGCGTGACCATGCGATCGGACGGACGACGAAACGACGAGCTTCGCCCGCTCACCTTCACCCCGGACTTCATCTCCTCCGCGACCGGGTCGGTGCTCGTCACGGCGGGCAGCACGCGGGTGATCTGCACGGCGATGGTCGAGGAGTCGGTGCCCGGCTGGCTACGCCACCAGGGTCTCGGCTGGGTAACGGCGGAGTACGGGATGCTTCCCGGCTCAACGAACAGCCGCAAGTCACGCGACGGTGCGCGGGGTAAGACCGACGGACGCACGGTCGAGATCCAGCGCCTGATCGGCCGCGCGCTCCGCGCCGTGATCGATCGCAAGGCCCTCGGTGAGCGCACCGTCTGGGTTGACTGCGACGTGATCCAGGCAGACGGCGGCACCCGCTGCGCCGCGATCTCCGGCGGCTACGTGGCGCTCCATCGTGCCCTGGCGACGCTCGTCGACCGCGGCCTGATCGGTGAGCTTCCCCTGACCCAGACGGTCGCGGCGATCTCCGTCGGCGTCGTCGGCGGGCAGGCGATGCTCGACCTTCCGTACGTGGAGGACTCCACGGCGGACACCGACATGAACGTCGTGATGACCGGTGACGGTCGGTTCGTCGAGGTACAGGGGACGGCAGAGGCGCAGCCGTTCGATCGTGCCGCCCTCGACGAGCTGCTCGACCTCGCCGCTGGCGGGATCGAGCGCGTCCGCACGCTGCAGCTCGAGGCGTGCCGCGTCGGTCGATGATCGCGCTCGCCTCCTCAAGCCCGCACAAGGCGATGGAGCTCGCTCGGCTCCTCGGGCTCCCCGTCCGTGCGATCAGCGGCTACGTCTCGCCGGACGAGGACGGCGCCACGTTTCACGACAACGCCATGATCAAGGCGCGGGCCGGGTTGGCCCAGGCACCGTCGTCCGACTGGGTGATCGCTGACGACTCCGGGCTCGTCGTCACCGCGCTGGCTGGCGCTCCCGGCGTGCACTCCGCTCGCTTCGGTGGGGAGGGCCTCGACGACGCGGGGCGGGTCCGGCACCTGCTCGAGCTGATGCGCGGCGTTGACGATCGGGCCGCCTCGTTCGTCTGCAACCTCGTCGTCCTTGGGCGGGATGAACAGCAGGGATTCGCCGACGGGACGCTCGCTGGGACGATCTCCCTGAGGCCGCGCGGCACCGGCGGCTTCGGCTATGACCCCGTCTTCGTGCCAGTCCACCAGGCGCGAACGGTCGGCGAGATGAGCGCGGAGGAGAAGGACGAGATCTCCCACCGCGGGCGCGCGGTACGGCTGCTTCGCCGTACGATGAGCTGGTGACCGCCCGGCGGGCATCGCTCACCTCCCTCGTCACCGCCGCGGCGCTCGTGGGCGTGCGTATCGCCCTCGCGCTGCTCGCTGGTTCCGTCTCTGCGCTGGCCGACGCGACCCGTGCCGCCGCCGAGCTTGGCCAGGTGCTCGTCTCGGAGATCGTCGCCCACCACGAGGACCATGGCGCGCCACGACCGGCCTATCGTGACGTCGGCGCGATCGAGGGAGTCGCGGTCGTCGCAGCCGGGCTCGTCGCTGGTTTCGCCGCCCTCCGCGGCCTCGGTGCGAGCGGACAGCGCCCGGCGCTCGGCGCGTTTGGCATGCTGGGGTGCGCCGTCATCGCCCGGCTCGTCAGCGACCGCTTCCCGACGCGACCGGAGGCGCGCAGCCTCGCGCGTACGCCAGGGACCGCCGTCCTCGCCGCCGGTGGGCTGGCGGTGTCGGCGATGCTCTCCTCGGCGATTCCGGACGTCGTCGTCGCTCTGGTGATCGCTGGCGTCGTCGTCAAGACCGGCATCGACCTGGCGCTCACGGCCGTTCGTGGGCGCGAGCGCCTGCGGGGCGACGAGCTCGCACACGTCGCCGACGCCCTCGCGCACGGCCCACCTGAGGTTGTCGGCTACGGGCACGTCGGCGCTCGGACGGCGGCTCGCGCGCGTCGCATCGACGTCGACGTGACGATCGTCCGCGACGCGTCTGACGCCCGCCTCCCGGAGATCCGTCGCGAGATCGAGGCAGCGATCCACCGTCGCCTGTCGGGGACGCGAATCGTCGTGCACCTACGCAAACCTCCACCACCAAAGGTCGAAACGGGGGAGGGCACGCGGCGTCACAGGTCGTAGCATTCGACCATGAGGCGTGCCAGCATCGCGGCGGTACTGGCCCTCCTCGTTGCGGCGGCCGGTGCCTCAGGATCGGTTCCGGCGCCGTTGCCGGATCCGACCGACCCGGAGTACGCGGCGGAGAGCTGGCTCTCGCGGATCGGCTGGTCGCCGGGACTCGCTGACGAGTCGCGGGCCTACGCGACGATCGGGATCGCCGACTCGGGCGTCGCGGCGGCGTCACCCGACTTCGCCGGGCTCGTCTGGCCTGACTCCGCCGACTGTCAGTCAGGCCGCGCCGTCGCGGCCTCGACGCCTTCGGTCGTCGATGACACGCTGGGGCACGGGACGGTCGTCGCCTCGTTGGCGGCCGCCCCGATCAACGGCGTGGGCATGGTCGGGGTGTCGCCGTGGGCGGACCTGGTGTTCGCGCGGTTCACGAGCGATGCGCTCGACCTCTCCAACGCGTCCTGCGCGATCGACTGGCTCGTGCCGATCGCGCGTAACGGCCCGCTCGTCGCGAACCTCTCCTTTGGCGCGTCGTCGAGCGTCGTGATCTCCCGGTCGACGGCGACGCTGGTGCGCGCTGGTGCTCTTGTCGTGGCTGCGGTGGGCAACCGCCCTGCCGCGGGCCTCGGGGCCTCGCACCGGTCCGGGAGCGGGGCGATCCTCGTGCCGGCGCGCGACCTGCACACGCTCGCCGTCGGTGACGTCGGCGGGCGGATCGAGCTGCGCGGTCCTCAGCTCGACCTGGTCGCACCGGGGACCGACATGCGGATCCCGACGGTGTCGGCGGGCGGCACCGGTTTCACGACGATCTCCTATCCCCAGGGCGGGACGTCGTACGCAGCGGCCGTCGTGAGCGGGGCGGCGTCGCTCGTATGGGGGTACGAGCCGCAGGTGACGAACCCCCAGGTGGTCGCCTACCAGCTCAGGCTCGGCGCCCGGCGGGCGTTCGCACCGGCGCTCGGCAGGTGGACGGCGATCGACGGGTTCGGCACGCTCTGGATCCCCGGCGCGCTCGCGATCGCACCGCCACCGGACACGGAGTTCGAGCCGAACGACTCGGCGGCGACGGCGTCGCCGGCCACCTGTCCTCGTCGGGGACCGTGCCGTGTCAGCGGGATCATCGTCGCGACCGATGATCCGCTCGACTACTGGGTCGTCCGTCGCGTCCGCTGTCCCAGCCCGCTCCGTCCACCGGCGGCGGTGCGCATCTCGTGCACGCGCGTCGGCTCCTCCGCCCGGCTCCGCGTCTCCCTTGCGCCCGGCAAGGCGATCGCGGCCTACACGTTCACGGTTCAGGCGCGGTAGCCGACGCCGCCCGCGCGCCGATGGCGTACCACCAGTTGATCTCGGCGCCGAGGAGCACGATGTTCGCCATCAGGTAGAACCAGACGAGGAGGATGACGATGCCGCCGAGGGCCTTGATCGTGGGCACGGTCGCGACGAGCGCGTTGTAGGTTGGCAGGAGGCGCAGCGACGCCTGAACGCCGACGGTTGCGAACACGACGCCGGGCAGCACCTGTCGCGCGGTGACCGTGGTGTTCGGGATGTAACGGTAGGTGCCGAAGAGGAAGGCGACGGTCGCGACGGTGGAGAAGATCTGACCGGCGATCTCCTGGCTTCCACCTGCGCCAAGCAACGCACGCGTCCCGTCGTGCGTCCACGCTGACAGGACGGTCAGGCCGGTCACCGACAGGGTGACCGCCGCGAACCCGACGACGATCAGCACGAGGATCTGCAGCTTCTGGCGGAGGAACGGTCCGTTCGGCACGCCGTAGATGATGTTCAGAGCTGACGCGGTCGCTGAGAGGAAGCCAAGCGATGACCACACGAGCAGGACGAGCCCGACGAGCCCGAGCGCGGCGCCGTGCTCGCGGAGCGTGTTGACGGTCGAGACGATGTCGCCGATCGACTGGTTCGGGAGCGTCTCTCTCACCTGACGGATGAGGAAGCTCGAGTCCCCTTGTCGTCCGAGCAACGTGAGCGGCCAGAGGAGGAGGAACAAAAGCGGCACGAGCGAGAGCAGTCCGTAGTAGGCGATCATCGCCGCAAGGTGCGTGCCGCGGTCGGCGAAGTACCGGTGCAGCCACGGCACGGAGGTCGACGGGTGGATACGACGGAGGCGCGACGCCATCAACGATGGATGGTAGGTGCTACCGTCACCGCCGGAACCAAGCGAGAGAGGGATGCATGGACGCCGCTGCAGCGATCGCCGACCTGAAGCAGATCGCGACCCAGATCGACCGTGTCGTGATCGCGTCCCACGAGGGGGTCGTTGAGGGGTGCTCCGTCGGCGATCCGGCGGCGGCGTCGCGCATGGCGATCGCTGCGCGCGACCTCTACAGCGCTGCGGAGCAGGCCCGGACGAACCTCGGCCGCGACGAGCTCACGCAGGTCGAGGTGGCGACGCCGGACGGGAGCGTGTTCGCGGTGCGCGACGCCGCGCGCCTCGTGTGTGCCGTAACCCGGCCCGACCCGACGGTGGGACTGGTGTTCTACGACCTGAAGACCTGCCTACGGTCGCTCGCTGAAGATGGCCCGGCAAGCGGACCGGGGTCAGAGGAGGAGGATCCCGATGGGACTTCGTAGGGTTGGGGCGATCGCGCTCGCGACCGGGTCGGTCGTCGGCACGGTGGTGCTGCGCCGGCGCAAGCGCCGCCTTCAGATGCGCGTTGACCTCTACTTCGCGGACGGCTCGATGGTCTCGTTGTCTGAAGGAGACGTCAACGCCGCCCTGATCATTCCCGCTGCAAACGCGATCATTCACGCCGCATGAGCGACGTCCATGACGATGGCGACGACGACGCCAACGCGGACGAGGTGACGCTCGCCGACCGCGTGCGGGAGGCGGCGGTCCTGGAAGGCGACTTCGTCCTGCGCAGCGGCCGCCGAAGCCGGTTCTACGTCGACAAGTACCGCTTCGGTACCCACCCGGTGCTGCTCGCGGAGATCGGTGCCGTGCTTGCCGACTTCATCGCCGAGGTCGATCCTGAGGCGGTGCGGATCGGAGCGCCCGAGGTCGGTGCGATCTCCCTCGCGGCGGTCGCCTCGATCAGCTCCGGGCTGCCGTTCGTGATCGTCCGCAAGGCGGCGAAGGAGTACGGCACGACGAAGCGGCTGGAGGGCGTCTACGCCTCAGGTGAGCGTATCGTCGTCGTCGAGGACGTCGTCACGAGCGGCGGAGCGGCGATTGACTCGGTGCGCGCGTTGCGCGAGGTGGGGCTCGTCTGCGAGACGGTGATCTGTGTCGTCGACAGGCTCGAGGGTGGCGCTGAGGCGATGGCGGAGGAGGGGATCACCCTCTTTCACCTCCTCACGCGTGAGGATCTCGGGATCCCCGAGTAGCCGCTCCGTCCGAGGTACCTGGTAACGTCAGCGGCCGTTAGCGCTCCGACCCAACATGGAGGACAAGTCGCGTGACGAAGAGTGAGTTCATCGACCAGGTAGCGGCCAAGGCCGGCCTCTCGAAGAAGCAGGCCGGCGACGCTGTCGACGCCGTGCTCGAGACCATCTCCTCCACCCTCGCGGGTGGCGGCGACGTCTCGTTCACCGGATTCGGCAAGTTCCACGTCCAGAGCCGGGCAGCCCGCACGGGCGTCAACCCGCGCACGAAGGAGAAGGTCGCGATCGCCGCGGCGCGCGTGCCGAAGTTCACGGCAGGCTCGTCGCTGAAGACCGCGGTCAAGGGCTAGGCGGGTCGTTCGAAGGGCCCGGCGCGCCTCGTCG
>JANYCN010000004.1 GCA_025360225.1 Actinomycetes bacterium | reverse complement strand
GGTATCCACCAGATCACCGAGTCTCCAGCTCGGTCACGTAGCGTGCGAGCGGGCGTGCTATCCAGCACGCCCGCGATCAACAAGCCCTGCGCGACGCGCAACGCTCCCGCACGCTCCAGACACCCGATGACGATGCCATCTGACAATCACACCACGAGCAGCCCGTCGCAGAGGTTCGGGGGAGGATTCCGCGACGAGCGCAGCTCGCCCGGCCTGACAGGCGAGGTTCCAGCCGCAGCGCCGCACACCCGAGTTCTCCACGACGCTGGCACGGCTTGCACGCGTGCGCCGTACCGCTCGCACGCATCGTGCCCCTCAAGCGATGAAGGTGTTCTGCCGATGAACGGACTGGATGGCTGATGCCGTTCCGTCGCACCCCTCTCTGGCGAGACGTGTGACGACCCGATCTTGGAGGCTCGGATGCCGCTCCACGTTGACCGCTCGACGGTGCAGTCGCACCTCCATCACCAGGTCGCCGGCCACGTCATGGACCGCGCCGGAGCGCGTGCCCCCCAGGGGCCGAACGCAGCGGGGTCGGAGCAGCCGGAGGCGACGTCGGTCCTGCGCCTCGCAGCGCCCGCTCCTTCGGCGAACGACGTCGCGTCGGTGAACGAGGCGGAGAAGCTCGTGCGCACGCTCATCAGCACGGGTGGCAGGACCGTCCTCGCCGCGCATGGCTCGCTCGATCCGACGCGCGTCGCGTCGCTCCTGCGCGGCTAGCCGCACGGTCCGCGCGTCGCCTGGTGCGGTGCGCGCGTCCCGCCGTGCGTCACCACGCCGTAGCCTGGCCTGGTGCCGTCGATTGCGCCCCGAACGATCGTCATCCTCGCCGTCCTCGCGTTCGTCGTGGCGATGGTGGTCGGTCGGCTGAACGCGACCCCTGGCTCGGGCAGCTCCTCCGGCGGTGATCGCTCTGCCGGCGCGTCGTCTCCCGCCGCGCCTCTCTCAGCACTGACGCCTGTCGCGACGGCGAGCCTGGTCGTGGACGTCGTTGGTGCCGTCCGCCATGCAGGGGTCTACCGGCTCGCCGACGGCGCACGCGTTCGTGAGGCGATCGCGGCGGCTGGCGGTCTAGCGCCAGGCGCTGACCGGCTTGCCGTGAACCTTGCAGCGCGCGTCGCGGACGGCGAACAGGTCCTCGTCCCTACCCGAGGCACACGGCCAGCCGGAGCGGTCGCCGGCGCTCCGCGCCCTGACGCCCCCGTGTCCCTCAACGCGGCCGCAGCCGTCGCCCTCGAGACCTTGCCAGGGATCGGTCCGGCGATGGCTCGGCGGATCGTCGCCTGGCGTCTCGCCCACGGACCGTTTCCGGCAATTGACCGCCTCGTCGACGTTCCCGGAATCGGTCCCCGGCTGCTTGCCCGGATCCGTGGGCGTCTCACGCTATGAGCCGGAAGGTGGCGCCGATCACCTGGCTCGTCGTCGCGTGGACGGTCGGGGTGCTCGCCTCGTTCCTGCCACCCCTCGCCGCCGGTGGTTCATTGCTCGTGGCGCTGATCGCGAGTCGACGTTCTCCGTTGCGGCTCGTCGGCTGTGCGTTGGTGGCGCTCGGCTGTGTCTGTGGGACGACGCGGCTTGCCGTGATCGACGGCGACACCGGACCGCCTCTCGGGGGATACCACGGCATCATCGAGCTCGGAGACGGGTGGCACGGCGCCGGGACGGCTCGCTCTGATGGGACAACGGCCGACGGGCATCCGGTGCTCGTGCGGCTCCGTCGTGGCGCGAGCGAGCCCGCTCGCGGGACGATCGCCCTGGTCGTCGGCACCGTGACGGCGCCTCGCGGGCCGTGGCATGGCTTCGACGAGGCTGCCTGGCTGGCCGAGCGGGGAGTCCACCGAGTGCTGCACGTGCGCAGCCTGCGTGTCCTCTCTCGGCGGGGTGGCGCGCGCGGCGTGGTCGACCTCGTGCGCGAGCGGGCCCTCGTCGCCTACCGCGCGGCTGGCTCGGCGGACGCCGCGGCGGTGCTCGGCGCGATCGCGATCGGCGCCGACCGCGGCCTCTCGACCGACGGACGCGACGCGTTCCGGCGCAGCGGTCTCGCTCACCTGCTGGCCGTCTCCGGCGGCAACGTTGCGCTGCTCGTCGTCGCCGTCCTCGTGATCGCCTGGACGGTCGGAATCGGCCGGCGCATCGCGATGCTCCTCGCGATCACCGCCGTGTGCTGCTACGTCGAGCTCGTTGGACCTGCGCCGTCGGTCGTCCGAGCGGGAATCGCCGGTGCGCTCGCGTGCACCAGCTGGCTCGTCTCCCGACGTGCCGACTCCTGGCACCTGCTCGCGGTCGGCGCTGCGTTGATCCTGACATGGAACCCGCGCTCGATCACCGACCCTGGCTTCCAGCTCAGCTTCGCGGCCGTGGCCGCGATCCTCCTCCTCGCCCCGCGCCTGCGCACCGCGCTCGACGGCGTCCCGTTCCCCGGCCCGTTGCGCGCCCCGGCGGCGATCACGGCCGCCTGCACCATCGCCACGGCACCGATCAGCTGGCTCCGTTTCGGCCAGGTGAACGTGATCGCCGCCGTGCCAGCGAACCTGGCAGCGCTGCCGAGCGCGCCGCTCCTGCTCGGCATCGGTCTCCTCGCCGCCGTGCTCGCGCCGGTGTCACCAGATACGGCAGCGGCGATCGCGTCGACCGCGCGCTGGCCCGCGGAGTACCTGATCGTGGTCGCGCGTTCCGGTGCATGGGTGGACGATCGCACCGCGAGCCTCGAGGTGCCTCTGGTCATCGCGCTCGGCTGCGCCGGCCTCCTCCTCCTGTACCGGACGGTCGTAGTACCCTGGCTGCGGTGGCCGACGCGCTTCTCCCGCTCTACCTGATCTGCGGCACCGACAGACCGAAGGTGTTGCGTGCCTCGGCGCGGCTTCGCGCCCGCGTCGAGTCGGACCACGGGACGATCGAGCCGTACGACGCCCACGCGTCGTCGGGTGCGGAGATCGCCGGCGCGTGCGCGCAGCTCGGCCTGTTCGACGGCCCGCGCCTCGTTCTCGTCACCGGCGTCGAGGGGTGGAAGGCGGACGACGTCGCCGCGCTCAAAAGCGTCCTCGACGGGCAACCGGGCTTGACGACCCTCGCGCTCGTTGCCGGCCCGTCGCTCCGCGCCGACCACAAGCTGCGCACCCTCGTGGCGGAGGGCAAGGGGCTCCTCGAGTTCGCCGCACCGACCGCGCGCGAGCTGCCGGAGTTCGTTCGCAGGGAGGCGCAACGGGCTGGCGGTCGCTTCGAGCCGGAGGCGGTGCGACGGCTGATCGAGATCGTCGGCAGCGACGCGATGGCGCTCGAGCGCGAGGTGGACAAGCTTGCGACCTTCGCCGCCGGCGAGCCGATCGACGCCACCATGGTGACGACCCTCGCGTTCCGAAGCGATGATGCCTCGCCGTTCGCCCTCCAGGACGCGGTCTCCGGCCGGCGTCGCCAGGCCGCCGCGCGTGCGCTTGTTGACGCTGACGCGGCCGGCGAGAAGCCGCACGCGCTCGTGCCGCAGCTTGCCCGGCACGTTGATCTCCTTCGGCGTGCCCGACGGTCATCAGCGCACGGGGGAGGGGCGCAGGCGCTCGCGCGGTCGGCCGGGGTTCACCCGTTTCGCGCGCAGAAGGCGGTCGACGCGGCCTCCGCGTGGCCAGAGCGCGACGCCGCGAAGATGATCGTCGCCCTCGCACGGGCCGACCATGCGATGAAGGGCGGGGCGCGTATCGACCCCCAGCTCGCCTTCGAGCGCGCGGTGCTCGAGGATCTGTAGGCTCCCGCAGCGCAGCGCGGTACAGTGCCCGTTCGTGGCGACGTGGCCGAGTGGTTAGGCAGCGGCCTGCAAAGCCGTCCACACCAGTTCGATTCTGGTCGTCGCCTCTCTACGAGGTACCTGCACGGATGCACATCTGACCCGCTCGTGCCACGCTCGCCGAGATGACCCCGTGGCCAGTCCGAGGTCTGCTGCGGTGGTGTGATTGCGAACTGGTGCGTTCCTTCGCCAGCTCGCGATCAGATCACCGTTCAGCTCGAGCGATCATCAGGTCCCTGTGCATCGGGAGATCGTCCCTTCAGCCAGCTTGCCGCGGCCACCGCCGTTGAAGGGGAGGCCCGTTCAAGCGCCGTGGCAGCGCTTGAACTTCTTCCCGGAGCCGCACGGGCACGCGTCGTTGCGTCCTGTGCCGGCGCCGAACGTCGCGTCGATCGAGGGAAGCTCGAGGGACGAGAGATCATCCGGCACGGCGCCAACGTCACGCGACGAACGGAGTCGCTCGAGCTCTAGGACTTCGTCGTGATCGAGGGTCAGGACCAGCTCGACGCTCTCGGCGTGGACGAGCCGCGGCGGCGTGCCGGCGACGAGGCCGAGCTCGGTGAGGACCGCGTAGACCGTTCCCTCGTCGAGCCCGTCAGCGTCGGCAGGGACGTCGATGCGGGATGGGACGACGAGGCGGAAGCGCTCCCAGCGCTCCTCACGCTCGGTCGTCGACTGGCTCGCTAGGAGGTCGCGGAAGCGGCGCCGGCCAGCAGCGCCGGTCGCCAGCGCCTCAAGGCCGGCGAGGAGCTCGAACGGGAGCCACGCGGCCCAGCCGGAGTCGACGATGCCGCTCATTCGCCGCCTACTGTACCGTGGTGCGTGCGCTGCTCATCACCCTCGTGGCGCTCGCGGTCCTCCCGGCGTGTGGTGAGCGTGGTGACCCGTCGCTCGTGCCGTACCCGATCGCGACGGACGCTCGTCGCAGCTTCCCGGCAGTGTCGCCGGCGGTCGCCGAAGGCGCTCCGCTCGGCCGGCTCCGCTGCCTCGCCGACGGTCCGAGCGTTGGTGTCCACCTCGAGGTCTTCATTGCCGGCCAGGTCGTGCTCGTTCCGAGCGGCGTCGGCCTTGGCCCCCGCTGTTCGTACCCGGTGATCACACGAGACCCGACCGGCGTCCTGCTCGTGCGCCGTGGCGCCGAACTGACGCTCGGCGACCTGTTCGCGGAGTGGGGGGTCGCGCTCGCTGCGACCCACATCGGCCCGGCAAGCGGCACCGTCTCCGTGTGGGTTGACGGGCGCCCGGTCGGTGGCGACCCGGCTCGCGTGCCGCTGCGACGTCACGCCGAGATCGTCGTCGCGATCGGCCGACCGGCGATCGTCCCTCACCCGGGATACACGTTTGCCCCAGGACTGTGACGGGCTACTGGAACAGCTTCAGCAGCGACAGCATGGCGGGGCCGAGCACGACGACGAACATCGCCGGAAAGATGAAGACTGCCGTCGGGAAGAGCATCTTGACGGGCGCCTTCATCGCGCGCTCCTCGGCCTGCATCTGACGACGATGGCGGATGTCCTGGCCCTGCACGCGGAGGATGCGGCCGAGGGAGATGCCCAGCGTGTCGGCCTGGATGATCGACCGAGCGAACGTCGTGACGTCCGGCATGTCGATGCGGTCACCGAAGTGCTTCAGCGCCTTCGCCCGGCTCTCGCCTATGCGCATCTCGTGCATCACGATCCGGAACTCCTCGACGAGCGGTCCGTCCATGCGCTCGCAGACCTTCTGTACCGCAGCGTCGAACCCGAGCCCGGCCTCGACGGATACCGTCAGCAGGTCGAGCACGTCGGGCATCTGCGACACCAGCAGCTCGCGTCGTCCTCGGGCCCGTACGGAGAGGAAGTAGTCGGGGAACACGAAGGCCCCGGCGCCGCCAGCGAGCGCCAGCATGAAGGCGTTCTGTGGTGATCCACCGCCGAGCACCATGATCACGGCGATGAAGATGCCGAAGCCCGCGAACAGCGCCTTCCCGGCGAGGAAGGTCGTGGCGTTGGCGTTCGGTCGGCCGGCAGCCCGCAGCTTCCGGCGTGTCTCCTCGATCGACCCTTTGGGTGTCAGCTTCAACGCGTACCCGGCAAGGCGTTCCGCAGCCGGGCCGACGACGCGGTCGGACACGCTCTTCCCAAGCTCTGCGTCGCGGGTGGCGTAGCCGCCGTAGTAGCGCGCGCGTCGCAGCGCCGTCGTCACCTGTTGTTGCGACGCGGTCAGTGCCTGCAGCAGCGCGTAGACCGCGCCGAGCACGAGCAGTGCGATCAGGATCAGCATGTCATCACACCTTGAAGGAGACGATCTTCTTGAGGATCCACGCGCCGATGCTCATCGAGAGCAGCGCGACGACCATCAGGAAGTGGCCGGTGTTCGTGTACAGCAGGGGATCCATGTAGGCATGGTTGATCGCCCAGATACCAAGGCCCATCAGGAACGGCATGCCGACGAGCGTGTACGCGGACATGCGGCCCATCGAGGTCAGCGCCTTCACCTTGCGGCGGAACTGCTGGCGGGCGCGCACCGTCTCGGCGACCTGGTCGAGCAGCTCCGCCAAGGAGCCGCCGATCTGGCGCTGGATGTTCACGCTCATCGTCACGAACTCGAAGTCCGTCGAGCCGATCCGTTCGGCCATCGACTCCATCGCGTCGTCGCTCGAGCGTCCCAGCCGCACCTCCGAGGCGACGCGCGAGAACTCGTCCTTGACGGGGCCGACTCCCTCCTTGATCACGGTGTCAACGGCCTGGTTCCAGGAATGACCGGCCTTCAACGACGCCGCGATCGCCGTCAGCGTGTCCGGCAGCTGGTTGTCGAACTCCTTGCCTCTGCCCTTCGCCTTGAACTTGATCACGGCGTGAGGGATCGTGAAGCCGACGAACATCGCGATCATCGAGACGAGGCTCGGCGAGCCTGCCAGCGCAGCGGGGACGCCGAGCGCCAGGGCCGCGCCCGACCGGATGTAGAACACCTCTGCGGTGCGTAGCGGCAGGTCTGCTCGCTCGATCAGCTTCGCCGTCCGCTTCCAGAACTGCAGTCCGCCGAGGATCTTCTCGGTCGTCCGGGAGAGCTGGACGAGCGCGGAGGTTGCCGGCTCTTCGAGGTCGGCCGCCACGGCTGCGCGTCGTGAGAACTCGGTGTACGCGTCGAGTCGCTGGTCGAGCGACCGCTTCGGGCGGGGTCGGAACACCAGCATCAGGGCGAGCAGAAGGACGACGAACGTGCCGCTGGCGAGGAGGAGCACCGAGGAGCCCGGCAGCACGGCGGCGGCCGGGAGCAGGCCCGACCCGCGAACGATCGACGCTGGCGGTCCCGCCTCGTAGCCGGTGAGGGCGCTCGATCCGTCGGCGGCGACGGACACCGCGACGTGCTCGGTCTGCGACGAGCGGTAGCCGAGCACGTAGCTCTGGTTGATCTCGTTTGCGACCGCCTTGTAGGCGGCGGCGAGCGAGCCGAGCGTCGCGACGTGGAAGCTGCCGCCGGTGGCGGCTGCGTACTGCTGCAGCGGGCCCGGACCGTAGGAGTCGGTCTTCAGTGCGATCGTGTAGATCGTCGCCTGGGCGTCCTGCGCGGCCTTGATCGCGTCGTTGATCGTGTGCGTCGATCCCGAGTCGGTGCCGTCTGTCATCAGCACGATGATGCGCCTCGCGCCCGGCGGTGCGTTGAGGATGTCCTTCGCAGCGAGCCACGCCGCGTCATGGATCACGGTGCCGCCGTTGTAGAAGTGCACGTCGCGGACGCCACGCAGCTGCGCGGCGGGGTCTCGCGTGATCGGCATCGCCTGGCGCGCGGCATGGCCGAACTCGACAACGCCGACAGCATCGCCCGGGTGGACCTCGGCAAGGAACGCCTGCGCCGCCTTGATCTCCTTCGCGAGAGGGGCACCGAGCATCGACCCGCTCGCGTCGATCGCGAGCTCGATCGCATTGCCGCTTGTCGGCGTCGAGACGTGCACGTCCGTCACCGGCGCGCCGTTCTCCGACACCGTGAACGCCGGGCTCTGGGAAGCGCCGTCGACCGATACGGTGATCCGCACGAGCGGTGAGCGGCTCGTGTCGACGCCGTGGATCGTCACGGCGCCAAACGCGGAGGCCGCTGTCGCCAGACACGCCGCGAGGGCGATGGCGAGCACCCGACGCATCAGGATGCCTGCCTCCGGAACGAGGCGGCGGTGCCAGACCGGTCTGCCTCCGTCTGAAAGAACGTCGCGGGAAGGGTGACGCCGTTCCCGGACAGCTTGTTCAGGAAGTGCGGCTTGATCCCCGTGCAGACGAGCGGTCCGAGAAGCCGGCTGCCCGTGAGGGTCGCCTCCTCGCGGTCCTCGACGGGCTTCGCGATGAAGATGTCCTGCATCGTGATCACGTCCGACTCCATCTTCAGGACCTCGGTGACGTGCGTGATCCGGCGCGATCCGTCGACGAGTCGAGAGACCTGCACGACGAGGTCGAAGGCCGCTGCCGCCTGCTCGCGAATCGCCCTGAGCGGCAGGTCGACGCCGGCGGTCAGGACGAGCGTCTCGATGCGGCTCATCGCGTCGCGTGGCGTGTTCGCGTGGATCGTCGTGAGCGAGCCGTCGTGCCCCGTGTTCATCGCCTGCAGCATGTCTACCGTCTCCGGGCCGCGGCACTCGCCGACGATGATCCGGTCGGGCCGCATGCGCAGCGTGTTGCGTACCAGGTCGCGGATCGCGACTGCGCCCTTCCCCTCGATGTTCGCCGGGCGCGTCTCGAGCGTGATCACGTGCTCCTGGCTCAGCTGCAGCTCTGCGGCATCCTCGACGGTGATGATTCGCTCGCCGTCCGGGATCGCCGACGACAGCACGTTCAGGGTCGTCGTCTTGCCGGAGCCGGTGCCGCCCGAGATGAGGATGTTCAGCTTGCCGCGGACGCACGCCTCGAGGAACTGTCCCGACTTCGGTGTCAGCGTGCCGAACTTGATCAGGTCCTGCATCTGGAAGGGGTCCTTGCGGAACTTCCGGATCGTCAGAGACGGTCCCTTGATCGACAGCGGTGGGATGATCGCGTTCACGCGGGACCCATCCGGCAGGCGGGCGTCGACCATCGGCGATGCCTCGTCGACGCGGCGACCGATGCGGGAGATGATCTTGTCGATGATGCGCAGGAGGTGCGCGTCGTCGACGAACTGCGCGTTCGTCCGTGTCAGCTTGCCGCGTCGCTCGATGTAGATCGAGTGGGGCCCGTTCACCATGATCTCCGTGACGGTCTCGTCGCGCAGGAACGGCTCCATCGGCCCGTAGCCGAGGATGTCGTCGGTGATCTCGCGTGTGACCTGCGCTCGCTCCTGTCGCGTCAGCGGCGTCTTGTCGATCGCAAGGGCCTCAGCAACCGACTCGCCGACCCGCTCGGCCAGCTCGCGGTCGTCGGCGTTCGCGTTCTGGAACAGCCGCGCACCGAGCCGCGTGATCACCTCGTGGTGGACGCGCGACTTCATCTCCGCGAACGGGTCAGCGACGCGTTCGACGGGGGCGAACTCGCGTGCCTCGTTGGCCGGGACGATCGGCTCGTCGCCGCGCCCGCCTTGGATGCGGCTCTGCAGCGACACCTCAGGCCGCCTTGCGCAGCTTGAAGGAGGGCCGCTTCACGGCACCCTTCCGAGCGGCGTCGAGCGACTTCGCGGCGTGTCTCTCGAAGAACGCGTCGGCCATCTCGTTGATCGCCTTCGTCACGGCCGACCGCGGCGCGGACATCGGCACCGGGATGCCGCGGTTGAGGGCCAAGCCGACCTCGCGATCACCAGGGATCTCGAACGCGATCTTCAGCTCGAGCGCCTTCTCGACGTCCTTCCGGTCGAGGTCAGCCTTCGACATGTTGCGGTTGACGACGAGGTTGATGCGGTCCTTCGGGTAGTGAAGAAGGTTCAGCGTCTGCAGCGTCAGCTTGACGTTCTTCACGGTCGGGATGTCCAGAGACGCCACGAGCAGCAGGCGATCGGTGCGGTCGAGCGTGGCCAGCGTTGTCGCCTGGAAGTGCGCGGGAGTGTCGACGACGATCGCGTCGTACGTCTCCTTGGCGACGTCGAGGAGTCGACCGACCCGGTCCTCGGCGACAAGCTCCGCGTCCTCTGGGCGCACCGGTGCCGGCACGACGTCAACGCCGGAAGCGTGGGGAATGACGTAGCCCGCGAGCTTCTCGGGGTCGAGCTCGCCGGTCGTCATCACGAGGTCGTAGATCGTCTTCTCTGGCTCGACGCCCATCATGATCGCCACGTCGCCGAACTGCAGGTCAAGATCGACGAGCAGCACGCGCCGCCCGCAGCGGCGGGCGATCTGCGTCGCGAGGGACGTCGCGATGACGGACTTGCCGACGCCGCCTTTCGGCGAGAACACCGTCAGCACCTTGCCCTCGGAGCTCGACGACCGCAGGGCCATCGTCGGGCCAGCCGCCCGCGCGGCGACCATCGCGGCGGTCTTCTGGATCGTGAAGACGAGCGCGTCCGTCAGCTGCGGCAACATGATGACGTCAGCGATCCCGGCGCTCAGCGCCTCGCCAAGGAGGCCGCCAGCGGCGCCCGAGGTAACGAGGATGATCGGCGCCGCCGTCGCGTGACGGATCGACTCGATCTCCGCGGCGGGAAGCCGGTCGCCGCGAGCGGAACCGTGGAGCACGATGCTCGCTCCCGATGCCGCGAGCTTCTGGTCGGCCTTCCCTGGCTCGACGGCGGTGCCGACGATCTCGATGTCCGGGTGCGTCGAGAGCGCCTGGCGCACCTCCGCCAGGCCGGCGCAGGCGCCGGTGATGAAGACCTTGATCGGAGCTTGCTCGGCCATCGCTCAGCCTACCTTTCCGGGCTGCGTGCCGAGGGCGGCCGCGATCCGCGCGACGTCGGCGGCCGATAGGCCATCGAACACCATCGATCCGAGCGTCTCCACGCCGGTCGGCGTATCCTGCGCCGAGCTATCGGGTGGTCGAACGGCGAGCCAGATCTGGCCGCCGTTGTTGTTCACGCCGCTGAGCCACGTTAGCTTCGCAGCGAACCGCTGGTCGACGGCGAGAAGCACCGAGCTCTTCGCGTTCGCGGTGCCGGTCGAGATGCCGCCGGTCTTTGGCTTGGCTGGGTCGGGCACGTCGAGCACACGCACGCCCTGCATCAGCACCCTGCTGACGAGGTGGTCGATCTGCTGCCCTTCGATCTTCACGTTCACCGTCTCGAAGACGTCGACCTTGTCACCGGCCTTGATGTCGCCGATCAGACAGCTCGGGTCGGGAGTGCAGAGGACGCGGACGGCCCGCTCGGTCTTCGACAACGAGAGCGCGGGCGCCTGTGTCGTCGAGACGGCAAACACCGCAGCGACCACCTGCTGTCCGGCGAACACCGTCTGGGAGGCCACCTTGCCGGCCATCCCGTCGATCGCCGTGAGCGCGCCAGGTGTCTTGTCGTCGGCGAGGATCGCCGTGAGCTTGAGCGCGTCCTGCGCCTGTGCGAACGGCGTGCCGGCCGGGATGTCGCGCGTCGCGACGAGGACGTTGACCCGTGCCTGACCCTTCGTGATCGACTGTCGGTAGCTCGTCGTGTAGACGAGCACCGCAGCCGCTGCTGCGATGGCAAGCACCACCGCGATCGCGATGTTGCGAACGCTGTACGTCACTGGTCCATCTCCCGTTGGCTTCGCTCTTGGTGCGAGGGCGTTTCACGTATCGGCTGCAGCGACCGTTCTCCTGAGCCGTTCCATCCGCCCAGGCTTCCATCGGCACGGGGTAGGCCGTCACGCATCCCCCGGATGTGGGAGGCCCCGATCGGCCGGCGCGAAACGAGCCGCCGAACGCATGAAGGCCCCGCGGTGCGGGGCCTTCATGGTCGAACGGAAAGAGAGCGTGCGTTGCTCGGAATTACCCGAGGTAGCCGGTGACCGTGCCGAGAGCTGTGCCGATCGCACCGGAGAGAACGCCGAGCGCAGCGACGATACCGACGGTGATGACGGCGAGGACGATCGCGTACTCCGCCATCGTCTGCCCGCGCTGCTCCTCGAGGCGAGCGATGAGACGTGCGTGGAGAGCCTTCATGTGCGCTCCATCCTTTCGGGATTCGATGGTGTCACGCGAGGGGTTTCGGCGACACCTCATGTATCGGGCGCGCCCGCCGTCGCGATCCCCCCCGGACGGGGGAACGTGACGCGACCGCTACCGTTCTCGGCATGGAGAACCTGATCGATGGCAAGGCCGTCGCCGCGCGCGTGCGTGTCGACGTGGCGACGCGCGTCGCCGCACTGAAGGCGCGCACAGGGGTTCAGGCGGGCCTCGCAACGGTGATGGTCGGCGAGGATCCGGCGTCCGCCGTCTACGTCGGCAACAAGCACACGGCGTGCCATGCCGCGGGCATGGCCTCGTTTGACGTCCACCTGCCGGGAGACATCACCCAGGGCGAGTTGCATGCGCGGATCGACGAGATCTGCGCGGACGCACGGATCCACGGGATGATCGTGCAGATGCCGTTGCCGCACCATCTCGACGAGGCGGCAGCGCTTGACCGCATCGTCTACGCGAAGGACGCTGACGGCCTCACGCCGGCCGCGCAGGGCATGCTCGCGACGCTTCGACCCGGCCCACGGCCGGCGACCCCGAACGGCGTGATCCAGCTTCTGAAGGCGTACGACGTCGAGATGCGTGGGGCGCACGCGGTGATCGTGGGCCGCTCCGACATCGTTGGCAAGCCGCAGGCGCACCTGTTGCTGGAGCAAGACTGCACCGTCACGATCTGTCACTCGCGCACCCGCGACCTCGCCGCGATCACGCGTCAGGCTGACATCCTCGTCGCCGCGGTCGGCCGCCCGCGGATGCTCACCGCCGAGCACGTCCGGCCGGGCGCGGTCGTCATCGACGTCGGCATCAACCGGCTTCCGGAGGGGCTTGCAGGCGACGTTGACTTCGCCTCGGTGCAGCCGATCGCCCGGCTGATCACGCCGGTCCCCGGTGGCGTTGGCCCGATGACGATCGCGATGCTGCTGCACAACACGATCGAGGCGGCCGAGGCCGCTGCCTCTGACTGACCTGCGCGACCACGTCGGCTGAGACTCGGTAGAGACCCAGCTCGAGGCCGGCGTGGTATCCTGGGGGATGAGCGGTCCGCCTGATGGTGGCCGCATCGAGAGAGGCGGAGGGAACTGGCCCTGTGAAGCCTCGGCAACCGTAGCTCCGAACACCGGCTCGGGGATTGGTGCCAAATCCAGCGCACGCGACGCGTGCGGGAGATGTGGCAGCCGGATTCCAAGGAGCGACCCTCATGTACGCGACCAGCCTGGTCTGCTCGAGCTGTGGTGACAGCTACCCGCTCGACGCGCGCTTTGCTTGCGACTCCTGCTTCGGCCCGCTCGAGCCGACGTTCGACACCGCGGCGCTGCGGCGCGACCTCACCCGTGAACGGATCGAGGCGGGGCCGCGCACGCTGTGGCGCTACGCCGACCTGTTGCCGACCCGCGAGGCTCCGGGAAGCCTGCCCGTCGGCCTCACGCCGCTGATCGCCGCGCCGCGGCTCGCCGCTGCGCTTGGCATCCGCGAGCTGCACATCAAGGTCGAGGGTGCGAACCCGACGCACTCCTTCAAGGACCGCGTCGTCAGCGTCGCGTCCGCCAAGGCCGTCGAGCTCGGCCTGACGGCGCTCGCCTGTCCGTCAACTGGCAACCTCGCCGGTGCTGTCGCTGCCCAGGCGGCGGCGCTCGGCATTGCCGCCTACATCTTCGTGCCCGCCGACCTTGAACGCGAGAAGATCATCGCCGCCGCCGTCCCTGGCGCGACGGTGTTCGCTGTCGATGGCACCTACGACGATGTCAACCGGCTCTGCACGGAGCTGGCGTACGAACGTCCGTGGGCGTTCGTGAACGTGAACGTGCGCTCCTACTACGCACAGGGCTCAAAGACGCTGGCCTTCGAGGTCGTCGAGCAGCTCGGCTGGCGGTTGCCCGAGCAGGTCGTCGCGCCGATCGCTTCCGGATCGCTGTTCACGAAGCTTCACAAGGGGTTCGCGCAGCTCGTTGACGTCGGGCTGGTCGATGGTGATCTCCCGCGCCAGTTCGGCGCGCAGGCCCTCGGGTGCTCGCCCGTTGCCGGCGCCTGGCAACGTGGCGAGGATCGCGTGATCCCCGTGCGGCCCGACACCATCGCACGCTCCCTCGCGATCGGCAACCCTGCTGACGGCGCGAACGCGCTCGCCGTCGCCCGTGCCACCGGCGGCTCGGTGACGGCCGTCGACGACGACGAGATCGTCGAGGCGATCGGTCTGCTCGCGCGCACGACAGGCATCTTCACCGAGACCGCTGGCGGCGTCACGATCGCGACCCTGGCGAGGCTCGCGCGGGAAGGAGCGCTTGACCCGTCCGCCTCGACCGTCGCCTACATCACCGGTGATGGGTTGAAGACGCCGGATGCCGCGCTCGCCCACGTGCGGCCGATCCATGTTGCCGCCGACCTCGACGCGGTCGAGGACGCGCTCGACGCTCAGCCGAAGAGGCTCGCCACCGTCTGAATGCTTCCCGTCACCGAGCCGCTCAGCACGGAGAGCGCCGCGATGATGCCGAGCGAGATCACCGATAGGACGACGCTGTACTCCGCCAGCGTCTGCCCGGCTTGGTCGCGCAGGTCTTCCTGGGGGGCGTGCAGGGCGGGGAGCCACCTCTCGGCTTTCATGGTTACGGTTTCGGCCAACCGTGCTGGTCTGAAGATCCCTCAGCGGAGGGAGCCGCGGCGCTCGCCGGTAGGATGCTGGCGATGGCCCTGACCGAGTCTGACGTTCGTCACGTCGCGCGCCTCGCGCGCCTCGGTCTCGCCGCGGGTGAGGCCGAGCGCCTCCGAGGCGAGCTCGCGTCGATCCTCGGACACGTCTCGGCGATCGCCGCGCTTGACCTCGAAGGAGTGCCGGCGACGTCGCACCCGCTCGACCTCGTGAACGTCCTCGCGGCGGACGAGGTGGTGCCGGCTGCCGGCGTGGAGGCTGCCTTGGCGAACGCTCCCGACCCGGTCGCTAACGGGTTCCGCGTCCCGCCGATCGGCGCCTGAGCCGTGGCCGTGATCGACACACTTGGCCTCACCGCCGAGCGGGCCGCCGCGCTTCTCGACGCGCGCGAGGTCACCGCGGAGGAGCTCGCTGGCGCCTACCTCGCGCAGATCGAGCGCCATGATGGGGAGCTGCACGCGTTCCTGCACACGCACCCTGAGCAGACGCTGGAGGCGGCGCGTGCGATTGACGCCCGTGGGCGCAGCGGTCTTCAAGGCGTGCCCGTGGGCCTGAAGGACCTGCTCTCGACCCGCGGCGTTCCGACCACTGCCGGCTCACGGATCCTCGAGGGGTTCCTGCCGATCATCGACGCCGACGTCGTCGAGTCGTGCCGCGAAGCGGGGCTTGTCTCCGTCGGCAAGCTGAACATGGACGAGTTCGCGATGGGCTCCTCGACCGAGCACTCGGCGTTCGGTCCGACGCGGAACCCGTGGGACCCACGCCTCGTGCCGGGCGGCTCGTCGGGCGGGTCGGCTGCCGCGGTCGCTGCGGGAATGGCACCGTTCTCGCTCGGCACCGACACCGGCGGCTCGATCCGCCAGCCGGCTGCCTTCTGCGGCATCGTCGGTCTCAAGCCGACCTACGGCGCGGTGTCGCGCTACGGCGTCGTAGCGTTCGCGAGCTCCCTCGACCAGGTTGGCCCGTTCGCCCTCACGGTGCGTGACGCGGCGCTTCTCTACTCCGTGATCGCCCGCGACGACCCACGTGACTCGACGAACGTCGGCCCGCGCGAGCCCGTCTCGTTGCCGTCAGGAACCTCGCTCGCAGGCCTGCGGATCGGCGTTCCAACCGATCAGCTGGCGGCGGGCGTCGACCCAGGCGTCCGAGCCCTGTTCGACGACACCGTCGCGCTCTGTGCCGCTCTTGGTGCCGAGCTCGGCGAGACGACGTTACCGCACGCGAGCGACGGGCTCGCTGCCTACTACCTGATCGCGCCGTCCGAGGCGTCTGCGAACCTCGCGCGTTACGACGGGGTGCGCTACGGGCTGCGCGTCGACGCTCCGGACGTCCATGCGATGTACGAGGAGACGCGACGTCGCGGCTTTGGCGCCGAGGTGAAGCGCCGGATCATGATCGGGACGTATGCGCTTTCGGCTGGGTACTTCGACGCGTACTACGGTCAGGCACAGCGTGTTCGCACCCTTATCTGCCGCGACTTCGCCGCCGCCTTTGAGCGCTTTGACGCGCTCGTGCTGCCGACCGCACCATCGACGGCGTTCGCCTTCGGGGACAAGGTCGACGACCCGCTTGCGATGTACGCGAACGACGTCTTCACGCTCCCGGTGAACCTCGCTGGCCTTCCCGGGCTCTCGATCCCGTGTGGCCTGAGCGACGGCATGCCTGTGGGGTTCCAGCTGATCGGGCCAGCGTTCTCGGAGAATCGATTGCTCGAGATCGGCCACGCGCTCGAGCAGGCGATCGGCTTCGATGCCCGACCGCCGCGACTCTCGAGGGGCGTCGCGTGACCACCTACGAGGCGGTGATCGGGCTCGAGATCCACGTGCAGCTGCGCACGCGCACGAAGATGTTCTGCCGGTGCCCGAACCGGTTCGGCGACGCGCCGAACGCCAACGTCTGTTCGGTCTGCCTGGCCCACCCGGGGATGCTGCCGGTCGCAAACGGGGAGGCGGTGCGCCAGGCCCTTCGGGTAGGCCTCGCGCTTGGCTGCCGCATCCCGGAGCGATCGAAGTTCGACCGGAAGAACTACTTCTACCCCGATAGCCCCAAGGCTTACCAGATCAGCCAGTACGACCAGCCGCTCTGTGCCGAGGGTGCCTTCCAGGTGCCGGGTGAGGACGGCGGGTTCGTTGTCGGGATCACCCGTGCGCACCTCGAGGAGGATGCCGCGAAGACGATCCACGTCGGTGGCGAAGCCGGTCGGATCGCCGGCTCTGGGAGCTCGATCGTCGACTTCAACCGCGCCGGAACGCCGCTGTTGGAGATCGTCACCGAGCCTGATCTCCGCTCAGGCGAGCACGCTCGCCGTTTCCTCACGCTCCTGCGGGCGACGATCGTCGCGACGGGCGCCTCGGACTGTGACATGGAGAAGGGCACCCTTCGCTGCGACGCGAACGTCTCGATCCGCCCGGTCGGCTCGACGGGGTTCGGCACCAAGTGCGAGCTGAAGAACATGAACTCGTTCCGCTTCCTCGAACGCGGCATCGCCGCCGAGATCGCCCGTCAGACGGCGTTGCTCGAGGTCGGCGGGAGGGTCACGCAGGCGACGCTGCACTACGACCCTTCGAGCGAATCCCTGACCGTGTTGCGCACGAAGGAGGAGGCGGACGACTACCGCTACTTCCCGGAGCCCGACCTGCTGCCGGTCGCGCCATCGCCGACGCTGCTCGAGGAGCTGCGTGCGGGCCTTCCCGAGCTGCCGGTGGCACGCATCGCCCGCCTGCGCGACACGTACGGGCTGCCCGATGCGACTGCCGCGACGATCGCCTTGACGCCGTCGCTGGCCGACTACTACGAGGAGCTCGCCGCGCTCACCGGCGACCCGCGCCTCGCCGCGAACTGGACGATGGGCGAGCTCTCCGCCCACCTGAACGCCGCCTCGCTTGAGGCTGCCGCCTCGCCCGTCACCCCGCCCCGGCTCGCGGCGCTGATCGCCCTCACCGTTGCGGGCACCGTTGGCTCAAACGCCGCGAAGACGGTGTTCGGCGAGCTTGTCGCTGACCCCGCCGTCGACGCCGCGACGATCGTCGAGCGACTCGGGCTCGCTCAGGTCGACGACGCCGACGAGCTCGGCGCGATCGTCGACGCCGTGCTCGCCGCGAACGCCGCCGAGGTCGCTGCGTTCCGGGCCGGGAAGGTTCAGCTGATCGGCTTCTTCACCGGCCAGGTGATGCGCCAGAGTGGCGGACGCGCCGACCCGAAGGTCGTCCAGGCGCTCCTCAACGACCGGCTGCGATGACGACGCGTCCGGCGCTCCTCCTCACCCCGGGGCCGACGCCCGTCCCGGCAGAGGTCGCAGCGGCCGGGGCCGAGCCGATCCCGCACCACCGCACCCCGGCGTTCGCGGCGACGTTCAGTCGTGTCCTCCAGGGGCTCGCACGGGTGTACCGCACGACGAACGACGTCGTCGTATTCGCGTCCTCCGGCACGATGGCGATGGAGTCCGCGTTCGCAAACCTCCTGCGGCCGGGGGCGCGACTCCTCGTCGTCTCGGCCGGCAGCTTCGGTGACCGGTGGGCTGGCATGGGTCGCGCCTACGGTGCGGCGGTCGAGGTGCTCGCCTACCCGTGGGGGACGCGACCGGACCCGGTCGAGGTCGCTGCGCGGATCACGGCGGATCGCACCCTCGACATGGCCGTCGTCGTTCACTCGGAGACCTCAACCGGGTCGCTGCTTGATCTGCGGGCTGTCGGTGAGGGGTGCCGAGAGAGGTCGGCGGTGCTCGTCGTCGACGCGATCTCCTCGCTCGGCGCCGCGCCTCTCGAGACGGACGCCTGGGGCCTCGACGTCGTCGTCACCGGGTCGCAGAAGGCCCTGATGTGCCCACCGGGGCTCGCCTTCGCGAGCGTTTCCGCGCTGGCGCTGGCCCGATCGGAGGCGAACCCGACGGCCCGCTACACGCTTGACTGGCGTCGCTCGATCGATGCGCAACGGAAGGGCGGCGCTCCGTTCACGCCGGCGATATCGTTGCTGCGCCAGCTCGACGTCGCTCTCGCGATGATCGAACGAGACGGGCTCGACGCGCGGATCGCCGAGACGCGGGCCCTCGGGCACGGGTTCCGGCGTGCGGTGGCTGCCCTTGGCTTGCCGCTTCGTTCCCCGGACGATGATGACTGCGGGCTGGTGACCGCCTTTGGCTGGGCGCCTGGGATCGATGGCGACTCGATCCGCAAGCGGCTGCGCGACGCCCACGGGATCGTCCTTGCCGGCGGTCAGGGCCAGTGGGCCGGCTCGGTGATGCGGGTTGGCGCCTTCGGCGCGATCGACGACCGCGCGCTCGTCGCTGGAATCGCCGCGCTCGAGGTCGAGCTGATCGCTGCCGGGCACGTCGTCGAGCTTGGCAGTGGCGTCGGTGCGTTCACGCGCGCCCTTGGCGAGGCGCGGACCGCGTGAGGATCCTCCTCGCGGAGCACATCGCTCCGGCCGGCGTCGAACGCCTACGCGCGGCCGGATTCCTCGACGACGCGACCGGCGTTGATCGCGCCGAGCTGCTCGTCCGTGCCGTCCGTTGTGACGCGATCGTCGTGCGCTCGGCGACCCGGGTTGACGCCGAGCTGATCGCGGCGGCGCCGAACCTGCGCGTGATCGGTCGGGCCGGGACCGGGGTGGACAACGTTGATGTCGACGCCGCCACCTCGCGCGGGATCCTCGTCTGCAACGCACCGCAGTCCAACGCCCTCTCCGCGGCTGAGCACGCCGTCGCCCTGATGCTCGCCCTCGCGCGAAACATCCCACAGGCGCATGCGGCGCTCACCGACGGACGGTGGGAGCGGAGCCGGTTCGGCGGCGTCGAGCTGTCCGGGAAGACGCTCGCGGTGCTCGGGTTCGGCCGGATCGGCCAGCTCGTGTGCGCCCGTGCCCGAGCCTTCGGGATGCGTGTCGTCGCCTACGATCCCTTCGTCAGCTCGGACCGCGTGCGTGAGCGTGGCGCCGAGCAAGCGACCTCCGTCGAGGAGGCGGTGACAGACGCCGACTTCGTCACGCTGCACCTGCCGGCGAGCGCTGAGACGCGGCAGTTGGTGAACGCCAGGCTGATCGCGACGATGCGACGGGGCGTGCGGATCATCAACGCCGCGCGCGGCGACCTGGTTGACGAAGCAGCGCTCGTGGCGGCGCTCGATGCTGGCCACGTCGCCGGGGCCGCGCTGGACGTGTTCTCGGCGGAGCCGATCACCGTCTCGCCCCTGTTCGGTCGCGATGACGTGGTCGTGACGCCGCACCTGGGGGCGTCGACGCGTGAAGCGCAGGACCGTGCCGGAACGATCATCGCTGACCAGGTCGTCCGCGCGCTCGCGGGGGAGCTCGTCGAGAACGCCGTCAACGTCCCGGGTGTCAGCGAGGCGGAACGGGCGGCGGTCGCTCCGTACCTGCCGCTTGCCGAGAAGCTCGGGCGCGTCGCGGTCGCTCTTGCGGATGGCGTCGTCGGTTCCCTGGAGATCTCCTACGACGGCGCGATCGCCGATCGGGACACACGGCTCGTCACGCTAGCGGTGCTCCGTGGTGCCCTCGCGGGGCTCGACGATGATGGTGCAAACCTGATCAACGCGCGCTCCCTCGCCGAGGCGCGCGGGATCGACGTGCGCGAGACGCGCCGTCCCGCCGGTGCCTACACGAGCTTGATCCGGGTGGCGACGTCAGAGACGAGCCGCGTGTCGGGTACCACGATCGGGAGCGACAACCGTCCGTGGATCGTGCGTGCGTTGGGCTACCAGCTCGAGATCGAGCTCGCCGGGCACATGTTGTTCCTCGTTAACGACGACCGGCCAGGGATGATCGGTTCGATCGGCCATGCGCTCGGTGCAGCTGGCGTGAACATCGCGAACATGACCGTCTCCCGCAACCGTGACGGCGGGTCGGCGCTCTCGGCGATCCAGATTGATGGGCCCCCGCCTCAGGCGGTGCTCGTCGCGTTGTGCGCGACGCCCGGCCTGACCGGTGTCCGGTCGGTTGTCGTGGACGATGCCCCGTGATCGCGCTCTCGCGTCCGGACGTCGGACGGCGTGAGGAGCAGCTGGTCCTAGAGGTGCTCCGATCGGGGATGCTCTCGCTCGGTCCGATGGTGCCACGGTTCGAGGAGCTGTTCGCGACCTACGTGGGCACGCGCCACGCGGTCGCGGTCTCGAGCGGAACGGCCGGGCTCCACCTCGCGGTGCGGGCGGCTCGTCTCGGCCCGGGGGACGAGGTGATCACGAGCCCGTTCTCGTTCGTTGCATCGGCGAACTGCGCGCTGTATGAGGGGGCCGAGCCGGTCTTCGCCGACATCGATCCGCACACGTTCAACCTCGATCCGCGTGCCATCGAGGCGGCGATCACGCCGCGGACGCGCGCGATCGTCCCGGTTCACATCTTCGGGCTGCCCTGTGCGATCGAGGCGATCAACACGATTGCGGCGCGCCATGGTCTCGCCGTGATCGAGGACGCTGCTGAGGCGGTTGGGGCGCTGCGGCGCGGGCGACAGGTCGGAACGGACGGAAACCCAGCGGTCTTTGCCTTCTACCCGAACAAGCAGATGACGACCGGCGAGGGCGGGATCGTCACGACCGATGATGACGCGCTCGCGGCGCACCTGCGGAGCCTGCGCAACCAGGGACGTTCCGATACGGGAGACTGGCTCACCCACGACCGCCTGGGCTGGAACTACCGGTTGTCTGACGTGGCGGCCGCGATCGGCGTCGGTCAGGTCGAGCGGCTGGGCGAGATCCTCGCTACCCGCGCGGCCGTCGCTGCACGCTACAGCACCCTGCTGGAGGGCGTCGCTGGCATCGGTCTGCCGGCGGTCGTCGACGGCGACGAGCGGTCATGGTTCGTCTACGTCGTGCGAGTCGATGAGGACGTCGACCGTGACGGCGTGATGGCGTTCCTGCAGGCGCGGGGGATCGGCTGTAAGCCGTACCTGCCGGCAGTCCACCTTCAGGAGCTGTACCGTGCGCGCGGTCACCGCGAGGGAACGTTCCCGGTCTGCGAGGCGGTGTCGGCCTCGACGCTCGCTCTCCCGTTCCACACGCGGCTCGCCGAGGCCGACCAGGTCGTCGTCGTTGACGCGCTGCGCGACGCGATCGGCGCGTCCCGACGCCGCTGACCTCGCTCAGGGAGCCGTGGCGGACGTGAGGACGGTGATCGTGCTTCCGGCCGGCACCTGCTGCGTTCCACCGTGCACGTTCGCATCGACGACGACGTCGCTCGCCAGAGCGTGACCGCCGACGCTGCGCGTGGCGACGACCCGCAGCCCGACCGCCGCGAAACGCAAGCGTACCTCTTGTAACGTGAGGCCGACGTAGTCGGGGACGACGACCGCATGGGCGTCGCCGGTGACGGCGATCGTGATCACGCTCCCCCGCGGCTCTGGCGCGCCCGCCTGGGTGTCCTGGCCGACGACCGTGCCGCTGGGGAGGGAGCTCGACTGTTGCCCGTCCTCGATGACGACGGCGAAGCCCATCGCATGGAGCCGTCCGACGGCCTGCGCTACGGACACCGCCGCCGCCCCGTGTGTGGTCACGTCTGGCACACGGACGAGCGGCACGGCGACCGCGATGTACACGATCAGCGGATCTCCCTTGTGCACGCGGACAGCGGCGTCAGGGATCTGGCTGACCACGCGCCCGGGCGTATCACCCGGGCGCGCGGGGACGAGCTCGTAGAGGAACCGCAGCCCCTGGTCGTCGGCGGCCCGAAGCGCCTGTTTGCGCGTGTATCCGGTCATCAGCGGGACGATCGTGAGCCGGTTATCGCATGAGGACTCCCGTAGCTCTGGCGCCTGGTGGATGGCCATCACGAGCGCGCGCACGTTGCGACAGTCGGCGCTCGAGCGCTGGTAGGGCTCCTTGAAGATGTCAACGTAGTACGTGTCCTGCGGGCGACCTGGCGAAGGAGGCCAGTCCTCGCTCGCCGAGCGCCTCAGCGCGTTCGCCGTGAAGGTGTGCCAGATCTCGGCGGGAAACGTCCCGCCGAACACGGGTGCGCCGTGGAACTGGTTCTTCATCGGGCGCGCGGGGCTCGAGAACCCGACCCAGACCGAGGTGACGAGCTGTGGTGTCATGCCAACGAACCACGCGTCGTGGTTGTTCGACGTGGTGCCGGTCTTGCCGATCACCGTGCGTCCGCTGATCGCCGCACGGAAGCCTGTGCCTTGGGGTGAGCCGTAGGTGACGCCGCGCATCGTGTCGAGGGCGGACAGCGCGTCCGTCTCGGAGACGACGGTCGTCGACGCCGGGTCGTTCGTCTCGACGCGTCCGTCCGGGAAGACGATCCGGGTGATCGAGATCGGGTCCTGGGTCGGCGACGTGTAGCCGGCCTCCGGCGTGTGGAACAGGATCGACCCGCCAACTCGCCGGCCGCGGCTCGCGATCGTCGCGTATGCGTGCGCCATCTCTAACGGTGTGACGCCAACGCGGAGCCCGCCGAGGCCGATCGAGAGGTTCGGGTCGAGCGGTGAGTTGATGCCCAGCGCATGTGCCATCTTGACGACGTTCCCTGGATGCACCGCCTGGGTGAGCTGGGCGAACACGGTGTTGTCGGAGCGCGCCATCGCCTCGGGCAGGGCCATCGGTTGCTTCGTGTAGTCGGGCGTGTCGTTGACCACGGCAAGCCCCGGCTGGTTCGTGCCGAGGTCGAAGAACTGCTTCCTTGAGATGAACGACGTGTCGGGCTCGATGCCACGCGCAAGAGCAGCCAACAGGACGAACGGCTTGAAGGCCGACCCGGGTTGCCGGTGACCGTCGACGGCGATGTTGAACTGGTGGTCCTTGCTGTACCTCGGGCCACCGACCATCGCGAGGACGTGGCTCGTGGCGGGCTCGATTGCGACGAGCGAGCCGTCTGGTCCGACGCCCTTGAGCGCGTCGTGAACGGTGCGCTCAGCGAGCGCCTGCAGCTTGAGATCGATCGTCGTGTACACGTTCAGTCCACCGGCGAGGGCGATCTGCTCGCCGTAGCGGCGGACGAGCTCCTGCGTCACGTAGGAGACGAAGTACGGGACGCGGGTGCCGCCGAAGTCGAGCCGGTGGGCGACCGCCTTCCCGAGCAGGGGCTTGCCCTTCTCGGCAGCGGCGACCGACGCGGAGATGTCCCCCTGGGCAACCATCGCATCGAGCACCGCGTTTCTCCGGGCGAGCGTCGCTTCTGGCGTGTGGAGCGGATCGAACTGCGCGGGCGACTTCGGGATCGCCGCCAGGGTTGCGGCCTCGCCGACGTTGAGATCGGCGGCGGTCTTGCCGAAGTAGAACTGCGCTGCCGCGGCGATGCCGTAGCAGCCGTGCCCAAAGTAGATCGTGTTGAGGTACGCGGCGAGGATCCGGGGCTTCGAGTGCCAGGACCGCTCGAGCTGGTAGGCGAGCACGATCTCCTGGAACTTGCGCTTCACGGTCTGTTGTGGCCCGAGGTAGAGGTTCTTGATCAGCTGCTGCGTGATCGTCGACCCGCCCTCGGTCGCCCCGAGGAGCACGCGCTTGACGGCGGCGCGGGCGATCCCGGCCGGGTCGAACCCCTTGTGCTCGTAGAAGCGACGGTCCTCGATGGCGACGATCGCCTTCTTCATCCATGGGGAGATCTGCGCCGGCTTGAGAATGAGGCGGGCGTCGCCACGCCGGAGCACGCCGATCTTCACCCAACCGTTGGCGTGCGCGGGATCAGGTGCCCAGATGAATCCGACCATGTTCGGCTCGTGTGCGGTGAACTGGTCGAGGTTCGGCGCCTGCTGCGCGACGGCGGTCATGAGGCCGAAGAACGCGGAGACTGACGCGAGCAGCGCGAGGAGCGCCACGACAAGCGTGACGCGCACCCAGCGGATGCGTCGGCGGCGCGCCTCGGTCGGCCGCCCCGGCGGGGACGCCGGCGGTTGGAAGTCGAACCGTAAGGGCTGCTGGCGTCTGCGACGTCGTCTCGGCATGGCTCGTCTCCCGGCCGTAGCCGACGATCCATGCTACCCGGTATCCTGGGGGGGATGGGCGATGGGATCGTTGACGACCTGCGCTGGCGCGGGCTGATCGAGCAGACGACGGACGAGACGCGCGTCCGCGAGCGGCTCCGCGGTGGGCCGACGGCGGTCTACTGCGGGTTCGACCCGACGGCCGCCTCGCTGCACGTCGGCAACCTGGTGCCCCTTCTTGGCCTCGCGCGCTTCCAGCGTGCCGGACATCGGTCGATCGCGCTCGTGGGTGGCGGCACCGGCCTGATCGGTGACCCGAAGGACGGCGCCGAGCGGTCCTTGAACAGCCTCGAGGTCGTTGCGGCGTGGGCCGAGCGTTTTCGCGAGCAGATCGCTCCGTTCCTCGACCTCTCCTCCACCGTCGCACCGGCGACCTTGATCGACAACCACGCGTGGCTCGGCAAGCTGTCGGCGATCGAGCTGCTTCGCGACGTCGGCAAGCACTTCCCCGTCGGCTACATGCTCGCGAAGGAGACGGTTCGGTCGCGGCTCGGCGGGGTAGGGCTGTCGTACACCGAGTTCAGCTACATGCTGCTGCAGGCCTACGACTACCTGCACCTCGCACGCACGCACGGCTGTCACCTGCAGGTCGGCGGGTCGGACCAGTGGGGCAACATCACGGCCGGCTGCGAGCTCATCCGACGGGTCGACGGCGCGTCGGCCGACGCGATCACCTTCCCCCTGATCACGAAGGCCGATGGGGCGAAGTTCGGCAAGTCCGAGTCGGGAGCGATCTACCTCGATCCCAGCATGACGTCGATCTACGCCTTCTACCAGTTCTGGTTGAACAGCGACGACGCGGACGTCGACCGATTCCTGAAGACGTTCACCTTCCTCTCCCGCGAGGAGATCGACGACCTCGCCTCGGCGACGGCGGAACGCCCGCACGCCCGTGAGGCGCAGAAGCGACTGGCTCAGACCTTCACGGCCTTCGTCCACGGAGAGCACGAGTGCGCCCGAGCGATGGAGGTGAGCGAGGCGCTCTTCGGCCGAGGCGCTCTCGGCGCGCTCGATCCCGATCGCCTTCTGGTCGCGCTCGACGGTGTGCCGACGGTCAGGCTCGACGCCGCAGGCGCGCCGCCGAGCTTCGCACGCCTGCTCGTCGACTGTGGTCTCGCGAGCTCGCTGTCCGAGGCGCGCCGTCTTGTGGCGGGCGGGGGCATCGTCGCCAACGATCAGCGCGTCGTCGATGCAGAAGCTACGCCGGGTGGCGAGGAGTTCCTCGGTGGGCGGATTCTCCTGCTCAGGAAGGGAAAGCGGGGGAGGGCGCTGGTGCTCCGCGCCGGTTGAGGCGGTTGTCGTTTGCGTCCCGGGGAGACCCTGCTAGTCTTCGATCTGTCAGCGAGCACGGCGATCTTCGCCGGTGGGCACTGCGCCCGGGCTCGCTTTCCGCATGTCGGTTGGAGCTTGCTTCGGCCGGCGTTTGGTGCTAATCTCTACCTCCGTGCCGTCAAGGCGCCTGGTCTTTGAAAACTGAACAGCGTGGTTCCATGGGCAGAAGTACAGCCCTGTCCGTGGAACTGTCAGCCGAGTTTTATGCCGACCGCACGGGCCTTCGGGCACCGACGGTCTATGAGCGGCCCCGCTCGTTGCCGACCCCTCCGGGGCGTCGGGTACGGGCGGAGGTCAGATCGACTCCTTGGCCAGCAATCCACCTCGGTGGAATGCACAAGGTCTTCACGGAGAGTTTGATCCTGGCTCAGGACGAACGCTGGCGGCGTGCCTAACACATGCAAGTCGAGCGGAAAGGCCCCTTCGGGGGTACTCGAGCGGCGAACGGGTGAGTAACACGTGGGTAATCAACCCCTGACATCGGGATACCCCGGGGAAACCCGGATCAATACCGAATAAGGTGCGGAGTTGTTGGACGCCGTACCAAAGGTAGCTTCGGCCTCCGGTCAGGGACGAGCCCGCGGCCCATTAGCTAGTTGGTGGGGTAATGGCCTACCAAGGCAACGATGGGTAGCTGGTCTGAGAGGACGATCAGCCACACTGGGACTGAGACACGGCCCAGACTCCTACGGGAGGCAGCAGTGGGGAATCTTGCGCAATGGGCGAAAGCCTGACGCAGC
>JANYCN010000087.1 GCA_025360225.1 Actinomycetes bacterium | reverse complement strand
CCACGATCCGGCACGCAGAGCGGGCCGGGGCGCGGTCGCCGAAGCTGAGCGGCGTAGCCACCCGACGGGTGGCAGAGCCGACAAGCGCAGGACGATCCAGGCAGTCGGATGACCACGCCATTTCACAATCAGACCACTAGGAGTAGGGCGTCCGGGGATTGCTGAGCTAGTGGTGCGATGGAAGCCCCGCCGCCGCGCCTCGCGGTACCTACGCAACGTCATCGAGCGCTCGTCCGGAGAAGACCCGGGCGAGCGCTTCGACGATCTGTGGGTCGACGCTGGCGCCACCTGCGGCGACGAGGGTGAGCATCGCGTCGTCATGGTCGAGCGGTCGCTGGTAGGCGCGTCCCGCCGTCAGGGCGGAGTAGGCGTCGGCGACCGCGACGATGCGCGCCTCGAGGGGGATCCCGTCGCCCGCCAGGCCTGACGGGTAGCCGCCCCCGTCGAAGCGCTCGTGGTGGTGGCGGATCGCTGGCGCGACGTCGCTCAGCGACGGCAGCGCGCTGACGACCGCGGCGCCTACCTCGGCGTGGCGACGAAGCAGCGCGCGCTGCTCGTCGTCGAGCTCGCGCTGTGCCGCGGCCTGCAGCACGGTGTCGGACATGGCGAGCTTACCGACGTCGTGAAGCCAGCCGCCAAGCCGGCAGCGCAGCACCTCGGCCGGGGTGAGCGCGAGCGCGCCGGCGATCGCCGCGGCGAGGTCCGCCACCTGGCGGCAGTGCAGCGGCGGGATCGCCTCGCGGATGCTGGCGGCGATCGCGAGGCCCTCGGCGAGCCTGACCGCCTCTGGCTCCTCGTCAATGGCATCACGCGCCGTCACCTCGCCAGCCAGCACGACCCGGTCGCGTCCGCGTCGCTTCGCCGCGTACAGGGCGCGGTCGGCGGCGTCGAGGGCGACGTCGAGCCCATCGCCGTACGGCAGGCGGCGGATCGCGCCGGCGGAGATGGTGACCGGCAACGGGCCTGCCGTCGTCTCGATCGGCGTCGCGCGCAGCGCGTCGGTGATCTCCGTCGCAACGTTCACCAGCGACGGGTCGTCGGCGATGCCGGGCAACAGCACGACGAACTCCTCCCCACCCCAGCGCGCAACGATGTCGTACTGGCGGACGCTGCGGCCGAGCAGCTCCGACACGGCAACGAGGACCTGGTCGCCGACGTCGTGGCCGTAACGATCGTTCACCGCCTTGAAGCGGTCGACGTCGAGCAGCACCAGCCCGATGGCGCTCCCTTCGCGGTCCGAGCGGACGAGCTCTGCCGCCGCAGCCTCGTGGAAGTGGCGCCGGTTGAACAGCCCCGTCAGAGCGTCGGTACGGGCGCGTTGTTCGGCCGTCTCGATCGCCTCGGCGAGCGCCGCCTCCTGCGCCCGACGGGCGGTCACGTCGCTGATCACGCCGTCGACGATCCGTCGGCCGTCACCGGTCGCCGGTCGAGGTCGCAGCCGATCATGCACCCAGCGAACGACGCCGTCGAAGCCGACGAGGCGGTACTCGCGCTCGGCGTGCTCGCCGCGCTCGGCCGTCTGGTTCATCTCGGCGTAGACGACGCGATCGTCGGGGTGCACGTGCTCGGCCCAGACCTCCTCAAACGCCTTGCCGGGCGGCACGGGACCGCCGAGGACACGCTCGCTCCCCGGCCCGGTGAACAGCTCGCGGTACGTGCCGTCGGCGAACACCTCACCGGCGAAGAACACGTCGTCGTGAGCGGCGACGATCGCGCCGAGCGCGGCGAGAGCGTCGGCGAGGTCGAGCCGGATCGGCAGCGCGCCATCCATCAGGCGAGTGATCGGCGGATCGACCGCCGCCCTTGAGACGCCGGCAGTCAATGCTCAAGATCGCTCGACCGCCGGTCAATCTGCCGCGAGCCGTGGTGAGCGCTCGTTCGGCGTCGACCCGCGCCGTCTGGTCGATGCCGACCACCTCCTCGCCGTCCTCCGCGACGTAGCGGGCGTTCAGGTGCAGGTCGTCGCCGAGCCGCAGGATCGCGCCACCGGAAGATGCTCGACGAGCCGGGTGAACCGTTCCTCGCCGCGCTCAGCCTACTGCAGCGGGATCGGCGTCGTGTCGCCGTCGGGCCGCGGCCCGACGATGCGACGCGCGTCCTCGGCGATCGCGACGTCGTTGATGCTCGCCTCACGACGCGCCATCAGGCCTTCCGCCGTGAACGCCCAGTTCTCGTTGCCGTAGGATCGCCACCACCGCCCCGCGTCGTCGTGCCACTCGTACTGGAAGCGGACGGCGATCTGGTCGTCGGTGAACGCCCAGAGCTGTTTCCGCAGGGCGTACTCGTGCTCACGCTGCCACTTCTCGACGAGGAAGGCGTGAACGGCCTCCCGCCCGGTGAGGAAGGTGCTGCGGTTTCGCCAGACGGTGTCATCGGTGTAGGCGAGCACCACGCGGTCCGGGTCGCGCGAGTTCCACGCGTCCTCGGCCGCCTGCACCTTGCGTGCTGCGGACCCCGCGTCGAACGGGGGAAACGGCGGGCGTGGCGTCAACTGGGTGCCTCCAGGGTGCGTGGGCGGACGAGCAGGTGGGAGTCCTCGACGAGCTCGGTGACGAGCGCGAGCGGGACGGAGCCGTCGAGCTCAACCGTCACCCAGTGGCGCTTGTTCATGTGGTAACCCGGCGTGATCGCCGCGTGCTCGGCGCGGAGCGCCTCGCCCACCGCCGGGTCGCACTTCAGCGTCAACCTGCCGTTGCCGGCGTCCGTCGAGACGAGCGCGAACACCTTGCCGACGACCTTGAAGACGTCGACCTCGGGCCCGAACGGCTGCGTCCGCGTCGTCGCGAGCTGCCGGGCACAGACCTCAAGCACGAGCGATCGTTGCGTGGCTTCGGGCACCGCCGCATCCTACGTCGGCTGATCTCACGCCGACGACGGTGCAGCGGGGGCGGCGAAGGTCAGTCCCCGCGTCGTGGCAGCGGCGACGACCAGCGGGATCGCGGCGGCGGTCACGCGCCACGAGCCGGGCGCGCTGTAGGTGTCGGCGTCGTGCAGCAGCAGGACGTCGCCGTCGCGCGCCCCGTTGAGCAGGCGATCACAGACGAGGGTCGGCGTCGCGCCGTGCTCCCAGTCGCGTGCCCAGCGGCTCCAGCCGGCGACGGCAAGGCCGTGCTCGGCAGCGAACCGCAGCGTCGCGAGGCTTGCAGCGCCGTACGGTGCGCGCAGCGAGCGCACGCCTGTGCCAATCGCGTCCTCAACGACGGCGAGGCCGCGGCTGAGGTCGGCGTTGACGGCGCGCGGCGTCATCAGCGCGTGCGGCCGGTGGCGGTGGCCGTGCAGGCCAACGGCGTGGCCAGCGGCGACGACGGCCGCGAGGACAGCGGGAGCGCGCTCGACCTGCTCGCCAACGACGTAGAACGTCGCGCTGGCGCCCGCCGCTGCGAGCGCCTCGAGCACCGCCGTCGTGCCATCGGGTACCGGGCCATCGTCGAACGTCAGCGCCAGCCCAGGCGAGCGGTGACGGCACGACACGCCGGGGAACCGGAACGTCGGGATCGCCGCGAGCGCCGGTGCGCCGTACGCCGCTGCCGTTCCCAGCGCCAGCGCGAGCGCGCCCAGCGGCGCGCGGATCACGGGATCAGGTGGCGGGCGACCCTGACCGCCGCGTCCGCGACGTCCTCGAGCGCGACCAGCGCGCCCAGCGCGAGCGTGACCGCGACGACGCTGCGCATCGGCCGTCGGCGCATGCGCCTGGCAGCGCCGTCCGCCGGCAGCGCCGCGATCAGCTCCGGCAGGGTCGGCTGGTCGAGGAGCGTCGCTGAACGGCTGACGAGCGCGGGCGCAACGTCGCTCCAGAACGTCGTGTCGTCGAGCAGGGCGGTGAGCTCGTGACGATGCTCGATCGTCGTCGCGACGCCCGCTCGCTGCATGCAGGCGGCGTTCGCTGCGCCGTGCCCGAGCACCGGGCTGAACATGACGACGGGGACGGCGAGGGCAAACGCCTCGAGGCACGTCACGCCGCCAGCGTGCTGGATGACCACGTCGCTCGCCGCGATCAGGTCGAGCAGGTCATCGCGGTAGCCGAGCACGACGGTGCGCTTCAGCCGTGCGTCCTCCAGCATCTGCCTGCGAAGACCGTCGTTGTGGCCCGTGACGACGACGGCGCGCGCACCGCGCGTCGCCTCGACGGCAAGCGCGGCCTGATGCATCGCGCCAACGCCCCAGGCACCGCCGACGACCAGCACGAGGCGCTCGTGTTCGTCAACGCCGAGGCGCTCGCGGACGCCGGAGCCGTCCGCCAGCGCGCACTCCGCGACCGGTGGGCGCACGCCGAGGACGCCGGTACAGGTGCCGGCGATCGAGCAGTTCGCGTCGAGATCAGGATGCACCCACGCCGCGTGCGCGTCGAAGTCGGTGATCATCGTCACGGCCGGCATCGGCAGGCGCCGGCCGCGGCGCATCGAGGCGAGCGCGGCGGAGACGAGCGGGTAGGTGGAGACGACGAGGTCGGGCGCGGCGGCGCGGAGGTGTCCCTCGAGCCGGCGCCGCGCGACGCGGCTCAGGATGCTGCCGACGACGCGCATCACGAGCTGGCTCCGCGACACGGCGTAGGTCAGCTTCCACGACCACGCCGCGCGACGCAGCTGGAAACGGTAGCCGTTGATCACCGCCCGCTCGAGGCGCGGGCCGATCAGCCGAAGGCCGTCGACGACCTCGACCGTCGCGCCGCCCGCCGCGAGCTCGGCGGCCACCCGCCGCGCCGCGACGTCGTGACCAGCACCGACGGGTGCTGAGAGGATCGTGACGCGCACGTCAGAGGGTGCGGTCGGTCCCGGGATCGGCCGCAGGGGGAGCCGCGGCGGCCGGCGGGGGTGCTGGTTCGTACGAGTCGACGGTGACGCCGCCGACGCCTTCCTTGAAGTCGCGAATGCCGCGGCCGACCGACCTTCCGAGCTCGGGGAGCCGCTTCGGACCGAAGATCAGCACGGCGGCGGCGATCACGATCGCGACGTGCAACGGGCTCAGGAGGCCAGATCCCATGGACGAAGTGTACGCGACTGAACCGGTTGGCGAACTCTCCCCTAGGATGAGCAGCATGACCCCACGTCCTCTCCGCGCCCTGGTGGCGCTCGCCCTGCTCGCCTGCTTCGTCCCCACCGCGAGCGCTTCCGTGGCGCCGACCGTCGCTGCCGGTTCCTACCACGGCTGCTCGCTCCGGCCGTCCGGCGGCGTGGTCTGCTGGGGCGATGGCAGCTCCGGCCAGCTCGGCACCGGTGTGCCGCTTGCCTACAGCGCGACGCCAGTGCTCGTCCTCCTGCCGGCTGGCCGCACCGCGACCGCCGTCAGCGACGGGCTCGACCATGCCTGCGCGCTGCTTGATGACGGCACCGTCGCCTGCTGGGGCGCGAACACGGGCGGCGAGCTCGGCATCTCGTCGAACACCGCTTCGAGCAACACGCCGGTGATCGTCACGATGCCCACCACGCACCACGCGATGAGCGTGACGGTTGGCGCGAGCCACACGTGCGCGATGCTCGAGACGGAGAGCGCCGTCTGCTGGGGCGATAACGCCAGCGGCCAGCTCGGCGTCTCGGGGCCGAAGAGCTCGTTCCTGCCGCTGGTCGTCGCCTTCCCGGTCGCCGACAAGCCTACGCAGATCGTCGCCGGGAACGCCACGACGTGCGCGGTGCTCGTCGGAGGCGCCGTTGACTGCTGGGGCTCGAACGGCTCGGGTCAGCTCGGAACGGGCGGCGCCGGGCCGATGATGGACCTCCCGGCCCGGACGAACATGTCTGCGGACGTCACCCGGCTGACGCTCGGCAGCGCCCACGTCTGCGCGCTGACGACGGCCGGCTACGTCTGGTGCTGGGGGAATGACGCAGCGGGCCAGCTCGGTAACGGGGTGATCGATAACGCTCCGCAGGGCACGCCGAAGAAGGTGACGCTGTCCGGAATGGTCGGGTCGGTCAGCGCCGGCGCGAACCACACCTGCGCCCTCCTGATCGGCGGCGCCACCTCCTGTTGGGGCGACAACGGCGCCGGCCAGCTCGGGATCGCCGGCACGCTGAAGACCGGCAACCCGATCGTGACGCCGATGCCAAGCGGGCGGCACGCCATGCAGCTCTCCGCCGGCTGGTTCACGACCTGCGCCGTCCTCGACAACGCTGCGATCACCTGCTGGGGCCAGGCCTCGTTGATCGCGCCTATCGTCGAGTCGCAGACGGCAACACCAACGATCGCCGCCACGGGCAGCGCGGATCTGTCGTTGACGATCACGCCGGCGGCAACCGGGCCGTTGGCGTTCGGCGCGACGCGCGACGTCGTCGTCACCGTCACGAACGCCGGCTTCGACACGGCTGACGGTGTCGAGGTCAGCAGAGCCTGGACCGGACTGGTGCTCACGACGACGCCGACAGCGAGCCAGGGCAGCGCCATCACGGTCTCGACCTGGCGCTTCGGCTCGATTCCTGCTGGTTCCAGCGCGACGTTGACGCTGCACCTGCTCGCGATCGCTCCCGGCGCGCGGAGCGTGACGGCCGAGGTGAGCGCGTCGGCCACTCCCGACCCGGACTCGACGCCAGGAAACCACGTCGCAAGCGAGGACGACCAGGCGACCGTCGATGTCGTCGCGATCCGTGCGGTGGGCCCAACGCTCACCGTGAGCTTGAGCCCGACACATGGAAGGCGCGCGCCGTACACCTTCACGGTCTCCGGAGCGCTCGTCTCCCCCGTCGCGCGCCTCGTCACGGCGTGCAGCGACTCGGTGCGCGTGACGGTGACCGTTGCGACGCACGTCGTCTCCAGCGGCAGGGCGAGGCTGAAGATGGTGGGCACGGTGTGCCGCTACACGCTGAAGCTGAGCGTCAAGCCAACTCCGAAGCAGCGCGGCAAGGCGAAGGTCGCCACCGTCGCCGTCAGCTTTGCCGGTAACGCCGCGCTGCTGCCCGCAGCGAGCGCTGCGACGGCCACGTTCCGGCTCGGGTAGGCGCACGAGCGCCTACCGGGCTCCGCGATCCCGGTGTTTGGCATCTAACAAGCTTCTTGTTAGAATCGCTCAAACGACAGGGATCGTGCTCATGCATGCGCAACCGGCGAAGAACCCCTTTCGACCAGGAGCAGGCGTTCCGCCACCGCTCATGGCGGGGCGTGAACGGGAGAAGCGAACGTTCGCCCGCGTGCTTGCGGGTGCCCCCGAGCTGCCGGCAAACGTCCTGCTCGTCGGTCTGCGCGGCGTCGGGAAGACCGTGCTGCTGCGGGAGTTCGAGCAGGTTGCGACCGGCGAAGGGTGGCAGACCAGCCGCGTACAGGTCGAGCCGCGCCACAACACCGAGAGCGCCCTGACGCGTCTCGTCGGCGAGCTTTCTACTCAGGTCGTTGAGCGGTTGTCGATCGCGGCGCGCCTCCGACGCCTGGCGAAGGACGCCATCGCGGAGGCCCGTGGCTCGATCTCCGTCACGTTCGACGAACTCGCACTGCAGCTGACGCCCGTGATGCGCGGCGCCGAGCAGGACATCGCGCTGGCGCTGTTTTCGGCAGCGAAGGCAGCTGATGACCACGGGTCGCGTGGGTACCTGCTGATGCTTGACGAGGCGCAGGTCCTGCGTGACGAGCGAACCCGCGAGGGCGAGCACCCGCTCTCGATGCTCGTCGCGGCGGTGAACGGTCTCCAAGGCCAGAACATCCCCGTCGGCCTGGTGGTCTGCGGTCTGCCGACCGTGCGGTCGAACCTGCTGCGCGCACGAACGTACTCGGAGCGGATGTTTCGTGGCGAGGAGATCGGACGGCTCGATCCGTCGGCAGGGCGTGATGCGCTCACGGTCCCGTTCACCGACGCCGGCATGCGCCTCACCGACGATCTCGTGGAGCGGGTCGCGGCCGACGTCGACGGATACCCGTTCTTCGTGCAGCTCTGGGGCGCCGAGCTCTGGGAGGCAGCAACGACGGCCGGGATCAGCGAGCTCCATCTCGACGTCTTGTTGGAGATCGAGGCGGAGATCCAGCGACGGCTCGACGTTGACTTCTACGCAGGCCGATTCGAGTCGTTGACGCGAGCCGAGCAGGACCTGCTAATGGCCGCCAGCGCGTGTCCATACCCGCCGCTGCGTTCCGTCGACATTCGCGCGAGCTCCGACAAGTCTGGCGCCAACGTGAACGTCCTGATGGGCCGGCTCATCGAGCAGGGCGTCCTGTTCCGACGCAAGAACGGCGAGTACGAGTACACCGCTCCGCGCTTCCACGAGTTCCTCGGGCGGCGCGCCGGGCGGGCGTAGGACGCGAGGCGCCGAGTCGGTGGTCCGCGTCCCGCGCGGCCCGCGTACCGTCACCGAAGGGGCAGCTGCCTGCATCCCGCGGCTTCCGTACCCGGGCCGAGTGGTTCTCGGTCTCCGTGCTCGGCGCAGGGAGATGATCACCCGCGCCGCTCCCCGCTGTCAAGGGCGCGCAGAGGCGGAAATGTCGCTCGGAGCGACATTTCCCGAGCACGGTGCCCGACATCGTGCTCGCGCGCCACTCCCGCGCCAACCTGTCACGCAACGCCGCGTGGTCGACCGGAGACGCCGCGCAAGGCCGCCACGGCTGCACGGACCGCGCACGCACTGCGGCGCACCCCCGCAAGGTGTGTCGGTCGAGCGCGGGGCAGGTGCCGGACACCTACGCCGCGCAAGGTGTGTCGGTCGAGGCACGAGCACGCGCGAAACGGTCACCTCCCCTTCACCGGAACGTGTCCCACGGCGCGGCGCATGGACGGCATGGTGGTGTCGTCAACGAGGAAAGGGCGGTCCGTCATGCGACGGTCACTCGGAGCGCTCGGAGCGACGGCAGCACTGCTCGCCGTCGCGGCCGGGGGAGGAACGGCGTCGGCAGGTCCGGCGCGCGATGCGGAGCACGCGCCAGCGCGCCACGTGATCTTGATCTCGGTCGATGGTCTTCACGACTCCGACCTGAACTGGTGGACGCGAGACCACCCGGCGTCGAACCTGGCGCGCATCGTGCGCGGCGGCACGCACTACCGCAACGCGAGCACGCCGATCATCTCGGACTCGTTCCCGGGCCTCGTCGGGCAGATCACCGGCGGCGATCCGCGCACGACCGGTGTGTACTACGACGACTCCTGGAACCGGGCGCTCCTGCCAGGCGGCGCGCCGTGCACGCCGGGCCAGACGACCGGTCTCGGCGCCGAGGTCTTCTACCACGAGGGCCTCGCGTTCAACATGAACTCGATCGACTCAGGCCTCGGCATCGCGGGGCTGTACGCCGGCGGCGCCGGGACGATCTCGAGCGGGATCTTCTCCCTTCCGGGCGATGCGGCAACGATCGACAGGAAGATCATCAACGCCGCGAACCTGCCGCTCGACCCAGCGACCTGCAATCCGGTGTACCCGCACGCCTACCTGCGGGTGAACACGGTCTTCGAGGTCGCGCACGCCGCCGGGCTCCGCACCGCGTGGTCGGACAAGCACGCCGCCTACGAGGTCGTGAACGGGCCGAGCGGCACCGGCGTCGACGACCTGTTCGCACCGGAGATCAACTCCTCGACGACCGATCCTGCCGTCAGCGTGAGCGCTGACTGGACGAAGAACAACCGCAACACGCAGACCTACGACGCCGTCAAGGTGCAGGCGGTCGTGAACGAGATCGACGGCTTCGACCACACCGGCGTCACGCGGGCAGCGGTGCCGGCGATCCTCGGGATGAACTTCCAGTCCGTCTCGACGGCGCAGAAGCTGCCGAGGTCGCCGATCGACGGGGTCACGCAGCCGGGCGGCTACCAGCTCGTGAACGGTCGCTGGATCCCCGGCCCGGTCCTCACCGACGCGCTCTCGTTCGTCGACCAGCAGGTCGGCCGCATCGTCGCTGAGCTGAACGCGCGCCACCTGATGGCCTCGACGACGCTGGTCATCTCGGCGAAGCACGGCCAGTCGCCGATCGACGCATCGTCGCTGAAGCGGATCAACGACGGCGCGATCATCGACGCGTTGAACGCCGCGTGGGTCGCAGCGGGCAACGCCGGCGACCTGGTCGCGTTCTCGGTCGACGACGACGCGATGCTGCTGTGGCTGAACGACCGCTCGACGAAGGCCGTGACCTTCGCGAGGACGTTCCTGATGGGCTTCAACCTCGATGCGTCGGCGAAGAAGGCGACGGACTACGCCGGTAACGCGATCGGCTTCACGTCGTCGGGCCTTGCGCGCGTGCAGGACGGGCCGAGCTTGATCGGCGTCTCGGCGAGCGACTCGCGCGTTCCCGACCTCGTCGGTGTCGTGCAACACGGCGTCGTGTACACGGGCGGCAAGGCGAAGATCTCCGAGCACGGCGGCTCTGACGCGCAGGATCGCCACGTTCCGATCGTCGTGTTCGGCGCCGGTGCCGAGCGGGGCGAGGTCGTGCGCCGCCACGTCGCGACGACGCAGATCGCGCCGACGATCCTGACGCTCCTCGGTCTCGACCCGAACGCGCTGCAGGCGGTGCGTCTGCAGGGTACGCGGGCCCTGCCGGGGCTCGGGTAACCGATGCCCACGACCGTGCAGCGCCCGATCATCCCGCACGTCACGCCGAACGGTCGGCTGCGACGCGCCGCAGCGCTCGTCACCGTGCTCGTTGGCCTCACCGCCGCGATCGGGGCGAGCAACGCCGGGGCGGATGGCCGTCACGTCGTCCGTGCCGCCGCGCCGCAGGGGTCGATCAAGCACGTGATCGTGATCGACCTCGAGAACGAGAACTACGCCACGACCTTCGGCCCGAACTCGCCGGCGACGTACCTCAACGGGACGCTGCTCGGTAAGGGGGAGCTGGTGCCGAGCTACTACGGCACCTCGCACGCCTCGCTCGGCAACTACCTGGCGCAGGTGTCGGGCCAGGCGCCGACGCCGATCATCAAAAACGACTGCATCGACCTCGCGTTGCTGCCGAAGCTGACCGGTGGCTTCATGGACGTGAAGCCTGGCACGGACGCGCCGGGCTTCACCGGGCAGGTGCTCGGCGATGGCTGCGTGTTCCCGAAGCCGACGATGACGAGCCACGGCGCGCAGACGATCGGCGACCAGCTGCAGGCACGGGCTGGTGGCGACGATGATCTGACGTGGCGCGAGTACGCCGGCGACATGGGCCTCAACCCGGCGCGCGAGTTCGGCACGCCCGATCCGCTGGGCGGCACCGACTGCGCTCATCCGCCGCTCGGCGGCGTCGACTCGTCGAACGGTGCGACGGCGACCGACCAGTACGCGACGCGGCACAACCCGTTCGTGTACTTCCACTCGGTGATCGACGACGCGGGGTACTGCAACGCGCACGTCGTACCGCTCGGGTCGACCACCAGCGGGCACCTCGCCCGCGACCTGCGCCACGAGGACACGACTGCGGCGTTCTCCTTCATCACGCCGAACCTGTGCGATGACGGGCACGACGCGAGGTGCGTCGGTACGAACGTCGAGGGCGGCAAGGTCGGTGGCCTCGTCGCCGCAGACCTGTGGCTGAAGCAGTGGATGCCGCTGATCTTCGCGTCGCCGGCGTACCGCAATCGCTCCACGCTCGTCGTCGTGACCTTCGACGAGGCGAGCCCCGCTGGCCCGGCTGCGGACTCGCGCGCGTGCTGCAACGAGGTGCCGGGGCCGAACATCACGAACTCGGGCTTCAGCCCGCTGATCGCCCTGTTCGGGTTCCAGAAGACGCCGGCAGCGGGCACCTTCCCGTACCCGGGCGGTGGCCAGGTCGGCGCCGTGCTGTTCAACCCGCGCCTGATCGTTGCGGGGAGCGTGAACACGACGGGGTCGTACAACCACTACGCGGCGCTTCGCTCGTACGAGGACCTGCTCGGCCTGCGCCGCGGTGGCGACGACGGCCTCGGCCACCTCGGCTATGCCGCGCGCGCCGACGTCGTGCCGTTCGGCCGGGACGTGTTCAACGCGCCCCGCACGGGCGACCGGTAGTCGCTCGGGGGGAGCGCGGTGCCCGACACCGCGCTCCCCCACCACTCCTGCGCCAAACCCACACGTGGCGTGGCGCGAGGCAACCGCGCTTCGCCACGTCGGTGCCTCGCGGATCGGGCACCGACCGTGCCTCGACGCCGCGAGGTGTGTCGATCCCGCGCGTGGTCGGTGCCCGGCACCTGGTCGTGCTCGGAGCGCCCGGTCAGGCGGCGGGGCGCGCGGCGGTGATCGCGAGCAGCCGGCAGACGGAGTAGGTGAGGGCGGCGCGGTTCAGGGTGGAGAAGTGGATGTGCCGGACGCCCTGCGTTGCGAGGTCGGCGCACTGCTCGGAGGCGACGCTGGCAGCGACGAGGTCGCGTGTCTGCGGGTCGGCGTCGAGCCCGTCGAACAGTCCGTCGAGCCATGCGGGGACGCTTGCGCCGACCTGCGCGGCGAACCGGCGTGTCTGCGCGACGGTGGTGACGGGCAGAACGTCCGGCACGATCGGGATGTCGACGCCGGCGGCGCGGGCACGGTCGACGTAACGCAGGTAGACGGGGTCGTCGAGGCGATCTGGGTGATGGCACTCGTCGCGCCGGCGTCGACCTGGCGCTTGAGGTTCTCGATCTCCGCGGCTCGTGGTCTGATTGTGAGATGGCGTGGTCATCCGACTGCCTGGATCGTCCTGCGCTTGCCGGCTGCGCCACCCGTCGGGTGGCTCTGCCAGCCAGGGCCGGTCCGGATGCGGCACCGTGCGAGACGCCGGTTGCCGAGGCTTCACAGGGCCGGGACGCTCCACCTCTCCTGATGAGCGGCCCACACCATGGGCCGCCGTGTCGAGGCGTAGTGGATCAGGGGGGACGCGCCGCGGCCGGCGTTTACGGTCCGAACGCATCGACGATGTCGTGCGGGTGGAGCTCAGCGTCGAGGCCAGGAACGGCGAAGCCGGCGCGCGACACGCCGATGAGGCGGGTGTCGGCGTCGGCGCCTGGAACCTGAGCGCGGTGGACGAGGAGGTCGCCGAGGTCGTCGCGGCCGAACGATGCCTCGGTTCGCCACTTGACGGAGCCGACCATGGCGACGCGCGGGCTCCCCGCCTCGAATCACCAGCTCGCGCACCGTCGCGAACACCGGTGCAGACCGGCCGCTCGCGCCGACCGGGCCGAGCGCGGCGACGCGGATCGCCCACCGCCCCGGGCGGAGCGTGAGGCGCGCGCTGGTGCCGACGGTGAGCATGACCACCCGGCGGCGACCGATCGTCGCCTCGACGCGGTAACGCGTGGTCAGCGATCCACGCACCGCTGCGCGATCCCTGCCATGCTGTCGCGGTGATCCGCTTCCGAGGCGATGTTGAGGGTCTGCGCGCGGTCGCCGTGCTGCTGGTGATCCTGAACCACCTCGGCGTCGCGGGCTTCGGCGGCGGCTTCGTCGGCGTCGACGTGTTCTTCGTGATCTCCGGCTACCTGATCACGAGCCTGCTGGCGGCCGAGTACGCCGATGACGCGCTCGCTGGTCGCGGCCGTGGTCGGATCTCGATCCCAGCGTTCTACGTGCGCCGCGCGCGGCGCATCCTCCCAGCGGCGGTCGTCGTCGTGATCGCCGTCGTCGTCGGTGCGCACACGCTGTTGAACCCGCTGCGGGCGGACGAGGTGACGCACGACGCCTGGTGGGCGCTGCTGTTTGGCTCGAACGTGAACTTCATCAACCAGGCGACCGACTACTTCCAGCAGGGCCTCGCACAGTCGCCGCTGCAGCACTACTGGTCGCTCGCCGTGGAGGAGCAGTTCTACCTCGTCTGGCCAGCGCTGTTCGCGATCGTGGCGCGCGTGCACGGGCTATCGCTGTTCGGCTACCGGCTGTGGTGGGAGCGCCGCGTCGCGCTCAGCGCGGCCCTGCTCGGCGCCGCCTCGTTGGCGTGGTCGGTGAGCGACACCGCGAACGATCCGGCGAGCGCCTACTTCTCGACGTTCACGCGCGGCTGGGAGCTCGCCCTCGGCGCCCTGATCGGCGTCGCGATGCGCCGCTCCGCTGGCCTGCCAGCACGGCTCGCGGAGGCGCTCGCCGCGGGCGGCGCCGCGCTGCTGGTGGTGGCGTGCGTGACGATCGACGACACGACACCGTTCCCCGGCGACGCAGCGCTGCTGCCGACCCTCGCCACGGCAGCGCTGCTGCTGGCCGGATCCGGCGGACGGACACCGCTCGTCGGACGCCTGCTGTCGCTGCGACCGGCGCGATTCGTCGGCCGGATCTCCTACTCGATGTACCTGTGGCACTGGCCGCTGATCGTGTTCGCGCAAGCGCTGTACCCGATCGGGAGCGTCTCGATCGCCGGCCGACTTG
>JANYCN010000086.1 GCA_025360225.1 Actinomycetes bacterium | reverse complement strand
CCACGATCCGGCACGCAGAGCGGGCCGGGGCGCGGTCGCCGGAGCTGAGCGGCGTAGCCACCCGACGGGTGGCAGAGCCGACAAGCGCAGGACGATCCAGGCAGTCGGATGACCACGCCATTTCACAATCAGACCACTAGGCCGACGAGCGCTAGCGCGAACGCGTCCTGCGCGAGGTCGACAGCATCGTTACCGACCATCACCCCGCCAACGGCGACGTACCGATCGAACCGCGATCGGTAGAGCTCCTCCAGTCGCGACACGGGAGATCGCAGGCCTCGGGTCGGTATCGACAGCGGACGGGACATCGTGTTCGTTCGACGAACGCGGACCCGGAATCCTCTAGCACGCGAACGCACCGCCTTCGCCCATCTGGAAGATCCATACGCCACCCGCAGCGCTGGCCACTGGCCGCTGACTGACGGCATCCGCGTTGGTGTACTTGGGATCTGAGATCTCGCACGACTGACCTGTCCACTCGGCGAAGAAGGACCTTCCGTTGATATACGTCCATACGCGGTCGCTGTAAGCGGTGATCTGGTACGCGTAACGCAGGCGCCGATCAAGGATGGCCGTAACGTACCCGGCACGTTCATCGCTGTCAAGGGAGCCCGGACCGTGCGGTGCACCACGAGTCAATTTGCCGTCTCGACCGCCGGTCAGTCCGCGAGCGCCCCGGCGTCGATCGCATCGACCCGACGCGCGAGGCCGAAGACGCCCGCGACGGCAACCGACGCCGAGCACGCGACGAGCGCCTCGCGGATGCCGATGCGCCCGGCGAGCCAGCCGACGGCGGGTGCCGAGATCGCCATCGGACCGATCAAGGCCCACAGGTACAACGCCAGCATCCGGCCGCGGATCGCGTCGGATGAGATCAGCTGCACGGAGGCGTTCGTGGAGGAGAAGACCGCGAGCCAGGAGACCCCGCTCAGCGCGCAGAGCGCCGCCGCGGCCCACGGGTTCGGCGCGAGCGCTGCCGCCGCCGAGCTCACAGCGAACGCCACCATCGCGCCAGGGATGACGATGCTCCGCCCGTAGCGTCGCGCGATGCGGACGACCGGGCCCGAGCCGAGCGCCGCGCCGGCGCCGAACGAGCCGAGCAGAACGCCCAGCCACCCCGGCCCACCGCCAAGCGCGTTCGCGTAGGCGGGGGCGAGGGTCGTCAGCGGCGCGGCACCGAAGGTGAACGCCGCGCAGCCGAGCACGAGCCGGCGCAGCGCCGGCGTGCGCCACATCACGACGATCCCGGCGAGGACCGACGCATCGCTCGTCAACGATCCCGCGCTCGATGCAGGCAGTCGCCGGAGCGCGACGAGCGGGACGACGAACGAGCCCGCGTTGAGCACGAAACACAGCGTCGCCCCACCACGAACCGCCAGCAGTCCCCCCGCGATCGCCGGACCAAGGATCCGCGCGACGTTGAAACCTGCGGAGTTGAGAGCGACGGCAGAGTGCAAGAGCTCGCCCGGCACGAGCGACGATATCGTGGCGAGTTGGCTGGGGTACTGGATCGCCTGGCCACAGCCACCGAACAGCGAGAGCGCGACGAGCACGCCACCGCTAGCACGCCCCGTTGCCGCGGCGATCGCGAGCCCCGACGCCGCGGCCAGCTGGATGGCGAAGGTCGCCGCCAGCAACTGCCGGCGGTCATAGCGGTCGGCAAGGCGGCCACCGAACGGCGTCAGGACGAGCGACGGCCCGCGCTGCGCGAACGCGACGACACCGAGCCAGGTCGCGGAGTGCGTCGCCGCGAAGGCCAGGTAGCCAGCAGCGACCTGCTGCATCCAGGTGCCGGCGTTCGAGAGCTGGAGCGCCGCCCACCATGCCCGGAACGCGCGGATCCGCAGCGGCGCAGGGAGGTCGGGCAACGGGTCAGCCGTCCGGGACGCTCACGCGCCGGAACACCCTGTAGAGCGCGAGGTCGTACAGGCTCTTGACCAGCCCGGCGATGAGGAACGGCGCTCCGGGGAAGCCGGCGGCGAGCAGCGCTCCAGCTCCGACCGGGCCGATCGGGCGCACGACGTATCGAGCGGTGTTGGTGTACGCCGCTGCGGCGATACGCTCGTCGGGCTCGACCAGCGATGCGATGTACACCTGACGGGCCGGCACGTCCATCTGGCTGAGCGCGAACCGGCAGAGGAGGAGGCCGATCGCGACACCAAGGTTCGGCGCCCACGCGATCGCAGCGAGCAGGACGTTCGACGGCAGGTGCGTGAAGACCATCGTGTTCAGGAGACCGATGCGGCCGCCGAGGTAGACAGCGGCCTTGAAGCTCGCCGCCTGAAGGATCCCGATCGCGAAGAACACGGCAGCGACGAGGCCGGTCGATGCGTCGTAGCGGTAGGTGAGCCAGTACGCGATGTAGGCCTGGACGACGAAGCCACCGGCCGCCGCGTCGACGGCAAACAGCGCGGACAGGCGGATCACGACCCGCCGTGAACGGTGCAGGGGCGCGCGACGCTCAGCACCGACAGGCGCAGGCGGAGCCTCGACGGCGGGCGAGAGACGTAGCGCGAACGGCAAGGCGAGCAGCGCGCACACCGGGTAGACGAGCAGGAGGCGCTGCTCGGACGGGCTGATCCCCGCACCGACGATGGACGGCAGGCCAGCGGCCAGCGCGCCGAACGATCCAGCGACCGTGGCGACGATGTTGTACGTCGCGAACAGCCGCAGCCGGCCCTCGGCGGGCCCGTTCGCGAGCATCGCCTGCTCGAGCGACGTGAACGGGCCGCTCTCAACGACGTCGCTGGAGATCGCTCCCGTGAGCGCCGCGACGATCAGCAGCGGCAGGCTCGAGCTGAACGCGAAGACCGTCCCGGCGACGCCGAGCAGGAGGAGGAGGATCGTGTAGGCGCGCCGTCGCCCGATGCGCTCGGCGTAGCGTGCGAGCAGCACGGAAGCCAGCGGGATCCCGACGACGAGCGCGGCGAGCACGACACCAACGCGGGAAGGTGACATCCCCTCGTGCTTGAGGCTGACGCCGAGCAACACGCTGCCGGCGCCGTAGCCGAACGCGCGCAGCGCCTGAACGCTGAGGATCAGTCGAGGATCACGCTGCTCCACGGGGGTCATCGTACTCGCGACGGGAAGAGGTGCTCCGAGTACCGTTCCCGACAAGCGAAGGAGAGCCGGCAGTGAGCAACGAGCCAACGGTGGTGTTCTTTCCCGAGGGAGCCTACGGGCCGACGAACAACTGCGTCGGCATCGGCCAACAGCTGCGGCAACGGGGCATCCGGGTCGTCTTCATCATCGAGGAGTCGTTCGCGGGCAACCTCGAGGCGCAGGGGTTTGAGGAGCGACTGATGCGCCTTGGCCCGGCGCCCGCGGTGCCGGAGGTGCCCGGCCAGTTCTGGAAGGACTTCATCCGCGAGACGGCGCCCGAGTTCCGCAAACCGACGATCGAGCAGCTCGCCTCCTTCATCGTCCCGACGTTCGAGGCGCTGGTCGAAGGCAGCCGGTACGTGCATCCCCGCCTCGTGGAGATCATCGACGAGCTGGCGCCGGACGTCGTCTGTGAGGACAACGTCGTGTCGTTCCCCGCGCTACCCGCGCACGCGAAGCACTGGGTGCGGATCCTCTCGTGCAACCCGGCGGAGCTGCACGACGCTAACGTCCCGCCCGTCTTCTCGGGCTACGCGACAGGCGATCGGACGGGATGGCGTGAGTACTGGGAGGAGTACGAGCGGCTCACCGCCGAGGCCTGGGGGGGCTTCGACGAGTTCTGTCGGGAGAGCGGCGCACCCGGCCTACCGAGCCGACGCGCCTTCATGCACTCCTCGCCCGACCTGAACCTGTACCTGTATCCAGCCGAGGCCGACTACGGCCGCGCGGCGGCGCTCGACCGGACATGGCACCGCCTCGACTCGTGCGTACGGGCGACCGACACGACCTTCACGATCCCCGAGCACCTGCACACGGGGACGGGCAAGCTGGTGTACCTGAGCCTCGGGAGCCTTGGCGCCGCCGACGTTGAGCTGATGCAGCGCCTCGTGGACGTGCTCGGCCGCTCCGAGCACCGCGTGATCGTCTCCAAGGGCCCCCAGGCCGACCTGATCGGCCTGCACGACAACATGTGGGGCGAGGAGTTCGTGCCGCAGCCGGCGATCATCCCGCTCGTCGACGTCGTCATCTCCCACGCCGGTAACAACACGACGACGGAGTGCTTCCACCACGGCAAGCCGATCGTCGCGCTGCCGCTGTTCTGGGATCAGTACGACAACGCGCGACGCGTCGACGAGCTCGGTCTCGGCGTGCAGCTGTCGACGTACGGCTTCGCCGACGCGGAGCTGCCCGCGGCGATCGACCGCCTCGCAGGCGACACGGCGTTGAACGCTCGGCTCGCGGCGATCAGCGCCCGCCTCCAGGCGAGCCCAGGAACCGTCCGGGCGGCCGATCTGATCGAGCGGCTGGCGCGCTCGTGATCGACCCGGTCGCCGTCGCCCGCGGCATCGACACGCTGCGGCTCGCAGAGGCGCGATGGTTCGCCGGCAAGGGACGCGGCGTTCGTGGCGTGCGCGTCGTTGACGCGATGCCGGTGCCGTCGCTCCGGGACGGCTTCCTGCTGCTCGTCGACGTCGAGCAGTCTGACGGCGACACCGAACGCTACCTGTTGCCGGCGTTCGTCTCTCAGGCGGCACGCGTGTGGGAGCCGGCGCCGGGCGAGGGCTTCTGGACGGCAGTGGTCGAGGCGATCGGTGCCGGTGATCGCATCGGCGGTCTTCACGGCTCGTTCGACATGCATCCGTCTCCCGCCTTCGCGCGCGTGGCGGGCAACCTCTACGGCGAGCGCGACCTCGGCATGGACCAGTCGAACACCACGATCGTGCTCGGCGAGCGCGCGGCGCTGAAGGTCTATCGGCGGCTCGAGCCCGGGCGTCATCCCGAGATCGAGCTCGGTGAGGCGCTCTCCGCGCGCGCCGGCTTCACCGGCGTGCCGACCCACGCGGGGTCGATCGTCCACGTCTCCGAGCGCGGCGAGCGAACGGCGATCGCGATCCTGCAGGAGTTCATCCCGGACGCCGAGGACGGCTGGGAGGCGATCTGCGGCCGCCTCGCCCGAGCCGTTGACGTCGAGGCAGCAACCGACGAGGTCGTTGAGGTCGCTCGTATCGTCGCGGCGCTTCACGTGACGCTCGCGCGCGAGCTCGGCACGACGCGGGCGACCGCCGAGGAGCAGGCCGGCTGGCGACTCGCGGCCGAACGCCAGCTCGAACGCGCGCTCTCCCTCGTTGGCGCCGAGCCCGGCGTTGAGCTGGCGGCGATGGCGCCCCGGATCCACCTCGAGCTGGCCGCGCTCGAGCACCTTCCTGCGCCACTCCTGTGCCGCACCCACGGCGACCTGCACTACGCTCAGGTGCTGCGCTCGCCGCGCGGCCTGCACGTCGTTGACTTCGAGGGTGAGCCGACGCGCACCATCTACGAGCGAGCTCGGCCAGCGAGCCCGATGCGTGACGTGGCGTGCATGGTGCTGTCGCTCGACCACATCGGACGCACGGTGCAGGGGCGCCGACATGGTCGGAGCGGCCCGGAGATCGACATCGAGCGTTGGATCGACCGGGCGATCGACCGGTTCACCACGACGTACGCCGCCGAGCTGGCGGCGGCCGGCACCGAGCTCGAGTTCGACGCACCGCTCCTCCGCGCGTTCATGTTCGAGAAGGAGACGTACGAGTACGTGTACGCCGCACGCATGCTGCCATCGTGGCTGTACGCGCCACGCGCTGGGATGGCCCGCCTGCTTGCCCGGGCAGCGACGTGAACAGGGACGGTTTCGAGCGCGACGTGCTGGCGGAGCCCGACGTGCTGGCTGACATGCTCGACGCGTACGAGGGGCGGTCGAGCCCGCTTCGTGGAATCGACCTCTCGAACGCTCGCCGCATCGTCATGCTCGGGATGGGCAGCTCTGCGTTCGCCGCGCAGTCGGCGTGCGTCGCGCTGCGCGCACGCGGCATCGACGCGCACGCCGAGCTCGCGTCCACCGCCACGCCGTTTCCGCCATCACGGGACACCGTCGTGATCGGCATCAGCGCCTCCGGCTCGAGCGAGGAGACGGTCGAGGCGTTCGCGCGGCACGTCGGCGTATCACGAACGATCGCGATCACGAACTACCCGGAGCGGACGCTCACGAGCGGCGCTGACCACGTGCTGCCGCTCCTCGCGGGCGTTGAGGAGGGCGGCGTGTCGTGTAAGAGCTACCAGACGACGCTCGCGACGCTCGCCCTGCTGGGCGGCACACCCGTCGCGGCGCTCCGCCCAGCGGTCTCCGCGGCGCGGGCGCTGATCGACACGCGCGCAGCCTGGCTCGACGAGCTCGTGACGCGGGTTCGAGACCGCCACACCGTCTACACGATCGCGCCCGTTGAACGCCTCTCCTCCGCCCTCGAGTCGGCGCTGATGCTGCGCGAAGGACCACGGGTCGCCGCAGATGCAACGGAGACCGGCGACTGGCTCCACGTCGACGTGTACCTGTCGAAGCATCCGGGATACACCGCGTTGCTCTTCACCGGGTCACGCTATGACGCGGGCGTGATGGAGTGGGCGCGGCAGCGCGCGAGCACGATCATCGCGATCGGCACGCCGCTGGAGGGCGCAGCGCAGGTCGTCGCTGTATCACCCGCGGTGGCGTTTCTCGTCGAGACGATGGTTGCCGAGCTCACCGCCGCAGCCCTTTGGTAAGCGGAAAGCACGACGGGGCCCGGTCTCGATCAAGACCGGGCCCCGTCGGTGAGGGCGTGCTGGTTTCCTGCGAGTTACGCGGCGGTCATGCCCGCGAGCTCGCGGCGAGAAGCGAGGCGGCGCAGAGCGCCGGACTCGATCTGGCGGACGCGCTCGGAGGTCAGGCCGAGCTGCTCGCCGATCTCCTTCAGCGTGGCAGGATCGTCACCGTCAAGGCCGTAGCGGCGCGTGATGACGCTGCGCTCGATCTCGGTCAGCGTCTCCATCGCGTCGCGGAGGGCGTACCGGGCGTCCGAGGCGTAGATCTCGTCGGTCGGCTCGTTCTCGTCCGAGCCGATCAGCTCGTGGGCTGCGGTGCCGCCCTCATCGCCGACCGGTTGGTCGAGGCTCATGACGGTGCGCGCAGCCTCGCGCACGGCGCGCACCTCATCGGTCGAGAGGCGGGCGGCGGTCGCCACCTCCTCGTCGTCCGGCAGACGACCGAGTCGGCCGGTGAGGTCGCGCTCGACGCGGCTGACGCGGCGCTCGCGCTCGATCACGTGCACGGGCAGGCGGATCGCGCGGCTGCGGTTCTGGATGCCGCGGTCGACGGCCTGGCGGATCCACCACGTCGCGTAGGTGGAGAACTTGTGTCCGCGGCGCCAGTCGAACTTCTCGACCGCGCGGATCAGGCCGAGCATGCCTTCCTGGATCAGATCAAGGAACGACAGGTCGTGCGTGCCGCGGTACTTCTTCGCGATCGACACGACGAGACGCAGGTTCGACGTGATCATGCGCTCCTTTGCCAGCCGGTCGCCGCGCTCGATCCGCTTCGCGAGCTCGATCTCCTCGCGGGCGGTGAGCAGCGGGTAGCGGCCGATCTGCTGCAGGAACAGGTCGAGCGAGTCGTCCGGAACGCCGCCGCCGGATGAGGCTGCGGGCGCGGCGACGGCCGGCGCGGCCTCCTCCTCGCGGATCTCGATGCCGTGCGTCTCGAGCAGCGCCTGGATCTCCTCCATGTCGCGCGCGTCGAGCTCGAGCGCGTCGCCGAGCTCCTTGAGCTCGCCGGTACGCACGAACCCGTCGTCCGTTCCGCGGACGAGGAGGGCGTCGAGCTCGCTGGTGGTAATCGTTGCGTCAGTCATTGCGGATATGCCTATTCGTCAGCGCCGGACAACGTCCTTGGCGCCTCCTCGTAGATGGATGAGACCGCCGCGGTAGGAGGTTGTTCCCCCAGCCCGTCTACCTCGGCTACATGCTCAAACGTACGGATCCCGTTCGTTGTTCCCGGTTCTCGGAAGATTGTGCTTGCGTTAACCGGCCTCAGGTGCTACCGCTGGCTCGGACACCCGAAGAAGGCGTGCGACGCCGTCCGGCATCCACCAGTTGACGTGCCCGAGGATCCGCATCAGCGACGGCACGAGCAGCACGCGGATCACCGTCGCGTCGAACACGATCCCCGCAGCCAGGCCAACCGCGAACTGCTTGATGTCCGCGCCAGGCGAGAGCCCGAGCACGAGGAACGCGAAGAACAGGATCAGCGAGGCGCTCGTCACGAGCTTGCCGGTGGCGGCAAGTCCGCGCCCGACAGCAGCACGAGTGGAGCCGCGCAGGTCGTACTCCTCGCGGATCCGGGCGAGCATGAACACCTCGTAGTCCATCGAGATGCCGTAGAGGAACGCGAAGATCATCAGCGGGATCCACGAGATCACCGACTGCGTCGCCGACACGTTGAAGATCGCCTTCGAGCCGTGGCCCTGCTGGAAGACGAACACGACGATGCCGTACGCAGCGCCCAGCGACACGAGGTTGAGAATCACGGCCTTCAGCGGCAGCACGAGCGAGCGGAACGCTCGGGCGAGCAGCAGGTAGGTGAGGATGATCACGAAGGCGAGCGCGATCGGGAAGTTGCCGTAGACGGCGGCGATGAAGTCGCGCTCCTCGGCGGCCTGCCCACCGAGCGTCACCGTCGCCCCCGTCGACGCAGCAAGGGCAGGCAGGACGGTGTCGTGCAGTCTCGCGATGGTGCTGGCGGAGTCGACCGACGAGCCGTCACTGGTCGAGAAGGCCTCGAGCAGCGTCATCGAAGGCGTGCCCCAGCCCTTCGGTGCGGCGACGCCGGCAATGCCCGGATCGGCTGCCAGCGCCTTCGACACGGGGCCGACCGCGTCCGCGGCCTTCGCTCCCTCGAGCACCACGACGAACGGCTTCATCACACCCGCGCTGATGCCGGCGGCGGTCAGCTGGTCGCGACCAACGATCGCCGGGCCAGCGCCTGGGCGGAAGCGGGCCTCGGCGTCAGCAGCGTGCAGCTGGAACGCCGGGACGAGCAGGATCGCGACGATTCCAAGACCGACGGCAGCCGTCACGTACGGGCGGCGCATCACCAGGTTCGCCCAGCGGTTCCAGAACCCGTGCTCCTCGTCACCGGCGCGGGTGAAGCGCTTGGGGATCACACGCAGGCGGTTGATGCGATGTCCCATGATCGAGAGCATGGCGGGAAGCAGCGTCACGGACGAGAGGACCGAGACGAGCGGGATCAGCATCCCGCCGAGCCCGATCGATCGGATGAAGGGGAGCGGGATCAGCACCATCGAGACGAGACCGACGGCGACCGTCGAGCCGGAGATGACGACCGCCTTGCCGGCGTGGGTCGTCGTCTCGACGATCGCATCCTCGACCGACCGGCCCGCGGCGAGCTCCTCCCGGAAGCGGAAGATGATCAGCAACGAGTAGTCGATCGCGATGCCGAGGCCGACGAGCGCGACGAGGAACTGGACGATGATCGAGACGTCCGTGAGGTACGTGAGGGCCCAGAGGGAGCCAAACGTTGTCATGATCGAGACGAGCGCGACCATGAGCGGCATCAGCACGGCGGGAACCGTGCCGAACACGAACAGCAGGATGATCAGCGCACCGACGCCTCCGATCATCGACTCGGCGAGGAGGCTCGGTCCGCCGCCGCCGTCGCCCTCGGCGATCTGCAGCGCCTCGAAGCCCGTCACCTTCGCCGTCACCCCGGCGACCCTATGGCTCGCGATCTCCGCCTCGATCGGGGCGAGGAACGTGTTCGGTCCGAACGCCCGCACGCCGGCCGGGTAGATGTTGGCGAATGTCGTGCGCCGGTCCTTCGACACGTAGGCGTCCGACGCGGCAGAGAAGACGCTCGACACGCGGCTGCCCGGTGCGGCCGCCGCCGCTGCGGCGATCGCCGCCTCCAAGCCGGCGGCCTTCGTGACATCCCCGGACGCCGCGGTAAAGACGATCGTCACCGGCGGCTGCGAGCCGTTGCCTGCCGCCGCTAGCACGCGCTTGTTCGCCTCGTAGGCCGAGTACCCCGGCACGCCAAACTGCGCGGAGAGCCGGTCGATCGCCTTCGGCGCGAGCCCAATGCCGATCGCGGTGAGGACGATCCAGCTGATGATGACGATCCTGCGGTGATGCAGCACGAACTGGGCAATGCGGCGCATGAGATCTGGCTCCTGGACGTTTTGACTGCTAGACTGTATAGCAGTCTTGAGTAAATGCCAAATTGCATCATCGGGTGTCTGGAGCGAGCGGGGGCGTTGCGCGTCGCGCAGGGCTTGCTGGGGCAAGTGCAAGCGGCGCGCGGCGTTCCCGCGAAGACCACGATCCGGCACGCACAGCGGGGCGGCGTGGTCGCCGAAGCTGGGCGGCGCAGCCACCCGCAGGGTGGCGGAGCCGGCCAGCGCAGGACGATCCAGGTGCGCGAATGACCACGCTATTTGACAATCAGACCACTAGCAGGTCGGCGGGCGCGGCACGCACCGCGGACGGGCTCACTGGCATGCCGAAGATCTCGCTCGCCCTGTACAGGGCCAATAGGCAGCGCGACCGAGACCACGACGGCGTCGCGTGCGAGCGATAGCAGTGGCAACTAGGGTCGATCACGAGATCACGCGCGACCAGCACGTCTGGGCGTTCGGGCCCGACATGGAACCGGTGCTGACGGTCGATCCCGGCGCCGTGATCCGGATGGAGCTGAACGACTGCTTCACCGGTCAGGTGACGAGCGAGGCCGATCTCTTCACCTCGCTCGACCTCGAACGGGTGAACGCCGCGACGGGCCCGGTCTACGTGCGTGGCGCCGAGGCGGGCGACTCTCTCGTCCTCGAGCTGCTCGAGGTCGTACCCGCTGCCCGCGGTTCGGCGATGATCATCCCCGGCTTCGGGCAGCTTGCGCACCTCGTCGACCGACCGGTGACGAAGATCTTCCGCGTCGAGGACGGCGTCGTGCACATGAACGACCGCATCCGGTTTCCGATGCGACCGATGGTGGGGGTGATCGGCGTTGCGACCGGGGGAGAGGAGTGCATCAACTTCCTCGCCGGACAGCACGGCGGGAACCTTGACAACCACCTGCACGGGCCCGGGTCGACCGTGTACCTGCCGGTGCGTCAGCCCGGTGGGATGTTCGCCGTCGGCGACATGCACGCAGCGATGGGGGACGGCGAGATCGCCGGCACGGGGGTCGAGGTCGCCGGGACGGTGGTCGTCCGGCTCGGCCTCCTGAAGCACGCGCAAGGGCGCTGGCCCGTCACAGAGCTGCGGGACGCCTGGGTGGCGCACGGCACATCAGGCGGTGACCTGACCGAGGCGCTGGCGAACGCGTCAGAGGAGGCGGCGCGGCTCCTCGTCGACGGGTGGGGGTTCTCGCTCGAGGAGGCGTTCATCTTCCTCTCGGTGGCGTGTGATGTCGGCATCGCGCAGGCCTGCCAGCCCTCACCGGCGAGCTCGATCGCACGGGTCATGATCCCGAAGATCACCGCCTGCCCGAAGCCGTTTCCACCGACCCGATGAGCCCTGGCGCCCTCGCCAAGCTCGCCGAGAGCCTGGCGCGCGCCGCCGGGGCGCTCCTCCTCGACCACGCCTCGCGCAACGCCGTCGGCGTTGAGAGCAAGTCGTCCTCGACCGACCTCGTGAGCGCAGCCGATCGCGCATCGGAAGCGCTTCTCGTCGACCGGCTAGGCGCCCTGCGCCCCGATGACGCGATCGTCGGTGAGGAGGGTGCCAGCCGCGCGGGATCGACCGGTCTTCGCTGGGTCCTCGACCCGCTCGACGGAACGACGAACTACCTATACCGAGCTCCCCAGTGGGCCGTTTCGATCGCCGTCGAGGACGCTCATGGGCCCGTCGCGGGCTGTGTCTTCGATCCAAGCCGGGGAGAGTGTTTCACCGCTTCGCGTGGCGGCGGCGCGGACCTCAACGGACGGCCGATCACCGTCTCGACGACCTCTGACCTGGCGCACGCGCTGCTTGGAACCGGGTTCGCGTACACCGCCGAGCTCCGGGCGGCGCAGGCGGCCCGGCTGCCGGCGATCATCGCGGCGGTCAGAGACATCCGGCGCGCCGGATCCGCCGCGCTCGACCTCGCCTGGGTCGCCTGCGGGCGGCTCGACGGCTTCTACGAGACCGACATCCAGCACTGGGACTACGCGGCGGGCCGGCTGCTGGTCGACGAGGCAGGCGGGGCGTTCGCCCGCGAGGTCGGGCCGCACGGTCGACCGGAGGTCGTCGCGGCGAACGTCGCGCTCGCGCCTGCGCTCGCGGCGCTCCTCGGCCAACAGCCGGCCGGTCAGGTACTCTGAGGGAGCAGATCCGGTCCTGACACGGGAGAGGCGCGCCGTGATGGCGCGCCCCCAGGGGCCGGTTGACCCTGAAAGGACCAATCTGTTGCGCTTCCACGACTTCGACCTGTCCGAGCCGATCCTGCGTGCCCTCGATGAGCTCGGGTACGAGCAGGCTACGCCCATCCAGGAAGGCACGATCGAACACCTCCTCCGCGACCGCGACGTCGTCGGCCAGGCTCAGACCGGCACCGGTAAGACGGCCGCGTTCATGCTCCCGATCCTTGAGCGGATCGACCCAGAGGCGAAGGACGTGCAGGCAATCGTCCTCTGTCCGACACGCGAGCTCGCGCTCCAGGTGTGCGACGCCGCTCGATCGTTCGCCAAGTACCTCGATGGCGTCGACGTCGTCCCCGTGTACGGTGGCGCGCCGATCCGCGATCAGATCGATCGCCTGGCGCGGGGCGCTCAGGTCGTCGTCGGCACACCCGGGCGCGTGCTCGACCTGCTCAATCGAGGCAAGCTGCTGCTCATGGATGCCCGGATGGTGGTGCTTGACGAGGCCGACGAGATGCTCTCGATGGGCTTCATCGATGACGTCCGCGCGATCCTCAAGCGGTCGCCATGGGGGCGCCAGACGGCGCTGTTCTCCGCGACGCTCCCAGCCGAGATCCGCCGGCTTGCCGAGGAGGAGCTGCACTCGCCGCGCACCGTAAGCGTCACACCTGAGGTCGTAACGGTCGAGAAGATCGAGCAACGGATGATCGAGGTCGCCCCGAACGACAAGCCCGAGACGGTCGATCGCATCCTTCGCGCCGAGAAGCCGAAGAGCGCGATCGTCTTCGCCCGCACGAAGCTCGGCTGCCAGCGGCTCGCCGACGAGCTGGAGAGGAAGGGCCACCGCGTCCGCGCGCTCCACGGCGACATGAGCCAGGGGTCGCGTGACTCGGTGATGATCGCGTTCCGCGCGAGCCGCGTACCGATCCTCGTCGCGACCGACGTCGCGTCACGTGGGCTCGACGTCTCCCACGTCACGCACGTGATCAACTACGACCTGCCGGACGACGCCGAGGTCTACGTCCATCGCATCGGCCGCACCGGCCGCGTCGGGCGCGACGGCAAGGCGATCTCGATCGTCACGCGCCGCGAACGACCGAAGCTCGACGCGATCCTCAAGCTCACGGGCGCCCGCATCCCGGAGTGGACCGCTCCAGGGGCACCCGAGCCCGTCACGGTCGTCGCGGACGTCACCGAGCCGGAACAGATCGCTGTCGTCGAGGCCGTCACGACCGATGGCGTCGAGACCCCGGCGCGCAAGAGCCGCCGGGGCAGGCGCGGTGGACGACGGCGCGGCGCGGCCGAGCGCAGTGGCGAGCAGGACGCCGCCGCGGTCACGGCAGACTAGCGGTCTGATGGTCAAATAGCGTGGTCATTCGCGCGCCTGGATCGTCCTGCGCTGGCTGCGAAGCCCACGATCCGGCCCGCTCTGCGTGCCGGATCGTGGGCTTCGCGGGAGCGTCGCACGCCGCTTGAGCTTGCCCCAGCAGGCCCTGCGCGACGCGCAACGCCTCCGCTCGCTCCAGACACCCGATAACGCCGCTATTTGACAATCAAACCACTAGCCCGCGCCAGCGGGCCGCGGACGAGGGCAAGTGCAAGCAGCGGCGCGACCACGCCGATCGCGAAGCCGGCCTCTGCCCCGTGGCCGTTGACGAGCCCACCCGCGAGCGCGCTGCCAATCGCGATCCCACCGACGACGGCCGACGTGAGCCAGCCAAACGCCTCGGTCACGCGGTTGCGCGCGAACAGCGGCACGAGCACGTAGCAGCACGCCATCAGCGGGGCCTGAACGATCCCGGCGACGAGGAGGGCGAGCGCCAGCGCCCACGGGTGTCCGGACACGACGGCCGTGAGCGATGCCGCGACGATCGAGAGCACGAGCGACCCGGTGAGCCGACGACGCGTGTCCGCCGTTGGCCAGCGGACGTTCAGGAGACCGCCGACGAGACTCCCACCGGACCAGATTCCAAGCAGCAGCCCGGCGCGGTTGCGCTGACCCGCGGCGTCTAGGGCCGCGGTGATCGCGAGCTCGAACGCCCCGAACAGCGCACCGGTCATGAGCGCGATCGCAAGCAATGTCCGGAGCGCGCCGCTCCGCAGCGGCGAACCGGGCCGCTCCGCCGTCTGCACTCGCGCGGCGACGAGCGTGCGGCCGACGAGCCAGAACACGATCGCCCCGACGACCTGGAACGCGCCGAGCGCAACCAGCGAGATGCGCGCCGAGGCGACGGCAACGCCGAGCGCCAGGACGAGAGGGCCGGAGATGAAGCAGAGCTCCTGCGCCGTCGCGTCGATCGCGAACACGCGCGCGCGCCGTTCCGCGCTCAGCCGCGGCGTCAGCAGGCCGCGCGTCAGCGCGCCGAGCGGCGGCAGCGCCGCGCCCGCGACGGCCGCCAGGACGAGCAGGACCGGAAGCGCGGTGTGAGCCGGCTCGAGGCCGATCGTCGCGAGCGCCAGCGCGCACGTCGGCGCGCCGACGCCGAACACGGCCGGTGCGCCGAACCGGTCAGCGAGCCCGCCGAGCAGCGGCGAGGTGACCGAGAGCGCGAGCGTGTAGACGCCTATCAGGAGCCCAGCGTCGCTGTAGGGATGCCCGTCGGCGCGCGCCACGAGGATCAGCCCGAGCGGAATCGCGGTCACGGGGACGCGCGCGAGGTACGACGTCGCGAGCAGCGCGACGAGCTGCCGACGCGTCACCCGAAGAGCCGACGGGCAAGCAACGGTGCGCGGAACCCGAACAGCCCGAGAACGCCGACGGTGAAGGCCGCGGCGAGCACTGCCAGCAGCACCTCGACGCCACCGACCGGCTGGAGCGCGAAGAAGTGGCGAATCGGTGCCACCGCGAACGCCACGGCGAGACCGGCGACGAGCGCCGCCATCAGCGCGAGGACCGACCCGCGGCGCACGCGCGAGCGGGCCATCGCCTCGTCCTCGAGCAGCAGCACGCAGTAGAGGCCGGTCAGGACGAGGACGATCACGGCGACGGTGCGCGCGTCGGCGACGCTGCGACCGGGTAGCGCTCGCGTCGCTGCGTACGCAGCCAGCACGGCAACCGCTGATGCAGCGCCAGCCGGCACGGAGAACCGTGCGAGGTCGCGCAGGAACGAGCGCTCCGTTGCTCGCCCCGTTGACGCCGCGAGCGCGAGCGCGAAAGCTGGAAGGCCGACGGTGAAGGTCGCCGCCAGCGACAGGTGGCGGGGGAGGAGCGGATAGGCGGCTCCGGACACGCCGACGGTCAGGATCAGGGTGGCGGCGAACGCCGACTTGACGACGAACAGCTTGGCGACCCGCCGCACGTTCGCGAGGATGCGCCGACCCTCGACGATCCCGCTCGGGATCGCGCTGAAGGAGTCGGTGACGAGCACGATGTCCGCGACGCCACGGGCGATCTGTGACCCGCTGCCGAGCGCCACGGCAAGCCGCGCAGCCTTCATCGCCGGCACGTCGTTGACGCCGTCGCCGATGACGGCAACGTACCGGCCGCTGCGGGTGAGGGCGGCGACCAGCTCGCGCTTCTGTTCAGGGGTCGTCCTCGCGAACACGCCGTTGGCGAGCGCCGCAGCCGCCAACGCCTCGGGATCGGTCGGTAGGTCAGGACCGGCGATTGCTCTGACCGTCGGCAGGCCGACCGCGGCCGCGACCGCTTCCACGGTCGCGCGAGCGTCGCCGGAGAGGACCTTCACGTCGATCCCTTCGCGGGCAAGAAACGCCAGCGTTTCGACGGCGTCTGGCCGGATCCGCTCGAGCAGCACGGCAGCTCCGCACAGGACGAACCCGGGCGGCGCGTCGACGACGGCGCCCGCCACGGGTGCAAGTGGAAGGTCGGTGACCCGACCGAACACGAGGACGCGGCCCTGTCGTCGTTGTCGGGCGTCAATCTCCGCGCCAAGCGTTCCGACGCCGAGCACCTCGGGCGCACCGAGCACCAGGACCTCGCCGTCAGCGAACCGCGCTCCGGCCCACTTCCAGCGAGACGAGAAGGGGATCTCCGCGAGCGTCTCCTCCGGCGCCCCGCCAAGGGCGGCAGCGATCGCGTCTGAGGTTGCGGAGCGCACGTGACCCGCCGCTGCGATTCGACCGAGCACGCGGCGCGCCGTCGTCTCGTCGACGCCCTCGGCCGCGATCACCTCTGCGAGCTCGAGCGTGCCGTCGGTCAACGTCCCGGTCTTGTCGATACAGACGGTGTCAACGGAGGCGAGCGACTCGATCGCGTTCAGCTGCTGGGCGAGCGCGCCAAGCCGGGCGATCCGCACGGCCCCGGCGACGAACGTGATCGACGCGAGCAGCACGAGGCCTTCGGGGACGATTGAGATCAGCCCGGCCGTGGCCGTCTGTGCCGCCTCGCGGAACCCGGTGCGGTGCAGCCAGAGGGCGCCGACGAGGACGGCTGCGAGCGGCACCATCAACCAGACGAGCGTCCGCAGGAGCCGGTTGATCTCGAGCTGGAGCGTCGAGAGCACGCGGCCGCCGTTACGCGCCTCCCGGGTCAGTCGTGCAGCGAACGCGTCGTTGCCCGTCGCGGTGACACGGTAGAGCCCCGAGCCGGAGGTGCAGTAGGAGCCGGAGAGCACCTCGTCCCCGGGCGCCTTCCCGATCGCGTCGGACTCTCCCGTCAGGATCGACTCGTCGATCGCCAGCGATGCCGCCGCAACGACGATCCCATCGGCGACGACCTGGTCGCCGGGGGCGACCTCGACGACGTCGTCGCACACCAGCTCCTCGGGCGCGACCTCCACCTCGATGCCGTCGCGGCGTACGCGCGCGCGTGGTGCAATGACCAGCGCCAGGCGGTCGAGCTTGCGCTTCGCGAGCAGCTCCTGCACGATGCCAATGGCCGTGTTGATAGCAATCACGCCTGCGAAGATCGCGTCGTTCCACGCGCGCGCAGCGACGATCAGGACGAGGAAGGCGAGGGTGATGCCGTTGACCAGCGTCAGCGTGTTCGCGCGGACGATGGAACGCGCCGACCTGCTTCCGGCGAGCGGCTCGCGAGGGCCCGCGGCGGCAAGCCGCGCCGCTGCCTCGGGCGACGTCAACCCGCTCGTGGCGAAAGCGCTCACGACCCGGATGCTACCCACTACGTCGATCCGCGTCGACCTCGCCGCGGTCAGAGGAGCCGACCTGCAGCCTTGGACGGAGCGCGCCCAGGCTCGACGCGGGTTGACGCACGGTCGGCGTAGTACCGTGCGCCCATGCAGGTAACGCTTCCCGACGGCAAGGTCCTCGACGTCCCCGATGGTTCGACCGGCCTTGAGATCGCCGCGTCGATCGGCCCGCGCCTCGCCCAGGCGACGGCGGCGGTGACGGTGAACGGGACGTTGCAAGACCTGCGTCTTGCGGTGCCGGACGGCGCGCTGTTCTCGGTCGTCCGAGTCGGTGACGATGCGGCCCTGCCGGTCCTGCGTCACTCCACTGCACACCTGCTGGCCGAGGCGACGCGCGCCGCGTTCCCCGGCGTGAAGGTGACGATCGGCCCGGCGATCGACGGAGGCTTCTACTACGACTTCCAGTTCCCGACGTCGCCGGTCGAGGCCGACCTAGATCGGATCGAGGACGAGATGCGCAAGATCCTCACCCGCGGCGACCACGCCTTCGACCGCCTGGAGGTGACGCGGGATGAGGCGCGCGCCCGATTCGTCGCCGAGCAGGAGCCGTTCAAGGTCGAACTGATCGACGACCTGCCGGCGGACCAGGCGATCACGTTCTACACCCAGGACGGCTTCACTGATCTGTGCCGCGGCCCACACCTGCAGTCGACGGCGCCGATCAAGGCGTTCAAGCTGACGTCCCTGGCCGGGTCGTACTGGCGCGGCGATGCCAAGCGCGACCAGCTCACGCGGATCTACGGCACTGCCTTCTTCACGCAGAAGGAGCTGGAGGCGCACCTGCACCGGATCGAGGAGGCAAAGCGCCGCGACCATCGCCGCCTCGGGCCGCAGCTCGGCCTGTTCTCGTTCCACGAGGAGTCGCCAGGCGCACCGTTCTGGCACGCCGGCGGGCTCGTGATCTACAACCAGCTGCTCGACCTGTGGCGCGGTGAGAACCGACGGCGCGGCTACACCGAGGTGAAGACGCCGCTGATCTACGACGCGGAGATGTGGAAGACCTCGGGACACTGGGACAAGTACCGGTCGAACATGTTCACGCTCGAGATCGACGACCACGACTATGCCGTGAAGCCGATGAACTGCCCCGGCCACTGCCTGGTCTACAAGCTCGAGCGGCGAAGCTACCGCGACCTGCCGCTGCGGATCAACGAGGCCGGGCACGTGCACCGCAACGAGATGCAGGGCGTCTTACACGGCCTGATGCGGGTGCGCTCGTTCACGCAGGACGATGCGCACCTTTTCTGCATGCCGGAGCAGATCGTCGACGAGGTGCAGGGGGTGCTCGACTTCTCGTTCTTCCTCTACGAGATCTTCGGCATGGGCTTCCGGCTCGAGCTCTCAACGCGTCCCGTGGAGCGTGTTGGCTCCGACGACATCTGGGATCGCGCCGAGGCAGCGTTGACCGAGGCTCTTGATGCCCGCGGCGTCCCGTACGTCGTGAACGCCGGCGACGGGGCCTTCTACGGCCCGAAGATCGACATGCACCTGCTCGACTCCCTCGGCCGCTCATGGCAGTGCGGCACGTGCCAGCTCGACTTCAACTTTCCCGAGCGGTTCGACCTCACCTACACCGGCGCTGACGACCGCGAGCACCGCCCGGTGATGATCCATCGCGCGATGTTCGGCTCGTTCGAGCGCTTCATCGGCATCCTGATCGAGCACTACGCAGGTGCGTTCCCGCTCTGGCTCGCGCCGGTGCAAGCGGCGCTGCTGCCGATCTCCGATCGGCACGTCGAGACGGCGGACGCGATCGCCGCTCGCCTCGAGAAGGCGGGAATCCGCACGTCGATCGACCGCCGGACGGAGTCAGTCGGCAAGAAGATCGCGGAGGCAGAGAAGCGAAAGGTACCGTTCATGCTCGTCCTCGGCGACCGTGAGGTCGAGAGCGGCGAGGTGAGCGTCCGCCGTCATGGACGCCGCGATCTCGGCGCGCAGCCGATCGACGCCCTGCTGCGCGATCTCCTCGCCGAGGTCGACGCCCGCACGTCCACGACCATCTGATACCCTACGGGGGCAAGCAGGCTGCGCTCACCCGCATCCTCACCGTCCGCCGCGAGGCGCGCCGGTTCAATCGAGTGCGTGCTCGGCGTCGTATGACGGCGCGTGCGTATGCGGTGTGCGGGTGGCGTTCGTCAGCTTCGTGACCCCATCGCCTACGACGAACGGAGCAGCGCGCATTTGACCAGGGATGATCGACCTTGAGGCCACGGCGAGGGTTCGACCGACCGCCCGAGGAGCCGAAGACGCGGATCAACGAGTCGATCCGCGTGCCACAGGTTCGCCTGATTGACTCCGACGGCTCGCAGATCGGTATCAAGGCACGGGACGAGGCGCTCGAGTACGCGTGGGCGCAGGATCTCGACCTCGTCGAGGTAGCGCCGGAGGCCAGGCCACCGGTGTGCCGCGTGATGGACTACTCGAAGTACAAGTACGAGCAGGAGCAGAAGGCAAAGCTCGCTCGGAAGCACCAGAGCACCATCACGATCAAGGAGATCAAGCTCCGCCCGAAGGTCGGCGCTCACGACTATGAGACGAAGCGCGGCCACGTCATCCGGTTCCTCAAGAACCGCGACAAGGTCAAGGTGACGATCATGTTCCGCGGGCGCGAGACGACCCATCCGGAGCGTGGCCGAAACCTCCTGTTGCGTCTGGCCGAGGACGTCAAGGACATCGCCGTGATCGAGTCTGAGCCGCTCCAGGACGGGCGGAACATGGTGATGATGCTCGGCCCGACACGGCTCGCGACGCCAGTCGGGACGGGCGACGGGGAGGCCATCGCCGGCGTCCTCGAGGGCACTGAGGTGGACGGCACGAGCGAGGCGGTCACGGCGGCACCCGCCGTCGAAGCAGACCCTGCGGCACCAGCGGCGGCGGCGGCACCGCAAGCGGTCACCGCTGCGCTAGAAGCGGAACCAGCCGAAGCCGAGGCAAGTCCGGCGGCAGCAGCACCAGAAGCGGAAGCGGTTCCGGCGGCGGCAGCACCAGAAGCGGAAGCGGTTCCCGCGGCGGCAGCACCAGAAGCGGAAGCGGTTCCCGCGGCGGCAGCACCAGAAGCGGAAGCGATTCCCGCGGCGGTCGTACCAGACGTAGAAGCAGTTCCCGCAGCACCAGCAGCGGAGGCGGTTCCGGTACGGGCCGCCGTGAAGAAGGCACCAGCAGCTACCGCTGCGAGAAGGAAGGCGGCGACTCCGGTTGCCGCGAAGGACGCCACGGCTCCCGCCGCGGACGAGACTGCGTAACGCGACCCGCCGGCACGGTTCCGGCGACGTATGAGAGGGACGATCGTGCCAAAAGTGAAGACGAACTCGTCCGCGAAGAAGCGGATGAAGCTGACGGGGACGGGAAAGCTGAAGCGCCGTCAGGCGATGGAGAGCCACCTGCGCGGCAAGATGAGCCCAAAGCGCCGCCGGAAGCTGAGCCAGGATCAGCCGATCGCCGCGAACGACCGCCGGGAGGCCTTGCGCCTCCTCGGGATGAAGTAGGAGGAGCCTGATGGCACGCGTCAAGCGCAGCATTCACGCACGGAAGAAGCGCCGCGAGGTTCTTGAGCAGGCGTCCGGCTACTGGGGCCTGAAATCGAAGGTCTACCGCCGCGCCAAGGAGCAGGTGATGAAGTCGGGGAACTACGCGTTCCGCGACCGTCGCGTGCGCAAGCGTGACTTTCGCCGGCTCTGGATCATCCGCATCAACGCGGGTGCCCGCCAGCACGACCTCTCCTACTCGAAGCTGATGCACGGCTTGAAGCTCGCCGGCATCACCGTTGACCGGAAGATCCTCGCCGACCTCGCCGCCACGGACGCCAACGCGTTCTCGGCCCTGGTTGGCCACGCGAAGTCCGCCCTCGCTTCGAAGGCGTGACCGAGCCGGCGATCACGAGCGCCGGCAACCCGCGTCTGAAACGTGCCCGTCGGTTGCAGGACCGGCGGGCACGTTCCGTTCTGGGCCTGTTCTGTGCGGAGGGGGAGGACCTCCTCGACGCGGCGATAGCCGCTGGAATCATCCCGGTCGAGGTGCTCGCCGTCCCCGACGCCGCCGTGCCCGAGCAGCTTCCTGGATGCGACGTCGTACGTGTCTCCCAGGCGCTCCTCTCGCTGGTCGGCTCGCTCGGCCACCCTGCGCGGCTGATCGCGATCATCGCGGCGTCAGACCTCCCGCGAACACCCGTCGGCACGGTCACCGTCGAGCTCGGAAGCGTTCGCGACCCTGGAAACGTCGGCACGATCCTCCGCACGCTCGGCGCGCTCGGCCCGGGCTCGCTCGTGCTCGGGCCCGGAAGCGCTGACCCGCTCTCGCACCGCGCTGTACGTGCCTCGATGGGAGCGATCTTCTCCGTGCCGATCATCGCCGCCGCGCCGTCGGGCCTTCGCGTGGCGCTCGACGCTCGCGCTGACGTTGAGCTCGCTGACGTCGACCTGCGCGGTCCGGTGACCTTTCTGCTCGGAGCCGAGCGAGACGGCTTGGAAACGCGCCACGCTGCAACCGCAGACGTTGTCTGCCGGATCCCGCAAGAGCCAACGGCTGACTCGATCAACGTCGCCATGGCGGCGACGATCGCGCTCTACGAGACACGTCGTCAGCGAGACGCGGCCGCCTGACGCGCCACCCTCGCGAGGGCCGCGATGTCCTCGACGCGGGTCGCAAGCGGGTAGAGGTGCACGCCCGCGACGCCCGCTGTCCCGGCCACCGCTCGGACGATCTCGGTTGCGACCGCGACACCATCACCGGCACCGGCCCTTCTGACCACCTCGTCGGAAACCGTCGCGCCAAAGGTGCGAAACCGCTCCGCCGCCGCTGCTGAGCCAGGGACTGCAATGCCGACGATGACGGCCGCCTGGTCGTGGATCCCCGACCCGAGCACCCGGGTGAACCAGTCGTTGAAGGTGTCGAGGTCGAGCACCATCTGCGTCTGGATGAAGGTCGCTCCCGCCTCGACCTTTGCGACGAGACCGGAGACCGGCGCGCCGCTTGGGTTGGCAGCGGTGCCGATCGGCAGACCCGGCGTCCCCTCGTAGGCAACACCGGATGGCATCCTCCCGTCGTTCAGGTCCTTGATCAGACGGATGAGCCCCACAGGGTCGAGGTCGCGCACCTCGCGAGCGTCGGCATTCTCGCCTCCGGCAACGGGATCACCGAACAGGGGAAGCACGCCGACAGCCCCGATCGCCGCTGCACCGATCACGTCGGCCGCGAGCGCGATCCGGTTGCGATCACGGGTCGTCATCTGGACGATCGGCGCCCCGCCGGACTGCGTCACGAGCGCCGCCGCCGCGAGCGCTGACATCCGCACGGCAGCACCTGCGCCGTCCGTCACGTTGATCGCATCGGCGAACGTCGCGAGCACCTCGGCGCGAGCCCGACAGGCCGCCGCGTCGGCGCCCCGCGGCGGAACCAGCTCGCTGGTGACGACGAAACGGCGATCTCGGATGGCCTGTTGGAAGCTCATGCCGATCAGCCTACGCGCTCCGCGACGTACACCGCGTCGCCACCCTCCCGACCGAGGCGCTCGCCTGCGAAGCCACCTCTGGCGTCCAGGACGCGGAAGCCCGCTGTCGCGAGAAGGGCTCGCCAGGCATCGTCGCTCGTCCAGTGGAGGCTCATCGTCGTCGAGTGACCGCGAAGGCGCACCTCGAGCGCCAAACGTCGACCGGGCACGTCCCAGACAGCGCGTTCACGCACGCCCGACGGTCGCTCGAGCCATCGCCCGTGGGTCTGGGTAACGTCAGCCTTCGTCGGTGCGAAGACGTCGAAGACGACGATTCCACCGGGCACGAGCAGGGCCGCGATCGCCTGGAAGAAGGCGAGCCGCTCGATGTCGTCGGCGAGGTGCAGGAGGACGCGAAACGGCGCGATGACGCGGTCCGTGGTCGGAAGGGGCGGCAGCGCGCGGATGTCAGCCTCGATGATCCGCACGAGCTGACCGACCCGCGCGCGGTCTGCCGCCGCGACGAGCCCGGCAAGCATCGGCGCGGAGCGATCGATCGCGAGCACCTCGTGCCCGGCGAGAGCGACGGGGATCGTGATGCGCCCCGTTCCCGCTCCGATCTCGATCACCGGGCCTGACGCGCCCGCGCAGCGCGCGACGTAGAAGGCGACGTCCTCGATGACCTCCTGGCACCAGCGGTCGTAAATTCCTGCGATCGCAGCGTACGGATCGGTCTCCACGCCTCCAGGGTAGATTTCGCACGGAGTGAGCACCGCCATCGACGAGCTTGAGACGGGCGCGACGTCCGCGATCAGCGCCGCCACGACGTCGGCTGCGCTGGAGGATGTCCGTGTTGCCGTGCTCGGACGCTCAGCGCCGCTGACGCTGCAGTTGCGGGAGATCGGCCAGCTCCCACCAGCCGAGCGCGGAGCGGCCGGTAAGCGCCTCAACGACGTGCGAGTGCGGCTCGAGGCGGCGCTCACGACCCGAAGCGAGCACGTCGCCGGGCTGGAGCTTGAACAGCGTCTGATGGCCGAGCGCGTCGACGTGACCCTTCCCGGCGCGCCGGTGCCGTCCGGTGGCCTCCACGTGCTCACCCAGGTACGAAGGCAGCTCGAGGACATCTTCGTCGGCCTCGGCTACACCGTCGCGGAAGGTCCGGAGATCGAGCTCGAGCACTACAACTTCACGGCGCTGAACATTCCCGACGGGCACCCGGCGAAGGGGGAGACGGACACGCTGTGGGTCGGCCCCGGCGTGTGCCTGCGCACCCACACCTCGCCGGTCCAGGCGCGGACGATGGTTGCCCAGGAGCCGCCGGTCTACGTGATCTGTCCAGGTCGTGTGTATCGGCGGGACACCCCGGATGCGACGCACTCGCCGATCTTCCACCAGATCGAAGGCCTCGTCGTCGACCGCGGGATCACCCTCGCCGACCTGAAGGGGACGCTGCAGTACGTCGCACGACGGCTGTTTGGCGACGGACGGGAGATCCGGCTGCGCACGAGCTACTTCCCGTTCACCGAGCCGAGCGTCGAGCTCGACGTGTCGTGCTTTCTCTGTGGTGGAGCTGGCTGCGGCGTCTGCAAGGGTTCGGGGTGGATCGAGATGCTTGGCGCCGGCGTCGTCGACCCGAACGTCCTGACGATCGCTGGCTACGACCCTGAGGTGTGGTCCGGGTTCGCGTTCGGCATGGGCATCGAACGGATCGCCTTCCTGAAGCACGGCTTCCCCGACCTGCGGCTCCTGTACGAGAACGACCTGCGGTTCCTGGAGCAGTTCCCGGCATGAAGGTGCCCCTCTCTTGGCTCCGTGACTACGTCGCGATCGATGTTCCGCTCGACGTGCTCGCAGCGAAGCTCGTGCTCTCCGGGCTCGAGGTCGACCGGGTCGTTCGCCGCGGTGCGCTCGACGTCGGTGCCAACCACGGCTTCTTTCGCATCGGTCAGGTCGTTGAGTTCGGCAAGCATCCGAACGCCGATCGGCTCCGGCTGTGTCGCGTGGACGTCGGCGAGCTTGAGCCGCGTCAGATCGTTTGCGGTGCCGCAAACTTCCAGGCGGGCGACACCGTCGTCGTCGCCCTGCCGGGCGCGGTGCTACCCGGGGCGTCCGACCCGCTCCGCCGCGCAAAGCTGCGTGGCGAGACGTCCGACGGGATGATGCTCTCCGAGCGAGAGCTCCAGCTCTCCGACGAGCACGATGGGATCATCCGCCTCGCCGGTGGCTACGAGATCGGCTCGCCTGCCGGCGACCACCTCGCGCTTGCCGAGACGATCCTCGAGCTCGAGGTAACGTCGAACAGGGCCGACCTCCTCTCGATCTACGGCATCGCCCGCGAGGTGGCAACGCTTCTCGACGTCGAGCTCGCACCGATGCCCGGGGTCGAGCCCCCCGCGACCGGCACCCGCTCCACGCGCGACGTGGTGCGGATCGCCATCGACGACCCCGATCGCTGCCTCCGCTTCACGGCGCGGGCGTTCGACGACGTCGTCGTTGGCCCGTCGCCGCTTCGCCTCCGCCAGCGACTCGCAGCCGCGGGCATGCGCCCGATCTCAAACGTCGTCGACATCACGAACTACGTGATGATCGGGCTTGGCAGCCCGTTGCACGCGTATGACGCAGCGAGGATCCGCGGCGGCGAGCTGACCGCGCGTCGTGCCCGCGACGGTGAGACGATCACCACCCTCGACGGCAAGGACCGCGTGCTGACGCCCGCCATGCTCGTGATCGCCGACGCTGCTGGCCCTTCCGGCATTGCCGGGATCATGGGTGGCGAGGGCTCGGAGATCGCCGAGGCGACGACCACCGTCGTGCTCGAGGCAGCGAACTTCGCCCGCAGCGGCATCCAGGACACGTGCCGGGCGCTCGCCCTACGCACGGATGGCGCGGGACGCTGGATGCGCGGCGTCGACCCTCACGTCGCCAACCAGGCCGGGGCGTGGGGGGCCGAGTTGCTCGTAGCGCACGCTGGCGCCGCGTTGCTGCCCGACGCCGTCGACCTGCACGCCGCCCTGCCGCGGCGCGAGCGAGTCGTGCTGCGTACCGGCCGTGCAGAGGCGATCCTCGGAATGCCGGTTGACGACCCCACGGCGCTCGGGATCCTGGCGCGACTCGGCTACGAGCCTCACGTTGTCGACGGTGGAGTCTCCGTCACCGTCCCGACGTGGCGAGCGCTCGATACGACCCGCGAGATCGATCTCGTCGAGGAGGTCGGGCGGGTCCACGGGCTGGAGCTGCTCCCCGCGACGATCCCGACCCGAAGCGACGGTGGCGGCAGCCTGACGGCAGCGCAGGCGATGCGCCGTGCGATCGAGGACGTGCTCGCCGGTGCGGGGCTCCACGAGGCCTACACCGTCTCCCTCGTCGACCAGGCGAGCGTCGATGCCTACGGGCTCGCGGCAGCCGATGCTCGCCGCACCATGGTCGCGCTTGCGAACCCGCTCTCCCCCGACTTCGCCTACCTTCGGCGCACCCTGATCCCGAGCCTTCTTCACGCGGTGCGCACCAACCGTGCCGCGGGCCGCACGGACGTTGCCCTGTTCGAGATCGCGCACCTCTACGTGCCACCCCCGGGCGGTGTCACCGTCGAGCAGCTTGCCAGCGAGCCGTGGACGCTTGGAGCCGTCCTCACCGGGCACCTTGGCGGTGAACGCTGGAACGGAAGCGGGCTGCCGTGCGACATCTTCACGGCGAAGGGCGTCCTCGAGGCGATCGGCGGGCGGCTCGGCATCCACCTCGAGGTCACGACGGACCCGCAGCCGATGCTGCATCCGGGACGCTCGGCGGCGATCAGCGTGAACGGCGTGCGTTGTGGGCTGCTCGGCGAGCTGCACCCGACCGTCGCAGCGCGCTTCGAGCTAGCTGGACGGGTTGCCGTTCTCGAGCTTGATCTCGAGGCTGTCGCGGGCGCGGTTGGCCAACGATTCTCCTACGTTGCGGTGCCGGAGCACCCGCCAGTGCGACAAGACGTCGCGATGCTCGTTGCCGATGACGTCGCCGCGGCCGACCTCATCGCAACGGTCAAGGCGTCTGGCGGGCCGCTGCTCGCGTCAGCAAGCGTCTTCGACGTGTTCCGCGATCCGGCGCGCCTTGGCGCCGGGAAGGTCTCGCTCGCCGTCCGTCTCGTCTTTCAGGCGCCGGATAGAACGCTCACCGAGGAGGAGGCAACGGTCGCTCGGACGGCGATCGTCGCCGCGCTCAGCGACGAGCACGGAGCGACGCTGCGCGGCTAACGCGCCTCGCTCGACACGTTGCCGGAGAACGTGTGTCCCGCCCGGCACGTCGCCGTGTAGGCCACGGATGCCATGTCGCCCAGCGATTGCACCGCGTCCGCCTCGTAGGCGTCACCGCACGTTGGACAGTGCCGTGGCGTCTCGGCGAACCCCGTGCAGGCGCCGCACGTCGCGGGAACGATCGGGCGACGGACACGGTGGCCGCCGACGAACTCGTCCCGTTCGCCGACGTTCTCGCCCAACGCTAGACCGCACGCGACGCACCGGCTTCGTTCAAGAACGGCTGAGAGGATGGCGCGAATGTCCGCCTCGACGACCGATCTCGCGTCCGACTCGGGATCGAGAGCCTCGACGGTGCCATCGACGGAGAGGATCGCGAGGTCGTCTCGGACGCGCCCAAAGCGCACCTCACCGCTCGCGAAGAGTCGTCCGTCAACAGCTGCGTCCGGCCCGGACGCAAGCAACGGCACCATCTGCCCGGTCAGGTCGCCGATCCGGTCGGCAGGCGCCCAGGCTGCGAGGTGGAGCATCCGCCGCCGGCCATACGCGGTCACCTGGAAGACGAAGCCGCGCCGGCCGCCGCTCGTCGCGCGCTGCCAAACCATGCGCGCGCCGCTCAGCTCGACCTCCTCACCGTCGATCCGGAGGTGGCCCATCCGACTAGAAGGTCGGACCCTGGGTGCCGACGGGCGCGACTGCGGCGAGCGAGCTAACGATGCGCACGGACGCCTCGATGCCAGCGGTGTCAAGGCGCCCGAACACTCCACGCACGAGCTGCGCGCTGGCACCGTACCCCTGGGTGCGGGCCGCGCGGAAGCGCAAGAGGCCCGTGCGCCAGGTGTCGCCATGCCACGGGTTGAGCGAGCACGCGAGCAGCGCCGCCTCCTCCATCCGCTCCGGGTCGACGAGCACGACCTCGGCCGTCAGGTGCGACCAGTCGTCGGGCTCGTCCGCCAGCGCGGCGTCCCATCCTTCCTGCAGGTTCGGCATGAGCGAAAGTCTACCGGCAGGGAAACCTGCTACCGTCGGACGGAGGCCCACACGCACTTGGCAAGCTCAGTCGAACACTCTCACCTGCTCCTCCACGACCGCGACGCGGCGCATCGCTTGCTCCGATCGATGGTGCTGATCCGACGGTTCGAGGAGCGGACGGAGGAGCAGTACACACGAGCACGGATCGGTGGTTACTGCCACCTTGCGATCGGCGAGGAGGCAGCCACCGTCGGCGCAGTTGATCCGCTCGGCGACCACGACTACCTGTTCGCCAGCTATCGCGACCACGGAACGGCGCTGGCCGTGGGGTCTGACCCAGGTGCCGTGATGGCGGAGCTGTTCGGCAAGGCGGCCGGGGTTGCTGGCGGTTACGGTGGCTCGATGCACCTGCTCGACGTCGAGCGGCGCTTCCTTGGTGGCTGGGGGATCGTCGGCGGCCAGCTGCCGATCGCAGCGGGTGCCGCCCTCGCGCTCGACTACACCGGCTCTGACGGCGCCGTGCTGTGCCAGTTCGGCGACGGTGCGACGAACACCGGAGCGTTTCACGAGGCGCTCAACCTCGCCGCCGTCTGGAACCTGCCGATCATCTTCCAGATCACGAACAACCTGTACGGCATGGGTACCTCCGTCGCGATGGCGTCAGGTGAGACCGAGCTGTGGAAGCGTGCTGCTGCCTACGAGATGCACGGTGAGCGGGTCGACGGGAACGACGTCCTCGCCGTTCACGAGGCGACGACCCGTCTGCTGACGATGGCGCGGAGGGACCGACGGCCCTCGCTGCTGGAGACGTGCACGTACCGGTGGCGCGGACACTCCGTTGCAGACGCCGGGAAGGTGTACCGCAGCGCGGACGAGATCGCGGAGTGGCGCACGCGCGACCCGATCGCGCGCTTCGAACACCAGGCGATCGAGGCCGGCACGCTTGACGTCGGTGACGTCTCGGAGCTGCGCCGCGAGGTTGACGCCACCGTGACCGAGGCGATCAAGTTCGCTGCCGCCGCAGCGACGCCAACAGTCGCGAACCTGTACGACAACGTGTATGGCGATCCTGGCACCGCGGCCCAGTTCGCCCGGATGGACACGGCTGGCCCGTTCGGCGAGCGGAGGGAGACGCGCGGATGGCGGACGTGACCTACCGCGAGGCGTTGCGGCTCGCGCTAGACGAGGAGCTCGCCCGGGACCCGAACGTCTTCTTGATGGGCGAGGAGATCGGACGGTTCGAGGGCTCATACAAGGTCACCGCAGGGCTTTGGAAGAAGTGGGGGCCAAAGCGCGTGCGTGAGACGCCGATCTCCGAGGAGGGGTTCGTTGGCGCAGGAGTTGGCGCCGCGATGCTCGGGCTTCGGCCCGTCGTCGAGATCATGACGGTGAACTTCATCCTCGTCGCGATGGACATGGTCGTGAACCACGCGGCGAAGGTCAGCCAGATGTTCGGCGGCAAGGTGAAGGTGCCGATGGTGATCCGCACGCCTGGGGGAGCGGGCGCGCAGCTCACAGCGCAGCACTCGCAGAGCCTCGAGGTGTTCTTCGCACACACGCCCGGGCTGAAGGTGGTGTCGCCGGCGTCCCCGGCCGACGCGTATGGGCTGCTGAAGAGCGCGATCCGCGACGATGACCCGGTGCTCTTCATGGAGAACCTCGTCCTGTACAACCTCACGGGCCCGCTCGACACCACGGCCGGTGATGGCGCGATCCCGATCGGCGTCGCGAAGGTCGTTCGCGAGGGTGGCGACATCACCATCGTCTCGCACTCCTACACCGTCCGGCGCTGCCTGACGGTCGCTGACCGCCTCGCTCAGTCGGGGATCGAGGCCGAGGTGATCGACCTGCGGTCGTTGCGGCCGCTCGACGTCGACACGGTGATCGAGTCGGTGCGGAAGACCAGCCGCTGCCTCGTCGCCGAGGAGGGCTGGGCGACCTTCGGAATCTCGGCGGAGATCGCCGCGCGCGTCCACCGTGCCTGCTTTGACGACCTCGATGCACCGGTCGAACGCGTCGGCTCCGCCGAGGTGCCGATGCCGTACGCGAAGTCGCTCGAGCTGGCCGCGATGCCGCTCGAGGAGAAGATCGAGGCGGCTGCCCGCGGGCTCCTCGCCGAGTGCGGGGTGCTCTGATGGCAGACGAGCTGGTGATGCCCCGCCTCTCCGACACGATGGAGCGTGGGACGGTCGCACGCTGGATCAAGCACGAGGGCGACCTGGTTGCCTCCGGCGACGTCGTGGCGGAGATCGAGACCGACAAGGCGACGATGGAGTACCAGTCAGACCTCGACGGCACCATCCTCGCGATCCTCGTCGCCGACGGTGAGACGGCCGAGCTGGGTGCGCCGATCGCGATCGTCGGCGAACCTGGCGAGGCGATCACGCCTCGCCCCGCCGCTGACCACACGAGCGTCACTGCGCCCGTCGGCGCCAGCTCGGCGCCCGCCACGCCCCGCGTGACGACCGCACCAGTCAAGGCGAGCCCGATCGCACGACGCATCGCGGAGGAGTCGGGCGTCGACCTACGCGAGCTGGCGGGCCGCGGGTCGGGACCCGACGGCCGCGTGGTCCGCACAGACGTCGAGCGGCTGATCGCCCGAGCCGGTCGGCGCGAGGAGCTTCCGCCGCCGCGGGCGGTCGCGCCCGTCGCACCACCCGCCGAGGCCGAGGTCGTCGACGCCACCCGGATCCAGACGGTGATCGCGCGTCGCATGTCCGAGGCGAAGGCCACCGTGCCGCACTTCTACCTCACCGCGGAGATCGACATGACCCGGGCGATGACGACGCGGGCGGAGCTGAACGCCGCCCTCGCTGCCACCGGCGAGAAGGTGTCGGTGAACGATCTGATCGTGCGGGCGTGCGGGCTCGCGCTTCACGACAACCGGCAGTTCCACCGCTCGTGGATCGGCGGGAAGGTCGCCTATCACCCACACGCGAACGTCGGTATCGCCGTCGCGCTCGACGACGGCCTGATCGTTCCGGTGATCCGGGAGGTCGAGCGAAAGACCCTCCGCCAGGTTGCGAGCGAGGCGCGCGACCTGGCAAAGCGTGCCCGCACCGGGCAGCTGCGCCAGCCGGAGATCGAGGGCGGAACGTTCACCGTCTCAAACCTCGGCATGTTCGGCGTGGCGCACTTCGCCGCGATCATCAACCCGCCCGAGCCAGGCATCCTGGCGGTCGGCGCGACGATCGAACGCGCCGTTCCGGTGGCCGGGTCGATCGCGATTCGACCGATCATGAACCTGACGCTCTCCGCTGACCACCGGTCGTCCTCGGGCGCCGACGGGGCTCGCTTCCTTCAGTCCGTCCAGCGCTACCTGGAAGCTCCGATCCTGCTCGTCGGCTAGCATCACCGCATGGACCTCGCGGACATCATGGCGACGACGTTCGCCTCGGTCGCGCCAGACGTCTCGATCGCCGAGGCCGCACGCCAGATGATCGAGATCGACACCGGTGCGGCGGTCGTTCTCGAGGGCGGCGCGCTTACCGGCATGATCTCGGAGCGCGACCTTCTGCGCTACCTCTCGGCAGGCGCGGAACCGGGCGCCACCGTCGCCGACCGCATGACCCGCCACGTGCTGATCGCCTCAGCGTCGACGTCTCTGCCCGAGGCGATGGCGATGATGGTCGACGGGCACTTTCGGCACCTGCCGATCGTCGAGCACGGTCGGGTGATCGGGATGATCTCGATGCGTGACCTGATGGCATGGGCGGCCCTTCGCTTGCGCCACGGCGCGTTCGATGGACACGATGACGTCGACACGGCGGAGCTGCTCGCGACGATCCACCGCATGCGTACCGGCGCGGCCTGAGCCGCATCACCGCGTTGGCGGTGACGCGGTCGCCTGCGCGATCGCACGCTCGAGGAGCAGCCCGAGCGAAGCGCTGAACGTCCGCGTCAGGTGGTTCTTGTCGATGTACACGATCAGGCCGTCCGACGTGACGCCGGGACAGACCGTGGCGGTGCACAGGAGCGGTGTCAGATCGACGAATCGCGCGTGCCCGACACGAGCCGGGCCGGCCTCTTCCCGCAGCAGCGCGCTGTCCGGATGCGCTCCCGCCTGACGGGAGAAGTTGCATCGCGAGACGTCATCGAGGTTGGCGGACACGCAGCGCGGCACGCTGGACGGCGCGGCCGGCACGTCGGCGACGAGGTACACGTGACGGGCGAGAGGCGCGAGAGTTACGAGCATCCGTGCCGTGGCAGCGGCCCATGCCCGACCGAACGCCTCATCTGACAGCGCTCCGCCGGAGCGGTCGCGGACGCGCGTGCGCTCGAACCAGCTCCGCGCGAGAAGGATCGAGTCGATCTCACCGCTGCCGCGCAGGAGCGCAAGGACGTTGCTGCGCCAGGCCGTGCACTCGATGAGCGCCCGGTTCTGCTCCACGTACCACATCGGAACGTCGATGAACGGGCAGCCTGGCTTCGCCCAGACCAGCACCCGCTGGTCACGCAGACGCCCGAGCGCGATGACCGCCGGTGCGAGGGCGGCGGCGTGCGAGTCGCCGAGCAGCACGAGGGCGCTCTTCCCGGCGAGGTCCCCGAAGGTGCACGCGGACGGCGCGGACGGCGTGTAGACGTGGCCGTAGCACCCGTTCTGCACCCAGCCGATGTCGCCGGTCGCGCCAGTCGGGGTCATCGCGAGGACGACGTCGCGCGTTGCCGGCCGGATCGAGACGCTCGCCTGCGTGATTGACGTCGGCTGGCGGTGTCTGACGGGTGGCGCAGCGAGCACCGGCCCGACGACCAGCACAGGGACGATCGTCAGGACGGCTCCCAGCGCCAGGGTCGATCCGGCATGGCGGCGCAGCCAACGGGCCTCCCTGACCGGTCGTTCGACGAGCACGCCGCTGATCGCGGCGAGCAAGAACGAGGCGGTGACGGCGATCGCGTCCACGCGCCAGGACGTGCCGGCGCGCGCACGCAGGAGGACGAGGACGGGCCAGTGCCAGAGGTACCAGGCATAGGAGATCCGCCCGACGTAGGTGATCGGCGTGGCGACCAGGAGCCGTCCGAGGCCGGGTGCAACGCCGCGCGCGCCAGACGCGAGCAGTGCGGCGGCCCCAAGCACAGGCACGAGCGCCGCGGAGCCCGGAAACGGGGTCGAGGTCGAGTATCGCAAGGCCGCGTACGCGATCAGCACGAGCGCAGCGGTGCTGAGGAACGCCGCAAGACGGCGCGACACGAGGCGCGCGACGTCCCGGCCCCAGAGCGCGAGCGCCGCTCCGACGGCGAGCTCCCACGCTCGGGTGTGGAGCCCGTAGTAGGCGCTCGTCGCCTCCGAGCGGGTCAGGACGACCGAGGTCGTGAAGGACCCGATCCCAATCAGGAGGATCGCGACCCGGACGACCGGGAGCCACCGCCTTCCGGCGAGCCGCGTCAGAAGGACCAGGAGCACGGGCCAGCAGAGGTAGAACTGCTCCTCGACGCTCAGCGACCAGTAGTGGATCACCGGGCTCAACGCGGCATCAGCACCGAGGTAGTCGACGGCGTTCGCAGCGAACCGCCAGTTCGAGACGTACAGAGCGGCTGCCCTGATGTCCGCGCCAACGCTCGGCCGGTCGACGCCGGCGTAAACCGATGCTGTCGCGATCGCGGTCGTGATCAGCACGATCGTCGAGACCGGTAACAACCGCCGCACGCGACGGGCCCAGAACCCGCGGAGCGAGATCCTTCCCGTGCTCTCGATCTCCCGCGCGAGGAGGCCCGTGATCAGGAAGCCGGAGATCACGTAGAAGACGTCCACGCCGACGTAGCCTCCCGGGACGGCGGAGACGCCAGCGTGATAGAGCACGACGAGCGTGACCGCGATCGCGCGGAGACCCTCGACGTCGGGGCGGAACACGGCCGGCTCGGGCGGCGTGCCGGATCGCTGGGCACCGGCCTCCGGCAGCGTCACGGAGGCGCGCATTAGGGCATCCTACTCGTCTGGCGCGAGGGCCGAGGCCGGTGAGAGCCGCCGAGCCGGATCGGGCTCTGGACTAGACTCAGGGTGGTCGTTCCCGTTCCGGAGGAGCCGTAATCGTATGGACGTCGACGTCGCAGTGCTCGGTGGGGGCCCAGGGGGATACCCCGCCGCGATCCGTGCGTGCCAGCTCGGGCTGAGCGTGGCGGTGATCGAGCAGGGAAGCCTCGGCGGCACGTGCCTGAACGTTGGCTGCATCCCGACGAAGGCCTGGGTGCAGTCTGCGCACGCCGTCAAGGACGCGCATCACACGTTCGCGCAGCTCGGTGTCCGCGTCGGCGAGGTGTCGGTCGACTGGACGCAGGTTCAGGCGAACAAGCAGGGCATCATCGACACGATGGTGAGCGGCGTCGGTGGTCTCTTGAAGGCGAACGGCGCGGTCGTGGTGCGCGGAAGAGGACGGTTTAGCGGCCCGAACGAGATCGTCGTCGATGGTGCCGAGCCTGTCCGGTTCAAGCACGCGGTGATCGCGACAGGTTCGCGGCCGCTCCGTCCGGCGATTGACGGCATTGACGGGCCGCGCTGCGTCGACTCCACGGGGCTGCTGGCGGTTACCGAGATCCCCCGCCGGCTGATCGTGCTCGGCGGCGGCGTCATCGGCTGCGAGTTCGCGTCGATCTTCTCTCATCTGGGTTCTCAGGTGACGATCGTCGAGTTCCTCGATCACCTCGTCGCGAACGAGGACGCCGACGCCGTCGCAGCCCTCGAGCGATCGTTCAAGAAGGCGAAGATCGCGCTGCACCTCTCGGCGCGCGGCACCCGGGTCGAGGACACGTCCGAGGGCGTGACGCTCCACTTCGAGAAGAACGGCGCCCCGTCGACCGTGACGGGCGACCTGATCCTTGTCGCGACGGGTCGCGGCGCGAACGTCGAGGACCTCGGGCTCGACACGGTCGGCGTCAGGTACGACAAGAAGGGGATCGCGACCGATGACGCGCGCCGCACGAGCGTTCCTCACATCTTCGCCGTTGGCGACGTCGCCGGGCACTGGCAGCTCGCCCACACGGCGTTCCGAGAGGGCGAGGTCGCTGCGGAGAACATCGCCGGCCACGCCGCAACCGTCGCCGGATCCGTGCCGCGGTGCATCTACACCGATCCCGAGGTCGCGGCGGTCGGTCTGACGGAGGCGCAGGCGCGGGCGCGCTACGGCGATGACCGTGTCGTGACGGGCCAGTTCCCGTTCGCAGCGATCGCGCGCGCAGCGATGTACGCCGATCGAACGGGGTTCGTGAAGACGATCCATGAGACGACCTACGGAGAGCTCCTGGGCGTCGTCGTGGTCGGCATCAACGCGACGGAACTGGTGAACGCCGGCGTGATCGGGATCGACTCGGAGACGACGATCGAGACGGTCGCCGACTCGATCGCCGCGCATCCGACCCTGGCGGAGGGGTTGAAGGAGGCGGCGCTCGTCGCGCTCGGGCGTCCGATCCACTTCCCGCCGACGAAGAAGCGGGCGAGCTGATGCGGGCGTCGCGGATCCTGCTCCCAACCCTGCGCGATGCGCCGGGCGACGCCGTCGCCCGCTCGCACCAGCTGCTCGTGCGCGCCGGGTTCATCCGCCAGATCGGTGCGGGTCTGTGGTCGTACCTGCCGTTTGGCTGGCGCGTCCATCGTCGCGTCGAGCAGATCATCCGCGAGGAGATGGACGCGATCGGCGGCCAGGAGATGCTGATGCCGGTCCTCCATCCGGCCGACCTCTGGAAGAAGTCCGGGCGCTACGGGATCCCGGAGATGTTCTACCTGAAGGACCGCGTCGGGCGAGACCTCGTGCTCTCGATGACGCACGAGGAGGTGATCGCCTTTCACGCGAGCGAGGCGATCCGCTCCTACCGTGACCTGCCGCAGATCTGGTACCACATCCAGATCAAGGAACGCGACGAGCCTCGCCCGCAGGGTGGCGTGCTGCGGACACGCGAGTTCATCATGAAGGACTCCTACACGCTCGACCGCGACAAGTCAGGGCTCGACGAGGGCTACACCAAGCACGAGCTGGCCTATGACCGTATCTTCCGCCGTAGCGGCATCCGCTTCTACAAGGTCGAGTCGGACGTTGGCATGATGGGCGGGTCCGGCGCCCACGAGTACATGGCGCCGTCGCCGGCGGGCGAGGATCGGATCGTTCTGTGCGACGGCTGCGACTACGCGGCGAACGTCGAGATGGCCGTCTCGGTAGCGCGGCCGGTGTCCGTCGCAGCCGACCAGCCACTGACCGAGATCGCGACGCCCGACGTCACGACGATCGCGGCGCTCGCGACGCTGCTCGGCGTCGATGAGGGTGCGACGATGAAGTCGGTGATCGTCGTGCCCGAGGACGAGCGCGGGGGAGTGGTCCTCGCGCTCGTGCGTGGCGACCACCGCCTCCACGAGCTGAAGCTGCAGAAGGCGTTGGGCTCGACGTTTCGCCCGGCACACCCGGACGAGATCCGCGCGGCCTTCGGCGCCGAGCCGGGATCGATCGGCGCCGTCAACCTCCGCGGAGGCGCCGTCCGCGAGGTCCTCATCGACCCGTCGATCACGGACGGCGGGTACGTCGCCGGAGCCAACCGCACGGGCTACCACCTCGTCGGTGCGCAGCACGGGCGCGACTTCGACGCCCGCCCGATCGACCTGCGCCATGCCGAGAGCGACGACGCGTGCGTCCACTGTGGCGGTCGTCTGCACATCGAGGACGCGATCGAGGTCGGCAACATCTTCAAGCTCGGGCTTCGCTACTCCGTGCCGATGGAGGCGACGTTCCTTGACGACGACGGTGTTGAGAAACCGGTCTGGATGGGCTCGTACGGGATCGGTCCAGCGAGGATCCTGGCATCCGCCGTCGAGCAGTTCTCGGACGAGAACGGGATCGTCTGGCCGCAGGCGATCGCGCCGTACGACGTGTGGATCGTACCGATCGGCGACGACGCGATCGCGCCCTCGGACGAGCTGGACGCATCGCTCGCGACGCTCGGCGTCGAGGTCTTCGTCGACGACCGCAAGCTGTCGCCCGGCGTCCGGTTCAAGGACGCCGACCTCGTTGGCGTGCCGTTGCGGATCACGATCGGCAAGCGCCTCGAGACCGACGGCACGATCGAGCTGAAGCACCGCGCGAGCGGCGAGACCGAGGTGCTCACGCCGGCCGAGGCCCCGGCCCGGCTCGCCGCCCTCGTAGCGGCCGCGAAGGCGTTGCCCGCTCAGCCGTAGCCGAGCTCGTCGAGGCGGTCCTCGTCGAGCCCGAAGTGGTGCCCGATCTCGTGGAGCACGGTGATCCGGATCTCCGCGCGCAGCTGCGCCACGTCCGGGAAGTCCTCAACGAGGGGGCGGCGGAAGATCACGACCCGCGCCGGGCCGACGCCGTCGTCGTCGTAGACACCGTACAGGTCGGGATCGTCGTGGTCGCGCTCCTCGACGAGCACGGCGACGTTCGCGAGCGGCCTCGTCGTCCACGCGGGCAGCGTTGCGAGCACGTCGCGCACAACCACCTCGAACGCCTTCCGATCCATCAGGAGAAGCTATACTCGAAACCGAATCGGGGCGTGGCGCAGCCTGGTAGCGCACTCGGCTGGGGGCCGAGTGGTCGGAGGTTCAAATCCTCTCGCCCCGACTGGAGAGACCAGTGCCGACGGCGGTCCGTTCGTCGTCATGGCCGGAAGCTCGCGAACGCGAAGACCCGCTGTCGGTTGCCGGCGCGGTCGGTCGCACGCGTCTGGACCGTCACCTTGCCGGGCGGGAGCCTGCCGAGGTTGACGACGTACGTGGTGCCGGCGAGCCGCGTGGCATCGCGCATGATCGCGCGCTTGCCCGGTCCCAGGACGACGACCTCGACCCGCAGGACGCCGCTCGCCGTCGCGCCGCGGTCCTCGGCACGGATCGTCGCGGTGCAACGACGATCGGAACACGTAAGGCGGACGGGCCACGAGCGCGGCGGCGTTACGTCGGCCCAGTGGACGGAGACGAGGGCCGCGCCGAAGCGGAGTGAACGGCGCCCCGCCGTCACCGTGACCTCGCAGGACAGCTGCCAGCCACGCTCGGAGGCGGTCGGGACGTGCACGTCGGTGGTCGCGCCGGTGATCGTCGTGACGCCTCCGTCAGGGTCGTGCCCGATCCACTGGAACGTGATTACGCTGCCAGGGAGCGTTGGCACCGCGTCGCAGACGAGGGGATTGCCGACGGCACCGGAACCGACGATCGTCAGCGGATGCGCGAGGCCGGGCAGGACCGATGGGTCGACTAGCCAGTCCGCCTCCGGTGCAACGGCGGCGTAGATATCCGGGACGGTTTTCGGCAAGCAGCCAACGCGGCCCGGGAACAGCGCGGCCTGAACGACGCCGCCGTGCCCGTCATCGATCAGGAGCGGTCCTCCCGCGTCCTCACCGCACGCGTATCGTGTCGGCGGCACGTCTCCGACGGCGATCCCGGTCGCCGGATCGAACACCCGGCCCAGGAGCGCCGCCGCCGCCGCGCTGTTCGCGATCGAGACGGTGGCCTGCTGCAGCCGGAACGGGACGACCGACGCGGATGCGTCCGTCTGTCCCCAGCCGAGCACGGTACCGACGGTCGCTCCATCCACCTGAGTCTCGGTGGCAAGCGTGACGGGCGTGATCGACGACGGTGTCGTCAGGTGCAGCAACGCCACCTGGCGCGTCCGGACCCCGTCGTAGATCGGCGGGAGGACCGCACCGTCCACGTCGTGTACCTCGCCGGGATCCCTGATGTCAGCGCGGCCGAGCACGACCGTGGTGCTGGAGTAGTCCGGGCCGTTGACACATCCGACCGAGGTCAGCACGAGCTGCGGCGCCACGAGCGTCCCGGTGCAGTAGACGGTCGTGAACGGGGGATACGAGCCGCGTGCGCGGTTCACGATGCTGGCGACGAACGGGTAGGGCACCGCGGTGCCTCCGCCTCCGACGACGTGGGCGGTCGGGCCGAAGGCGACGGTGTAGCCGGTGCCGGCAAGGGTCGACTCGACGTTGCCGGCGCGGTCGGTGGCGCGGGTGTACACGGTCACGGCACCGGGCCGCAACGCGCCGATGCGAACGGCGTACCGGGCGCCGCCGACGTGCCGGGCTTGCTGCACCTGCACGGCGCGGCCCTGGACTGCGACGATCACGTCGACGCGCGCGATCCCGGTGCGGTGCCGGCCGCGATCGCGTGCGATCACGTAGAGGCTGCACGTCGTGCGCCCGCAGGTCAGTTGAACCGGCCAGGATCGTGGCGGCGTACGGTCGCGCCAGTGCACCAGCACCCCGTCGCTCGACCTGCTGTCGGTTCCGTTCGCCACGGCCAACGTGACCGCGCAGTAGATCGTCGAGCCAACCAGCGACGAGACCGGCGTGTATCTCCACCCGGTCGCGTGCGTGATCGGCCGGTCCGGCCGATCGCCCTGGTCGTCGAGGATGAACCACGCGTACCTGAGCACCGGGTCGACGCCGCTGACCGGAGCGCGGCAGGTCAGCGGCTCCCCGATGCTGCCATCGCCGACGATGGAAGCGTCACCCACGAACCGGGGCACCGGCGAGGCCGTCAGGAGGGCCCCGACATCCTCGGACACGCGCGCGTAGACGCCCGGTCTGACCGGGCTCCCACACGTCCGGTCGAGGTTGAACGAGAAGACGCCGATCTGCAGGAACCCGCCAACGCCATCGCCGACGAGGAGTGGCCCGCCCTCGTCGCCGGCGCAGGCAACACGAGCAAGCGCTATGTCGCCGGCGGCGATCTCGCTGCCGGCATGGAAGGTGTTGCCGAGGACGGACTCCGCGTCGACCGTCGTGGAGATCGGTGCGGCCACGGACTGCAGCGTGAACGGCAGGACCACGCCGGCCGCATCGATCGCGCCCCAGCCGAACGTCACGCCGACCGTGGCCGCGTCGGTCTGCGCCGTGCTCGCCAGGCGAACCGGCACGATCGGCGACGGTGTCGCGAGATGGAGGACGGCGAGGTCGTGCTCGCCGGAGTACGGGTTCCAGTCAGCGGCGACCGTGACGCCGTCGATCACGTGCGGCTCGCCCGGCAGCCGCAGGTCGCGCCGACCGAGCACGACGCGCAGGCTCGAGATCGGCCAACGCGCGACGCAGCTCGCCGCCGTCAACACGATCTGGGGCGCGATCAGCGTGCCGCCACAGAACTGGCCGGTCGGATCGGCGTCCGTCGGCGGGTTCACGAAGACGATGCTCGCGACGAACGGATAGCTACCGTCAGCGACGGCCGTTCCGCCAACGACGTGTGGTCGGGCAGCGTGCGCCTGCCCTGGCGCGGCCAGCAACGCAACCGCGACGAGCACGACCCACCTTCTGCGTAGCGAAGCGATCACGGTGCTGCCCCCCCCAGGGTCGACGCGAGATCATCATTGCACATCTACGGCCTGTCGAGTGACCATCGATCCCAGCTGGCAGGATAGTCCGGTCTTCGTTCGACTCCTACTTCGCGGCGGGTTGCGCCGTGACGATCGGTTGGATGCCGAAGTAGACGTTCGATCCGGTCGGGAGCGCCTTGATCGCGTCGATCTGGGCGCATGCCGCGCAGGTGTCATACGTCTTCGAGAGGAGCGCGTTCGCCTCGTTCTGCTTCTGCGCCTGCTGCACCTTTGCCGCGGCCTTTGCGACCTCGACCCGTGCTGCCTGAACGTCGTTCACGGCCTGCTGGATCTGTTCGGGCAGCGTGACCTTGGCGAGCGAGAACCGGACGTTGACGAAGTAGTCCGCCCCGAGCTTGTCATGGAGGTCGACCGCGAGGCCCTTGTTGATCGCGTTCTCGACCTGCTGAAGGTTCTGGTTATTCTGCTGGCCTGCCTGCGCGACCGCGTTCGCGTCGGCGTTCGCGTTCGCGACCAGCGCGCAGGCCGCGTTCAGCTCCTGACAGCGGAACCCGCCGACCGCGATCCGCAGCTCGTTGTCGATCACGGGCCGGACGATCGAGTCGAGGAACGCCGCCCAGCCCTGCTCACCGTCCCAGGCGTGCAGCAGGTCAGCGGTGGACGACACGGGGAACACGCGCGTCCCGAACTGGTCGTCGAACTGCCGGACGAGCGCAACGCCTCCGTCAGACCCGTCGAAGCCGGTCTTCAGGTAGAAGGTGCCTTCAATCCCGACCTGAACGCCGTCAGTGGTCGGAACGTGCACGACGTCGACGCCGACCCTGTCGCCACGCGCGTTATCAGCCGTGATCGTGTAGTAGCGCTGGATCGTCGAGTCCGGGTAGGAGTGCGTCACAGCGTACAGCCCGATCCAGGTACGGCCGCTGTTCGGACGCACCACGCTGCTGATCGAGTGTCCCTGCCATGGGGCGCCGTCGCGGACGACGGTGATGTGTTGCGCCTCGGGGGCGTACACCGCCGAGGAGAACCCGCCGAGCAGGGCGATCAGGACGACCAGCGCGACGATCGCTGCGGTGATCCGGACGACGAGCCTTCCCGGCGACGGCGGGCGGCGGAGCTGGCGGATCGAGGAAAGGTCATCCATGTCTGAATTAGTAGCGTGGGGGTCGGACGACGTGCTCGGGGTGGAGCGGTCCGGTACATTGGCCTCATGGCTGACACGCTCCTCGGCGCCGCTCCGGCGCACACCTCAGGTGAGCTTCCGATCGTCGGGAGCGTCGCGCCGGCGTACACGCTCGTCGGCGTCGATCTCGGGTCCGTCCGGTCGAGAGACCTCGCTGGCACCCGCGTCGTGTTGAACATCTTCCCGAGCGTTGGTACCGGCGTCTGCGCGGCGGCCGTCCGTCAGTTCAACGTCCGGGCAGCGTCGCTCGCCGACACGGTCGTGGTCTGCGTCTCCCGCGACCTGCCGTTCGCGCAGCAGGCATTCTGCGTGGCGGAAGGGATCGAGGGCGTCACGATGGCGTCGGACTTCCGTGACCATGCGTTCGGACGGGCCTACGGCGTCGACCTCCTGAGCTCGGCGTTCGCCGGGCTGCTGGCGCGAGCGGTCGTCGTGGTCGATCGGGACGGGACGGTCCTGCACGCCCAGCTCGTGCCGCAGATCGGCGACGAGCCGGATTACGACGCTGCCCTCGCGGTCCTCTAGTGGTGTGATTGTCAGATGCTATGGCCTCGCCACCCTCGCCGGATGCGCTTCCGAGCCTGCTGGCTGGCAGAGCCACCCGACGGGTGGCAGAGCCGGCGAGCGCAGGACGATCCAGGCAGTCTGATCACCACGCCATCTCACAATCAGACCACGAGCGGAGCCCGTCAAGGACGCTCGCCGAGGCGGTGTCGAGGAAGGCGCCCTGCGCCGGCCGGTGCGGCACGGCCGGCGGCCGCTTCGTGCCAGGCTTCCAGGTGTATAATTGCCGCCATGTCGCGCATCCAGTTCCGCCACGTCGCCGTGCTTGCCTGCCTCGCCACCGTCGCCGGATGCGCTTCCGAGCCTGCTGGCTGGACGGCGGCGCTCAACGACGCGCCGCCACCCCCGCAGCAGGTCGCGCATAGGCTGGACGCTCTCTGCGCCCAGGTGAACGCCGAGCTTGGTCTGTCCTTCAACGGCATGTACAACGGCTCGTGGGAATCCCGCATCGCGACGATCGAGCTCGTCATCCACCGTGAACAGCAGTTTGGCGCCGCACTCCGACAAGCCGCCGGCGACGACACGGTTGGAACGGCGATGGCAACGCTCATCGATACCGACCTCGTCGACATGGACGTCATTCTCGCGGCTGGGAAGAAGCACGACGACGCCAAGATCCAGCAGGCGTGGAGCACCGAGTACTCCCACTACGGCCGGTTCTGGTACCTCGCGGACACGCACGGAATGCCGCGGTGCGCGGAGGGAGCGTTCCCGGCTCGCACAAGCGCTGTTCACGCTGTCGAGCTCGGCGCGCAGTACTTTGGCTGGTGGTGCTGGTCTGACCGCGCTGGTGGCCTCCCAGACGACGCGCGCACGCAGGCTGTCCGCCGGATCAAGGAGGCGCTCGCGGTCGCTGCGCGATCGCCAGCAGCGCGGTATTCGACGCCATCGAAGGGTGACGCGACGACGTTCGGCGGGCAGGCCGACCAGATCACCTCGAGCATCGACTCCTGTGCGAAGGCGACGCTTGCCACGGCAGCCGATCGCGCCGCGCTGCTTACCCTGCACCCGTGATCCGCCCGCCGTGTGGCGCACCGCGATGCTGAGCTCGCGGCGCGGCACACGGCAAGCGAGCTACCCGACCGTGAGGGCCGGGTCTGTGTCGATTCCCATGTACGGCGGCACCGTTACGGTGCGCGCCCCGGGGACGCCACCGAGGATGACGGTGCGCAGCGAGGTGTCGTTCGCGCGCGTGCGCTCGAACAGACGACCCCCGGGGTTCGCCGTCACCCGCACCGCGTAGGTGCCGTTCGAAACGTCCGTCACGTCGAAGGCCTGGCCCGACTTGTACTGGAAGTAGGTGTCGCCCCAGCCGACCGGCATCGCCTCGCGGATCCACAGCGCGCTTGACCAACCGCAGGCACTTCCGAGGCCAACGAGCCACGGGTTCATCACCGCTCCCGGGCGTAGCAGGTCGATGCCGTCGGTCGGCGCGATGCAGAACGACTGCTTCCCGGAACGCACGATCCCGGCGCCCGACGCCGCAAGCAGGTCGTACTGGGCGAAGTCCTCGAAGTGCCAGTGGTTGTGACCTGGGCGGCGGTCGAACTCCATCGTGCCCGTCGCCGCGTATCCGACCTGCTTGCCGTTGCGGGAGAACAGCTGGTAGGCATCCATCACGTCTGTCCCCTTCCGGCGGAACCCCTCGACGGCGAGCTGAGCCGGCCCTGCGTTCCACACGTTCGCACCGAAGTTGAGGAAGTCCCGCCCGGCGTCGCTCGAGGTGCTCATGCCCCACGCCGGAAGGGCGATCAGGTCGGGCAACGTGTCGGTGGCCGGCTGCGCCGTTCCTGCCCGGTGCGTGTACCGGCGCAGACCGCGCGGCAGCCGATGCCCCTTGCTGGCGGCGTGCGGCACCTTCCCCACCCCCGGAAGCGTGGTCTGCATCGTGCCGATGAGATCGATGTCGGCTGCCCGGTCAGCCGGTGCGACGCCGATCGCTGCCGCCGTCGCGTCATCCAGCGCCACGTGCGCGTGGTAGGTGCCGGAGACCCCCACGAACGTCGCGCTCGACGCGTCGAGGGTCGCTGCCCAGCCGGCATCGACTCCCCATGCGGCGCCGAGCGTGAACGGGTTGCCACCGCCGCACATCGCGGGGTACGCAGACGCCCCGTTCGAATCCACGGCAAGACGCTGCGCGCCACCACCGATACACGTGCCGATGTCCTGGTCCGATACGACGACGCCGGCGTCGTCGGTGATCGTCACGTGACCGAGTCGGGCGAAGCCCGCGAAGCCGGTGACGATGCCGGCGGGCAGCGGCGTCCGGACGAGGCGGTGATCGTCGTCGCGGGTCGCGAGGAACGCCCGGATCGGTGATCCGTAGGTTGCCCGCGTCACCTGGACCTCAAACGGACTGCCGCCGCGGTTCGTCAGATAGACGCCGAGGTCGCCGAGGAAGTAGGTTCCGTCGTACCCGTCGATCGGCAGCGACGGCGTTGCCGTCTCCAGCGCGAGGTGCGCTGGCGATGCCGCGAGGGACACGGCAGGCGCCGTCGCGCCGACGAGCAGCGCGGCTGCCAACAGGGTCTTACGAGGGGTTCGTCGCACGGATAGGCTCCAGTCGTCGGGGAAGGCCCTGACCGTACGGGTGCCTCGCACCCCTGTAGGCGATTCGATACAGGATCGTGACACGGGGCTTCAGGCCGGCTAGGATTGCGCCATGTCCATCGAACGGCCCGCTGCGCGATCATCGGCAGTGCACACGTGAACGCGGGCCAGCGAGCGGTGGTCGCTCTGCACAGGTCCGTCTACCGCCTGACCCGCGGCACGGTTGGCGGTCGATACGGCGCCGCGCCGATGCTGCTGCTGACCACGACGGGCCGGCGTTCGGGTCGCCAACGGACGCAGCCGCTGCTCTACCTCGAGGATGGCGAAGATCTCGCGGTGATCGCCTCGGCCGGTGGCCAGCCGACGCATCCGTCGTGGTTCCACAACCTCATCGCCGACCCCGACGTATCGGTGCAGATCGGTGCGAACCACACGCCAATGCGCGCGAGGGTCGCGTCGGCGGATGAGCGGGCGAGGATCTGGCCGAGGGCCGTCGCTGCGTACGCGTCGTACGCCACCTACCAAACGAGGACGACGCGGGAGATTCCCGTGGTCCTGCTGGAGCCTTGAGATGCATGCAACTGCACGAACGGTGAACGGGGCAGCGGCGCTGCTCGCCATCCACGACGCCGCCCTGCCCCAGGTCGACGAGCTGTGCGGTTGCTTCCAGCTGCACCTCGGCCTCCGGGCGGCCGGGATCGACGTTGACCAGGAGGACGTCGCGCTCCTCGCCGGGTCATCCCAGTCGCCGACCCGCTCGCGCGAGGCGCTTCCGGCGGGGGAGCCAGGTCGGGACGGGCGATGCTCCTTCCCGGTGCTCGACGAGGCGATCTCGGGAACCGGCGCGGCCGGACTCGTCCGTGCCGCCGCCACCCTCTCGGATGGGACGCTGACGGCGACGCCAGTGAGCGGCCCGTTCACCGTGACGACCGTCGAGGCAGTGCTG
>JANYCN010000075.1 GCA_025360225.1 Actinomycetes bacterium | reverse complement strand
CAAAGAGCGGCTTCATCGGGTGTCTGGAGCGAGCGGGAGCATTGCGCGTCGCGCAGGGCTTGCCGATCGCGGGCGTGCTGGATAGCACGCCCGCTCGCACGCGTGTCAAGGCGAAGGCCTTGACACGCTAAGTGCAAGCGGAGCGCGACGTTCCTGCGAAGCCCACGTTCCGGCACGCAGAGCGGGCCGGGGCGTGGTCGGCGCAGCTCGCTGGCTCTGCCACCCGACGGGTGGCAGAGCCGGCAAGCGCAGGACGATCCAGGCAGTCGGATGACCCCGCCATCTCACAATCCGACCACGAGCTAGCAGGAGCCCGTCAAGAAGGCCGCCACCCCCGCACGGCAATCGGGTGAGCGGCGGACGCCACCGGGGCAGTTCGTCGAGCATACTGCGGCACATGGGTCGTTCGCGCGCACGCCGGCGCGCGGCGGCGCTCGTGGTGCTCGTGGCGCTCGCCGTCACGACGCTCGCGAGCGGCGCCGTGACGCCGCCCACCGGAGACCTCGGGACGTTCCAGGTCACGACCTACTGGTTCGTCCCTGAGAGCCGCTTCGTCGGGCTACCGCTCACCGCGCCCGGGCTGACCGCCAGCTACCGCGAGGACTTCCTCTACTCCGCGCGCGGCGTCCCGATGGAGGGCACCGGCACCGGACTCGGTGGCGAGGCGGTGCACTTCGCGGCGACGAACGGCGGCTACTGGGTGAACAGCGCCGGCGTGAAGACCTCCCCGACGGCAAGAGGGTGGACACACGGACCGCCGATCTGGCGTGACGGAGGCTGGCGCAACGCTGCCGGCGCACCGACCTTCCACGTCACCGCGACGGCGTGGTCGAACGGCGTCGGCAAACGACGCCTCCCCTACCACGACTCGTTCGGCCGCGGCCCCGGCGTGCCGGTGACGGCGTGGCACTCGATCGCGACCGACCTAGCGGTGATCCCGCGCGGGTCGATCGTCTACGTCGAGGCCCTCCGGGCGTCGCCGGCACACGGCTGCTTCAGCGCAGACGACACCGGTGGCGCGATCATCGGCAAGCACATCGACGTGCTCGTGCCGCCCGACAACACCTTCATCGTTCCCGCCACGAGCCGCGTCACGGTCCTCACACCGACCGACCTGTGCCCGCCTCCGGTCGCGCCGACGTCGCTCGGCACCCTCGCCCTCGCCTACGTGCGCGAGCCGCTCGCAACCCGCGCAACGGGCAGGGCGGCGGCGATCCCCGGAGCCTCGGCAACGACCGCGCCAGAGGACTTCCTCTACGGCCCACGCGGCGTGGCGTGGGCCGGCGTCGGCACGCTGAACGCCAGCAACCGCATCGTCTCCGACGGCGGCGGCTGGTGGGTCAACCGCTCCGGCGGTCGTACGGCGCGCACGCCGACCGGGGCCTGGACGAACGGCGTGGCTGCCTGGCGCGAGGGCGGGTGGCGGAACGCCTACGGCGGGCCGACGTTCCGCCGACGCAACGGCCGCTGGTCAAACGGCGCCGGGCAGACGCGCCTTCCCTACCACGACCGCTTCCACCTCGCCGCTGACGGTGAACGACCACCGTGGCAGAGCGCCGGCAGCCGCGTCGGCATCCGCGGCGCGAACCCGGGATCGCTGCTGCACGTCGACGGGTTGCCGTCGATCGGCTGCCTGATCGTCGACCATCGCGTGACGACGTGGCCGGCGGTGGAGATCCTCGTCCCGTCTGGAACCCCGCTCGGCTCCCTACCGACAACCTCGCCGGTCAGCGCGTTACCGGCCGACGAGGCCGCCGCGGCCTGCGCGAGCTGAGCCTGGCACCATCTGCCCATGGCCAGCCGCATCCTCGTCCTGCAGCACGACTCCGACTCGGGGCTCGGCTCGCTCGAGGCACCGCTCCGCGCGGCCGGCCTCGCGATCGACGTGTGGGAGTCCCACGTCACGCCCGAGGCGCCGGACGTCGCGAGCTATCACGGGGTGATCGTGCTCGGTGGGATCGTCAACCCGGACGAGGACGAGGAGCACGCGTGGCTCGCCAGCGAACGGACGGCGATCGAGACGGCGCTCGAGGCGAGAATCCCCACGCTCGGCGTCTGTCTCGGCGGCCAGCTGCTCGCCCAGGCGGCGGGTGGATCCGCGCAGGCGTCGCCGCACGCCGAGATCGGCTGGTACGAGATCGAGGCGACACCGTCGCTCGCGAGCGACGAGCTGTTCTGCGACTTCCCTGAGCGGTTTCCCTCGTTCGAGTGGCACTACTACTGCTTCGAGCCGCCACCCGGCGCGACGCTGCTGGCGCACGGTGGTGCGTTCAACCAGGCGTTTCGCTACGGCGACCGGGCGTGGGGAACCCAGTTCCACATCGAGGTCGCTGCCTCCTCGGTGCACGAGTGGCTCGCGATCGGCGCAGCCGACGTCTCGTCGCACGGGTTCGACGCCGAGACGATAGCGGCGCGCACGGACCAGATCGACGCCGAGCACGTTGCCCTCGCCCACCAGCTCTCACGCCGGTTCGCGGAGATCGTCGAGCGTCACGCCACCGAGAGGTAGCGCTCGATCCCGGCCCGCACGTCGTGCATGTCCTCGAACGGGACGAAGCTGACGCCCTCCTCGCGGAGGTGTGCAGCGAGCGACGCCCGAGCGAAGGCGAGGTCGGCGACCTTCGCGCCACAACGATCGCTCCAGCCATCACCGACGTAGGCGACCTGCCGGCCGTGCGCGAGAGAGGGGATCGCGACTCGCTTGCACGGCTCGCCACAGACGACGCACGCTGGCCGGTCGAGGAACGTCACGGTCGCCCCGGTCGCGGCGAACCGCGCCGAGTGCGCGATCACCGGCAACGCGATCCCGACGTCCCGGAGGAGCGGTTCGATCAGCTGCAGGAACCCGGATGACACCACCACGGGGTCGATGAAACGCTCGCGACACATCGCTACCAGCTCAGGTAGCCCGGGGCGAATCACGACCGCCGCGCGCAGGAACGCGAGCAGCTCGTCGAGGCCGGCAGGGACGCGTGCGAACTGGTAGGCGATCACCTCGTTCAGCGTCATCGTGCCAGCCTGCAACGCTGCCTCCGTCTCGTCCCAGACGGCTGGCGCGTACCGTTGCACGATCGCGTCGAGGGTGTCGACGCTGGTGATCGTGCCGTCGAAGTCGAGCAACAGCAACACGGCTGCAGCCTACTTCGTCCGGGCGCTCGTCCGCGCGACCGCCCCTTGTGATCGGTGCAGCACGATGGCGAGCCTGGTGCCTCTCGCGACGCGCCGCGCGACCTTCACCGTGACGCTCGACACGCCGGCCCGTCGGAGCCGGACGGTGTACGTCCGCCCCTTGCCGATCCTTACGGTGATCGTGCCGCTCGACCCGGCGGAGACGACCAGTCGGAGGCGTCCCTTGCTCCACGTCGCGGCACGCACCGTGACGCTGAGCCGCACGACGCGCACGTCGACGCGCGCGCGGGCGGCGCGTCGACGTGCGTCCGTCGCCGTGAAGTAGACGATGAACGCCCGCGCCGCGCGGTAGACGTGGGTGACCTTCAGCCCCTTCGCGGCCTTGTGGTCGCCGAACGCCCAGACGAGCGTCCTCAGCTTGACCCCTCGCTCGCCGGGCTTGGCCGTCGCACGGAACGGGACGCGGTCGCCGAGGAACGCGACCTTCGGGCCGATCGCCGTGACGATCGGTGCGCCGCGCACTGCGATCTCCGCCCAGGTGGTGGCGGTCGCCACGTGTCCCGCGGCGTCCAGCACGGTGAGGTCGACGCGGAACGAGCCTGAGCGGGCGTACACGTGGTGCGGCGTTGGTCCCGTTCCGGAGCCGCCGTCGCCGAACGCCCACGTGTAGGAGGAGATGGCGGCGGCCGACGTCGCTGATCCGTGGAGGACGACGTCATCGCCGACGCGTGCAGACACGTTCGGGCCGGCGTCGGCGGTGAGTGCCGCGGCGATCGTGACGACGGTGAGAGCGGACGCGGGGTTGCCGGCGAGGTCGCTGAACGTCGCCTTCACGCGGTACGTGCCCGGCCTCGCGAAGGTGTGGTCGATGACGGCGCCGACGCCCGCCGCCGTCGCGTCAGCAAAGTCCCACGCGACGGCGGCGAGCCGCTCAGAGGCGCGGAGGTCGAGCCGCAAAGGTCGCCCTGCCTGCCCGGCGAGCTCGGCGGGCATCAGCGAGGTCGGTGCCGTCAGGTCGACGACGACCGAGACGGTCGGTGTCGCGGCGCTCACGAGGTTGCGCGCCGACACGGCGACGAGGTGGTAGGTGAACGTGCCCTCGGCGAGCACGCCCGTCTCCGTGTAGGTCGTTCGAGGGGCCGAGACGGTGCGCGCAACCGTCTCGCTGCCGAGGTACACGTCATAGCGAGCAGCGCTGGAGACGGCGTTCCAGGAGAGCGACGGGAGGGCGTTCGTCGGCGAGCGGAGCGCGTGCAGGTTGGACGGCGCGCTTGGCACGACCGGCGATACGACGGAGACGATCGCCGAGTCCGAGGAGACGTTCGCGACCGGGGTGTTCAGGTCTGCGGCGGAGACCGTGACGGTCACCGATCCCAGGCTCGTGAACGTGTGGGTGACGGAGAGCCCGGACGCGGTGGCGCCGTCCGAGAACGTCCACGCGACGGACGCTGGATCGACGCCGCTCTCCAGGTCGACCGGATCAACGGTGAAGCTGAGCGTCTGGCCGACCTCCGCCGTGACGTCCGGCCCCGCCGTCAGGAGCGGGCCGTCGCGGTCGACGACCGTCATGGTCGTCGTGGCGCCGCCCGTGTTCCCCGCCGCATCCCAGACGTTCAAGCCAAGCTGGTAGGTGCCCTTGTGGAACGTGTGCGACGCCGGGACGGTCGTCGACGTGGTGCCATCGCCGAAGTCCCACGCCGCGCGCGCGACCCCGTGATCATCGGTTGCGAGGGCGGCGTAGACGCCCGGCCCCGGATCGTCACAGACGCCAGCTCCGGGATCGGTGCCGGTTAGCTCGAACGAGTACGGATGGCCGGCAAGGAGCGTGCACGCCCTCAGCGACGCCGTCGGGGGCACGGTGTCCTCGTAGGACTGCACGACGGACTGACCGTTGATCCAGATCGCAACGCGCTGGCCGAGAGAGTTCACGCCGATCACCGGGGCGCCATCGGCGAGGCCGATGTCCTGTGCGGTCAGCCACTGCCCATTGGCGAGCGCCGCGACGTAGATGTGGAACGCCGACAGCAGCGGGTCCGGGTCGACCTTCCAGCCGTACCAGGCAGCCACACCGTCGCCGTTCGGGGCCGCGATCGAGACGACCGGCGAGGTCGAGTCGGATCCCGCCGGGTCGTCGATCGGCGTCGAGGCCTGCCACTGGTTCCATCCCGTCATCCGTGCGCTGAAGACCCTGCTACGGCTGTTCGCGGCTTGCGCCCAGACGACCACGGCGGTGCCGCTCGTCGCATCGGCGGAGACCGACGGCGCGGCCGCGTCACCCGTCGGAACGACGTCACCGGGTGACCCGGCAGAAGGATCGAGAAGGTTCGGTGCGCTCCACACGCCGCCCGTCACGACGGCAGCGAAGACCCGGCGTCGACCCGCGAGGTACTGCGTCCACGATACGACTCCACGATCGGGCGCGACCATCGAGAGCGCGACGTCGACGACGTCCTGTCCAACGGTTCCCGCGTCGACCTTCTCGGCGCCGGCCCACATCGCCCCGGTCCAACGCTTCACGTAGAGGTGATACACGCCGTCCGCGCCACCCTCGACGAACGCTATGGCAGCGCCGGCTCCCGCGCCGCTCACGGCGATGTGGGGGAGCACGCCGCCGTCCGGCGGAGCGTCGAGGCCGACGGGAGTCCCCCAAGCGCCACCGACGCCGCGGACGCCGAGCGCCTGCTCCCGACCTGACACGTACTGGACGTAGCCGATCGTCGCCGTGCCGCCGCTGTCAACGGTCGGCGCGGCGGCGAGCACGTCCTTCGTGCCGGCGTCGATCGCGTGTGCGGTGCCGATCACCTGCCCAGAGACCGTCGCGGCCCACAGGCGAACGTGTGGCGGCGTCGCGGTCGTGTCGTTCTGGAGCCAGGTGACGACGCCGCCGGCGGCGATCATCGCAGCGCCCGGCGCGGTGACGTCGCCGCTGCCAACGTCGACAGCACCCTTCGAGACCCATGCCCCACTGACGAGGACCGCGACGTTCAGTCGCGTGTGTCCAGCGGTCGTGTCCGCACCAACCCACGCCAGGACCGCCGTCGCACCATCGGGCGCCATGCCCAGCGCGACAGCGTGGGTCGCGCCACCGGTGCCGTCGATCTGCGCGCCGGGCAGCCACGTGGCCGACCCGAGGACGGGCGCGCAAAGGAGCGCGCCGATCGCCAGCACCAGGACGCGCACCGATCGCACGTGCTACCTATCGGCAGTACTCGTACCACTTTCAAGCGGTATTGCCTCGATCAGGGCGCTTCGGTCAACGGCGAGGTCAGGACGGTCGAACGCTCCGGCAATCCAGGTGGCGGTGCGAGCGAGGTGCAGCGCCGCCTTCCGCGTGCCGGCGGCGTCGTCGACGAGGCCGCTCGCGGCGTGCCAGCGCAGGAACGCGAGAAGGTCGGCGGAGCTCAGCGTCGAGAGGTCGTCCTCGCTCGATCGGCCGCCTCGGGTGAGCCAGTGGCGCAGCAGCGCGAGCGTCCGTCGATACGAGAAGCCGGTCGTGATCCCCTGCTGCGCGATCCAGCGATCGTCGAACGCGCGGAGAGCATCGTCGACCGTCACCCGTTGACCTCGGTCGCCTGGCGCGCGATCGCCCTCAGCAGCGATCGACGGACGAGATCGGAGCCCGGCCGGACGAGCCGCCAGTACCGCTCAAACGGCTGGGCGGCGTCACGACCGCACGCGATCCGCGTCTCGATCACGAGCAGGGTGCCATACGCCGCCGCGCCGCAGCGGATCGACAGGGCGACCTTGACCGCGTCGGTCGCCGCGAACGAGCGCCACCCAGCCGCGTCGGCGACCGCGTCGACAGGATCGCCGCCCGGCCATGGGCGGCCGACGAACCCGACGACGATCTCGGTCGCGGATCGCCCGATCTGCAGGAAGCCGGGCGCGCCATCGCCGAGCTCGCTGATCGGGCCCGCGGGCTCACGGAAGCTTCGCCCGAGGGTTCGTGCCCCGAGCAGCACCCGCGCGACGCGCGCATCGTCAACCGGCGTCGTCTCGATCGCGCGGGCAACCGCCGCCACCGAGGCAGGCACCGACCGACCGTGCAGCGTTCGATGATCGTGGCTGGCAAGCAGCTGGTCGAGCAGCGTTCCGTGCAAGGGAGGTGCGGCCACACGGGAATCGTATGGGACAATGAGCGCGATGAACGAGCCGACGATTCGCGAGGTGGACGAGCTTATCGGCCCCGCGACCCCGCATTTCGCCTATCAGATCCGCCAGCGCGTCGAGAACCTCGTCGCCAACCTGTCGGTTGACCATCCCGTTCGCCGCCACGCCAGCTCGCGCCTTGCCCTCCTCGACGGCCTTGGCTGGGCCACGTCGAAGGGTGATTGGGGCGATCCCTCAAGCCCGCGGTGACTGCCGCGCTTGCGGAGTGGCACGTCGTCAGCGAGGCGATCGCACGCGGCGACCAGGTCGTGACGATCCGCTCCGGTGCGGTGGACGAGTCGTCGTTCTGGCTCTATCCGGGCTGGGCTCGCCAGAGCGAGGCTGGGATCAAGCGGTCATGGCACGGAGAGCTTTCCCGCTCGAACCGTGAACGTCGTTCCGATCATCGCGTGCCGGTGCGCTGCCACTGTCGCGTTGAGGGCTGGTGGGAGGTCACCGACCAACGCCGCCTCGAGGCGATCGACGCGGCGCACCTCTGGCGCGACCTCCACGCCCCCGCGACGGTGATCCTCGTGCGAGCGTCAGCGCTCGTCGAGCCGTTCCTGGCGACCGGCGGCGAGGCGCGTGACGGGTGGGTTGAGCTCGCCGAGGAGCCGCCGAGCGACGCGCTGGTGCCGTCGCTGACGGACGAGGCGTTCGCGCTGCACGCTGCTCGGATCCGGGGTGCGCTGTGAGCGGCTCGCTCGACGGGCGCCTCGCGCTCGTCACCGGCGGGTCGCGCGGCATCGGCCGCACCATCGCCGTCGACCTGGCACGACGGGGAGCCGACGTCGCGCTCTCCTACCTCCGAAACGAGGCCGCGGCGCTCGAAGCTAAGGCTCTGGTCGAGGCTGAGGGTAGGCGTGCGTTCGTCGTCCGCGGCCGGATCGACACCCAGGAGCGGTGCTACGCGCTCGTCGATGCGGCGGCTGCGGAGCTCGGCGGCTTGGATCTGCTCGTCTCGAACGCGGCGAGCGGCGTGATCCGACCAGCGATGGACGTGATGGAGAAGCACTGGGACTGGACGATCGACACGAACGCCCAGGCGATGCTCTTTCTTGCGCAGCGCGCGGCGCCCCTTCTCGAGCAGCGTGGCGGCGGCGCGATCATCGGCCTCTCGTCGATCGGCTCGTTCCGCGTGCTCGAGAACTACACGCTCGTCGGCGTCTCCAAGGCAGCGCTCGAGGCGGTCATCCGCTACCTCGGCGTGGAGCTCGCACCCCGCCAGATCCGGGTCAATGGCGTCAGCGGCGCCGTCGTCGACACCGAGGCGCTCGACCACTTCCCAAACGCCGAGGAGATGCTGCGCAACGGCCGCGAACGCACCCCGGCGGGACGGATGCTCGTGCCACAGGACCTCGCAAACGCCGTCGCGTGGCTCGCCGGCACCGAGTCGTCGATGGTGGTCGGGCAGACGCTGATCGTCGACGGCGGCTACTCCCTACCGGCATGAGCGCCGGCTCGACACCACGGGCGCGGTGGATCGACCTCGTCGATCCCGACCGCGACGCGGTGTCGGAGGCGATCGCACACACGCTGCACCCGCGCGCGCTCGACCAGCTCCTTGCACCACACCCGCATCGGGACGATCCCCGGCCGGTGCTTGAGGGCCACGGCGACTACGTGTTCGGTGTGTTCCTGATCCCGCACCTCGTCGGCGAGGATGGTGGTGTCCGCTACGCCGAGGTCGACGTCGTCGCGGCAACCGACCTCGTGCTGACCGTGCGCAAGTCCTCGGGTGACCATCCGCCGTTCGCCTGCACGACCGCGCGCGAGCTGCACGATGCCGGCCGGATCACCTCACCGGGCATGGTCGTCTACCACCTCGTCGACGACGTCGCCGAAGGCTTCCTCGACCTGACCGACAACCTGAACGAGCGGATCGACGAGCTCGAGGATCACGTCGAGAACTGGCCTGCCGAGCGGGTCCGCGAGCAGCTCTCGACGCTGCGCCACGACATCCTGCACATCCGCAAGACCCTCGCCCCGACCCGCGATGCGGTGCGCCGCGTGTTCGACGATCGCGTCGACTCGCGGGTCGGCGAGATCGAGCTGTTCGATCACCCGACCGAGCTGCACTTCGCTGACGCGTTCGAGAAGCTGATGCGGGCGAGCGAGGCGCTCGACCTGTCACGCGATCTCATCGCTGGCGTTCGCGACTACCACCAGGCGAAGGTCGCGAACGACCAGAACGACGTGATGAAGCGGCTGACGGTGATCGCAGCGCTGGTGCTTCTTCCCTCGCTGATCGTGGGCTTCTACGGCATGAACGTGCAAGGCGTGCCGGAGTATCGATGGTCACACGGATACCTGTACGTCGTCGGGTTGATCGTCGTCGTCACCGCCGCCCAGCTCTGGTGGTTTCGCCGCAAGCGTTGGCTGTAGTGACGCCGTCCCCGTGCGCGCTACCCCGTCAGGTCGAGCGCAAGCTGCTCGAGCGACCATCGCGCAGCAGCGATCGCGGGCGACGGAGCGACGGGCCGGCGCACCCGTAGCCAGGTTGCTGGACGCGCGAGCCCGAGGTCGTCGCAGAGCGTCTGCACCTGTGCGGAGATCCGCGCCTGGTGCTCGTGGGCGTACCCGCTTCGACGCTGGTACATGCGCTGGTAGCGATCGATCAGGTCGGGCCGTACCTCAGCGAGCCATGGCTCGTACAGCTCGCGGACGCCAGGGCGGAGGTGCAGGACGATCGGCGTGATCGCGCTTGCACCCGCCTCGATGCAGGCACGTACCGTCTCCTCGAGCTGCACCGGAGCGTCCGACATGCCCGGAAGGATCGGCGCCACGAGCACGCTCGTCGGGATCCCGGCGGCGACGAGTCGGCGCAGCGTCTCGAGCCGAGCAGCAGGTGACGCGGCTCCCGGCTCGCTGGCGCGGGCGACTGCCTCGTCGAGGGTGCCGATCGAGAGGGCGGCACGGAACAGCCCCGCCTCGGCAGCCGGCGCGAGCAGGTCGATGTCGCGCTGGATCATGCTCGACTTGGTGAGGATCGAGAACGGGTTCTTCGCCTCCACGAGCGCGCCGACGATGCCGCGCGTGAGCCGGTAGCGCCCCTCAGCCGGCTGGTAGGGGTCGGTGTTCGTCCCGAGCGCGATCGTCTCACCCGCCCAGCGCGGAGCCCGCAGCTCGGCACGCAGCCGCTCGACGGCGTTCACCTTGACGACGATGCGCGACTCGAAGTCGCGCGCCGTGTCGAGACCGAGGTACGCGTGGGTGGGACGCGCGAAGCAGTACGTGCAGGCGTGGGCACAGCCGCGGTACGGGTTGATCGTGTAGCGGAAGGGCATCCGGCTCGCAGTTGGAACCTCGCTGATGATCGACCGCGCCTGCACGTGCAGGTACTCGACGCCGGGAAGCTCGCGCCACCCGGGCACGCCGTCGCCGGGCTCGAGCGTGGGCTGGCCACCGTCGTCGTCTGCGAGCCGCCAGCGGATCGTTGGGTGTTCCATGGAGGGATCATACACGAACGTATGTTCGTATCAAGCGGTTGTCGATCTCAGACGCCGAGCGCGAACATCCCCTTCGGCAGCCAGCCGCCACCGTCGAGCGTCAGGGTCGATCCCGTGACGTAGCCCGACTCGTCCGAGAGCAGGAAGCGCGCGGCGTTCACGACGTCGTCGAGGGTTCCGAAGCGGCCCGCCGGGATCTGGTCGGTGATCGCCTTACGGATCTCCTCGGTCGGGAACAGGTGCGCGGTCGCGCCCGGCGTCTCGATCGGCCCGGGCGCAATCGAGTTGAGGCGGATGCCGAGCGGCGCCCACTCAACGGCGAGCGTCATCATCAGGTTCTGGACGCCGGCCTTCGCCGCCGCCGAGTGCGCGGTGCCAGTATTTCCCGTCCAGGCGTACGTCGCGATCACCGACACCACGGAACCGCGCGTGTGACCAGCGTCACGGTAGCGCTGCGCGAAGGCTCGCGTACAGTAGAACGTGCCGTTCAGCACGATATTGATCACGGCATTCCAGCCGTTCGGCGACATCTCGATCGCCGGGCAGATGAAGTTCCCCGCCGCGTTGTTGACGAGCAGATCAGGGGCGCCGAACCGCTCCGTCGTGGTGTCGAACCACGCGTCCACCTGTGCCGGGTCGCGCACGTCACAGGTGACGGCGAGCGCCTCACCGCCGGCGTGCTCGATCATCGCGACCGTCTCAGCGATCGGCTCCGGGCGCCTGCCACACACCGCGACCCGCGCACCGCGCGCCGCCAGGTCGAGCGCGAACGCCCGACCCATGCCGCCGCCACCGCCGCTAATCGCAGCTACCCGTCCGTCGAAACGCGTCATCGATCCTCCTCCAGAGCGACCAGGTAGTGGGCGAGCACGTCGTCCGCGAACGCCTCGGCCGTGCCGAACGACCCCTCGATCGCCTCGCGGAAACGATCTGGTGCTCCATCACGGGCGAGGAGTCGAACGATGTCCCAGAGGGCCTCGGCCAGGCCCTCTCCTGGCTCGCCAGGCGCACCGGTGAGCCGTGCGGAGGCAGCGAGTGCCGCCTCCTTCAGGAGGTCGAACCGGTCGCCAACGATCGAGGCGCAGGCCGCGGCCCGGTCGAGGTAGACGCCCTCAGCGACGCGCACGGACGCGGTCGAGGCGGCAAGCGGCGCGAGCGCCTGGGCGAGCGCCTCGAGCGCGACCGCCGCGTCCTCGACGTCCGCCGCGAGCGGGCGGGCATCGGCGATCTGCCCGAGGGCCGCGCCGACGGCGAGCGCCGCGGAGGCCTCCTCGGCGGTCTCGCACATCGCGACGAGCTCGGCCGTATCTCGCACGTCCTGGGCGTCGGCGACGATCGCCCCCATCCCGTCCAGCACGGCCCAGGCAAACCGTTCCTCGCGTGCGAAGGCGCAGAGGAACCGCTCCTCGCCATCGACACGACGTGTCGGCACCACGCCGGCGATGGCCGCGTCGTGCCGGGCGGCGATCGCCGCGACCTCCTCGATCCGTCCAGCATCCACGCCCCGATCGTACTACGCCGGCCGACGCAGGCACGACGACCTCCCACGCGCGCGCCGCCGTCCGCTACACTCGGAAACGTGACTCCGACGAAGCAGCGAACGCGACCAGACGGCCTCGACGAGGTTGCCTCCTGGCGTCGTGAAACGCTCGTGCGTGCCGGCTACCCCGCCGAGATCGCCGAGCAGATCGCCCTCTCTGACGCCGACCTCCGGCGCGCCGAGGAGATGCTCCGCAACGGCTGCACGCCCGAGCTCGCCGTCCAGATCCTGATCTGATGGAGGCGTCGGCGCAGGCCGACGCTGACGCGCCACCACGTCGCGTGTTCGCGGTCGGTGCGGTGACTGCACAGCTCGCGAAGCGCGTCGACGAGTTCCCCGCCTTCTGGGTCGAGGGCGAGGTCACCGAGCTCAAACGCCAGGACGGCTGGGGCCTCGTCTACTGGACGCTGAAGGACCTTGACGGCTCGGCATCGCTTCGCGCGACGATGGTGCGGGCGAGCTATGACGCGCTCCCGGAGCCTCTCGCCGACGGGCTGCGGGTCGTCGTGCTTGGCCGGCTACAGGTGAGACGCAAGACGGGTGAGATCACGCTGAAAGCGCTGCGTCTCGAGCCTGCGGGCCTCGGGAGCCTGCTTGCCCAGATCGAGCGGCTTCGCGCGCGCCTCGCGCAAGAGGGCCTGTTCGCGGCAGAGCGCAAGCGTCCCCTCCCCCGCTTCCCGACGGTCGTCGGCCTGGTGTGCGGACGCGACGCTGCCGCAAGAGGCGACGTCCTGACGACCGCGGCCGCTCGGTTCCCACCCGTCCGGTTTCGCATCATCGAGTGCGCCGTGCAGGGGCCGACGGCGCCGGCGGCGATCATCCGCGCGCTCCAGACGCTCGACGCCGATCGCGAGGTCGACGTGATCATCCTCGCCCGAGGCGGCGGCTCAGCAGAGGACCTCGCGGCGTTCTCCGACGAGGAGCTCTGCCGTGCGATCGCGGCAGCCGGCACGCCGGTCGTCTCCGCGATCGGGCACGAGCAGGACGCCCCGCTCGCTGACCACGTCGCCGACGTGCGGGCCTCGACCCCGACCCATGCAGGTCGGCTCGTGGTGCCCGACGCCGGCGCGCTGCTGCGCGAGACCGACGCGCTCGCGGTACGCAGCGCAACGGCGTTGCACCGCCGTCTCGCCCGAGAACGGGAGGCGCTTGCAGCTCGGATGACGCACCCGGTGCTCGCGCGCCCGGATGGGTTCCTCGACGTGAGACGGACGGGTCTCGCCAGCGCTCGGGCTCGCTTGACGATGCTCGAGGAGCGGACGATCGAACGGGCGCGGGCGACGACCGCCACGCTCGGCGCACAGCTACGTGCCCTCGGCCCTGCCTCGACGCTCGAGCGCGGCTACGCGATCGCCATCGATGCGGACGGGCACGTGGTGACCGACGCTGGGTCGCATGGGATCGGCGACGCGATGACGCTGCGGCTCGCACGGGGACAGCTGACAACGACGGTGACGGAGGTGACGCGGTGAGCGACGACGTCGAGACACGCACGTTCGAGGAGGCCCGCGCCGAGCTGGACGCTATCGTTCACCAGCTCGAGGACGGCTCGACGACGCTCGAGGACGCTCTGGCGCTGTGGGAGCGCGGGGAGGCGCTCCACCGGCGCTGCACCGCGCTCTTGACGGTCGCGGCCGAGCGCCTCGAGGCGCTGCGCCCGCCGCCGGCGTAGCGCCGACAGGTCCACCCTGGTCGGAGACCCCGCCTGCGACAATGCGCGGCGTACCGCGACGTCCGCGAAAGGACCATTCGATGGCTGCTCCCATCCAGAAGCGACTCGCCGCCGAGGCGATCGGAACGTTCGGCTTCTTCTTCCTCGGCTTCTCAGGCGTTGCCGTCGCGACGGAGATCCCGGACTCGATCCCGTCCCTCGGCATCGCCGCCGGGTTCGGCTTCGGCCTCGCCTTGATGATCACGGCGTTCGGGCACGTGTCGGGCGGCCACTACAACCCGGCCGTCACGCTCGGTCTCGCGCTCGGCGGGAAGCACCCGATGAAGGAGGTCGCGCCGTACTGGGCCGCCCAGATCGTCGGCGGCCTGATCGCGGCCTACACGGTACGCCACGTCTACACCGGCTCGGGCACCGTCAGCGGCAGCGACCTCGCCGGCGCCCTGATCAACCATCCGGGCGGCGCGACGAGCCAGACCGGCGCGCTCGTCATCGAGGTGATCGCCACGGCGTTGTTCCTGCTCGTCATCTCATCCGTCGCGACGGACACCGGGGCGCCTTGGAACGGCGTGATGGCGCCGTGGCTGATCGGCCTGTTCGTCTTCGTCGGCGCGAACGTCGTCGGCCCGGCCTCCGGCGGCTCGTTCAACCCGGCGCGCTCGCTCGCACCGGCGCTCGCCGCTGGTGACTTCAGCGACCTCTGGATCTACCTCGTCGGGCCGCTCGTCGGCGGCGCGATCGGCGGGCTCGTCTTCAAGTCGCTCCGCAGCGACGCCGCGTAGCGCCCAGCGCACCCTCCCGCAGAGATCCCCTCTTTGCGGGAGGGCGCGGGCCGCGCCGGGCGGTCACGATGTGCCAATGGCGCAGGATGCACATGGTCGACAAGCCGCTCGTCGCGGCACACGACCCGTTCTGTAGCCGCCCGTTTCACCGTCTCGACCGCCGTCGCATCCTCGCTGACGTCGCCACGTCGCTCGACCTGCTGATCGTTGCCGATGCTGCCGGGGAGCGCGACCTGCAGGCAGCAGCCGAGCGGTGTCGTCGGGAGGGCGTGTCAGCCGCGCTCGCAGGCCGTCCGGCCACCCCCGATGCCGCAGAGGACCTCGCCGCGCGCGCCGCACGGCTCGGCTTCGACGGCGTCCTGATCGGCTCGGCCGCATGCGCGGACGCGGCGCGGGCCGCTGCGACCCGCGCGCTGCGCCACGGCCGGGTGATCCTGCAGGTTGACGAGCGCGACCTCGGTCTCGTCGGTGCTCGCCTGGACGCTACCGTCGACGTCGTCTGGCGTCCGCGAGCGGCAACCGTACCCGAAGGCGCGATCGCCAGCGTTGCGGCGCTGCTCGGGCGGCGGCCGATCATCGAGCTCGCACCGGGGGACGACCCCGGGCGTCCTGCACTTGAGCCGCCCGGTCGGGCGCCCGCCCTCGTCGCGGCCGGCGCGCGCGGCGTCCTGCTGCACCCACCGTCGCGACCGGAGACGGCCGCGATCTGGCTGACGCTCGCCGCCTCAGACGATCCGGCCGCGCTCGGGACGCTGCTCGCCGAGCGCTACGGCGTACACGATGCCAGCCGGCTGCAGGCGCTGTCGGTTGCCGTGGCGCGGTGCGGCACGCCCCGTCCGTTGCTCCACGCCCGTGTCGCGTTGCTGGCAGGAAACGGCGCGCCGTTGCGCGCCGTCCTCGGGGAGTGGATCGGGCTCGGCGACGCCGTCGCCCGCCTCGGCGATCGAAGGCTGGCGGCAGAGATCGCGCCGCTCGCCGGGCAGCTTCACGCGCTCGCGTCGGCGTGCCTGCTCGCGCTCGACGGCGACGTCGGCGCAGCGCGAGAGGTGTACGAGGCGCGGCTCGCCGGCGCGGACTCGGCGCTTGGCCCCGCGGCTGCCTCGTTGCTCGACCTCGTCGCCTGATCCAGTGGTCTGATTGTCAAATAGCGGCGTCATCGGGTGTCTGGAGCGAGCGGGAGCGTTGCGCGTCGCGCAGGGCTTGCTGATCGCGGGCGTGCTGGATAGCACGCCCGCTCGCACGCGTGTCAAGGCGAAGGCCTTGACACGCTAAGCGCAAGCGGCGCGCGACGTTCCCG
>JANYCN010000039.1 GCA_025360225.1 Actinomycetes bacterium | reverse complement strand
CCGCTTGCACTTAGCGTGTCAAGGCCTTCGCCTTGACACGCGTGCGAGCGGGCGTGCTATCCAGCACGCCCGCGATCGGCAAGCCCTGCGCGACGCGCAATGCTCCCGCTCGCTCCAGACACCCGATGAAGCCGCTCTTTGCCAATCAGACCACTAGCCGCCGAAACGGTCGCGCAGCCGCGGGAGGACGTCGCGCGTGAAGAGCTGGAGAAACCGCGGCTGGTCGGGGCCGGGGGCGTGGAACACGAGCTCCGTGAACCCGAGGGCGACGTACGGAGCGATCCGCTCGACGACCTCCTCCGGATCGGTCGCGACGATGAACCTGGTGTGTGCGCGGTCGATCGCGGCGTCCGCCAGACGCTCCATCTCCACCGGATCCTCGACGCCGGTCTTCTCCTCCGGCGTCAGGGCCAGGGCGGCCCACCAGTCGCAGGCCCGCAATGCGAGCTCGCCGTCGGTGTCGTAGGAGACCTTGATCTCGATCATCCGGCGGATCAGGCTCGGGTCTCGCCCGACCTGCGCGGCGCCGTCGACAACCGCCCCGGTCAGCTCCTCGTACAGCTCTGCCTTCTTCCCGCTGGTGCAGATGAACCCGTCTGCGACGCGGCCCGCCAGCCGTGCAGCGAGCGGGCCCGAGGCGGCGACGTAGACCGGGATCGGCGCCGTCGGTCGGTCGTAGACGGTGGCGCGCTCCGTGCGGTAGTACGTGCCGTCGAACGTCACGCGTTCCTCGCTCCAGAGCCGACGGATCAGCGTGATCGCCTCCGCCATCCGCTCCCGTCGCTCCTTCGGTCCCGGCCAGACGGCACCCGTGGCGGGCGTCTCGTTCAGCGCCTCGCCGGTGCCGACGCCCAGAAAGATCCGTCCGGGTGCGAGGTCGGCGGCCGTCGCGAAGGCCTGGGCGACGGTCGACGGGTGGTAGCGCATCGTCGGCGTGAGGACGCTCGTGCCGAGCGTCACGGCGCTCGTTGCCTGCGCGGCCGCCCCGAGCCACGTCATCGCTGCCGGCGCGTGGCCGGTCGAGTGGCGCCACGGCTGGAAGTGGTCCGAGATCGCGACCGTGTCCAGCCCGGCTGCCTCCGCGAGCAGGCTGAAGCGGACCAGGTCGCGTGCCGAGAACTGCTCGGCGGAGGCCTTGTAGCCATACCGCATCACGCGGCTCGCTCGGCAAGCGCGAGCGCTGTTGACGCGGCTCGTGCCAGGCCCGCATCGGGTACCTGGTCGAGCCAGCGTGTCGCGTGTGGCCGCCAGTCCGACCATGACTTGCGAAACGCTCCGGCGAGGAACGTCCGCGCTACGGCGTCCCAGCCATCAGCATCGATCGAGCTTGCGAGGCGTTCAAGCAGCGCCGCCGCCCGGTCCGGTGGCAGCACGGCAAGGAACGGGGCTGCGGCGGAAGCAGGCGAGCGTCCGTCCTCGAGCCTGCCGAGCGGCAGGCACCGCTCGAGAACGCGTTCGGCGACGCGCCGGTCGCCCCCTGCGACGAGCGACAGCTGCGTCGCGGCGTGCCAGAGCAGGGCGGGGGCGTCGCTCTCGAGCAGCCGCTCGCCGACGACCCGGACGATCTCCGTGTATGGCGTGTCGTCATCGAGCGAGTCGACCATGATCTCCGACACCCACTCGTCGGCGACGCGCGCACGCGCGCGGCCCGCTGGCAGGAGCTCGGTCTCCTGCACGAGGCGATCGACCAGGTCGCCGAGTCCAGCGAGGTCGAGGAGGGGCGCGTCCAGGGTCGTCGCGAAGAACGCTTCCGGATCGAGGACCGTCCGGTCGAGCCAGCGCGCCGCCGGCTCGATGTCGCCTTCCACCAGCGCTTGCAGCGCAGCACGCCCGCTTGCCGTGCCGAGCATCACGCGACACCCGGGCCGGAGGATCGTCAGCGGCAGATCGTGGCCGCCCTCAAGACGCGTGACGATGGCGGCTAGCACCGGTCGGCGAAGCGCGAGCGCAAGCAGCGCGGGAACCTGGTCGGAAGCGGACCCGACGAGGGTCGTCAGCACGAGCTCGACGATCGCCGCGTCGGGGGCTCGCGTCGACCCGACCGGGAAGAGATCGCGCACGGCAAGAGCGATCGGGTCGTGTGACGCCCCGTAGACGGCCTCGACCATCTCCGTCGTCTCGCCGAGCGTGATCTCGCGGGCCAGGTACGCGCCGAGCAGCGCCGTCGCGCGTTCGAGCGGTTCGCCCGTGCCGGTCATCGCGCGAACCGTACACCCGTCCATGACCGTAAGCGCCATACGCGCGGAGGTCGCGGGAGCCTTCCACGGTAGGCTTCACTGCATGTCGAACCTGCTCTCTCGTGTCCTGCGTGTCGGTGAAGGCCGCAGGCTGAAGGCGCTCGAGGATGCCACCCGCGCAGTGAACGCCTTCGAGGACGGGTTTCGCGAGCTGACCGACGACGAGCTGCGTGACCGGTTCGCCGATCTCCGTGATGGGCTCCAACTGCGCGTCAGCGATGGCGAGGACGTCGAGCGCTCGCTTCGCGATGCCCAGCCTGAAGCCTTCGCTCTGGTTCGCGAGGCTGGTCGCCGCGCGCTGGCGATGCGCCACTTCGACGTGCAACTGATGGGCGGCTCGACGCTTGCCGACGGGATGATCGCCGAGATGCGCACCGGTGAGGGCAAGACGCTCGTCGCGACGCTCGCGGTCTCCCATCGCGCGCTCGCGGGCCGCGGCGTGCACGTGGTGACGGTGAACGACTACCTCGCCAAGCGCGACGCGTCGTGGATGGGGCCGCTGTACCGCGCGCTCGGCGTCACGGTCGGTGTGATCCAGGCAGACATGACGCCAGACGCTCGCCGCGCCGCCTACGCCTGCGACGTGACGTACGGCACGAACTCCGAGTTCGGCTTCGACTACCTGCGCGACAACCTCGCGGTTGAGAAGGAGCAGTGCGTTCAGCGCGGACATTTCTTCGCGCTCGTTGACGAGGTCGACTCGATCCTCATCGACGAGGCGCGTACACCGCTGATCATCTCAGGGCAGCCAGAGGAGGCGCCGGCGACGTACTACGAGTTCGCACGGATCGCCAAGCGGCTCGTTGCCGGCGACGACTACGAGGTCGACGAGAAACGCAAGACCGTCTCCGCAAACGAGGAGTGCGTGCACACGGTCGAGCGCCTCCTGGGCGTCGAGAACCTCTACGCGCCAGGCAACGGGCACCTCGTGAACCACCTGCAGCAGGCGCTCCGCGCGCAAGCGCTGTACCACAAGGACGTCGAGTACGTGGTGCAGGACGGCGAGGTGAAGATCGTCGACGAGTTCACCGGGCGCATCATGGAGGGTCGGCGCTGGTCGGAAGGCCTGCACCAGGCGGTCGAGGCGAAGGAGGGCGTGAAGATCGAGGCCGAGAACATCACCGTCGCGACGGTCACGATCCAGAACTACTTCCGCATGTACGAGACCCTCTCCGGGATGACCGGCACCGCAGCGACGGAGGCGAACGAGTTCAGCGAGATCTACAAGCTCGAGGTCGTCTCGATTCCCACGAACGTCGACATGGTGCGCAAGGACCAGAACGACGTGATCTACAAGACGAAGGTGGAGAAGTTCAACGCCGTCGCCGACGACATCGCGGCACGCCATGCCGCGGGGCAGCCGGTGCTTGTCGGCACGATCTCGATCGAGACGTCCGAGGAGCTCTCGGCGGTTCTCACCAGCCGCTCGATCCCGCACAACGTGTTGAACGCGAAGCAGCACGAGCGGGAGGCGGAGATCGTCAAGGATGCGGGGCAGCGCGGCGCGGTAACGATCGCGACCAACATGGCTGGCCGCGGCGTCGACATCAAGCTTGGTGAGGGCGTCCCCGAGCTCGGCGGCCTGTACGTGCTCGGCACCGAACGCCACGAGTCCCGCCGCATCGACAACCAGCTCCGCGGCAGGTCTGGCCGCCAGGGCGACGCCGGCGAGTCGCGTTTCTACCTCTCCGCCGAGGACGAGCTGGTGCGCCTGTTCGCTGGTGATCGGATCTACAAGATCCTTGACCGCCTGAAGGTGCCGGAGGGTGAGCCGATCGAGGCGGGGCTGTTAACGAACCGCATCGAAGGCGCCCAGAAGCGCGTCGAGGAGCAGAACTTCGAGATCCGCAAGAACGTGCTGAAGTACGACGACGTGCTAAACAAGCAGCGCGAGGTCGTCTACGCCGAGCGCCGAGAGGTGCTGGAGGGACACGACATCTCCGGCCACGTCCGCGAGTGGATCGACGAGACGGTGTGGGGCGTCGTCGACTCGCACACCGACGCAAGCGCGCACGAGACATGGAACCTCGATGAGATGGCTGCGGGTCTACGGGCGATCTATCCGGTCTCCTTCGACGTCGCCGACCTCGGCGATCGAACCACCGTCACGCGCGAGGCGTTGCTCGACCGCGTTGCCGCTGACGCCGAGCGTGCGTACGAGGCGAAGGAGGTGGCGATCGGAGCGATCGCGCCGGAGCTGATGCGTCAGGCAGAGCGGTTCTACCTGCTGCAGTCGATCGACACCCACTGGCGCGACCACCTGGACACGATGGAGTACCTGCGCGAGGGCATCCACCTTCGCGGCGTCGCGCAGAAGGACCCGCTCGTCGAGTACCGCACCGAGGGTCATGCGATGTTCGGCCAGATGATGGGCCGCGTGCGCGAGGAGGTGGTGACGAACCTCTTCCACTTCGTCGTCCAGGTTGAGGGGCCAGACGGTGAGACGGGCGTGATCGACGCGTTCGACGCCGAGCGGGCGCACAACCCGCTCGAGAACCTCATCGCCGAGCACGAGACGACGTCGCTGCTCGAGGAGGCGCGGGCCGAGACGCAGCCGCTGCCAGCGCCAGTCGAGCAGCGTGTCGCCGATGAGGTCGGGCGCAACGACGCGTGCCCGTGCGGCTCGGGGAAGAAGTACAAGCGGTGCCACGGCGCGTGACCGGATACGCTCCGGCGGATGGCTGACGACGTCGTCCAGGAGCCCGAGGATCTCGCGGCAGCCGTCGAGGAGTTGAGGGCCCGGCTCGTCTGGGTCCGTGATTACCTTTGACCCCGCTTCGCTGAGAGGTCGTGTCGCGTCGCTCGACGACGAGATCGCCGCACCGGGTTTCTGGGACGAGCCGCGTCGCGCCGGCAAGGTCAGCGCGGAGCGCGCGAAGGTAGCCCGCGAGCTCGAGCTGTTCGACCGGCTCGCCGTGGAGATCGGCGACCTGCCCGGCATGCTCGAGCTTGCCGAGGAGGAACCCGACCTCGCGCCGGAGGTCGCCGAGACCGTAGCCCGTGCGCGCGCTGAGATCGACGCGCTCCAGGAGGCGGCGCTCTTCAACGGCGAGTACGACGGCGGACCGGCGGTCGTGCAGGTCACCTCTGGCGCCGGTGGCACGGACGCCCAGGACTGGGCCGAGATGCTCCTGCGGATGTACCTTCGCTGGGCCGAGCAGCGCGGCTTCAAGGCGCAGCTGATCGAGGCGACGGAGGGCGAGGAGGCGGGCCTGAAGTCGGCAACGTTCACCCTCACCGGCGACAACGCCTACGGCGTGATCTGCGCCGAGAAGGGGGTCCACCGCCTCGTCCGGCTCTCGCCGTTCGACAAGGATCACCGTCGCCACACGGCGTTCGCGAGCCTGACCGCGGCGCCCTGGATCGACGATGACGTCGAGGTCGAGATCGACGAGAAGGACCTCCGTATCGACACCTACCGATCGCAGGGCGCCGGTGGCCAGCACGTGAACAAGACGGACTCCGCCGTGCGCATCACCCACATGCCCTCGGGGCTTGTCGTGCAGTGCCAGAACGAGCGCTCCCAGCAACAGAACCGGGCCGTCGCGATGCGGGTGCTGAAGAGCCGCCTGCTCGAGCTAGAGATCAAACGTCGTGACGCTGAGGTCGCGAAGGCGCGTGGCGAGGCGCAGGACATCTCTTTCGGGAGTCAAATCCGCTCCTACGTGCTGCACCCGTACACGATGGTGAACGACCACCGCACGGGCCGTAAGGACGGCAACGCAGCCGGCGTCCTCGACGGCGGCGTCGATCCGTTCATCCGCACGTTCCTGCTCAGCCGGGCGACCGGGGAGCCGACCAGCTGATGTTGAAGCGCGGCGACGAGTGGGAGGACGGTGGCGAGCCGAAGGAGCCCTCGGTGTTCCCGCCCACGCCACCGATCGACCGCGCTGCGGCGGCGCTGCCGTCGCGCCCCGTCGAGCTGACCGCCACCGAGCGCGATGCGATCGATCGCGCGAACGACGACGCACGCCGCCGCCGGCTCGACGCGTACGCCGCGATGGCTCCGGCGACGGGCGAGTACGAGCGCCCGGCGGAGCCGAAGAACAGCGCGATGATCCTGCTCGAGAACGTCACGAAGGTCTATCCCGGAAACGTGGTGGCGCTCGACGATGTCTCCCTGCAGATCGATAAGGGAGAGTGGGTGTTCCTCGTTGGCCAGTCCGGCTCGGGCAAGTCAACGCTGATCAAGCTGCTCCTGAAGGAGATTGACGTCTCCCGCGGCAACCTGATCGTCGGCGGGCGATCGCTCTCGAAGCTCCGTCACTCGAAGGTGCCCCAGCTACGCCGCAACATCGGCTGTGTCTTCCAGGACTTCAAGCTGCTGCCGAACCGCACGGTCGAACAGAACGTCGCCTACGCACTCGAGGTGCAGGGCCAGCGACGGGAGCTGATCGCCCGCAAGGTGCCGGAGATCATCAACCTCGTCGGACTGAGCGATAAGGTGGCCCGTTACCCGCACGAGCTCTCCGGCGGCCAGCAGCAACGGGTCTCGATCGCGCGCGCCTTCGTCAACCACCCGCCGCTCCTGATCTGCGACGAGCCGACCGGCAACCTCGACCCAGACACCTCGATCGGCATCATGCAGCTGCTCTACCGCATCCAGCGAACGGGGACGACCGTCGTGATGGCCACGCATGACCGTGAGATGGTCGACAAGATGCGCCGCCGCGTCGTGGCGCTCGAGGGCGGCAGGATCGTGCGTGACGACCGACGGGGTGGATACGTGACGGAGGATCCCCGTTGAGCTCGACCCGTTTCCGCTGGTTCTTCGGTGAGGCGCTGCGCTCCCTGAAGACGAACTTCGCGACGACCCTCGCCGCCGTCGTGACGGTGCTCATCGTGCTCTACATCTTCGGTATCGGGCTGTCGCTCGGCACGTACCTGAAGAGCTACACCGATGGGGTGAAGCGCGACCTGACGATCAAGGTCTGGCTCGCTGACTCGGCGACCGAGGCGCAGGTCGGCGACGTGCAGAAGCAGCTTCTCGCCGACCCTCGCGTCGACGGGCCGTCACTCGTCTACGTCTCACAGGAGGCCGCGCTGCGCGAGGCCCAGAAGACGTACTCCGCTGAGGTCCTACACCTCGTCGGCGGCAACCCGTTTCCGGCGAGCTTCCGCGTGAAGGCCCGTGACGCCCGTGACTCGGCCGCGATTGCTCGTTCCGTCGAGGGCTTTCCCGGGCTCGAGCCGGCGACCTCTGACCTGCCAAACCCGGACTACGGGGCGAAGGTCGCCGACAAGGTCCTCTCGGTCGCCCGAAAGGTCGAGCTCGTGATCGGTGGTGTCGCAGTGATCCTTGGACTGGCCGCCGTCCTGTTGATCGGCAACACGATCCGCCTCTCGATCTTCGCTCGGCGTCGGGAGGTCGAGGTGATGAAGCTCGTTGGCGCGACCAACTGGTTCGTTCGCTGGCCGTTCATGCTTGAAGGGATGATCGCTGGCACCGTCGGCGCCCTGCTCGCCGCGGCTGGGCTTGCCGCGTCGTCCGCGTTCATGCCATCGGTCTTCGAGTCCGCCGGCACGATCAAGACCAGCGCGACGACCGCTGCCCAAGCGTGGCCGCTCTGGCAGATCGGGGCGCTGCTCGTCCTCGCCGGTCTCGGGCTTGGCGCAGCGGGCTCGGGTCTCACCATGCGTCGCTTCCTGCGGATCTGACACCCGAGCCGTGAGCACGATCCGGGCCGCAGCGATCCTTCTCGTCGAGGACGACGAGGTGATCCGGGAGGCGACGGCCGAGGGGCTGCGCCGTGACGGGTTCGTGGTCGTCACGGCCGCCGACGGGCAGGCCGGCCTTGCGGCGTTCCGTGAGAGCGAGCCGTCCCTCGCGATCCTCGACGTGATGCTTCCTGGCCTTGACGGGGTCGCAGTGTGCCGCGAGATCCGTCGGACGTCGCAGGCCCCCGTGATCTTCCTCTCCGCACGCACGGACGCGATCGACATCGTCCTCGGGCTCGAGGCTGGCGCCGACGACTACGTGACGAAGCCGTTTGAGCCCGCGGTGCTCGCCGCGCGCGTTCGTGCGGCGCTCCGGCGTACGCGGGCGACGCCGATGCCTGGCGGCGCCGTCGACCGGCTCGGGCCGATCACCGTCGATCGCGCAGGCCACGTCGTGCGCCGCGACGGGGAGGAGGTCGCGCTCACCCCGACGGAGTACCGGCTCCTCGTCGAGCTGATGGACAATCCCGGCATCGCGCTCGAGCGCTCATACCTTCTCGAAAGCGTCTGGGGTTACGGCTGGGCGGGCGACAGCAGGCTCGTGGACGTCCACGTGCAGCGGCTGCGCTCGAAGATCGAGGACGATCCAGCCAACCCGGCGATCGTGTTGACGGTGCGTGGCGTCGGCTACAAGCTCGCCCGGCTGTGAGCCTGCGGATCAAGCTGGCGGTGGCAATCGCCGCGATCGCCGGGCTGGTTGCCAGCCTCACCGGCATCGTCGTGTACGAGCGCGAGCGCTCTGACCGGTACGACCGCGCGCGGGTGGAGGTCGCCGACACCGTGCGCATCTACACGAAGCTGCGGGAGAGCCAGGTTCGCGACGTGTTCCTCGACGTGATCGAGGAGTCGAAGGACACGGGCGTCCTGCGGTCGCCCGAGATCCCCGCTGCGCTCCGCTTGCGGCTCACGGATGACCACGTCTACACGTTGATCACGGCGTCACACGGCGTGCCGGTCGTGATCGCTGGTGTCCGCTTACGGGGTGGTGGGCGGGTGTACGCGCTGCGCAGCTTCGTCGCCGACGCGCAGGCCCTGGCCGACCTGCGCCTCGCGTTGATCCAGGTCGGCATCGCCGCCGCTGGGCTTGGCGCGGTGCTTGGGCTCCTCGTTTCGATCATCCTCGGTCGACCGCTTCGTCGTTCGGCTGCGCTTGCCCGGCGCCTCGCCTCGGGTGACCTGAGCGCGCGTCTCCGGCCGCGCGGGCGCGACGAGATCGCGCAGCTCGGGCGGGCGCTGGACGAGATGGCGGAGGCGCTCGACGAGAAGGTCGCGGCGCTCGACGAAGCAGCAGAACGGGAGCGTCAGTTCTCGGGCGACGTGGCGCACGAGCTGCGGACGCCGGTCACCGGCATGGTTGCGGCGGCGGCGCTCCTCGATGACTCGCGGGCCGCCTCGATGGTGCGAGAGCGTGCCGCGGCTCTCGGAGCGCTCGTCGAGGACCTGCTCGAGGTGATGCGTCTCGAGTCCTCCGAGGAGCTTGCGCGCGGCGAGCCGTTCGACCTCTGCCGGCTCGTTGCTGACGTCGTCCGGGGTCGTTTGCCGGAGGCGACCCTCGACGCCGAGGAGCCGGTCATCGTCCTCACCGATCCACGCCGGGTCGAGCGGATCATCGCGAACCTGCTCGACAACGCCCGACGTCACGGGCAGGTGCCCTACTCGGTCGCCGTGACGCGCGACGCCACGTCTGCGGTCGTTGAGGTACGGGACGCCGGGAAGGGGTTCGGTGACTTTCTCGAACATGCCGGCGAGCGGTTCGCCCTGGCGGCGCCCGAGCGCGGCAAGGGGACGGGGCTTGGCCTTGCGATCGCCCGCGGCCAGGCGAGGGTTCTCGGCGGCACGCTCGCCCTCGCGGATGCCGGAGGTGCCGTGGCGACGCTGCGGCTGCCGATCGGCGCGGGGGAGGGAGGGTGATGTCTCGTCGGGTCGTGATCCTGGTCCTCTCGTGTCTCCTCGCTGGCTGCGGTGCTTCGGCCGGGGTTCGCGACGAGGGGAACGCCCAGCTCCAGATCGCCCTACCAGACGCCAGCGCGCCGATGCAGAACGTCGACGTCTACCTGCTCCAGTACGGGCACCTGACGGCGGTCCACCGCCGCGTCCGTGGCGGTCGCTCGCTCGCTCGGGCCGCCTTGAACGCGCTCCTCGGCGGACCTGCGGGTGCTGAGGGCGGACAACGGATGGCCTCGGCGATCCCCGAGACGACAAACCTCGCTGACCTTCGTATCTCGCCGACAGGCGACGCGACCGTGGAGCTGATCGGTTCCGGTCTTGCCGATCTCGTGCAGACGCAGGACCTGACGTACGGCCCGAGCGCCCGCCAGCGTCAGCTGCTGCTTGAGCAGGTCGTCTACACGCTGACGCAGTTCGCGACGATCTCCTACGTCGACGTCACGATGAACGGGTCGCCCGTGCCGCTCGTCGGCTTCGCTCGGGGCCAGCCGCTGACGCGGGAGATCTTCGGCTCGCTCGCCCCTCGTCGGCCCGACACCGCCTGCTCTCCCGAGCTTCCGCCGCATGGACAGCGTCCGGATGGTCAGCTCCGCTTGGTGCGACCGAAGACCGACGCGGCCGTGGCGGGTGGCATCCTCGAGTTCGCCGGCGAGTCCTCGATCGCTGCCGGCTCGCTCGTCGTACGCCTCGTCCAGGACGGGCACGTGCTTGGCGGCGTCGAGGCCGAGCAGGCGCAGTACAACGTTCATACACAGGGTGGGGTGCGGCCGTGCGCCGGGTTCAGCGGCTCGTTCGAGGTGCCATGGGGCGTCTCCGGCCCTGCAACGCTGCGTCTTGAGGTAGCGCCTGGCGCCGCTGGCGCCAAGCCGACCGTCGTCGAGCGCCATGTGATCGTCACTGCCCCGTGACGCGGCTTTCAGGCCACCGCGCCGTATCGACCTGTCTGGCCGGCGGCGTAGTAGGATTCGCCGATGAGCGCGGCCACTGAGAAGACGATCGCAACGAACCGGAAGGCGCACTTCTCCTACCACGTCGAGGAGCGGTTCGAGGCCGGGATCGAGCTCGTTGGCTCAGAGGTGAAGGCGATCCGCGCGGGTCTGATCAGCATCAACGAGGCCTACTGCTCGGTGCGTACCGGCGAGGCGTTCCTCACCGGTGCAACGATCCAGACGAACTCCAGCGCGCCGTGGCAGAACCACGTGGCCGCACGCGACCGGCGGCTTCTTCTGCACGCGCGCGAGATCGAACAGATCCGTCAGCGGATCGACGAGAAGGGCTTCACGCTGGTGCCGCTCAGGCTCTACTTTAAGGGTGGTCGTGTCAAGCTCGAGATCGCCCTCGCGCGTGGTAAGAACGTCGTCGACAAGCGCCAGACGATGGCCGACCGTGACGCTCGACGCGAGATCGACCGCGTCGTGAAGCGCGGTGAGCGGGACTGATCGCGCCGTGACGCTACGGCAGCGCTGGCTTGCCGTCGCGCCCCGCGTGCTCGCGATCGGCGTCGCGATCGTGGCGATCCTCGGGATCGTCTCCGCGCTCACGCCCTCGCTCCGGGCACGCACCGAGATCCTCGGCGCGTTGGTGCCCCGAGACGTGCGCTCGTTCGCGTTCTCCTCCGCGCTCGCTACGAGCGTGGCGCTGCTGGTGATCGCGGGTGGCCTTCGTCGCCGGCGTCGGCGCTCGTGGCAGGTCGCCGTCGTGATGCTTGCTGCCGTCGCGGCCCTCCACGTGGCCAAAGGGCTCGACGTCGAGGAGGCGGCCGCGTCGCTGCTCCTGCTGGTTGCCGTGTTCGCCTCGGAGGCCGCCTTTGACGTCGCGGGCGACCCCGAGACGCCGCGCGCGTTTGTGCGCCACGCGCTGGCGGCGACGGTCGGGCTCGCCGTGCTCGGCGGGCTCCTGATCGAGGGACAGAGCGCGCTTGCCGGCGATCGCTTGTCGCCGCTGCAGGCGCTCGTCGAGCTGGGCCACGAGATCGGCGGCCTCGGCCCGGGCCGTTTGAACGGGAGGGGCGCGCACGCGATCCCCCGAGCCATCGCCACCTACGCTCTGGTCGCCTCCGCCTGGCTCCTGTTTCTCTGGCTGAAGCCGCGCCGCAGCTACCTGCGTCAGCTGGCCCGCGACCGTGTTGACGCTCGTCGTCTGGTCGAGGCGCACGGGGCAGACACGCTCGACTACTTCGCACTGCGGCGCGACAAGCTGTACTTCTTCGCGCCTGACCGGTCGGCGTTTCTGGCGTTCACCGTCGCCGGCGGCGTCGCGCTCGTCAGCGGCGACCCGATTGGCGAGAACCGGGCGTTCGCAGCCCTGCTGCGGGCGTTTCTTGGCGAGGCTCATCGCTTCGGTTGGCGGGTCGCTGCGATCGGCGTCGGCCCGGAGGGCGTCGCACGGTACGAGGAGGCCGGGCTCCGGACGCTGTACATCGGCGACGAGGCGATCGTCGACCCGCGACGCTTCACGCTCGATGGGCGGCCGATCCGCAAGGTTCGTCAGTCGGTGACCCGGCTCGAGAAGGCGGGATACTCGATGCTCGTGCTGCGCCGCGACGAGCTCACGACGGAGCTTCTCGCGGGACTGCTGCGCGTCTCCGACCTCTGGCTCGGCGGACAGCCAGAGCGAGGCTTCTCGATGGCGATGGACGACATCTGGGCACCGGAGCACGGCGCCGCGCTGTTCGCGATCGCGATCGGCGCCGACGGACAGCCGCATGGCTTCATTCACCTCGTGCCCGTCCCAGGGGTGAGGTCGCTCTCGCTGTCGGCGATGCGGCGCTTGCACGACACGCCGAACGGACTGATGGAGTTCGTGCTGTGCGGGCTGTTCGCCTGGGCACGCGAGCACGGCGAGATCGAACGCGTCTCGCTCAACTTCAGCGCGTTTGGTGAGCTGATGCGAGCAGAGTCCGCCGACCTGCGCCCGTGGGAGCGAGTCGCTCAACGCGGGCTCTCGCGCGCTGACCGCTACTTTCAGGTCGAGCGCCTCCTGTCGTTCAACCGCAAGTTCTTCCCAGACTGGGCGCCTCGGTACGCTGCGTTCGAGCGTCGACGAGACCTGCCGCTCGCGATGATCGTCCTGCTGATGGTCGAGCAGCTCGTTGCGATTCCGCTTCCGATCGTCCGTCTCTGGCGCCGGCTTCTGCCGCGGCGCCCCTGAGGTTCGCCCTCGTGGTCTGATCGTGAAATGGCGTGGGAGCCGCAGCAATCGGGTGGGCGTACCGACGTAGCGGTACACCCACCCGAGGGCGGAGGTCTCTCCATCCGATGCGACAGCACCGAACTGCGCCACCCGTCGGGTGGCTGCGCCAGCCAGCCGCGGCGCCCACGAACCGGCCCGCTCTGCGTGCCGGTTCGTGGGTTTCGCGGGAGCGTCGCGCTCCGCTTGTGCTTGCCCCGGCAAGCCCTGCGCGGCGCGCAACGCTCCCGCTCGCTCCAGGCACCCTATGGCCATGTCATCTCGCAACCACACCACGAGCGTGTTCGTCGCTCATGTCCCATCGCGTCGCTTCCTGCCATCGTCCCGAGCCGCTCGCTGTACACTGAGGGTGGCACGGGGGCGACCTGGTTTCGACGGGGTCGTGTTCCGGGCCGGGTTGCAGGCCGAGGACTCCGGTTGGCCTCGTTAATCATCCGGTACAACACAACTGCGACTTCCGATACGGATCTCGCGTTCGCCGCCTGATCGATGATCTAGGCTAAGCGACCGTCGGACGGCCCTCGGCCCGTGGGGCTATCCGGCGAAAACAACGGGCTTGTCCGCCGGCGGAACGCCTCTGCCGTCGTCGGAGACACCAAAGCTGGGCTGGCCAGCTCCCGTCCGCCCTCGTGACCGGAGCCCGGCGAGATTGCAGCGAGGGCTATGCCTGTAGACGCTCGGTCCGAGCGGCTTCGGACGCGGGTTCGATTCCCGCCGCCTCCACCTTCGGGGCCCGGTCTGATCGAGACCGGGCCCTATCGGGTTCGGCTCGGTGCGCTACGCGGCGAGCTGCTCGCGCAGCGGTGCATGCGCGGCCCAGAGCTGGCGTTGGGTGATCACGCGCCGGCTGCGGTCGGCGATCGCCGGGCCGGCGGTGAAGAGCGGTGGCCAGATCGAGATGCCCGAGTCAGGCGAGACCAGATGGAGGTGGTCGGCCCAGCCGGCCCAGCGAAACTGGGAGTAGAAGCCGTCGAGGTGTCCGCCGACCATCCAGTGCAGCCACGAGACGTGGGCGAGGCCGAGGTCCTGCCATTGCAGCGTGTCCGGTGCGAGATAGTGGACGGATCCGATGCCGCCGGGCAGCCCGCCGCAGTTGACGGCGAAGAAGCCGCCGAGCACGTCGTGGGCGACGATGACCGCGCCCTGTGGCGGCTCGAAGCCTGGCGCCGCGGTGTTCCACTCGACGATCCCGTCACCGATCTCCGGCCCGCCCGAGCCGAGGATCCGGAGCCAACCGCCGTCCACGATGACGCCGCCGCAGCCGGCGATCAGCCCGCCAAGCAGGCTGTCCTCGGTCGCCCCGAGCACGTCGAGCGCGTGGGCGGCGCGCACCGGGTCGCCGTCGAGCAGCCGGCACAGGTGCGCCTCGGCGAGCAGCCGTTGGACGATCTCCGGCAGGCTCTCCACCGTTGTCGTCACTCGATCATCGTCGGGTAGGTGCCGGGGGACGAGTTGCCGGTGCCGTTCAACGTCCAGGAGTTCCCGTCGAGCTCCACCTGGAGGCCTTCGAGCATCGCGTTCGCTGTGACGCCGGTGTTGCCGTTGATGATGATGCGCCCGGTCGGCGCGTACATCGTCCCGGTCAGCGTCATGTTGTTGCCGTTGACGTCGATCGCGCCGGTGCCAGGCGACGTCTGGTTTCCCGTCGCGAAGGCGAGCACCGACCCCTGGAACGGCGTCAGGTTGATGTTGTGATCGCTGATGATGATCCGGTTTGCAACCATCGTCACGCGTGCCGTGACGCCGGTCGGCACGGTGATCGTTCCCGTCGTGCAGACGACGCCCGACTGGCCATTGGTGATCGTGATGTTGCCGCTCGCCGGTACGGGCGTCGGGCAGTACTCGCCCGTCACGTGCGGGTCGGGCCACGGGTAGAGGGTGCGATCGACGAGCCCTCCGGCGGTGCCGCCGACGGGAGCGCAGTTGTTCGGCCCGCCGTAGGTGATCTGGCCGTGCGACCCTGACCACTGGGCGTCGATCGATCCTTCCGACTGCACGGTGCCGGTCGAGTTGAAGGTGTTCACGCGGATCAGCAGCTCGTGCCCCTGCCCGCACGTGGTGTCACCGGCGAAGACGGCGCTCGCCGTCGTCGGAGGGTTCGCGACGGCAGCGGCGCGAGCGTGCAGGCGGATGCTGTTGATGCCGAAGATCTTCGCGAAGAACAGCGGCGCCGGAGCGCTGCCGATGATCGCTAGCTTGTTCGGGTCGCCCTTGTAGCTCGACACGGCAACGTACGTCCCCGCCGCGTAGTTCTTCCGCCCTTGTGTCACGGCGAGCTGCTCGGCGGCTGTCATGCTGCCGGGCAGGAGCGTCGCCCCGGCAAGCGCCGCCTCGTCCGTCGCGTCCTGAAGCCGACGGTTTGCGAGGTACCAGGAGCCGACGTCGATCGTCAGGGCGCACATCCCGATCAGGCCGGTGAGGGAGAGGACGAAGATCGCGATCGTCTGTCCGCTCTGGCGTCTGAGGCGGGCGATCACCAGACCCTCGCCGTCGTCGTTCCCTTGAGGTTGCCCGAGGCGATGACGATCCCGAGCACGGAGAGCGAGTACGGGTAGGTGACGCTCACGGTGACGTCGGAGTTGTGAGCCCACGGGCTGCCGGGTGCGACGATCACCTGCAGGTTTGCCTGGTTCAGGTCGGGAGCCGCCGCACGGGCGGCGGCGAGCACGACGTCCTGCGCGTTGTTCTGGGTCGCCGTCACGGACACCTTGCGCGCCGCAGCGTCCGCGGCGTTCGTCACGGAGATGTAGTTGTGCAGCACGATGCCGAACTGCAGGACCGCGATCAGGATCAGCAACAACAATGGCGCGACGATGATGAACTCGACCATCGCCTGGCCACGGCTTCGAGATCGACGTGGGGCTTTCGAAGCTTGCGCAGGCGAGGTCACACTGCCAACATCGGCAGACGCCAACGATCACCCATGACGCAAACGGGGGAGCGGGATCGTCAGCCGACGAGCGGCCGCTCGCGCCGGTACGGCAGGGCCCGGCTGGGATCCCCGGCGTCGATCTCCCGCCCGACCCGGTGCCCGTCGAAGATCGCATCAGCGATCAGGCGTGGCGCGACGCAGTCGCCGGCCGAGACCACGAGGTCGAGACCAGCTGCGGCCCAGGCTGTCGCTCGACCGGCGAGCTCGAGGCCGAGCGCATCGTTCGAGAGTCGCTGGGTTGCCAGGACGACGACGTCAGCGACAACCTCTCGCGCGTCGGCCGGCATCCGTCCCTCCGCGACGACGACGCCGACCGCCGCGAGCCGAGCCCGCAACCGCGGCCCCTCGAGCGTCTGGTCGCACCATGGCGCGACCGGCGAGTATGGCGTCATCAGCGTCGTCTGGCAGCCGCCGAGCGCGAGGCGCTCCGCGATCCCAGGACCGACGAAGTACCCCTCGCAGTCGAGCACCGTCACCGCTTCCCCTGGCTCGATCATGGCGCCGTTCACCATCAGCTGCTCGGGGGTGAGCGAGCGGACATGCTCGACGCCCGGTAGAGGGCCCGACGTGAGCCCGTTGGTGCCATCTGCCGCCCACCGTGACCCGGTTGCGAGGACGACGATCTGCGCGCCGTAGGCGAGCACGTCTTCTGCGGTAAGGGCAGATCGGGTGTGGACCTCGACCTGTCGTCGCAAAGCTGCGAGCTGCCCCTTGCGCCAGTCAACGAGGCGGCCCCACTCGCCAAGGCCCGGAAGCTTGGGGATCCAGCGGAGCGAGCCGCCGACGTCGCCGTCTGCGGTGACGAGGTGGACGCGCCGGAACCCGCGGCGGGCGAGGACGATCGCGCACTCGAGCCCTGCGGGACCCGCGCCGACGACGAGCACGTCGCGGTCGGTGTCCGCGACAGGCGTGAAGCGCTCCGGATGCCAGCCTCGTCGGTGCTCCTCACCGGCCGTGGCGTTCTGCGTGCAGCCGAGGTGTCGTCCCCAGATCGAGCGCGAGTAGCACGCGTTGCAACCGATGCACTCACGAACGTCGCCGTAGCGTCCCTCCTCGATCTTCCGCGGCAGGAACGGGTCGGCGATCGAGGGGCGCGCAGCGCCGATCATGTCGATCACCCCCGACGCGACGTCGGCCGCCATCCGGTCCGGATCGGTGTAGCGGCCCGTGCCGACGACCGGCTTCTTGGTCGCGGCTCGGATCCAGCCCGTGAGCTGGCGCTGGTGGCCTTCGGGGAAGAACCGTGAGGGCCCGGAGTCGACGCGCTCGATGCCGGCTAGCCCGCCCGCGGTGACATCCCACAGGTCGACGTGCGGGTCGGCGAGCCGCACGAATGCGATGCCCTCGTCCGGCTCGACGCCGGCGCCCTCGAGCGTGTCGGCGGCGATCCGCACGGCGATCGCGCACCGGTCGCCGATCGCTGCCTTGACCCGCTCGATCGTCTCCAGCCAGAACCGTGCGCGGTTCGCGAACGAGCCGCCGTAACGATCGGTGCGGTGGTTCGTGCGCGGTGAGAGGAACTGCGTCGGCAGGTAGGTGTGCGCGCCGTACACGTAGACGATGTCGAACCCGGCGTCGCGGGCACGCACCGCGGCGCGCACCCAGTCCTCCTGCGTGCGCTCGATGTCGGCGATCGTCATCGCCTTCGGCACGAGCACGCCGACGTGCTCGTTGGCGATCTGGGAGGGTGCGAGCGGTGGAAGGCGCGACTCACGCTGCTCTGCGTGGCTGCCGCCGTGCCAGAGCTCGACCGCCGCAAGCGCGCCGTGGCGGTGGGCCTCGTCCGTCATCAGACGAAGGGCAGCGGCGTCCTCGTCGTCCCACAGCCGCGCCGACACGTACGGCGACTCGTCGCTCTCCGCCGAGATCGAGCAGTACTCGGTCGAGACGACGGCCCAGCCGCCCTCCGCCTTGGTGCCGCGGAACGCGGCCTGCGTCCACGGCTTCTCGACCCCAAACCCTGTGCAGTGGGGCACCTGGTAGAAGCGGTTGCGGGCGGTTACCGGCCCGATCTGCACCGGCTCGAAGAGCACGTCGTGGCGTGGGTCGCGCCCAGTGGTGTGACTGTCAGATGGCATCGTCATCGGGTGTCTGGAGCGAGCGGGAGCGTTGCGCGTCGCGCAGGGCCTGCTGATCGCGGGCGTGCTGGATAGCACGCCCGCTCGCACGCGTGTCAAGGCGAAGGCCTTGACACGCTAAGTGCAAGCGGCGCGCGACGTTCCCGCGAAGCCCACGATCCGGCACGCAGAGCGGGCCGGGGCGCGGCCACCGGAGCTGGGCGGCAGAGCCACCCGACGGGTGGCAGAGCCGACAAGCGCAGGACGATCCAGGCGCGCGAATGACCACGCTATCTGCCAATCAGACCACGAGCAGCCTAGACGCGGCGGACGCGCGGCCCGGTCGGGCGGCCCGCGCCAGCGCGAGCGGCCGGGCGCGGGCGCGGAGCGCCGCTGGTGGAGCGACCCTGGTAGCGGTCAGACCCGGTGCGATGACGGCTGACAAGCGTCATGCCGCTGGCCTCGTAGGCGTCCTCGAGCTGAAGCGCCTCGACGAGACGGGTCATCTCGCGGCCCTGGTCGCCGGCGACGAAGGTGATGCCGATTCCGGCGCGGCCTGCGCGGCCCGTGCGACCGACGCGGTGGACGTAGCTGTCGCTGTCCATCGGCGGGTCGAAGTTGATCACGCGGGTGATGTCGTCGACGTCGATGCCGCGGGCCGCGACGTCCGTCGCGACGAGGGTGCGGACACGGCCCGACGCGAACTGGTCGAGCGCGCGCTCGCGTGCTGCCTGTGACTTGTCGCCGTGCATGACGCCCGCGCGGATGCCCGCGACCTTGAGCTTCTCGACCAGGCGATCAGCGCCGTGGCGGGTGCGGACGAACACGAGCGAGCGGGCATCGACCTCGGCGGAGAGCAGGTCGACGAGGGTCGTGACCTTCGCGTCGGACTGCACGCTGAGGAAGCGGTGCTCGATCGTGCCGGTCTCCTGCGGACGCTCGGCCTGCGCGTGGGAGACGGCGTCGGACGTGTAGGAGCGCGACATCGCGTCGGCGCGACCGACGAGGGTCGCGGAGAAGAACATCGTCTGGCGGGTACGCGGCGTCAGGGCGACGATGCGATCGACGGAGGGCTGGAAGCCCATGTCGAGCATGCGGTCAGCCTCGTCGAGGACGAGAACACGGACGCGGTCGAGACGAACGTCGCGGCGACCGACGAGGTCCTCGAGCCGGCCCGGCGTGGCGACGAGGATGTGCGCACCGGCGATGAAGCGAGCCTGGTTGCGAACCGAGACGCCGCCGTAGGCACGCGCGATGCGCAAGCCGCGGGCGCGGGCGATCGGGTAGAGCTCGTCGGCGACCTGCGCGGCGAGCTCGCGCGTCGGCACGAGGATCAGCGCCGAGTGCACGCCGTGCTCCGGCGAGATCCGCTCGACGAGCGGTACACCGAACGCGAGCGTCTTGCCCGAGCCGGTGGGCGACTGCACGAGCACGTCGCGGCCGGCGAGGGCGTCGCCAATCACGAGGCGCTGGATCGGGAACGGCTCGGTCGCGCCGCGTGCTGCGAGCGCGTCCGAGACTCCCGCGCTCACGCCGAGCGCGGCAAAGGTGGTGCTGGACATGGGAACTCCTTTTGGCGGCGCGCACGATGCGGGCCGCACGGGCGGTTCGGGGAAATGCACTGACCCGAAACGTCCGTAGGAGGATCCGGAAGAGCTTGCCCCACTGGCCCCCAGGACGGAGGCCTTCGCCCTCATCGTACCACGGCGCCGGCAGCTGTCCTCCAATCCCGGCTCCGACTCTATGCTTCCCTGATGCCTGAGACCTACGACCTGATCGTCGTCGGCGGCGGGTTCGCCGGCGTCACCTGTGCCCGCGAGGCTGCGCGCGATGGATCCTCCGTGCTGCTCCTGGAAGCGCGCAACCGGCTCGGCGGCCGCACGTGGACGAGCACGTGGCGCGACCAGCAGATCGAGTACGGCGGCGGCTGGGTGCACTGGCACCAGCCGCACACATGGGCGGAGATCACGCGGGCGGGACTCGCCGTCGACGTGCACGACGAGCGCGCCACAACGAGCTGGTGGGTCGGCGACGAGCGTCGCACAGCGACCGCGAGCGCCCGCGACGCCATCGTCGAGCGCGGCTGGAACGCGTTCCTCGCCGGCTGCGACGACTACCTTCCCCGCCCCCACGACCCGCTGGCGCGGGTCGAGAAGCTCTCAACCCTCGACGCGCTCAGCGCAGCCGATCGGATCGCTCAGCTCACGCTGTCTGACGAGGAGCGCGCCGTTCTCGTCGCCGAGATCGAGTCGCTGGCGAGCGCGCCACTGGACGACGCAGGTGCCGTCGCGGTCGCCCGCTGGCACCAGCTCAGTGGCGGCAGCCTGCGTCTGACGCAGCACACCGGGGGCCGCGTGACGCTCCAGCGGGGCACCGTGGCGCTGCTTGAGGCGATCCACGACGAGCGGCGGGTGGAGACGAGGCTATCGACGCCGGTGACAGCGATCACCCAGGCGAGCGGCCACGTTGTCGTCGACACGGCGTCGGACACGCTTCGCGCGGCGCGCGTCGTCGTCGCCGTCCCGCTGAACACCCTGTCGGCAATCACGTTCGATCCGCCACTGCCGAGCGCGAAACAGGACGCGATCGAGACCGGACAGGCGTCGCGCGGCAGCAAGGTGTTCATCGAGGTCGAGGGGGCCACGACGACGATGAACGCCATCCGGGCTGGTCACGAGTTCGGCTACCTGGCCTCCGAGTTCGACCGTCCAGACGGCAGACAGATCCTCATCGGTTTCGGCATCGACGCCGGCGCGATCGACGTCACTGACCTGACGGCGACCCAGAACGCCCTCGACCGGTTGATCCCCGGGCTGCGGGTCGTCGCCGCCACCCAGCACGACTGGATCGCTGACCCGTACGCCCGCGGCACGTGGGCGATCCATCGCCCCGGCTGGTACACCCACCACCACGCTGCGATGCGCCGGCCGGAGGGGCGCCTGCTGCTCGCCGGATCGGACCTCGCGAACGGCTGGTCGGGGTTCATCGACGGCGCGATCGAGTCCGGCCTCGACGCTGGACGTTGGGTGAGATCGGCGGCCGGAGCCTGAGCAGCGCACGTGCCCGACCGCGGGCGAAGCTCGTCATCCCTACGCAGCCGCGACGGCGATCAGATCAGGTGAGCGAGGCCTGCCAGGACGAGCGATGTGACGACGGCGTAGGCGACGCACGCAGCGAGCGCCTCGGTGCGCGACGCTCGGAAGGCGGCGACCGCGGTCGGTGGTCCGGCGAGGACGCTGGCGCCGAGAAGCCCGACGAGACGCGGCGCTGCGATGGCGCGCCGGTTGACCGTGCGAAGCATCCGGGCGACGCGGGCCGCGCCGGGTGACCGGCCGGGGACGACCGCGAGCACGCGACCGACGGTGTCCCTGACCGACTCGCCCCAGCCGAACAGCCGCGTGAAGGCGATGACGCCAAGGTTGAAGACGGTCAGCCCGACCGTTCCTGCGACGATCGCCGACCGGTCACCTGCGTTGTGAGCGAGCCAGACGATCGGTGGGCCGAAGAGCAGCTCGGTGTTGAGCAGGACGCCGAGCACGAGAGCGCCGCCTACCAGGGAGCGGAAGACACGCGGTACACCGAGCGCGAGCACGAGGCCGACGACAAGGACCGCCAGCGCCCGGCCGGGGGAGTGGCTGCGCAGCCAGACCGCGATCGCGATGACGGCGAGGCCGAGCGCGAGCAGCCGCGCCCTGCGACGACCCACCTGGTCCTACCGCTCGCCCGACCAGGCGCGGCTGTAGGCCTCGACCATCCAGGTCTCGATCCGCGCGGTGTCGGGCTCGTCGGCCAGGAGCGTGCGGTACCGCGCCCGCTCGAGCAGCCGCTCCGCCTCATCGACCCGCGCGAGAACGCTCTCGCGATGCAGGTGCTCGTCGCGCACCTCGATGATGCGGCTCCGCGCCGGCTCGGGCAGCGGTAGTGCGAGCTCGCCCGTCTCGAGCAGCTCGCGTCCCTGCTCGGCGAAGCGCAGCACGTTCATCGCGTAGGTGATGTCGTAGTGCGTGCCATACAGGCGCGCCTTCTGTGCTCGCAGGTACCCGGCGTACCTATCAGCGAGCCGGCCGGAGATGAACGCCGGGGCGAGGGCTCGCAGCTCGTTGCCGAGATCGGTCGCGACGGTGATCGCCGGCGAGTAGAGCGCGATCAGGGCCGACGCGTTGCCCTGCAGCGCCAGCATCACGAACGTGCGCAGGCTGTAGGCGACGACTGGCTTGTCGACGTGGCGCTCCCAGCGCTCGAGACCGATCGCGAACGCCGGCGGCTCGATCGCGACGACGAGCTCCTCTCCGTCGTCCTCACCGTCCCGCGCCAGGCCGTGCGCCGCGAGACCGACGCCGCAACGCAGGATGGCGCCGTCTCGGGCGATGCGCTCGCTCTGATCACGGTCCACGCTCGCATTCTGCACGACGTTGCCGCCGGAGGATGGTCATGGTCGACAGAGTGTTTGCGTATCGCGATATATCGTGATAGAGTTTGACCGTTCGCAGAAACCAACCGATAGGAGCACCTATGCACTGCGCAACAGCACACCTCCGTCCGATCGGCCGTGTCCCGTGGGTCCTGATGACCGGACGACGCGGCCGCGATGACGGCCCCGGGTTCCGCGGCGGGCCGTTCGGCCCCGGCGGGCACCTTGGCGGACCGTTCGGCGGCCGCGGCCCCCGCCGCAGCCGCGGCGACATCCGCGCTGCGATCCTCGCGCTCCTGCACGAGGGGCCGAAGCACGGCTACCAGATCATCCAGGAGATCGAGAGCCACACCGACGGTGCCTGGCGTCCGAGCCCTGGGTCGGTCTATCCAACCCTCCAGGCACTCGCCGACGAGGGCCTCATCCGCGGCGTCGAGGAGGACGGCGGACGCCGGCTCTACGAGCTGACAGACGCCGGCAAGGGCCCGGCCACCGAGGCAGCGAAGGCTCCAGCGTGGGATGCGGTCGCCGCCGAGGCGTCCGAGGGCGATGGCCCGCACGCGATGAGGCGGCTCGCCTTCGGCGTCGGCATGGCTGCGATGCAGGTCGTCCAGGCCGGCAACGCGAGCCAGACCGAGCAGGCGCGGGAGATCCTCGCTGAGACCCGACGACGTCTGTACCGGCTTCTCGCCGACGACGCCGCCGCCGAGGAGTAGGCGCCGCGACGGTGCCGGTCGAGGGGCGCTCCCTCTCGGCCGGCCCCGTCGTCCGATGCGACAGCACCGGACATCTTTGAAGGGCTCCCTCGGCCTTCACGGCGAGGCCTCCGGTAGGGTGTCGAGGTGCGCGAACGCTCCCAGACCGAACACGAGCCGCCGAGCCCGGTCACGCTCGGGCTGCGGGCGAACGCCAGCCAGTTCGCGCTCCTGGTGGCACTGAACGCCTTCGTCGGTAGCATGGTCGGCCTCGAGCGCAGCGTGCTCTCGCTGATCGGGGCACGCGACTTCGGCGTCAGCTCGCGCCTCGCGATCCTCTCGTTCGTGCTCGCGTTCGGCGTCGGCAAGGCGTGCACGAACCTCGCCGCCGGCTCGCTCGCCGCGCGCTTCACCCGCAAGCGACTGCTCGTCACGGGCTGGCTCTTCGCGCTCCCCGTGCCGGTGTTGATCGCCCTCGCACCATCGTGGGGCTTCATCGTCGCCGCGAACGTCCTGCTCGGCATCAACCAGGGACTCGCCTGGTCGATGACCGTCGTGATGAAGATCGACCTCGCCGGGCCGGCACGTCGCGGCCTCGCGCTCGGGCTGAACGAGGCGGCCGGCTACCTCGGTGTCGCGCTGTCGGCGTTCGTCACCGGCGCCCTTGCGGCGACCTACGCGCCGCGCACGGTTGTCTGGGTCGGAGCTGCGGCGATGGCCCCCAAAAGGTGTAT
>JANYCN010000076.1 GCA_025360225.1 Actinomycetes bacterium | reverse complement strand
GTGTCAAGGCCTTCGCCTTGACACGCGTGCGAGCGGGCGTGCTATCCAGCACGCCCGCGATCAGCAAGCCCTGCGCGACGCGCAACGCTCCCGCTCGCTCCAGACACCCGATGACCATGCCATTTGACAATCAGACCACTACTAGGAGCCCGAGTGGTGGTGTGACTGCGACGTTGGTTGGAGGACGCGGGACGCTACCGCACCAGGAGGGTGCCGATGCCAAGCGTCTCGGCGTTCGCGAGGATCGCGCGAGCGAACAGGGCGTCAGCGGCGCCTTGACCGAGGTTCTGGCACACGATCCTGCCTGGGGGTCGCGCGACCAGCTCGAGCGCGTCGCCGGTGTAACCGTCGGCGTCGCGGTACCCGGGGAACGCGCCGCGCTCGACGAACCGCGCGAACTGCGGCACGTCGTCCGTGAAGAGGTGGCCGCTGTTCGCGACGGAAGCGCCAATCGACGTCCCGTAGTCGAGCGGCAGCACGAGCGCGTCCTCATCGAACAGCTCTGGCTCGATCAGCGCACCGACGGCGCCGATCGGGACGCCGGTGATGACGACGCCGGCCCCAGGCACGGCGTCAGTCGCGCGCGAGACGACGGTGAGTCGGATTCCCGGCGTCGAAGACTCGCTCCACCTGCGCAGCGCCTCGCCCGCCTCCTGCCGTCGAGCGAAGACGGTCACGTCGTGATGGCCGAGAGCCTCACACACCGCGAGGTGCGTGCGCGTCTGGACGCCCGCACCGGTGATCGCGACGTTGCCGACGACGGGTCGCGCCAGAGCGGCGATGCAGGCCCCGCTCACCGCTGCCGTGCGGATGCCGGTCTCGTGTGCTGCGCCCATGATCGCCAACGGAAGGCCAGTCTCGGGATCGGCGGCGAGGAGGATGCCGTTGATCAGGGCCAGCCCGCGCTCCGGGTTCGTCGGGTACACCCCGACCCACTTCAGCCCGAGGGCCTCGGAGCCGCCCGCGTGTGGGGCGACGTAGGCGGGCATGGTGTTCGCGAACGAGCCCGGGCGCGGGAAGACCGAGGCCTTCGGTGGCAGCTGCGCGTGGTCGGACGCGAGCGCGGTCAGCGCGCCCCGGGCGATCGAGATACCCGCGAGGACGGTCGGCTGGCAGCGCTCAACCTCGGCCTCCGAGAGGTAGCGGATCATCGTGCCGCGGAGCCGAGATCCCGCCGCACGAGCGTGCCGGCGAGCTCCGCCGCACGTCGGGCGACCATCGCCCGTAGTGCCTCGGGCTCGATCAGCACGGCGGCACCGCGGTGCTTGAGGATCTCCGTCGCGAGCCATCGTTCCGATCCGTAGGAGATCGTCGTGAGCGCTGAGCCGTCACGGAGCGGCGAGCTTGTCGGCAGGTTCTCCGCCTCGCGCGGGGCGATCTCGGGCGAGAACCACACCGACACCGTGCCGCTACGACCACGCGGCGATCGGTCGGACTCGATCACCGAGAGACCAAGCCGCCGCGCAAAGGTCGTGCCGAGCGCCGTCGCCGATCGGATGCGGTCGACGCGGAACGTGCGCTCGCCGTCAGAGGTGATGTCGTAGGACTCGAGGTACCAGTCCGAACCGACCCCGCGCAGCAGGTACGGCTCGATCGTCCGTGCCCGGACGCCGTCGCCGGTACGCGACAGGTAGTTGATCTCGACGAGCCGACGGTTACGGATGCTGTCGTTCAGCACCGAGAGGATGCCCTCGTCGTCGACCTGGGAGACCGGGGTGGGGGTCTCACGAAGCGCGAAACGCCCGAACGCCGCCTCGACCTTCGCCCGAACGTGTCCGAGGGTGGTGCCGGCGCCGGCGGCGACCTGGGGGCCGACGAGGTCGAGGGCCATCAGGATTGCTTTCGCCTCCAGCGGTGAGAGCCGGGCGGGGCGCCGGAACTCCTCGCCATAGAGCTCCTTCTCGACGCGGATCTTGTCGCCCTCGAACTCTGCGTACACGGCGTAGCAGCCTCCGCCGAAGTTCACCAGGTTGAGCAGGTTGACCTGCTCGATGAGGCTCTCCTCGGTCAGCTGGTAGCGGTCCATCAGCACCTTCGTCGACACCTCGCCGGTCGGCGCGTCACCGCAGCCCTCAAGCAGGTCGGCGAGCATTGCCTGAAGGACGGCGAAGCGCTCCGGCGCGACCGGGCTAGACCGCCGCGGTGTGGCCGCCACTGGCTCGATCTCGGGAACGAGCTCGATCGGCGCAGCGATCGCTGGCGCGCTTCCCTCGTGCGCCTCGCGTCCGCGCTCGAGCGCTGTCGCGAGCTCGTCCACGAGCTCGGGCGGGCTGATGGGGGCGACCTGGCCGTCCATGCCGATGATCCACGTGACGAGCAGCTCGAGGCTGGCGTACGGCGTCGTGAAGCGTGCCGACCGGTCATCGAGCGTCTCGACGGTGCCGTGTGCTGCCCACTGGCGCTCGACCAGCCATGCAGCGGTCGGTGTCACCGTCAGGACTGCCTCGCCCTGCGGTTCTCCGAGCTGCCACGTCGCGCGATCCCGGTAGTGGGCTGGATCAAACCCTTCCGGGTAGCGGAAGTCGCGTTCTCGGCGCGTCGCGAAACGCAGATCGCCGCGGATCCGCGACACGCGAAAGACGCGGATCGCCTCCCGATCGCGGTCGCGGCCGACGACGTACCACTGAGACCCTTGGAAGTAGAGGCAGTACGGGTCGATGGTGCGCACCGACTCCTCGCCGCGACCCATCGTGAAGTAGGGGAACACCAGGGTGCGCTGTTTCGAGATGGCGGTCTCGAGCTTCGCGAGTCGCTGCGCGATCTCCGGCGAGTAGCCGCCGCCAGTCAGGTTGAGGGTGAGCGCGGCGTCGGGCACGGGAGCGGTCGGGTTCGGTCGGCCGAGCGCGAGGTTTTGCAGCGCGAGCCGGAGCGGCTCGGAGTACGCGAACTGGCCCTCGAGCAGGTACAGGCAGGTCTGGAGCGCAGCAAGCTCGGCGTCGTCGAGGTGGAGCGCCGGCAGGAAGTAGTCCTCACGCCCGAGCGTGTACAGCTCCTCGCCGGTGAACTCGTCGCGTTGTGACGTGATGCCGACGCCGAGCGCAAGCAGCTCGGCGCGATCGGCGTAGAAGCGTCGCGCGAACGCGTCATCGGACATCTCCGAGTAGCCCTCAACCGCGCTCTTCGCGTCGCGTGCCGTGACCGGGCGGCGCTCCGCCATGAGGTATGCGACCAGCGAGAGCTGTCGGATTAGCTTGTCGCCGTCATGACTCACCGAGTGCTCACCGCCCCGGCATCATAGGCGAGGGCTGGTAGATTCGCTCCGTGCCCCGCATCGTGGCCCACCTCGACCTCGACGCCTTCTTCGCTGCCGCCGAGGTCATTGACCAGCCGCGGCTTGCCGGTCTACCGCTGATCGTTGGCGGAAGCCCGGACGGTCGCGGCGTCGTCGCCACCGCGAGCTACCAGGCACGGGCCTTCGGCGTTCGCTCGGCGATGTCGTCGGCTGAGGCGCGGAGGCGCTGCCCCACCGCGGTCTTCGTCCGGCCAGATCACGCCCGGTACCTGCGCCACTCACGCGCTGTCTGGGCCCTCGTCGACCTGCGCGTCCCCCTCGTCGAGCAGGTGGGGATCGACGAGGGCTACCTCGACCTCTCCAGCCTCGTCACGACGGCTCGCGAGGCGGACGCGTTCCTCGTCGGCCTTCAAGCCGAGATTCGTTCCGTGACAGGCTTCGACGCCTCGTTCGGTTGCGGGACGGCGAAGGTGGTCGCCAAGGTCGCGTCGGATTTTCGCAAGCCCTGTGGCGTCACGGTGATCCCTGCCGGCTCGGAGGCTGCCTTCCTCGCGTCGCTGCCTCTGCGAACGCTGCCAGGGATCGGGCCGAAGGCGGACGCGCGCCTGCGCGAGGCCGGGCTTGCGACCGTCGGCGACCTCGCCGTGCTCGCCGATCACCGGCTTGCTCGGTTGCTTCCTGGCGTTGTTGGTCTGGAGCTGCGTGAACGGGCCTGCGGCCGCGATCCGCGACCCGTTCAGCGCGCTGGCCTCGCATCGTCGATCAGCGTGGAAGAGACCTTCGAGCACGACGTTGCCGAGCCGGACGTGCTGCGGGCGATCGCGCTCCGGCTGTCCGACGACGTTGCCGTCCGGCTCGACCGCGCGGCCCGTGGGGCACAGACCGTCGTCGTCAAGCTGCGGTACCCCGACTTCTCGATCGCCACGCGGTCACAGACCGCCAAGGCGCCGTTTCGCGGCCCGGACGAGATCGCGCGGCTTGCGTTGATCGCGCTGGTTCGCGCGCTCCGCGATCGACCGGCGCCCGTTCGCCTGCTTGGCGTCGGCGTGGCAAAGCTCGTGCACAGCGAGCAGCTGCGCCTGTTCGAGTAGCGTCGCTTAGGCGACGAGGACCGGCTCCTCGAGGTGCTGGTGGCTCGGGCAGTACTCCTTGCCGGGCAGCGGCGTCCGCTGGCAGGGCTTGCCCTTGCGCGTGGTCGCTCGGCAGGGCACGGAGGCGCCCTCGCCGCTGCGCTCGATCTCATCCTGGATGAACTGGTGCGCGATCTTGATCGTCTTCTCGATGGTGAAGTAGACGCGCGCCTGCTCGGTGATCGGGAAGTAGAAGCGGATCTCCTGGAACAGCGTGCGCGCAGGCTTCGGGAAGTAGCGGGGATCCTTTGCGAGACGCTCGATGGTGTCCTCGCAGGCGCGCAGCACGCGGCGGCGCGCCTCAGCGGCGGGGATCGTGTCGGGATGCGGGTCGATGGCATCCTTGACCTGCATGAAGATCTGACGGCTGAAGCGGTACATGAAGATGGCTCCCGAGCGGGTGGGCGCAATGGTGCACGGCGGCGACGAGGTGGCCAGCGAGCCCACCGGCACGACGACGTTCGTCGCGCGGCGGTGGATTCCTCGTCTCAGTCCACTCTACCGGCCCTGACGGGAAATGCAAGCCCCGCGTTGGGATCTCGTTGCAAAGTTGTGCACATTCGTGCGCCCAAGCGGTGTTCTGGTGTCACAATCACCATTCGAGCGGCACGCGGCAGCTATCCGGAGGCTGACACCCGCCGTGCGTAGGCGCCCGGCCAATCGTGCCGGGCTGCGGCTGCGGCGCGCCACGCGGCAGCGCTCGAGGGGTAGATGCCGCTGAAGAGCACGGAGTAGCCGCTGCGCAGCGACCCGTAGTCGTCGGAGCTGAGGAGGCCGGCCGTGGGATACCGACCACCGCGCGCCGCGGCGCGACGCGCAACGAACGTGCACCAGTCGACCTCCGACGGCGGCTTCGACCAGAGCACGACCGTCCACCCGATACGCCCGTTCGGCCAGTCATCGACTGCCGCGACGGGCGGGACACAGGAGGGCGTCGTCGGCTCGGTCGTTGTCTGCTCCGTGCTCGTCTGTGCCGTGCTCGTCTGCTCCGTGCTCGTCTCGGGCACCGTGCTCGTGAACGTCATCATCGAGGTGCCAGACTGCGACAGGGTCGACACGGGCGGCTGCGTGTGGGCGGTCGTCGAGACCCCGCCCGGCCTGCTGACGTGGCGCGCGCCGGTCCGCGTGATCGACCAGGCGATCAGCACCCCTACCAGGACGACGGCGACGCCGCCGCCGAGGAGGAGCGACGGCCGCGGCCCCTGCCGGGCGTCGAAGCCACCGGTCCGTGCGTCCGCGGTCAGCGGGTGCCCACACTGGAGGCAGTAGCGCTGACCATCGGCGACCACGCCTAGACAGGCCGTGCAGCGCGCTGGTTCGACGAACGGGGCGTCGTCAGTCACGCGTTCCCCCGTGGCGCTCCGCAGAACGGGCAGAAGTTGGCGTTCGCGGGAACCTCGCCGTGGCACCGTCCACACGAAGCGGGGGCGGACGGCATGGCGACGGCCGCCGGGACGGACGCCGCCGGCGCGGCGAGCGTCGCGTCGAGCGCGGCAATCTCCGTCTCAACGGCGACCGCTGCTCGCGCCTTCGTCTCGAGCAGCGCCAGGTTGAAGGTGTCCCGGCGAGCCATCTCGAGCAGCAGACCGCCGAGGTCGGCGCGGAGCTCTGCGTGGCGGTGCACGAGCCCGGCTCTCGCTCGCTCGAGGTCGCGGGGCGTCGACATGGGATCAAGTCTAGTGTTCCCGCACACAGGTCGAGGAGCTAACAGGAGGTCAGGGTGTCGGTGCGGACGGTCGGGGTTGCCGGTTTCGGCGCGATGGGTGCGGGGATCGGGCAGGTCTGCCTCGAGGCCGGGTACCGCGTCGTTGCGTGGGACGGGTTCGAAGGGGCGACCGCACGCGGTTGCGGGCGGGTCCGTGACGGGCTCGCGCGGCGTGTGGCGAAAGGGCAGCTAACGGAGGAAGCTGCGGCGAGCGCGCTCGGCTCGCTCAGCGTGGCGGACGACCTTGACCTGCTCGCCGATGTCGACCTCGTCATCGAGGCGATCGTCGAGGAGCTCCTGCCGAAGCAGCAGCTCTTCTCCCGTCTCCACGCGATGTGCCGGCCTGACGTGACCTTCGCGACGAACACCTCAGCGCTCTCCGTCTCGGCGATCGCTGGCGCATCCGGACGACCTGAGCGCGTCGTCGGTCTCCACTTCTTCAACCCAGCGCCGCTGATGCGGCTGGTCGAGGTCGTTCGAACGGTCGCGGTCGATCCGGAGGTGTTCGCTGAAGCGCTGGCGTTCGCGACGACGCTTGGCAAGGAGGCGGTGCCCTGTGCCGATACGCCGGGTTTTCTCGTCAACCGGATCCTCATTCCCGTTCTCAACGACGCCGTCCGTGTCATGGAGGAGACAGGAGCGTCAGCGGACGACATCGACCGGGCGATGCGTTTCGGCGCCGGCTGGCCGATGGGGCCGTTCGCGTTGATGGACATGATCGGGCTTGACGTCCAGGCCCACGCATCGGCGGCGCTGCATGACGGCTTACACGAGCCGCGGATGGCCGCGCCTGCCCGGCTGCAGCGCCTCGTCGAGCTCGGGCGTCTCGGCCGCAAGACGGGTCGAGGGTTCCACGAGCACGGTGCGTAGCCTGGGGTTGAGCTCGCTACGTCACCCCGGCTGCGCGCCCGTTTACCGAATCCTTACGGCGCGCGTACACGCACCGCATCTCGAGGGTGCATACTCGTAGCATGTCGCGATATCGCCGCCTCGCAACGCTGCTCCTCGTGCTCGTCGCCTCGGTCGTCGTCGCAGCAACGGCCTTGGCCCGCGGCACCGGAGCGAACGTGGTAGGCAAGGGCCGGCTCGTGTACACCTCCGTGGGCGACGCGACGGTGTTCGCGACCGATCTCCGCGCAGGTGCGCGGATCGCGATCGACGGGAACGCAACGTTGACGACGACCTGTGTCTCCGTGTCGAAGCGACGACCATGCGTCCGCTTCGACATCCCGACCCACGCGACTGTCGTTCTGCGGCCGATCCGGTTTCTCGTCGACGGGACGGCCTTTACCGTCACGCTCGTCTCCAGCGCGCGGTTCTCGGTGGGCATCACCGGGGCTGGGCGGGTCGCCCTCGACGGACGTGGGACGTATACCGTCGATGGGGTCGGACGTATCTACCGGGGCCGGCGCACCCTGCTTCTCGCAGGCTGAATCGTGAGCGCACGAGCTCGGCGACTACGATGAGCCCGTGGCTGATCGGATCCTGATCGTCGAGGACGAGGAGAACATCGCCTCGTTCGTGCGGCTGTACCTCGAGAAGGCTGGCTTCAGCGTCGAGCACGTTACGACAGGAGCCGCCGGGGTCGTAGCCGCGACGACGAGCGGTGCGGCTCTCGTGCTCCTCGACCTGAACCTCCCCGACATGGATGGGCTGGAGGTGTGCCGGCGCGTCCGTGCAACCTCGAACGTGCCGATGGTGATGCTCACGGCACGCGACGACGACATCGATAAGATCGTCGGCCTCGAGGTTGGCGCGGACGACTACGTGACGAAGCCGTTCAATCCACGTGAGCTCGTGGCGCGGATCAAGACGATCCTCCGGCGTGTCTCTGCGCCACCGCCGCCGTCGAGCGAGCGGACGACGCTGAGCTACGGGCGGCTGCGCATCGATGCACCGCGACGCGAGGTGACGGTCGACGGCGCGGAGATCGCGCTCGCCCCGAAGGAGTTCGACCTCCTCTACGCGCTCGTCGAGCACCGCGGGCTCGTCCTGTCGCGCGACCAGTTGCTCGAGCGCGTCTGGGGATACACCTTCGCCGGCGATACGCGCACCGTGGACGTTCACGTGCGACAGGTCCGGCGCAAGGTCGGTGAGGCGTGCGGCATCGTCACCGTCTGGGGCGTCGGGTACAAGGTCGCCGACGATGCGCCATCGTCGTAGGGCCTCGTTCGGGCTGCGTCTCCGTCTCATCACCTTCGTCGCGCTGCCGGTGATCGCGTCGGGCGCCCTCGCGCTGGTCCTGACGACCCGTACCGTGACGGCGTACGAGCGCAGCGCCACCGAGGCGACGCTCCGCGCGCAGGCTCCAGGCGTCGCACGGCTGTTCGCGAAGAGCGCGCGGCGGTTCTTCCTTGAGACCGGGAAGCCCGTCCTGTTCTCCGACGACGTGACCCAGGTGACCGCTGCCGACATCTTCTACGTCGCGAACCCTGCTACCCGGTTCCCGTATCCGGGCGGGAACGTCCCGGTCTGGGACGGCCTCGCGCTGGACTGGGGCGCGATCGACTCTGGTGCGACGCTCTCCACCGTCGCGACGCCGCCTGGCGCGCGTCAGCCAGCGCTCGTCGTCGCCGCCGGCGTGTTCTTCACGCGCGACAACCGGTCTACCCCGACGGGCGAGCAGGATGCGATTGGCGCCATCGTCCTCGCCCGCCCGCTGTCCGGGCTCGCCCCGGAGCAACGCTTCTGGGCCGCGCGCCTCGCGCCCGCGTTCGAGGTCGGCCTCGCCGTGGCGGCCGTGTTCGGGCTCCTTCTCGGCGTGCGGCTCACCTCGCCGATCCGCCGCCTCGTCGTCGCGGCGAACGCCGTCGCGCGCGGACGCTTCGAGGTCACCCTCGATCGGCGACGACGTGACGAGCTCGGCGTCCTCAACCGTGCTTTCGCCGACATGGCAGACCAGCTCCAGGCCGCGCGGGAGCACGAGCGGCTCTTCCTGATGCGTGTCTCCCATGAGCTACGGACACCGCTTACGTCGATTCAGGGTCACATCGGCGCGCTGCTCGACGAGATCGTCGACGAGCCGGCGACATCGTTCGCGATCATCGAGGCCGAGGCGAGGCGTCTCGAGCGGCTCATCCGAGACATCCTTGATCTCGCGAAGCTGGAAGGTCGTCGGTTCTCCCTCGTGTCCGACGACGTGGACCTCGACGTGCTTCTCGACCGTGGCGTGGCCGCGGCGCTCGGCGGCGCCCGGAAGAAGGGCGTCGAGATCCAGCTCGCTGGCGACGCGCTCGGTGTCGTCGTTGGCGATGGCGACCGGATCCTTCAGATCCTCGCGAACATGCTCGACAACGCCGTTCGCTGGTCACCGCCTCATAGCGTTGTCCGCGTGTCCGCGAGCGCCGGGCTGCGCGCTGTCCGCTTCGAGGTCGCCGACGCGGGCCCTGGCGTGCCGTTGAACCGGCGCGCGGACGTGTTCCGTCCGTTCTACTCGGAGGACGCGCGCGGGACGGGCCTTGGGCTCGCCATCGCCTCCGAGCTCGCTCTGGCGATGGGCGGGAGGGTGACCGTGGGTGATGCCGTTGAGGGCGGTGCCCTGTTCGGTTGCGAGCTTCCGCGCGAGCCGGTTCGACAACCCGGTCCGCTCGTCACGCCCGTCTGACGGACCGGCCGATCGTGCCGCGGTCCGCGCGTGTCCTGTGCGTGTCCGCGTGCCCGCGGTCAGTGTGACCCGCGCGACGATCGGTGTGCGACCAGCACGGTCGCCGAACCGAGGGAGGCACCGTGGAAGAGATCCACCGGCTCTGCCGCAGGATCCGACGACAGGGAGGGCAGGGCACGGTCGAGTACCTTGGCTTGCTTCTCGCCGTCGCGGCGTTGCTGCTTGCGGTGATGACGCAGCTGAAGGGTGGCGCCGGCGTCGCGAAGGAGATCGCGAACGGCTTCACGAGCGCCGTGCGAAGCGTCGTCGGCCACCACTGACCGCCGCGTCGCGCGACCCGACGGCGGTGGCGAGCTTGGCCTCGCAGCCGGAGCCGTCCCGTGGCGCCTGAGCCGCTCCAGCGAAGATATCTGTCGCCCGGAGCGGCTCGGTGCCAGGCGCGACTCGCCCTGCTGGACGACCGCCCGTGCCCGCCGCCCGTGCGCTTCACAGGTGGCGTGCAGCTGACCGCGATCGGTGGCGGATTGCCTCCGTGGGGTGCTCGGAGCGCGGTAGCGCCCGATTGCTGCGCTCGTGATCGCCGGCGTTGAGGGCGTCAACCGGGACCGTAAGCGACCGCCTCGCACCCCCTACGTGCAGGGCCCTTCGACCGCTGGAACGTAGCGCGCGACGACGACGCCGTTGCGAACGATCACGAGCTCGTGCCCCTCGGCGGTCGGGCGACGGTAGGGGCGGCCGTAGGCGACCCAGCGGATGTCGACCGGCCGGCAGAGCGTCGCATCGCCTGCGCGGGCACCGGGCGGGAGGCCCGCGGCAGTGACGATCATGTCCGACACGATCCCGACAGCCGTCCACGCATGCCCGGCGATCGCCGTCCCTTCTCGCAACGAGGCCCCGACAACCTCGACGACCCGCCCGTGACCGGACGCGTGCACCGACGCAGCGATCACTCCGCCGACGACGGTCGTCGGCGAGAGAGAGATGCCGATCGGGTCGGGAAGGGCCTCATCGCTGGCGATCCCGACGAGTCGCAGCGGGCCCGTGGCTGTCGCGATCAGCCGGATGTGAGGGTTCTTGCCACCGACGAGGGCGGTCACGTCGAGAGAGCCCTGCTGACGTTCGCTCCCATTGACGACCTGCTCCACCGCGGCGCGCAGCAGCTCGGTCGCCGCGACCTCGCCGAGCCGAAGGCGGAGCCGCGTTCGCACGAGAAGCAGAGACGGGCCTCCCGGCTTCAGGGCGCCATCGAGAACTTCCGTTCCACGATCCGACGGAGCGCCGACGATCGCGCTGCGCACTGCGTCGACGATCGCGGCTGGGAGTGACGACGACGCGATCGCTGCTGCCGCCGCGGCGGCTCCTGCGGCGACAACGGCCCAGAGAGCGAGACCCTCGACGGAGGCCTGGCCGCGGCGGTCGATCACCTGCAGCCCCGGAATGCGGCGACGCGACGGTCGATCGCCCGGCCGCGGCGGAAGACCACGACGAGCGCTGCCGGGATGGCGCGCAGGCGATCGCGGTAGACGTCCGGGGTGCCGCCGGCAACGAGCGTCGCCGGGGCGACGCGCCGCGGCTGCTTGGCGGTGCTGCGCCAGACGATCGGCAGGCAGACCTCGACGTCCCCTGCCTCGGCACCTGCCGGAAGGATGGCGTCGCCGGTGCTGCTCTGCAGCAGGACCGCCACGCCGCCGGCGACGAGGCCGACCCCAGCGCTCGCGACGCCGGCGCCGATCGCCGCCGCGTCGAGCGCGACGTTCATCCTCGCGTTCTTTCGGCTCGCGCGGTCGAGGCGGCTGACCGCCGCCAGCTCGTCCCTGCGCGAGACGACTCGCGCGCTGCCGAGACCGGTTGGCACCTCTGACTCGTCGTTCGCCCGACCGAGCGTCGCTGCTGCGTACGTCTCGTAGGCGAGCAAGGCGACGAGGCGCTCAGCCGTCGCCTCGCCGACCCGCGACGCGATGAGGGCGACGGTGTCGTCAACACGTGGCGCGCCATCGCCTCCCCGGAGGGCGGTCATCGTTAGCGCCGTCTCCTCTGGCAGGAGGCGGGGTGCTGGTGGATCACCGAGCAGCGCTGAGCGGACGGCGTCTGCGAGCGAGGTGTGCCGTGCGACGGCGACCGTGGCGAGCATCAAGGACGCCACGCAGATCACCACGCCGAGGTGTTCGACCACCGCCTGCCCATGACTTGGACGCATGCATCGAGCGTACGTCGGCCCGCCGTCACGGGAGGCGCGCAGGCTGTCGCGTGCGCGTTACGGAGCGAACGTGGTCGTCGCCGGATCGGTCTGAACCGAGATCCGGATGCGCCGATCGAGCTTCTCGTTCACGTTCTCGACCGTCGGCACGAGGCGGCTCACGGTGTCGGCGAGTGTGGTGAGCGCCGACTCGATCGCCGCGACCCGCCGATCGAGGCGCTGCAGGTCACCTCGGGTGCTCTCCGCGCTCGAAGCGATCAGATCGACCAGCACCTCGAGGTCGCCGACCCTGCCGAGTCGCTCGCTCTGGAGGTCGCGGCTGACGACGCGCACCGCCTCGGCGATCGACGTCACCGCGCGGTGGATCTCCGACACGTGACGTGGAAGTGACCCGCCATCCGGCGACGCTAGCGCCCGCGCGACGGCGGCCTCGATCCGTGTCGGTAGCACGGCTGTCAGGTCGGTCGCGGCGCTCCGGATCGCATCGACGTGCTCCTCGGTTCGGCGCAACACAGCGGAGTCAGTCGTCGCAGGCTCGTGCACCACGTCAGCATACTACGCCGGCTTCGAGGGTGCGCATCGCCTGCGTACAGCTCGTGCCAGCCTCGTCCCTCGCCGCGGCAAGAGGCCGCTGGCTCAGGCCTCCTCGGTCAGGCTGGCAGGTGGTGGTGCGAGCGCGGGCGGAAGGTCGTGTCCCCCGTACTGGTGCCGAAACGCGCCGGAGCGTTCATCGAACGACGTGTCGAGCAGGCCGGCCTCGATGCGGACGTCATGCCAGGCCGAGCGGAACACGAGCTTCCGGAGCCAGTAGACCACGTCGTCGATCCTCTCTGACGGGACGACGTGGTCGGGGTCGTCGCCGGTGACCAGCAGCTCGACGAGGTGTGACGGCGGCAACCGATCGAGATGGAGGGTACGCGCTGCCTCGCGGACACGCACGGTGAGGTCATCGATCGCGAACGCGTACCGCAGTCCGGCGTGCTCGATCGTCACGTCGTCCCCGCTTCGGTACAGCGGCTCGGCCACCGGACCGAAGTCTACGGCCCGGCGCCCTGCGAGACTCCGGGAATGGCGCGCATCCTAGACTCGGGCGGCCTCGTGCTGCTTGACAACGTCACCGTCTCCGGATCGTTCGAACGGGGCAACGCCCGCGGGCTGCTCGGGCGTGACGGTCTCGAGCCGGGCGAAGGGCTTCTCTTGAGCGACCCAACCGGGATGATTCACATGCTGTTCATGCGGTTTGCGATCGACGCGGTGTTCCTCACCGACGACCTTCGGGTCGTGCGTGTCGCCCGTCACCTCCGACCGTGGCGCATCGCCCGCGCGCGCGGTGCTCGTCGGATCCTGGAGATCGGTGCCGGCGAGGCCCAGCGGCTTGGCATCGAGGTTGGCGTCACCCTCGTGGTAGCGTGACGGCCATGCCGGCGATGCCTGCGCACAAGTATCGACCGTTCCCCCCTGTCGAGCTCCGCGATCGGGCGTGGCCAGGGCGGACGCTAACGCGAGCGCCGGTGTGGGTGTCGGTCGACCTGCGCGACGGCAACCAGGCGCTCGTCAACCCGATGGATCTGGGGCGCAAGCTTCGCCTGTTCGAGATGCTGCTTCAGGTCGGATTCAGGGAGATCGAGGTTGGTTTCCCGGCCGCGTCGAAGGCTGACTTCGACTTCATCCGCTTCCTGATCGACAACGATCGCGTGCCGGAGAACGTCACGCTGATGGTCCTCACGCAGGCGCGAAAGGACCTGATTGGGCGCACGTTCGAGAGCTTGCGGGGTGCGCGCAAGGCGATCGTCCACCTCTACAACTCGACGAACGAGGCGCAGCGCCGGCTCGTCTTCCGGCTCGATCGCGATGGCATCAAGCGGATCGCGACGGATGGCGCCCTCTACTGCAGCGAGCTCGCGCCAGGGCTCGAGGCGACGGGCACGGACGTGCGATTCGAGTACTCGCCGGAGACGTTCTGTTTGACCGAGCTTGACTACGCCCTCGAGGTCTGCGAGGCCGTCACGGACGTCTTCGAACCAACCCCCGAGCGGCCGCTGATCCTGAACCTCCCGGCGACCGTCGAGTCGGCAACGCCGAACGTTCACGCCGACCAGATCGAGTGGATGTGCCGGAACCTGTCTCGCCGTTCAGCGACGATCGTCTCCGTCCATCCGCACAACGATCGCGGAACGGCCGTCGCCGCGGCAGAGCTTGCGTTGCTCGCAGGGGCTGACCGCGTAGAGGGCACCCTCTTTGGGAACGGCGAGCGCACGGGCAACGTCGACCTCGTCACGATGGCCCTCAACCTCATGAGCCAGGGCGTTGATCCGGGGCTCGACCTGTCGTCGATCGACGATGTCCGGCTGACCTGCGAGGAGGTCACCGAGCTCCCGATCCACCCGCGCCACCCGTACGTCGGTGACCTCGTCTACACGGCCTTCTCGGGAAGCCACCAGGACGCCATCAAGAAGGGAATGGACGCTCGCGCGCAGGAGGCGAACGACGCCGCCTGGGAGGTGCCGTACCTGCCGATCGACCCGGCTGACGTCGGGCGCTCGTACGAGGCGATCATCCGCGTCAACTCGCAGTCCGGCAAGGGTGGGGCGGCGTGGTTGATGGCGTCAGAGCACCACCTCGAGCTACCACGCGGGCTGCAGGTCGAGTTTGGGCGAGCGGTGCAGGGGATCACCGACCGTGAGGGCGGGGAGGTGGCGGGTGAGCGGCTGCTCGAGGAGTTCCGTTCTGCGTTCGTCGACCCGGCTGCGCCGCTCCGGCTCGTCCGCTATGGCCTTCAGTCCGCCGAGGAGGACGACGAGGCCGACCGGATCGCGGTCGTCCTGGAGCTGAACGGGGAGCGCCACGAGGTCTCGGGGAGCGGGAACGGCCCGATCGCGGCCTTCTGCGACGCTCTCGCAGAGGTCGGCGTGCGCGTTCGCGTTCGGTCCTACCACGAGCACGCGATGAGCGGCGGCGAGGATGCGACGGCAGCGGCCTTCGTCGAGGTCGACGCCGGCACGACGACGACCTGGGGTTGCGGCATCCACTCGAACATCCTCACCGCCTCGCTGCGCGCGATCGTCGTCGGCGTGAACCGCGCCGTCGCTGCACGCTGATCGGGAGCTACCGGCGATCCAGAGTCCGACGCGCTCAAGCGGTTGCCGCTCGGCCGGGCGGAACCCACCGCCGGTGGTGTGGCCGACGGTGACCAACCCGACCTGCGTGGAGGGAATCGTCACGAAAGGCGCGCGGACCGTCGCGCGACCGTGACAACGCGGCTCGAGACCTTGCGAACCGCGACGGTTCGTCGTACGGTGGTGGAGCACCCGGAAACGGCGCGACGGAACGTGTCGCCGGGCGCCCCCTCCACACACCACCTCCCGGGAGCGACCTGCCATGGGCGTCAGCCTGCTCGTGATCGAGGATGAGCCAGCGATCCTCGAGTTCCTCGCCGACAACCTGCGGATGGATGACCACCGTGTGGTCGGCGCCTCGTCGCTCGCGCAGGGGGCGCTCCTGCTCGCCGAGGTGCGCCCTGACATCACGCTGATCGACGTCGGTCTGCCGGATGGCTCCGGCTTCGAGCTGTGCCGACGAATCCGCGAAGGCGACGCCGGTGACCCGGACGTTGGCGTGATCATGCTGACGGCGCGCGCCGAGGAGCAGGACCGGGTTCGTGGGTTCCAGCGTGGGGCAGATGATTACGTGACGAAGCCGTTTCACTACCCGGAGCTGCTCGGACGCATCAACGCCCTCGCAGCGCGGGTGTCCGGAACCCGTCGCGTTGAGCAGCTCTCAGTCGGGCCGATCTGCATCGACATGACGCGACGTACCGTTCGCGTTGCAGGCGTCGATCTGGCCCTTCCGGCCAAGGAGTTCGACCTGCTCAGCGCGCTCGCGCGCGATCCGGAACGGGTTTACGCCAAGCAGGAGCTGCTTGAACGCGTGTGGGGCTACCGCGACGCCAGCACGACGCGCACGCTGGACTCGCATGCCTCACGGCTTCGGCGACGGCTTGAGGACATCGACCCGAGCTCGCGCTTCGTCATCAACCGGTGGGGCATCGGCTACAGCCTCGTTGCCGGAGCCTAATGCGCGGCGCTCTCGCCAACCGTCTCGTGCTCGCGGTCGCCGCCGTCGCCGTCACCCTCGGTGCGGCGCTTGGCGCGTTCGTTGTGCTGCCGGTGAACCGGATCGTCGATCGGCAACACGTCGTCGACGTTGAGCGGACGGCTGCGCTCGAGGCTCTCCTGTCAGCGGAGGCTCCCCTTCCGGTCGGTACGCGGCGGGTGAGCGACGTCGGTGCGATCGCGCCGGGCGTGCCGAGCGCGGCCGATCTGATCGGTCGTGGAGTCCCCCGATATCACCGGGTGGTCGTTGACGGGCGTCGCGTGATCGCGATCCACGGATCGGCGGCCGGCGGGCTCGTGATCGTCGACGATCGTCGTGCTGGTGCGATCGAGCGGCAAGAACGCGTCGGGCTCGTGATCTCCCTCGTGCTCGTCTTGACCGGCACGATGGGGTGGGCGCTGTGGGCGGGCGCCTCGTACGCTCGCCGGCTGGGACGTGTCGCAGACGTCGCGCGACAGGTCGCAGACGGGGACTTCGAGGCGAGGGCCGAGCTTCGCGGATCAGACGAGCTCGCCCGCCTCGGCACGGACGTCGACCGGATGGCGCGCCGGCTCGGCGCGCTCGAACAGGCGCGCTCGGCGTTCATCGCAAAGGTCTCCCACGACCTGCGCACGCCGCTCACCGTGATCAAGGGCTACGCGTACACCCTCGAGCGTGGCGCGGCCCTCCCGGAAGATCGCCGGCGGCTCGTGGCGATCGGTCGTGAGACCGACCGGCTGACATCGCTCGTGGACGACCTCCTCACGCTCTCGCAGGCTGGAGCTGGCGCGCTCCGCGTCACGCTTGCGCCGGTCGACGTCGACGCTCTGCTCGACGAGGTCGAGGAGCGCGTCCGTCCGATCGCGGGTGAGCGCGGCGTCGTCGTGCGGGCGGAGTGCCCCTCCGGAGCTCGAGTGCACGGCGACCGCCGGCGCCTTGCGCAGGTCCTAACGAACCTCGCGACGAACGCCATCCGTCACACTCCTGAAGCCGGCTCGGTAACGATCCGGGCTCGCCACGACGCCACCGGCGTCGACCTGCTGGTTGAGGACACCGGCGTCGGCATCGATCCGGCACGCGTCGACCACCTGATGCGACCGTTCGAGCACGGCGAGGGAGGCGGGACGGGGCTTGGACTGGCGATCGTCGCCGAGCTCGTCGCGGCGCACGGTGGCACGTTCTCGCTCGCCCCACGCTCCGAGGGCGGCACCTGTGCGTGTGTGCGCATTCCCGTGCCTGTCGTGGCGGTGGCGACGTGACCCGCGTCGGAGCGATAGGGCTTGTCGTCGCTGCCGTGCTCGCGCTCCTGCTCGCGCGTGGCGGGAACGTCCCGGCCGGTGACGCGCACCCAGCATCTGGCCGACCCGTGCTGATCCTCGTCCGCGCCGTTCCGGCCGGTGGGACGATCGATCCGGCGAACGTCACCGTCGCCCACCTCTCCAACCTCGTTCCGGACGGCGCGATCGGTCGGCTCGATCTGGTTGCCTTCCGAGAGGCTGCCGTCGCGATCCCGCACGGCCTCCCGCTCGTCGCCTCGTTGCTCAGAGAGCCTGGCCGCGTGCCGCTGGTGCGGCCGTCGGAGCGAGCTGTTGGCGTTCGCGTCGATGAGGTCTCCGGTCTCCCTGGGCTCCTTGAACCCGGCGTCGTCGTTGACGTGATGATCGGCGGAGCAAACGTCGATGCGCAGAGGATTGACGGCGCGACGGTGCTCGGGCGGCCGACGCGGATCTCCGATGGCGGTGGCTGGGCGGTTGCGCTCCGTCTCCGGGCGCGCGACGCCCAGACGCTGTCGCTCGCCGAGTCCGCCGGACGCGATGTTCGCCTCCTGCCACGGGGTGCGGGATGATGAGCTCCGATCGGCCGATCATCGTCAACATCGTTGGTGGTGCGACGCTCCTCGAGCGCGAGATCGGCGACGCCATTGGCGAGGCAGACGGGATCGAGCTCGCGCGATCACCGCTGGCGATCCCGGACGTGCTCCTCGTGGCGGGCGACGCCGAACGGTCGGCGCTCGACCGATGCCGCGAGCTCTCGGCAACCGTCCCGGTCGTCCTGGTGCTTGACGGAGCACCGTCGATCGCTGCTGTCACGGCCGCGATGGGCGCCGGCGCGCGCGGCACGGTCGGCCGCCCGCTCGATCCGTTCGCCCTCGTTGACGCGGTGCGCACCGCCGCGGCCTTCTCCACGCTCCTCGACCCGCACGCCCGCCGGGGACACGTGATTGTCGTCTCCGGCGCCGTCGGCGGAGTCGGCACCTCGTCGATCGCGTACCTCCTTGCGCGCGCCAGCACGGCGCCTGCTGCGCTTCTTGACCTCGACCTCCTTGGCGGCGACGTCGGCGAGCTCGCCGGAGTGACCGTTCCCGTGACCGCCGCGGGGCTTGCAGGCGAGACTGCGGGCCGGCGTGCCTGGCAGCGGCTCGCCGTCGATGTCGAGTGGGGAGCGGTGCTCGCGTCGCCTCGTCGCCCCGACCTTGCCTGGCTCGTGCGAGAGGGGATCGCGGGTGAGCTCGTACGCGCCGCGGCCGAGCGGTACCCGACGGTCGTCGTCGACATCGGTCGTGCAGTCGGCCCTGCGATCGAGGTGATCCGCGAGGCGGACGCAGCCGTCGTCGTTCTCCGTCGCGGTGCGCGCCACCACGCTCTCGCCGTCGACCACGCAGCCTTCCTCTCCCGCATCGGCGCGGAGCGCTTCACGCCGCATCTCGTCCTGAACGACGTCGCACCGTTCGCGGCGCTCGGGCTCGAACGCGGGAGAGGTAGCGTCGGGCATGCCGTCGTCGTGCCGCGAATGCGGCGCGCAACACTCGCGTCGCCGCGCCCACGAAGCGCCGTATCGCGTCGGCTCCGCGCCGTCGTCGAGGGGGGGCGATGAACGTCGGCGTACCGGAACCGCTGGCGACCCTGTTCGCCGACTCTCGGGTCACCGAGGTCCTTGTGAACGGCCCGCGAAGCGTCTACGTCGAGGTTGGTGGGCGGCTGCAACGATCACCGGTCGAGTTCCGAGACGCAGCAGATCTCCGCCAGGCGATCGTGCGTCTCGTTGGCCTTTGCGGGCGGCGAATCGACGACGCGACGCCGCTCGTCGACGCTCGACTGCCGGACGGGTCACGCGTGAACGCGGTCCTGCCGCCGCTCGCGGTCGACGGCCCGGCGCTCACCGTTCGGCGCTTCGGCGCTCGTCGCCTGGTTGCCGCCGATCTGGTACGGCTCGGGACCGTCACGCCGGAGCAGGCCGCGCTCCTCGAAGCGATCGTGCGGGGGCGGCTGAACGTGATCGTCTCGGGCGGTACCAGCTCTGGAAAGACCACGACGCTCGCCGCCCTGACCGCGTTCGCGCGTCCCGAGGAGCGGATCGTCACGGTCGAGGACGCAGCCGAGCTGCAGCTTCCCGTGCCGCACGTCGTGCGACTGGAAGCCCGTCCACCCTCGGTAGAGGGGCGCGGCGCGATCGACCTTCGCGCGTTGATCCGGAACGCGCTGCGGATGCGACCCGACCGCATCATCGTTGGCGAGGTGCGCGGTGGTGAGGCGCTTGACCTCCTGCTCGCGATGAACACCGGGCACGATGGATCGATGGCAACCGTGCACGCCAACGGTCCAGCAGATGCCGTCCGACGGCTCGAGACGATGGCCTTGATGGGCGGCCTTGACATCCCCCACCAGGCCGTGCGCGAGAGCATCGCTGGCGCCATCCACGTCGTCGTGCACCAGCAGCGCTGGCCGGATGGCAGGCGTCGGGTGACCGACATCGCGACCGTCGAGGCGATCGCAGGTGGCTGGCGAATCGGATCGCCCTCCGCCCTGAACGACCTGATCGCGAGTCGAGCGTGAACCGCAAGCGTCGCGACCGTCGCGATGTCGAGTCGGCGATGCCCGACGTCGCTCGCGCCATCGGGCGTTGCTATGCGGCGGGGCTCCCGTTCGCGGTCGCGCTCGACCGCTCCGTGGACGTCGTTCCCGAGCCTGTCGCCGCCCGGCTACGCCGGGCCGCCGAGCTGGCCAACGCCGGACACCTTCCTGGCGACGCGCTCGCGGCATTCGCCGATGTCGAAGGCGGCCGCGCCTTGATCGCCGCCGTCGAGCTGCATGCCGAGCTCGGTGGCGACCTCTCCGCCGCTCTACGCTCCCTCGCGGAGGGGCTTGCAGCGGAAGAGCGTCTTGCCGGGGATGCGCGTGTGGCGACGGCACAGGCGCGGTTCGCCGGTAGGGTCGTCCCGGGCCTGCCGATCGCCGCGCTCGCGCTCGAGGGGCTCGCGGATCGGCAACTCCTGGCGCCGCTCGTTCTGACAGGCGCCGGCCGTGCGATCGTCGCCGCGAGCGGCGTGCTCACCCTCGTCGCGTTGATCGCGATGCACCGCATCGTGCACGCCATCAGGTGATGGCCGTCGCGACGCTTGCAGCTGGCCTCCCCCTGGGCGTCGCAAGCCTGGCGCTCTCGTGGAAGGTCATCGTTGAACCGGGGTGCCGCCGCGACGGACTGTGGGTGGCGATCGCGTTCGTGGTGACCGTCGGAACGCTGTTCGGCGCAGAACCGGCCCTCACCTGTGCCGTTCCGTCGTTCGCGGCCGGGTGTATCAACTCGGCTGCCCGTCGAAAGGGGCGCGCTGCCCAACGCGCCCGAACCTTGCGGCGTCAGCTTCCCCAGGCGTTGCAGCTTCTCAGCTCCGTTCTCGACGGTGGCGCACCGACCGCTGCCGCGATCGAGGCGGTCGCTCGCCGCTCGGACGAGCCGCTCGCGACGGGGTTACGGAGCGTCGTAGGGCCTGGCCAGCCGGGCGGTCACGACGCCGCGATGCGTCCCCTCGCGGCCCTCGTGCGAGCGTCGGAGGAGCTCGGCACGCCGCTTGCGGCGGAGGTACGAACGCTCGCTGACGACACCCGGGAGGCGATCACGCGAGATGCGCGCCTCCGAGCTGCAGCCGCAGGTCCAAAGATGATGCTCGTGATCGGCTGTCTGCTGGCCCCGGCGTCGCTGTTGTTGATCGTCGGGAGCGAGGTCCTCACGGTGATCGCGTCGATGCGTGGGATCGCATGAGCCGGCTGGCACGTCGGCGCGGCCAGGCAACCGTCGAGATCGTCGTCGTCTGCGTCATGACGGTCCTCGCTGCCACCATCGTCACGCGTGCGATCACGCCACGGTTCCCCGCTGAGTCGCCTCGGCGTGCCGCCCAGGCGCCAGTTCGGACGGACGAGCTGTCCGCGTTCCGACGACGCGCCGATGCAGCGTCGATCGTCGCGATCGCCAGCGCGCTCCTTCATGTCGGGATCCACGAGGAGGGCCGCGACCGAGGCGCCTGGGTGGACCGCTTCACGGCGCGACACGCCGAGCCGTGGTGCGCGGACTTCGTCTCCTGGGTCTGGCGCAGCGCTGGGCTGCCCTTCGCGGACGGCGCGGATGGCTGGCGGATCGCATCGGCGCCATCGCTTCAGGCATGGTTCGTCGCCCGCAAGCGCTTCCTCCCACGGCTGGCGGGGGTTCCTGCGCCAGGCGACGTGATCTCGTTCGTGCACCAACACGTCGGGATCGTGGTCGCGGCGTCCGCCGACGACCTCGACACCATCGAGGGAAACAGCGGCGATGCCGTCAGCTTGCGTCACTACCATGGCTGGCGCCAGAACCCTGACATCGCTGGGTTCGGCCGCGCCCCGGCCTCCCCGATCGATGACGGGAATTTCCCGACCCTCCTGAGCGTCTAGTCGAACAGAGGCCGCGTGTGCGAGCGGCGCCCACGACGGGCGTCGGAGCACCGCGAGCGACAGGGAGAGCACCATGGCAAACGCCGTTGAGATCACGAGCAGCAACTTCCAGGGCGAGGTCGTCGAGTCGGACATCCCGGTGCTCATCGACTTCTGGGCCGAGTGGTGTGGCCCGTGCCGCGCCGTTGCGCCGATCATCGATCAGATCGCCGTCGAGTACGCCGGCAAGGTGAAGGTCGCGAAGCTCGACATCGACGCGGAGCCCGGGCTCGCGAGCCAGTACGGCGTCCTCTCGATCCCGACGTTCGTCCTCTTCAAGGACGGGCAGGTCGTCGAGCAGACGAGCGGTGCCCGCCAGAAGGACGCCCTGGTGGGTGCGCTGAACCTCCGCTCGCACGCGTAGTCCTACGCCAGTCTCGAACGGGTTGTCTGTCCTTGGCGAACCGTGTCGGCTGGGGGCGCGCGCGGTACGCTTCGACCGTGAGCGCTTCCGGATCCCCGTTCGATGACCTCCGCGCACGGCTGGCCGCGCACGGCTACCACCTGTTCCTCACCCCTGATCGTCCGACCGGGTGGTGGGTGACCGTTCGGAACGGCAGCGCCACGAGCGTTCCTCCGACGCAGGCCCGTGCCGGCTCGCGCGACGAGGCTCTCGCGCTCGCCGAGCGACTGTTCACCAGCCATCGCCTGAGCGAGCTCGACGCGCTGATCCGGCAGGCCGGGCAGACGCCGCCGTTTTGGGGCGACGGTGGGCAGGCCACGCACCTCGATGCGCTTCAGCGGTTTGCACAGCAGGCCGGTCTCGCCGCCTAGTGGTCTGATTGTCAAATGGCGTGGTCATTCGCGCGCCTGGATCGTCCTGCGCTGGCCGGCTGCGCCACCCTGCGGCCGGCTGCGCCACCCTGCGGCCGGCTGCGCCACCCTGCGGCCGGCTGCGCCGCCCAGCTCCGGCGACCACGCCGCGGCCCGCTGTGCGTGCCGGATCGTGGGCTTCGCGGGAGCGTCGCGCGCCGCTTGCACTTGCCCCGGCACGCCCTGCGCGACGCGCAACGCCCCCGCTCGTTCCAGACACCCGATGACGCCGCGGTTTGACAGTCAGCCCACAGGTGTCCTGGGTCAGAGGTTCGGGCGAACGATGACGAGGCCCTAACCCCCCGTCTGGGTGCGGCCCCTCGAGCGCTCACCGTCGATACCGAGGACGTGGGAGATCACGGTCATCTCGTGTCGCTTGATTCGCCTGGACGGGTCCTCGTGTGTGAGGACGACCCGGGGATGCTCGCGCTGATCGGTGGGGCGCTCGAGGACGTCGGATTGCTCGTCGAGTTTGCGTCGGACGGCCGCACCGGGCTGGCACGTGCGACGGCGTCGAGCCCGGACGCGATCGTCCTGGACTGGCTCATGCCGGGCCTTGACGGGATCTCGCTGTGCAGCGCTGCACGGGAGGACCCGGCGCTCGCGACGGCGCACATCGTCGTCGTCACCGGGCGCCAGGAGCCCGAGTACGCCCAGATCGCCAGCGATGCCGGCGCCGACGCGGTGGTGACGAAGCCGTTCGACCCGACGGTGCTGGCGGAGGCGATCAAGGCGGGAATCCGGCACGCTCGTCAGGCGAGGCGCGCCGTGAGCGTCTCGCGGTCGGACCCGGTGACCGGGCTCCGCGACGAGCGCTGCTTCACGGAGGATGTCGATCGTCTTCTCGCGCTGCAGGCGACGTTGCCGCTCGAGATCGCTGTTGCGGGGATCGACGTGCGCCTCGCCGACGGCGAGCACGGAGGATCGGTCGATGCCCTCGCGACGGCCCTCGCCGGCGTGCTCGGGCCGGCGGACGCCCTGTATCGGATGGAGACGATCGGGCGAACGAGCTTCGCTGTCGTCGCGCCAGACGCGAACGAGCCAGACATGCTTCACGCCGCCGTCGAGTCTGCCGTTCGCTCGGCCCGCTGCGACGTCCGCGCGCTGCACGTGGCGGCGATGACGGTCGGTGGTCACACCGCAGCCGAGATCGTGCTCGCTCTCCGCGACCGTCTTGAGGGTCGATTTGCTCCCTGAGCGCCGGCGACGGGGACAGCTGCTCGCGCTGATCGTCCTCGCCGTCGTCTCCCTCACGTGCGCTCCCTCGGCGCTTGGCGCACCCGCGTCCCGTCGACCGGTCACGCTTGCTGGCCTGGTTCAGCTCGTGCACGTCGACGGCGTCGATGCGCGCTCGCCGGGCCAGATGGCGCTCGTCCTGCGGACACCGGGCGGGCTCGTCGCGCTCGATCCTGGCGCGACGAGCCTGCACGCCGGAACGTACGTACGGCTCGTCGGTCGGCGGGTTGGTGGTCACCTCCTCGTCACCGCGGCACATGTCACCACAGCCCCGCTCGCGGCGCGGCGCGCGTTCGCCGCTGACCAGCCAGCGTCGGCACCGTCCACACCTCGGCTCGCCGTGGTGATGATCAACTTCTCCAACGACACCCGCCGCCCGTTCACCGCAGACGGCGTCGCTGCCGCCGTCTTCTCAGGCCCGGCCTCGGTCGGTGCCTACTACGCGGAGCAGTCGTTCGGCAAGGTACAGCTCGCCGGTACGGTGCTCGGCTGGTACACGCTGCCAGCCGCGAGCACCGGCTGCGACTACGCGACATGGGCGAACCAGGGGCGCGCAGCTGCCGGATCGGCTCTCACGGGATACGACCACGTGATGTTCCTGTTCCCGACGGTCTCCTCCTGCGCATGGGCGGGTCTTGGCGATCTTCCGGGGCCGGAGACCTGGATCAACGGCTACCTGCAGCTGCGGGTCCTAGCGCACGAGCTCGGGCACAACCTCGGCGTTCACCACGCAAACGCTCTGAGCTGCTCCGACGGGGTCGTGCGGACAGCGCTCGCCGGCACGTGCACGATGACCGAGTACGGCGACCCATACTCCGTCATGGGATCGGGCTCCACGCGCCAGTTCTCGGCGTATCACAAGGCCGAGCTCGGGTGGCTCGCCCCGACCGGCGCGTACACCGTGACGGCGAGCGGGACGTACCACGTCGCACCGTCGGAGCTCTCGACCGACGCGCCGCAGATGCTGCGCATCGTGCGTGGCGCCGACGCGCTCTACGTTGACGTGCGCCAGCCGTTCGGTACAGCCTTCGACGCCTTCGCCGCGGGGTCATCCCCCGTCTCGGGAGTGATGATCCGCGTCGCGCCCGCCACGTTCAACATGACCCAGCCGGCGCTCGTCGACGCGACACCGTCGACCTCGACCTACAGCGACGCGGCGCTCGTCCCTGGCCAGTCACTGACCGACCCCGTGACCGGTGCGACGATCACGACGGTTGACGTCGGGCCGACCGGTGCCACCGTGCAGGTCGCGATGCCGGGTGGCGCAAGCGCTCCGACGCTCCCGGGCGCGGTCGTCGCTGTGCGGAACGGTGCGGCGATCGACGTCTCCTGGACGGCGTCGACCGATGCCGGTGGTGTCGCGTCCTACCGTGTGTACCGCAACGGCCTGCGGATCGGCGTACCGACTGGCGTGACGTTCCATGATCCGTCTCCGCCGTCGAACGTCTCCCTCGTCTACGGCGTCGCCGCCGTCAACTCGGCGGCGATTGAGGGCGAGATCGCGACGGCAGCGCCGCTCTCGGTCGGTGACGTGGCACCGCCGAGCGCGCCTGGCGTGCCGCTGCTGACGCTCAGCAGCTCCTTCGTCTCCGTCGCGTGGGCCGCGTCAACTGACGACGTGGCCGTGACGGGCTACCTCGTGTACCGCGACGGCGTGTCGATCGGCACGGCGTCAACGACGACGCTCCTCGACCAGACCCCGCGAGCAGGAGCGTCGCACACCTACACCGTCGCGGCAACGGATGCTGCGGGTCATCTCTCAGCGGCGTCGGAACCGAGCGTCATCGACGTGCCGGACGTGATCCCACCAACGATGCCCGGCGGTCTCGCCGGGGTGACGTCGCCGCTGCCGTGGTCGGTGACGCTTACCTGGACAGCGAGCGTCGACAACGTCCGCGTCTCTGCGTACCACGTGTATCGCGATGGCGTGTTGATCGCCACGACGCCCGCTACCGCGTGGACGGACGTGGACATGCCGCGCGTTGGCGCGGCGACGTACGAGGTCGGCGCCACCGATGCCGCGGGGTTCGAGAGCCTCCGTGCGTCCGTCGTCGTTCTCGCGCCGCCGCCGGACCACCTTGCACCCCTCGAGCCGTCCACCGTCCGCGCCACGGCGCTCGCACATCGGAAGGTCGCGTTGCGCTGGTCTCGCTCGGTGGATGACGTCCGCGTCGCGCGCTACGAGATCGTCGTTGGCGGTCGTACGATCGCGACGACCGCCCGGCTCGCGCTCACGTTCCGCGTGCCCGTTCGAACCGGCACGATGATCGTCATCGCGGTGCGGGCCGTCGACACGTCGGGCAACCGATCCGCGCTGAAGCGCGTCCGTGTGCGCATCCGCTGACGTACGCTGCGGCGGTGCCAGCGCCGAGCATCGTCGTCATCGGGCACGTTGAGTGGGTGACGTTCGCCTCGGGTCGCCACCCGTTGACCGGTGAGATCGCGCACCTCGCCGACCCCTACTCCCTCGCGGGCGGCGGTGCCGTCGTCACGGCCGTGGAGCTCGCGCGACTCGGCGCGCAGGTGACGATGCTCACCGTGCTTGGCGTCGGTGACGCGGCGGAGCGCGCCCGTGCCTTCCTCGCGAACGAGGGGATCTCGGTGCACGCCGTGCCGGCGACGGTTGAGCAGACGCAGGCGTTGACGATCATCGACGAGGGCGCCGAGCGCACCATCATGGTGATCGGCGACAACCTGCACGTCGCGGCGTCCGACCGGCTTCCGTGGGAGGCGCTTGATGCCTGCGACGCGGTCTACTTCACCGGGACTGATCCCGAGGTGCTGGTGCGTGCTCGCCGGGCGCCGTGTCTCGTCGTCACGGCCCGCAGGCTCGCTGCGCTTCGGCGGAGCCGTGTCTCCCCTGACGTTCTGATCGGTTCGGCGTCGGATCCCGCTGAGCAGTTCGACCCGGAAGATCTCGACCCGCGCCCAGCTGCAGTGGTGATCACCGAGGGCAGGCTCGGTGGTCGTCATAGAGCGAACGGCGGGGCGTGGCGGCGCTGGGATGCGACGGCGCCGCCGGGCCAGGTCGTCGACTCCTACGGCGCTGGTGACCGGTTCCTCGCCGGCGTCACGATGGCCTTGTCCCAGGGCGCCGAGCTTGCCGATGCCGTCCTCGTTGGTGCCGCCTGCGGAGCCGCCGCCGTGGCCTGCCGCGGGCCGTATACGCTGTGAACATGACGCCTGATCGTGAGCGCCAGACCGCAGCCTACGCCGACCTTGTCGTGCGCGTCGGTGCGAACGTGCAACCGGGCCAGGTCGTGCTCGTGAACGCCTGGATCGAGCAGGCGCCGTTTGCGCGCGAGCTCACCCGCGCGGCGTACGCTGTCGGCGCGCGGTACGTCGATGTCTGGTACTGGGACGCGCACGTCAAGCTGGCCCGCCTGAACGGAGCTGATCCGGCGACGCTCGCGTGGACGCCGCCGTGGCTCGACGCTCGTGCGGCGATGGTCGCCGATGGTGGCGCGTACATCCGCATCGACGGCGATCCTGAGCCAGCGCTTCTCGGCTCGGCAGACCCGCACCGTGCCGGGCTCGACCAGATGCCGATCAATCAGGTGATCCGCGGAGCGCAGCGCGAGGCGACGATGAACTGGGCGATCTGCTGTTACCCGACGGTGGGGTGGGCGAAGGCGGTGCTTGGCGCGCCTGACCTCGACCGGCTCTGGGATGCCGTCGCGACCGCCGTGCGCCTCGATCAGCCCGATCCCGTCGCGGCGTGGGCCGCGCACCTTCAGCGGCTCGATGTGCGCTCCGCAAGCCTCAACGCAGCTGCGTTCCGGGCGGTGCGGTTTCATGGCGCCGGTACCGACCTCACCGTCGGGCTGCTCGAGCGCTCGCGGTGGAAGGCCGGCGTGGAGGAGATGCAGAACGGCTCGCGGTGCGTCGTGAACCTGCCGACGGAGGAGGTGTTCACGACGCCCGATCGGCGACGGGTCGACGGCGTCGTGCGCGCGACCCGCCCGTTGTTGTGCGCCGGCGTTCTCGTCGAGGGCCTCGAGGTCGAGTTCCGCGGCGGTCAGATCGTCCGAGCCGACGCCACCAGCGGCATCGAGGTGGTGCGTGCGCAGATCGCGACCGATGCGGGATCCCGCCAGCTCGGTGAGGTGGCCCTCGTCACCGGTGACAGCGCGGTGGCACGGTCGGGCCTCCTCTTCAAGGACACGTTGTTCGATGAGAACGCCACCTGCCACGTCGCGTATGGCAGCGCCTACGCGGACGCGGTGCACGGCGCTCGCTCGCTGACGGAGGCCGAGCGTTACGAGCTCGGGCTCTCGGTCTCGCGCGTGCACACGGACTTCATGATCGGCGGCCCCGCCGTCTCGGTCGACGGGATCGACGCCACCGGTGTCGCCCACCCGATCATCCGTGACGACGCGTTCGTGCTCGCTCCCGTCTGACGCCCCGACGAGGCGATGGGGTGAAAGCGCGGCTCCGCGAAGGGCTGCTGATGGCTGCGCTCAGAGACGCGATGCGAACACCTGTTCGTAGCGTTGTGGACGATTTGCAATAGGGGGTGAAGTGGGGTAAAGTGGGGCATCGTGGTTGTTGAGGGATACTGAACGGTGCTTCTCGGTGAGTTCGAGCAGCGGTTGGACGAGAAGAACCGGGTGACGATCCCGGCTCGTCTTCGTTCGCACTTCACCGACGGCGTCCGGGTCAACCGTGGCATCGACGCATGTCTACAGGTGTTCAACCCGGAGGGATGGGAGGCGTATCTGGCCGCGGAGACGGCACGCCTCGACCTGTTCACGAGCGCCGGACGACAGATGCACCGGTTCCTCCACGCCGGTCATGAGAGCGAGATCGACCGCCAGGGAAGGATCGCGTTGCCAGCTCGGATGATCGAGCGAGCCGTGATCGATCGTGACATCGTCGTCGCCGGCATCGGTGACCGACTGGAGATCTGGAACCGCGACGCCTGGCGTCGCGCGTTCGACGACTTTGAAGGGAGCGTCGACCTTGCTGCCGAGCGCATGGCACACCAACGACATCGCTGAGGCGCCCCACATCCCGGTGCTGCACCGAGAGGTCGTTGCCTGGCTCGACCTCGATCCGGGGATGACCGTCGTCGACGGAACGTTCGGCGCGGGCGGTCACGCCCGTGTTCTCGCCGAACGGATGGAAGGTCGAGGGTGCTACGTCGCGATTGACCGCGACCCGAACGTGCACGTCCACTTCGCGGCGTTCGCGGCCGACCACCCGGACATGCGCACGCGGCTGATCGGCGCGAACTTCGCGCTCGCGCTTCGGAACCTGGCGGCAACTGGCGTGCGTGCCGACGCGGTGCTGCTTGACCTCGGGATCTCGTCGATGCAGGTCGACGAGACGGAGCGCGGCTTCTCCTACTCGACCGACGCGCCCCTCGACATGCGCATGGACCCGTCTGAGCCTCGTACCGCGGCCAACCTCGTGAACGAGCTTGACGAGCGAGAGCTCGCGCGGATCTTCAACCGCTACGGTGAGGAGCGCTACGCCGGTCAGATCGCTCGGGCCATCTGTCGGCGACGCGGTAGCGAGCCGTACGCGCGGAGCGGCGACCTCGTCGATACGATCCGCCGCTCCATTCCAACCCCGGCGCTCTTCGGCCAGGGGCACCCTGCGAAGCGAGTGTTCCAGGCGTTGCGGATCGCCGTCAACGACGAGCTCGGCTCGCTCGAGAACGCCCTCTCGTTGGCGACGCAGGTGTTGCGCCCAGGCGGACGTCTCGCCGTGATCTCCTTCCACTCGCTCGAGGACCGCATCGTCAAGGGTGCAATGCGCGACGCGTCTCGTGGCTGCGTCTGTCCGCCGGACCTCCCGATCTGCGGCTGTGGCACCGAGCCCGAGCTGCGCGTCCTGACGCCTCGCGTTGTCCGACCGACCGACGACGAGATCGGCGAGAACCCGCGCGCGGCCTCCGCTCGTCTGCGGGTCGCCGAGCGAACGGTGGCCGGCACGTGACGGTCGCTGCCGACCGTCGGCGGGCCCGAGCCGCGCCGCGACCGGGCACCGGCCGTGCGAGACGGCGTGTCTCGCGTACCCGCACGACGGGCCGCGCGGCCTCCGCCGTCACGTACCTTGGCGTCGCGGTCGTCACCGCGCTCCTCACCGGCATCGTCGCACTGCAGATCGGGGCGCTTCGGGCGAACATGGATGCTGGCGCGATCGACGCGAACCGCCGCGCCGTCCTCATCGACGTCGTCAACCAGCAGGCAGCGCTCGCCCGCCAGTTCCCGCGCGCACGTGTCGATGAGGCGGCGCGGACATACGGGATGGTCATCCCCTCTGCTGGCGCCTACCATCAGATCGTGGCCGTCGCCGCCCGGTGAGGAGCAGCGTCCGATCCCCGCGGCGCCGTCGCCGTCCGTCGCCGGAACGCCGGATCCGGCTGATGCTCGCCGGGTGTCTCGTGCTGCTCGCGACCGTGATCGCCCGATCCGTCCAGCTTCAGGTCGTCGCGCACGCGCAGTACGCCGCGCTCGCGAACGGCGAGCACCTCGAGACGCTGCGTCTGCACGCGTCGCGTGGCGCTATCGTCGATGCCCGCGGCCGACCCCTGGCACTGGCGGAGGAGGCCACCACCGTCGGCGCGTACGTGCCCCTGACCGATCCAGCCGGTGTTGCCCGTGCCGTCGCTGACACCCTGTCGGTCTCGCGCGACGTGATCTACACGCGCTTGACGACGGCGCACCGGGGTCACATCGACCTCGTCCGCCAGGCTGATCCGGCAGCCGCCGCGCGGCTTCAGGCGCTGAACGTCTCGACGCTCCTGACCTTCATTCCGGAGGAGAAGCGCGTGTACCCACTTGGCATGGCGATGCCGATCGTCGGCACGACGAACATCGACGGTCACGGTCTCGCTGGGTTGGAGCGCTCGTACGACCGTGCCCTGCGGGGACACGATGGGCTCGAGCGGTTCACGCGCAACGCTACCGGCGCCTCGATCTCGCCGATCGCGGTCACCCCGGCGCGCGACGGTGGACGGTTGCAGCTTGCGCTAGATCTGCAGATCCAGGCGGCGGCGGAGCGAACGGTGGCTTCAACGCAGCGGCGTACCGGGGCCCGCAGCGTCGTGGCGATCGTGCTCGACGTGCGCACTGGAGGCGTCCTCGGGATGGCCGCGACGCCCGCCCCGAACTCCTCTGCTGCGTACGGTGAGGCGACGCCGGACGAGGTGCGCCTGCGGGCGATCGCTGACCAGTACGAGCCGGGGTCGACCTTCAAGACGGCGACGATCGCCGCCGGTCTCGACCGCGGTGCGATCACCCCGGGCACGCGCTTCACGATCCCTGGCTGCATCTGGATCTACAACCGCAAGATCTGTGATGCCGAACGCCACGGGACGGAGTCGCTCAGCGTCAGCCAGATCCTCACCGTCTCCTCGAACGTCGGCGCTGTGAAGATCGCCTACGAGCGTCTCTCCGGCAAGGGCTCAGGCGATCACGGCAAGTACTTCGCGCCGTACATCGCGCGCTTTGGCTTCGGTAAACCCACCGGTATCGACCTCCCGGGAGAGCTGCGCGGCTCGGTGCCCGACTACCGCACGTGGTCGGGGACGACGATCGGCAACATCCCGTTCGGACAGGGTCTGGGCGTCACGCCGCTGCAGGTTGCCGCGTTCTACGCGATGGTGGCGAACGGCGGGGTGTGGACGCAACCGCACGTCGTCGATCGAATCGATGGCGTCCCCGTCCCAGCTGCGCGCATCCGGATGCTGCCCACGGCGATCGCTGCTGAGCTGAACGTCATGCTGCGCAACGTCGTCTCCACGGGCACCGGCGTCAAGGCAGCGATCCGCGGCTACGGCGTCGCGGGCAAGACGGGCACGACGCAGAAGGTCGTCAACGGCACCTACTCGAAGTCGCACTACGTCGGCTGGTTCGTCGGCTTCGCACCTGCCGCGGCGCCGCGAATCGTCACGCTGGTGCTGGTGGACGACAACACGAAGGGCTCCTACTACGGCGGCGATACGGCAGCGCCGGCGTTCGCTGACCTGACGGCACGGGCGTTGCAGGCGCTCGGGGTGCGGCGCCGGTGATCCGCCGCCAGGGGATCGTCGCCGAGGAGGGCCAGCCACTGACGCTCGTTGGCGACCCGGTCGTCGTCGGTCAGGAGGCTCCCGCCTTCACGTGCACCGTCGCCGATCGCGCGACCCTCGCGCTGACCAGCCTCACGCTCGCTGACACACCGCCGGTCGTCCGGGTGTTGAGCGTCGTCCCGTCGCTTGACACCGAGGTCTGCGCGCTGCAGACAGCACGCTTCGACGCCGCCCTCGCCGCTCATGGCGCACGCGTTGCCGCCTACACCGTGAGCGTCGACACGCCGTACGCGATGGCTCGCTTCTGTCGCGGTGCGTCGATCAGCTCGCTGGTCTCCCTCTCCGACTACCGACCGGAGCGATCGTTCGGGCACGGCTGGGGCGTGCTGATCGAGGAGACCGGAGAGCTCGCTCGCGCCGTGTTCGTGCTCGACGCGGCCGCGATCGTCCGTCGGGCAGAGGTCGTCGGTGACCTCGTCGATCACCCGGACTACGCGGCGACCCTCGCGATCGTGCAGACCCTTCTCGACACCGGCATCTATCCTGCTCGCTGATGGACGGCACTCGAGCAACGCTGCTGGCGGAGCGCACCCGGTACGACGCGGCAGACGTGGAGGCGCGGATCTTCGCCGCCTGGCAGGAGGCGCGGGCGTTCGACGCTGACCCCGACGCCGGCGGCGAGCCGTACTGCATCTGCCTGCCGCCGCCGAACGTGACGGGGTCATTGCACATGGGACACGCCCTGAATGGAGCGGTGCAGGACACGCTGATCCGGCTGAAGCGGATGCAGGGGCGCAACGTCCTGTGGCAGCCAGGGACGGACCACGCCGGGATCGCCACGCAGATGGTTGTCGAACGCCAGCTCGCCGCAACGGGCCTGTCGCGCCATGACCTCGGCCGGGAGGCGTTCATCGAACGCGTCTGGGCGTGGCGGGAGGAGACCGGGTCGACGATCATCGAGCAGTACAAGCGCCTTGGCGCGTCGATGGACTACCGGCGTGAGCGCTTCACGATGGACGCCGACTACGCGCGGGCGGTGCTCGACGTGTTCGTCCGGCTGCACGAGCGTGGCTTGATCTACCGCGACAACCGGCTCGTCAACTGGAGCTGGAAGCTCCGGACGGCGATCAGCGACCTCGAGGTTGAGCATCGCGAGGTGGACGACACCCTCTACCACGTGCGCTACGACCTCGAGGGCGGTGGTGAGATCGTCATCGCGACCGTCCGTCCGGTGACGATCCTCGCCGACGTCGCCGTCGCCGTGAACCCTGCCGACACGCGCTGGAACCACCTGATCGGCCGCACCGCGATCGTCCCGCTCGTGAGCCGTCCAGTGCCAATCATCGGCGACGAGCGCGTCGAGCTTGGCTTCGGCACCGGTGGTCTGAAGGTGACGCCAGGGCACGACCCGGTGGACTTTGAGATCGGCCGTGATCACGGCCTTGAGCCCTTGCTGTTCCTGACCGAGCACGGCACGCTCACGGCGTTGCGCCCGGACTGGGAGGGCCTCTCGATTGCTGACGGCACCGCACGTGCGCTTGCCGAGCTTGAACGCGAAGGCCGGATCGTGCGCCGCGATCCGCTGCGCCACGCTGTCGGGTTCTGCCAGCGCAGCGGCGAGCGGATCGAGCCCTTGATCTCCCTGCAGTGGTACTGCGCGATGGACGAGCTGGCGGCGAGCGCGATTGACGCCGTGCGCTCCGAACGGGTGCGGTTCCACCCGCAGCGGCTCGAGAAGGTCTTCTACGACTGGATGGAGGCGATCCGACCGTGGTGCATCTCGCGCCAGCTGTGGTGGGGCCATCGGCTTCCTGTCTGGTTCGCACCTGACGGCACGTACGTCGTCGCGGTGGAACGCCCTGAGGGTGACGGCTGGGAGCAGTCTGAGGACGTGCTTGACACGTGGTTCTCCTCGGCTCTCTGGCCGTACGCGACGCTTGGCTGGCCTGGTGACACCGCGTCGCTGCGATGCTGGTATCCGGGGGACGTGCTCGTGACAGCGCGCGACATCATCAACCTCTGGGTCGCGCGGATGATCTTCACCGGGATCGCCTTCGCCGGCGACGTCCCCTTCACCGACGTCTACATCAACTCGACGATCCAGGCAACGGACGGCCGTCGAATGTCGAAGTCGCTCGGCACAGGCGTTGACCCGCTTGAGCTGATCGACCGCTTCGGTGCTGACGCGACCCGCTACGGGCTGCTGAAGATGTGCTCGACGCAGGACGTCCGGTTCGCTGAAGGGATGATCGACGAGGGCCGCGCGTTCGCAAACAAGCTATGGAACGCCTCGCGTCTCGTGCTGATGGGTGCTGACGAGGACGTGCCTGCGGTGCCGGCCGAGCGTGAGCCGCTCGACCGCTGGATCCTCACGCGCCTCGCCGAGACCATCGCCGAGGTCACGGAGCTCTACGAGACGTACGCGTTCTCCAGCGCCGTGAAGGTCGCCTACGCCTTCGTCTGGAACGACTACTGCGACTGGTACCTCGAGGGCTTGAAGATCCGGCTCTACGGTGACGACGCCGATGCGCGGCGCGAGGCCTCGGGCACCGCGTTGTACGTGCTCGAGCGGATCCTCTTGCTCCTCCACCCGGTGATGCCGTTCGTGACGGAGGAGATCTGGCCGTTCCTCGGTGGCGAGCGCGGGCTTCTGATGCGGGCGTCGTTCCCGCAGGTCGATGGGATCCCGCGCGACCGGGACGCCGGGCGCGCCGTTGCAAGCGTCATCGCGCTCGTCACCGAGCTGCGACGGATCCGCTCGGACGGCGGTCTCGGGCCCCGCGAGGGGCTCGAACTCGCTCTTGGCGAGGGGCGTGCGGCGGACGACCTCCGGGCGCAGGCGGCCTTGCTGGCGGGCCTCGGCCACGCCACGATCGTCGGTGACGGCGCGACCGGCGTGCCCGTCGAGATCGCCGATTCGCGGGTCATCGTCGGTGGGGCGACGCTCGCGCGCGCTCTCGTCAGCCGCCTCGAGCGTCGAAGGGAGGAAGCCGTCGCGGAGCGGGCCAAGGCTGCGGCGAAGCTCGCGAACACCAGCTTCGTCGAGCGCGCGCCCGACGCCGTCGTCGCTGAGGAGCGTGAACGGCTCGAGCGCTTCGGGCGCGAGGTCGCTGGGCTCGAGGACCGGATCCGCGAGCTCAACGGAGCCTGACGTGTCCGGCTCGAGCCTCGAGGACCTGCTCGCACGACGGGCGGCTTTCGGCATGCGACTAGGGCTCGAACGGATGCGGCTCCTGCTCGAGCAGGTCGGCCACCCGGAGCGCCGCTTCTCGACGATCCACGTCGTTGGGACGAACGGGAAGACGTCGACGACGCTGTATGCGGCGGCGATCCTCGAGGCACACGGCCTCGCCACAGGGGCGTACATCTCACCCCATGTGCACGGCTTCGGTGAGCGAGTCCAGGCGTCCGGGCGACCGCTCGATCCAGACATCCTTGCCGGCGCGGTCGCGGACGTCGAGGTGGCTGCGGGCGTCGTCGATGCGATCGCCGACGAGCCGCTGACCCAGTTCGAGGTGCTCACGGCGGCGGCGTTCCTCGCGCTCGCACGACGTGGCGTTGACGCGGTCGTGGTGGAGGCTGGGCTCGGCGGGCGACACGATGCGACGAACGTCCTCGGCGCGCCCGTGGTCGTCCTGACGAACGTCGCGCTCGATCACGTCGCACAGCTTGGTCCGACCCGTGCGGCGATCGCGGCGGAGAAGCTCGCCGTGGTGAACGACAGCGCGCGCCTGATCGTCGGAGGCGTCGACGCGGAGCTCCGCGCGATCCTCGGCACCGCGGGCCTTGACGCCAGGATCACGATCGTCGATCGGCTCGGCGATGCCCCGACGTATCAGGCGGGCAACCAGAGCCTCGCGCGCGCCGCCGGCGAGGCCTTCCTCGGGCCGCGGTTCGATGCGAGCGTTGCCGATCGGGCGCTCGCGGCGGTGCGTGTGCCCGGGCGGCTTGAGCGCATCGGCGTGCGACCGCTCGTGCTCCTCGATGGCGCACACAACCCGCATGGCGCGTTGGCGCTGGCTCGGGCGTTGCCGGTCGTCACGGAGGGCCGCCGTCCGCTCGTCGCCGTCCTTGCGATCCTCGCCGACAAGGACATCGAAGGCGTCCTCGATGCGCTCGTCGGCCGGTTCGACGCGGTCGTCGTCACCGCCGTTGCGAGCGATCGAGCGCTCCCGGCGGACGTGCTCTGCTCCCGTGTCGCCGCGCGTGGCGTGATCGTCTCGGCCGAACGTGACCCCGCCGACGCCTTGGCGGTGGCGCGAGTGATCGCCGGCGAGGCGGGAGCCGTCGTCGTCTGCGGCTCGCTCGCGCTGCTCGCTGATCTCGCCGCTACGCTGCGGCGAACGGCGGTGCCGTGATGGCACGAAAGCCCGGCGGTGTCGGCGTGATCGTCTTCGCCACGGTGATCGTGTTGCTCGTGATCATCCTGTCCTACGCGGCCGGGTACGTCCTCGGACGCGTGATCCTGTAGGGAACATGACGGAAGCCGTCGAACTGGACCCCTGATGCCTCAAGCCACGACCCCGACCGCGACCAGCGAGAGCCCCTTCAAGCCGATCGTCGACGTCTTCCACTCGAACTGGGTCCGCGCCTCCTTCGAGCTCGTGCTGTTCGCGGCGGTCGCGCTCCACCTCGCAACGGCGTTCTACGCCTACAAGGACGCGCGACGGCGCATCGAGGACCCGGTTCTCGTAGCGGTGTCGGTCGCCGCTGCCTTCCTCTTCCCGTTGATCGGCGTGCTCGTGTACATGATCCTCCGGCCGCCCGAGTACCTCGACGACGTACGCGAACGTGAGCTCGAGATCCGCGCCATGGAGCGGCGTCTTGGCGGCGATGCACGATGCCCCACCTGTCGCAGCGAGATCGAGCCCTCGTTCCTGTCGTGCCCGGTCTGCACGACGCGCTTGAAGAGCGCCTGCCGCCGCTGTAAGTCACCGCTCGACCCGCGTTGGCGCATCTGTCCGTACTGCGAGACCGAGCCGCGCGAGCCAGAGGGCGCCGACGCGTCCACGTTCGTCAGCGTCCCGCGCACGCGGCGCAGCCGCTCGTAGCGCGAAGGCTGAGGCTGCACCGGCGGCTGGGCTCAACGACCGACGTATCCTCCCGGCATGGAAACGACGCTCGTTCTTCTCAAGCCCGACGCCGTCCGGCGTGGGCTCATCGCAGAGATCCTTGGCCGCTTCGAGCGCCGGGGGCTCAGCTTCCGCGGGCTTCGGCTTCTCGTCCTCGATCGCGCCACGGCGGAGCGTCACTACGCTGAGCATGCGGCGCGCCCGTTCTTCGGGGAGCTCGTCGACTTCATCACGTCCGGTCCGATCGTGGCGATCGCGCTGGAGGGTGAGAGCGCGATCTCGCTCGTGCGCGACATGATGGGCGCGACCGACCCGAAGAAGTCCGCGCTCGGCACGATCCGCGGTGACCTCGCGATCGCCCTTGCGGAGAACGTCATCCACGGCAGTGACTCGCCCGCCTCCGCCGAGCGCGAGCTCGCCCTCTTCTTCGGCGACGGTCTGATCGGCTAGTGGTCTGATTGTCAAGTGGCATGGTCATTGGGTGCCTGGAGCGAGCGGGAGCGTTGCGCGTCGCGCAATCAGACCACCAGTGTCCTGGGTCGGAGGTTCGGGGAGAGTTCCGCGAGGAGCAAGGCTGGCAAGCGACGGCGAGGGAGCTTGCTGATGAGCGGGCGTGCTGGTTAGCACGCCCGCTCGTAGGCGTGT
>JANYCN010000020.1 GCA_025360225.1 Actinomycetes bacterium | reverse complement strand
ACACGCTAAGTGCAAGCGGCGCGCGGCGTTCCCGCGAAGCCCACGATCGGGCACGCAGAGCGGGCCGGATCGTGGTCGCCGCAGCTCGCTGGTAGAGCCACCCGACGGGTGGCGGAGCCGGCAAGCGCAGGACGCTCCAGGCAGTCGGATGACCACGCCATTTCACAATCAGACCACTCGGAGCCCATCAAAGGAGGCCGCAAGGCGCCGCTACCGGTCCGAAAGCTCAGCGCTTGCCGAACGCCCGGCGAAGCGTGGATGGCTCCGGCGTGAGAAGCGAACGGAGGGCCGCGTGACCGCCACCTCCGGCGAGCGCGGCGTCGTCGCGAAGCCGACAGCGACTGCAGAGGCTGTCTAGCCGACGCGTGTCTGCCTCGCCGATTGCGCTGATCTCGGCGACGTGCTGCAGCCGTCCATAGGTCGAGCGCTCGGGGCCGGCGACGGTGGCGCGGAGGTGGATCATCCCGCCACCCTCGTCGGTGAACGCGACGTCGAGGTTCTCGCCGCGGCCGTATCGGTCGTCCGTGATGAAGGTGAACGCCGTACGGGAGATCTCGGCAAGGCGCACCGCCGCGCTGCCGCCCCGCTCGGCGGACACCACGTCGACGAGGCGCGCCATCGCGATCGCGTCGTAGGAGAACCGCCGGTCGCCGCCGCCAGCGCCGACGGCGTCGTGGCGTTCACCCGCTAGCACCGCGTCTGCCCAGGCCGGCGTCGTCGTCTCGACCTCCTCCACCAGGAGCGTCACGGACTCGGTCGCTGCGCCTCCACCCGCTCGACGCGTGACGCGCATGCCGGTCTCGAGCGCGCTGGCCGGTCCGGTCACAACGACCCGCTCGTCGCGTACGACGAGCACCCGCAGGTCGAAGAAGACGGCGCGATCGTTCGCCACGAGGTGGTCACGGCCGAGACGGAAGTGCCGGTCGACGTGTTCGGCGATTCCCTCCACGACCCTGGTATCGGCACGTCCCCAGAAGCACGTGAGGCGGGCCTCGGAGGAGAGGCCCGCCTCGAAACGGCGGTGAGGGTGGAGGAGGAGGGTGGTCCCGCCGTGTGCTTGCAAACCGGACTGTAGGAGCCGTCAGTGAAGAACTGTTGTCGAGAAGATCACGATTTGATCACAGCATCGAGGGCGCGCCGGCGAGCAGCGCGACGAGCCCGCCTGCGGCAAGAAACGGGCCGAACGGCAGCGTCACCTTCCGCCCGACCTTCCACCCCCGCACAACGACGATCACCAGCACGGGCAGCAGGGAGAGCAGGAAGCTCGCGAGCGTCGCCGCGACGACGCCGAGCCCGAGGAAGGCCCCCAGCATGAGGGCGAGCTTCACGTCCCCGAGCCCCATCCCGCCAGGTGAGACGAGCGCGAGGACCAGGAACACCACGAAGCCAACCGCTGCGCCGATGAGATGCGACGGCAAGGCGTGCACGTCGATCAGCGCCCACAGCCCGAGCGCGACCCCGGTTCCCGGCAGGACGAGCACGTTCGGGATGATCCGGTGTCCGACATCGATGAACGTGATGACGACGAGCAGGGCGCAGAGCACGAGCGCCGGCACGAGAGCGGCATGCCAGCCGACACGCAGCCCCGCTGCGGCACCGACGCTGGCGCCGACGACCTCCATCACCGGCGGACGCGCGATCGTCCGCGTCCACGGCGGCTGTTCGAGGGCCTCCTCGACCCGTCGAGGGAGCACGCGCAGAAGCACCTCACCGGGAACCGCGATCGCCGCGCCGACGACCGCGCCGACGAGGACGGCGATCACGCCAACCTACCGGGCGAGCGCCCCGCGCATCGCTGCAAGGGACGGCACGACGCCCGTCCAGCGCTCGAACGCGAGCGCACCCTGGCGCACGAGCACCTCGAGCCCGTCAACGACCGCGACACCAGCCGCGCCCGCAGCAGCGCAGAGCACCGTGGGCGAGGCGTCGGGACGGTAGGCGAGGTCGCAGACGACGAGCACATCGCCAAGCAGATCGGCGGCGACCGGCGACTCCATGAGCGCACGCGCTCCACCAAGCGGCGTGGCGTTCACGAGCACCGGTGGAAGCGTCGAAGGGAGGGCCGCGACGGCGGCAACATCGCCGAGCGCGGCAAGGTCGCGAGCGAGGGCGACGGCGGCCTCGTCGCGCCGGGCGTGCACGCGCACGGAGGCACCCGATCCGAGCAGCGCCGCGACGGCAGCGCGGGCAGCGCCGCCAGCTCCGAGCACCAGCGCAGGCTCGCCGACGGCGGCCGGGAGTGCCGCGGCGATGCCGTCGATGACCGCCGCGCCATCGGTCGAGTCACCAAGGAGCGACCCGTCATCGCGCACGACGACGGTGTTCACCGAGCCGCAGGCGCGAGCGATCGGCGTCAGCTCGTCGACGCATCGAGCAACGGTCTCCTTGTACGGGATCGTCACGTTCGCACCGACGAACGACAGCGCCACGAGACCGCGCAACGCGTCGGCGACGCGATCCGGGTCGACACGAAGGGGGACGTACGCCCAGTCGAGCCCGGCGGCGGCCAGCGCAGCGGTCTGCATGCGAGGCGACAACGAGTGGGAGACCGGGTCACCGATCAGCCCGATGAGGCGGGTCGCCGCAGTCGTCATCCGGGATGCTTGGCGATGAACGCGAGGAACGTGGCGTAGTCGGTCGCGAAGAACATCTTCCCCGCCTTGTTCCCCGGGATCGCGTAGAAGTACAGGTAGGAGACCTTCGCTGGATGCGCGGCGGCCTCGAGCGATGCCAGGCCCGGGTTGCAGATCGGTGTCGGCGGCAACCCGCGGTGGGTGCGGCTGTTAAACGGTGACACCAGCCGCAGCTCCGGCGCGGTCGGCGTCGTCCAGTGCCCCGAGGCGTACTCGATCGTCGAGTCGATGCCAAGCGGCATCCGCGCCTTCAGCCGGTTATAGATCACCGCCGCGATCGTCGCCCGGTCGGCGGGAGCGACCGCCTCCCGCTCGATCATCGAGGCGATCTTCAGCACGTCGTAGGCCGTCAGCTTGCGCGACGTCGCATACGACAGATCGACGCCCTTGAACGCCGCCGAGAAGGCCTTCAGCTGCTGTGCGACGAGGTTGGCACCGGTGGATGGCTGCGGCACGTCGTAGGTTGCTGGAAAGAGAAACCCTTCGATCGTCGCCGCACGCTCGCCCGGCCCAAGGAACCCGGTCGGCGGCGTCGCGTGCGTCGCGGCAGCTGCGTAGCCGGCGCCGGCGATGCCGACCTTCCCGACCTTGCGCACGATGTCACGAACGGCGAGCCCCTCGATCAGCAGGAGCCGCTTCTTCGGTCGCGTCTGGGTCGTGCCGGTCGGCGTCGACGTCGTAGGACCGCCGTCCGAGCCGAACACCGCGCGATCGATGCGCACCATCCCGTAGCCGATCACGCCCAGCAGCACGAGCATGACGAGCGCTCCGATCGTGCGGCGCAGCGCCATCAGGCCGTCGCCTCCCGTCGGTCGAGGAGGCCCTGGAGCAGCACCGCTGCAGCGCGGGCGTCCAGGCCGCGGGCCGGGTCCGGCGATGCGAGACGCGTCGCGGCGGCCGTCGTGAAGCGCTCGTCCTCGAGCTCGATCGGCACGTCGACGCGCCGTCGGAGCCGGCCGACGAAGGCCGAGGTGGCGCGTGCCTGCGCGCCAACGACGCCGCGTGCGGTGCGTGGCAGCCCGACGATGACGAGCCCGGGCCGCTCGCGCTCGATCACCGCGACGAGCGCGTCCATCCCGGCAGGCGTGCCGACGCGTGTGATCGTGTCAAGCGGCGATGCTAGGGCAGCGGTCTCGTCGGAGATCGCGATGCCCGTGCGCTGCGCGCCGTAGTCGATCGCCATGATCCGCATCAGCCGCCGAGGCGCTCCGCAAGGTGCGCGCGGGCTGCGAGAAGCGCCTCGTCGACCCGCCCGGGGTCCTTGCCGCCGGCCCGCGCCATCGCCGGTCGACCACCACCGCCGCCGCCAACGATCGGCGCGATCAGGCCGATAACCTCGCCCGCGGACACGCCGGCGGACACCGCCTCGGGCGTTGCCGTCGCGAGCAGGTGCACGCGACCGCCTCCCGTCGAGGCGAGCACGACGACCGACGCACCGAGGCGCGAGCGAAGCTGGTCGGAGAGCGTCAGAAGGTCGTCCGCCGGGGTCTCACCAGCCGACGCCGCGAGCACCTTAACCGCGCCGTGCTCCGTTGCCGACGCGACGAGCGCCGAGACGTCGACGACGCCAGCACCCGTTCCCGAGCCGCTGGCACGCGCGAGCTTCTCGAGCTCGCGAACGCGCTCGCGCAGCTGCACGACCGTTGCGGCGGCCGCCCGCTCGCCGTCCCGCAGCAAGGCAAGCGCGACGCCGCCGGTGACCGCCTCGATGCGTCGCACGCCCTGTCCGACGGACGACTCGGAGAGGATCTTGAACGGCCCGGTCTCGGCGGTCGAGCGCAGGTGCGTCCCGCCGCACAGCTCGCGGGAGAACCCGACGACCTCGACGACACGTACCACGTCACCGTACTTCTCGCCGAACAGCATCGTCGCGCCAAGCTCGCGGGCCGCGTCCTGCGTCGTCTCGAAGGTGTGCACCGGGAGCCCGGCGACGACGACCTCGTTGACGCGGTCCTCGACGGCCGCGATCTCCTCGGCCGTCATCGGGCGCGGGTGGGAGAAGTCGAAGCGCAGCTTGTCAGGACGCACCGCCGACCCGCGCTGGTGGGCGTGGTCGCCGAGCGTCTCACGCAACGCGCGATGTAAGAGGTGCGTGCCGGTGTGGTTCGCCTGGATCGGTCGGCGACGCTCTGCCGCGACCGACGCGCGGACTCGCTCGCCGGCCCGGATCGTTCCGTGCTCGAGCACGACGACGAGCGCCTGGTCGCCGTCGAAGCGGTACCCGTCGACGACAGCGGCCCGCCAGCTCTCCCCTTCGACGACGCCGTGGTCAGAGACCTGACCGCCGCCCTCGGCGTAGAACGGCGACCGGCGGAGCTTCAACAGGACACGTCCACCGTCGAGCTCCTGCACCGACTCGGCGATCGTCTCGACGTCGAGCTCGGCGTAGCCAACGAACTCGCTGCGAAAGCCTGCCTCGCGGGCGAAGGTCGCGGCGACCTCACGCTCCTTGCCGCCCTTCGCGGCGTCGCGGGCACGCCGGCGTTGGTCGTCCATGCGCACGGCGAACCCTGCCTCGTCGATCGCGAGGCCGTGCTCGGCGGCGATCTCCGCCGTCACCTCGATCGGGAAGCCGAAGGTGTCGTGGAGCCGGAACGCCTCGTCCGCCGGCACCTCGGCCTGCCCCGCGGCGACGGTGCGGGCGATCACGTCGTCGAGGATCGCCGTCCCCGTCTCGAGGGTGCGGGCGAAGCGCTCCTCCTCGGTGGCGAGCACGTCGGCAACGTCAGCGGCGTTGCGCACGAGGTCGGGGTACGCCTCGCCGAGCTCGTCGACGACGACGGCGTGCAGCCGCGTCAGGAACGGCGACTGGAGCCCGATCCGGTGACCGTGGGAGACGGCGCGGCGGATCGCGCGACGAAGGATGTAGCCGCGCATCTCGTTCGATGGGAGGACGCCGTCGGTTGCGAGGAAGGCCATCCCACGCCCGTGGTCGCTCAGCACGCGCAGCGCGCGCTCAGCGACGCCACCGTCGGCGTAACGGGCGCCGCTCCAGCCCTCAACGGCGGCGATGATCTTGCGGAACCCATCGGTCTCGTACACCGAGTGGACGCCCTGGAGCAGCGCCGAGACGCGCTCGACGCCTGAGCCGGTGTCGATCGAAGGCTTCGGCAGCGGCGTCAGCTGGCCGTCGCCGCCCCGGTCGTACTGCATGAAGACGAGGTTCCAGAACTCGAGCACCCGGTCACAATCACACTGCGGCCCGCAGTCGTCCGGCCCCTTGCCGAGCGGCTTGCCGCAGCCCTGTGCCGGGCCGCGATCGTAGAAGAGCTCCGAGCACGGACCGCACGGCCCGGTCGGGCCGGCCTTCCAGAAGTTGTCCTCGCCGAGACGGACGATCCGCTCGGCCGGGATCCCGGTCGCGAGCCAGAGCTCCTCCGCCTCCTCGTCGGCCGGCACTCCCGGCGCTCCCTCGTAGACCGTGATCCAGACCCGTGTCGGGTCGATCCCCCAGCCCTCCGTGACGAGCTCCCAGGCGTAGCTAACGGCGCCGGCCTTGAAGTAGTCGCCGAACGAGAAGTTGCCCATCATCTCGAAGAAGGTCAGGTGCCGCGCCGTCTTGCCGACGACCTCGATGTCGGTCGTGCGGAAGCACTTCTGGATCGACGTGGCGCGCGGGCCCGGAGGCGTCTCGAGCCCGAGGAAGTAGGGCTTGAACGGCTGCATGCCGGCGGTCGTGAGCAGCACCGACGGGTCGAGCGAGGGCGGCACGAGCGATGCGGAAGGGACGACGACGTGGTCACGATCCGCGAAGAAGTCGCGGAAGGACGCGCGGATCCGGTGCGATTCCATGTGCCGGCAGTGTAGGAGGCGCTCGCGCAACCCCCTGCCATCCCGGTAGGATGCGGTCGTGTACGGCGAGGATGACACCCTACGACGGCTCGAGCGCGCCTCGACGCCTCGGGTCGCGATCGAGCCGCTCGACGACTGGCTGACGATCACCCCGTCATCCGACGAGCACGAGACGCGCACCGGGCTGATCATCCCGCAGTCGGCCGAGGTCGCGATCCGCAGCGGCGTCGTGCTGGCTGCCGGCGAGGACGTCCACGGCGTCGTTCCGGGCGACAAGGTGCTGTTCCCGCGCGAGGCGACGCTCGAGGTGCGCCTCGGCGGCGAGCCCGTGCTGCTCGTGCGCCGGCGCGACGTCGTCGCGCGCTACGCGGAGTAGGCGGCCCGCCGGGGGTCTCGATCGTCAGGTGCTACCGCAGCTATCCGCCCCAATTCGGACCGCCGCAGCCGTCACCGTTCGCCAGCGTCTCCCCTCTCTCAGACAAGACGTACCCCCGGCGGAACCGCACTTCCACCACCATGCCACGGATCGGCGAGCGATTGCACGTCAATTTGATGACAAACGTGACCTCAACCGATCGGAGCCGACGCAATCATGGCGCTACCCACGACGAGGTCTCCGGCGTACAGCGCCGCCGTCTGTCCGGGAGCGACCGCGAAGGCATCCCGCTCAAGGGTCAGCATGCCATCGTGAAGGGTGGCGCTGATCGGCGCCGCACGATGGCGGAGCACCGCGTCGTATCGCTCCTGGGGCACGCTGAGGCGCACCTCGTCAAGCCACACCTGCCGCGTGCCGAGACGGCTACGCGGTGCGACGACGACGGCGTTGCGGGCGACGTCGGTGCGGAGCACGTAGAGCGGCTCGTCCGCCGACACGCCGACGCCGCGACGCTGGCCCGGAGTGAACCCGATCGACCCGTCGTGTCCACCGAGCCGGCGACCACGCTCGTCCTCGACCGCTCCCGGAGAGGCGCGAACGCCGGCGCGGCGCAGGAACGGGCGTAGCTGTCCACCGCCGAGGAAGCAGACCTCCTGGCTCTCCGCGACGCCGGCTGCAGCGAGCCCGTGCGCGACGGCGACCGCACGCGTGTCCGCCTTCGTGCGACCGGCGAGCGGCAGGTCGAGGCGGGCAACGACGTCGGCAGGAACGCGCGCGAGCATGTAGCTCTGGTCCTTCGTCTCATCGACGCCACGGCCGATCACCGCGACGCCATCCAGCTCGTCCACCCGGGCGTAGTGGCCGGTGCGCAGGCGTCGGGCGCCAATCCGATCGGCGAACGCGACGAGCTCGTGCAGGCGAAAGTCGCCGTTGCAGCGCGTGCAGGGGTTCGGCGTTGCTCCCGCCGCGTAGGCGGCGATGAACGGGTCGACGACGCGCTCGCGGAACGCATCGCGCAGGTCAAGGCCGACGTGCGGGACGCCGAGCGCGTGGCAGGCGTCGCGCGCCCGTCGAACGGCGTCCGGCGCGCAGCAGGCGCGCGAGGCGTCAGGAGCGAGCGGGTCGATCCAGAGCGCGAGGGTCACGCCAACCGGCGCGAGACCGGCAGCGTGCGCCTCGACGAGCGCGACCGCAGAGTCGACACCGCCGGACATCGCGACCGCGAGCCGGCCATCTCCGGGCACGGACGCGCCGCGGCAGAACGCGTCGCCGATCGCGGCGTGCAGGGCGTCGACGGCAACCTCGACGCAGGCCCGTGCGCCGCCGACCACGGCTTGGGCGGCGGCCGTCCCGAGACGCGCCGCGTCAAGCAGGGTGACGCCGCTCGCTGCCGTTGCGAGCCACGCGGCGGCCGCGGTCGTCGACGGGCAGGCGTCGGCACCAAACCGGATCGCGACGATCCTTCCATCGTCGATAGCGACGGTGAAGCGCACCGCGTCGTCGCAGCGGCCGCCGCCCGCTCGCCCATCGCCGTCCGGCCGGTCGATCGCGCCGGCGAGCGCGAGGTCGATCATCCGACCGCTCGAGCGGCGGCCGCGAGCCGTGCATGCACGTCGGCGAACGCGGCGAGGAAGCGGTCGACCTCGTGCTCGGTCGTCGCAACGCCAACGGTCACACGCAGCGCGCCGCGCGCCGCCCGGTCGTCGATCCCCATCGCCGCGAGCACGTGCGAGGGCGCCGCGTCACCGGCGGCACAGGCCGAGGATGCGGCGACGGAGAAGCCAGCGTCATCGAGCAGGCGCACGAGCGTGTCGCCGCGCAGGCCGGTGAGGAGGCAGGCATGTCCGGGGAGCCGCGGCGCGTTCGCGCCAGCGACGGGCAGGGCGAGGCGCGACTCGAGCCGGTCGCGCAGCGCAGCACGCCGCTCCCCGTTCGGGAGGGTCGCGAGCGCCGTCGCAAGCCCAACGGCGCCGGCGACGTCCTCCGTTCCCGGGCGGATGCCGCGCTCCTGTCCGCCGCCGTACACCGTCGGTGCGAGGGTACGAACGCCACGACCGACGAGGGCGCCGACGCCTTTCGGGCCACCGAGCTTGTGCGCTGCGATCGCCACGGTTGCACGATCACCGAGCGCCGCCACGTCGAGCGCCAGCGCCGTCGCCGCCTGCACGGCGTCGACGTGCAGCGGCACCCGCCGCGCCTGACAGATCGCCGCGACCTCGGCGATCGGCTGGACGACCCCGGTGACGTTGTTCGCGCCCATCACGCAGACCAGCGCGTCGTCCGACTGCACGAGTGACTCGAGCACCGCAACGTCGACGAGGCCGTCGCCGGTCACCGGCGCCCAGGCAACGTCACCACCCGAGGCCGCGTAGGCGAGCAACCGCTCGCGCACCGCCGGGTGCTCGATCGCGCTCGCAACGACGCGCCCGCCGCCGGCCAGCCGCCCCGCGACGGCGAGGTTGTCGGCCTCCGTGCCGCTGCCCGTGAAGACGACGTCATCGGCGCCGGCACCGAGCGCCGAGGCAACGCTCGCGCGGGCCGTGTCGAGCCCTGCGCGCGCCGCGCGACCGTGCGCGTGCGGCTCCGAGGCGTTGCCGAACCGTTCGCGCAGGTACGGCAGCATCGCCTCGAACACCGCATCGCGGATCGGCGTCGTTGCTGCGTGGTCGAGGTAGATCACGGTTCCTCCAGGTGATCCACCCTGCCGTGGACCCGTCTCCCGTTGCACCTGCGGAGCAGGTGGGCCTCCCGCCCACGTCGGCCGGGTAAGGGCGGAACGCGGGACGACGGAGTCCCATAGATAGAACCATCGGCCAACCGCGGTCACGAGCCACGGGCAGGGTCGATCGCTCGCAGGATACCGGCCATCAGCGACCGCCACGTTGACGTCAGGGACCCGCGCCCATACGCTTGCACCTTAGTGAACACCCTTCGGACGCTCAGCCGCCTCGCCGCGGCGCTCGTGATCGGCCTGCTCCTCCCCACGAGCGCGCTCGCTGGCACCTTCACGACCCAGGACGTGACGCTCACCGCACCGACGGCTGACGGCCCAGCAGCGGTGACCCTGAAGGCGCGGGTGTACCTGCCAGCCGGTGACGCGCCAGCCGCAGGGTGGCCCGCCGTCATCTACCTGCACGGATGGGGCGGCAGCCAGGAAGGGCTGGACGCGAAGGGCTGGGCACGCTCGCTCGCCGCACGCGGCTACGTCGTCCTGACCTACTCCTCGCGCGGCTGGGGTGGATCGGGCGGCCTCGCCGACCTCGCAGGGCCAAACTCCCTCGGCGACGTCCGCCACGCGGTCGAGTGGCTCGCGCACGGCACCGGCATGACCGCCGACGCCGATAACCCCGGCGTCGACCCGTCACGCATCGCGTTGATGGGCACCTCGTACGGCGGTGGTCAGACGCTGCTCTCGGCGGTCCGCCACGTGCCCGTCCGCGCGATCGTTGCGGTGATGCCGTGGTCTGACCTGAAGCGTGCGCTCGATCCCGGCGGCTGGGTGAAGGGCGGGTTCCTCACCGGGCTCTTCGCGTCGTGCGTGACCGACGGACAGTGCATCCCCGACCTCGCGAACGCGCTCACGTCGCTGTCGGCGCACACGAACCTCGATCCGGTCTTCGCGCTGATGGCGTCACGGTCGAGCCTGGCCGAAGCCGGCAAGATCCGGGTGCCGACCCTCCTGATCCAGGGACGACGCGACTTCCTGTTCCCGAACGAGCAGACGATCAGCCTCTACAACGCGCTCCCGCGAACGACCCCGAAAGCGATCTACTTCGGTGGGCTCGGACACTTCCCGTCGGCGCCGAACGATCCGCGCGAGGTGCCCCGCTACCAGGCCCTCGTCGGTGACTGGTTCGACCGCTACGTGCGCGGCGTCCGCAACGGCATCGACGCTCGACCGCCCGTCGAGACCGTGCCAGACGCGCCGTACCGCGACGCACCCGTCTGGACGCGCGCCATCCCCGCAACCGCGGCGATGGTGTCAACCGTCGTCACGGGCCCAGGAACGAGCCTGACCGCCGGCGGTGGCCCGCTTACCTACGTCGGGGCGCCGGTGAGCGTCGCGACGGTCCTGCGCGGCACCCCGATTCTCACCGTCGACCTCTCCACCGCGGACGTTCCGCTCGCCCACATCAACGCCGAGCTGTGGGTCGTGTCACCGACGCCGATGACCGGCACCGCGACCCGGTACCTGGTCGGGCTCGGCAGCTGCTGGTTCCCGACAGCGATCACGGCAACGCCCGCAAGCCTCCCGATCCCGATGTCGACGATCACGGCCGACATCCCTGCTGGTTGGCACGTGGAGCTGCGCCTCGTTGACCGGGCGCCGGACAACCCACAGACCGAGGGCCTCGGGTGGGCATACATCGCGAACACCGCCGGGAACCTGACCGTCGGCCAGCCAAACCTGGCGCTGCCAGTCGGTCTCGCCCCAGCGTCGCCGATCGTCGCGCGGTCGCACCGGCTGAAGGGGCGATCGCTGGCGGTGCGGCTCGTCGGACGCGGCACGATCGACTTCGGCGACGGCACGGCCATAGTCAGCGGCACGACAGTGACCCACCGCTACCGCCGAGCCGGGCACTACCGCGTCACGGCGACGCGGTACGACGCGAACGGGTTCGGCGCCTACCTCACGTGGACGCTCGCCGTCCGGTGAGACCCGGCACGCTGATCCTCGCGACAGGCGCTCTCGCCTTCGCGACCGCGCTCGTCGGGTCGCTGAGCGGCGCGTTCCGGCCGCTGCTTTACTCGTCAGGCGGCGTCGGCGGCCGGACCGTGGCAGGCAGCGACCCGCTGCAGTTCAACGCCGTGATCGACGCGAACGCCAAGCACATCGCGGCGCTCGTCGGAACGCCAGCTGACGCCGGCTCCTACCTCGGGCACCTCGCCGCGTTGAACCGCGTCTCCGACGGGATCGCACCCGTCGCGGCTTCGACCGCGCGGATGAGCGAGAACGTGCACGGGCTGCGCAGAGGGCTAGACGGCGTCCTCGGAACGTCCCGCGAGATTGACGCAGGGCTCGGCACGCTGTCTGCGACCGCCGCGACCGCCGGCGCGCGGCTCGCCGGTGTCGCCGACGCCTCGGCGGCGGTCACCGCCCTGATCAGACGCCTCGGCTCGGCGACCGCAGGCCTCGGCGGGTCGGTGCTGGCGATCAGAACGACTGCCACGACGATCGCGAGACGGAAGCTGCCCGACGCGCTGCGAGGAACCCGCGCGATCGACAACGCGCTACCCGCAGCGATTCCACCGGTTCACCGATGACGATCGGCGAGCTATCGACGCGACGCGCGACCGTCTACGGCATCGTCGCGACCCTTGCCGGCGTGCTGCTGATCGCACTGCAGCTGACGGTCGCGCAGGTGCAGGGCATCGACAGGTCGATCGGCACGATCCAGGAGCGCATCAGCGCGTCCTACCTCACGCTGGGGCAGGTCGTTGACAAGGCGGCACCGACGAAGCAGATGGCAGACCAGGTCGACCAGGTGGTCGCCGACCAGACCGCCATCGCCGGGACGATGCGCACCCTAAACGGAACGCTCGCAGAGATGTCCGACCGCACGAACGCGGTCGCCGACGCGACCGGCGCGATGGTCGCAACGAACCGGCGGGCGGGCGCGTCGATCGCCGCCATGAGCGCCGACCTGCGCACCCTCACCCGCACGATCGACGGCCTGGTTCCCGCCTCCCGCGCGACCGGTGACCAGCTCGCGTCGATGCGCGCGAACTCGATCGCGACGCGGGTTGCGCTCCAGTCAATCGTGCGCAAGATGCTCGCCTACGGGCTGCCGCAGGCGACGCCGTGAGGCGCCCGCCGCTCCGCGTTGCGATCGTCGCCGGCGCGGCCGTGCTGGTGAGCGGCTTCGTCGCGTCACTGACGACGACCCTGCAGTCGATCGACCGGCGCGAGGCGCACCTCGTCGCGCTGCAACGGCAAGCGAACGCCGGGCTCGCCAGGCTCGAGCCGAAGGTGGCCCACCTCCGCTCGATCCGCACGAAGGCGGCCGGGGTCTCCGCCCTGTTGAGGAGCGTCGGCAGCGACCTCACCAACACCGCGGACGCGGTTGGCAACCTCGGCACCACGCTCACCGGCATCAACGGGCAGCTCGGCTCGGTCTCGAGCGCCGTGCACACCCTCGACGGTCGCGTACAGACGATCGGCACGCAGATCGACGCGCTCTCAGCGAGCCTCAACCACACCGCCGGCAACGTCGCGACGCTCACCGCCGACACGCGCCGGATCGCGACGGCGCTCGCGTCATTCACGCCAGCGCTTCGCACCGTCAACGCCCGCCTGCAGTTCGTCAACGCCACGGTGAGCGGCCTCGGAACCGACGGTGTCACCACCAGGATCGGGTTGAAGGTGCACTACGGGACGCAGGACCTCGGCGCCGCGACGATCACCGCGGTGCTGATCCCGACGGGGGCGTGGCGATGACGAGGCTCGCTGCTGTCCCTGTCCGCACCGCCGTGCGCACCTTCGGTGCACTGCTCTCGCTCGCGCTCGTGCTCACCGGCTGGCAGGTGCTGCATGCGATCTCCTCCACCGATGACCACCTCGGGCAGATGGAGGCGTCCCTCGTGCAGATCAACGGCGCGGTTGATCGCATGAACGCGAGCCAGGAGGGTCTCGTGCGGATCGATGCCGCGCTCGGCACGCTGTCGGAGACCACCCGCACGATCGGCGGGGCGGTCGGCGAGTCGCGCACACGGATCGGCGGATTGAGCAACGCGACGGCGCGGATCGCGGCGCTCGTCGGCAAGGTCGACGCGAGCACGGGTGCGATCACGGCCCAGCTCGCGGAGGTCTCCATCCGGACGGGTGCGCTCGCCCGTTCCGTGGACGCGCTCGGCGTCACCGTCACGCCCCTCGTCGCCTCGACGGCGTCCGTCCGTACCTCGGTCGACGGCATGGGAACCGGAATCGCCGGCATGAACGGCTCGCTGCGCTACGTGATCCGGGTCCTCAACTACCTCGGGGCGCCACCGGGCGGCGGTGGCTTCTCCGTGCGCGTCAGGCTCGACCCGCGATCGCTCCCCGCGATCCCCGGCGTGAAGATCGCCACCGACCCCGTCCCGGTGTTCACGCGTAACCGGTGGAGACCGTACACCGGCCCATGACGAACCAGCTCACCCAACGTTCGCTCCACGAGGCCGCCCGCGTGCGATTCTTCCGGCTGCGCGTGCTCGCTGCTGTCGCGCTCACGCTCCTCGCCGGCCCCGGCGTCGCCCTTGCCGGGTCGGACGAGCCGATCAGCGCGATGGCCCTCCTCGAGTCGATCGCTGGGCACAGCTACGCGCTCTCCGGGCTGCTCGAGCAGACGAACACGCAGATGGGCCACCTGCAGGCTGACCTTGACGAGCTGCAAGCCCTCGATGGACAGATGGCCGCGCTCGTCGAGCAGACGGGAGGCCTCGGAACCTCGACTGACCACCTCGCGACGCGACTGACGACCGTCAAGACGACGATCAACGCGCAGGGCGCGACCCTCGCCGCCGTTGCCGACCAGGTCGGAACGCTCGGAACACGGATGACGAGGCTGCAGACGAGCGTCGCGGGGCAGCTCTCGGCGACACAGGCGATGGCGACGAACTTCGGCACGATCTCCAGTCGGCTCTCCGCCGTCGAGCGAGACTTCGACGGCCTGATCGCTCAGATGGGCCTCTCGCTTCCACGGGTGACGCTGTTCGCCGACAACGCGCTGACGAGGAGCTACCCGGGTGGTGATCCAACGAGATACGGCGAGGCGAACCTGGCGCCCGGCACGCCGGTGATGTCGATCATGCTGCCGATGATCACCCAGCTGCAGGCCGGCGGTGCGCTGATCGGCGCGAAGGTCTCCCACGTCGCCGACTCGCCTCTGGTGAACGACCTGCTCAGCGCGAGCGTGCCCGACGGCACGAACGTCCTCTCAACGATCCTCCCCTACGACGGGACGTTCGGGCTGCCGCCCGCCTCGTGGTTCCAGCACCACCGTGTCGCCGGCTTCTGACGGCGTCCGCAGCCCTGTCACCGGCGCGAAGCCGCCTGGCACGGCACCGCGCGCCAGGCCGGGACGCGCCATGCTCTGGCTCGCCGTCGGTGCGCTCGCGCTCCTGACAGCCGGCGCCACCGCAGTCTGGCAGGCCCACAGGCCGCCGACGAGACACGCCGCCAAGGCGCTCCCGCCGACACGGTACGAGTCCGAGCTCGCGGCGCTGATCTCGTCCGTCGCGCTGCGCAGCGGCCTGCACCTCTCGGTCAAGGCGGCGCTCGTCCCCCGCTCGGGAGCGGCAACGACGCCGACGGCGTTAGCGGCGTACCGCCGCGCGGTGACCGGTGCCGCCCTCGCCGTCGGGCTCTCCGACCAGGCCGCCGTCGACGCGTGGCGTGCGGCAGGTCCGTCCGGCCAGGCCGGGCTGATCCAGTCGTGGGCCGGGCTGCTGCGCGGCCTGCTTCCAGCGGCACAGGTCGAGATCGCGGTGGTCGGCGGCGCAGGGGTCGTTGCGCGAGGGACGCTCGCCGTCGGGGCGCCCGACGTCACCGTCCACCTTCCCGCGTCGTGACACACGCCACGTGGGGTGCTAGGATCGCTCACGCTGCGCACCTCGCCGCAGCGTGACGCCCCCTGGGGCAGGAGTGACGATGAGACGACGACAGTGGAGCGCGCTGTGCCTTGCCGGAGCGGCGGCGACGATGGCGGCCCTCAGCCCGGGAGCATCAGCACGCGCCGCGTTCTCCGTGACCGCCGACGCCGACGCGTCGTCCTATTCGACCGGCGCGATCACCGATAAGACGTGGGTCGCAACGCTCTCCGGCGGCGACCTGAAGGCGATCACCTTCCAGCAGCCCGTCGCGCCGCAGCTGAACGGACCGGCGGCAATCGGGCTGCTGACGGTCGCTCCGGTGGGAACGCCGCTCGGCACCGTCACCGTCGTCCTCCCCAACGGCGCCTCGCCGCTGGCGCTCGAGACCGGCCCGGCGGCCGGCTGTATGGCCCCCGCAGGGAGCGTCAACGTCGACGCGCCGGCCTCCGAGTGGACTGGCGGCGGCGACTCGAAGATGGGACAGTTCAGCGGCGTGTGGCGCATCAAGCTCGGCGACCTCGGCACGGTGCTGAAGGTCACCTGCGTTGGCGTGCGCGTCGACGCCCTCGCTCCCGGCGTGCTCGACGCTGGTGACCCGGGGTGGGTGAAGATCACGGTCGACATCACGCCGGTCTCGAACGTCGCGATCCCCCTGCATTTCGGCCCTGTTCTGGAGGCTGACCTGTCGATCAACAACGTCCCCGTCGGAATGGCCGGAAACCTCTTCAACGCGAACCCGGACGGCACCATGGGTCACAAGCCGTGGTCGATCGTCGACACGATCACGGTAACGCCCTGCGTGGCGACGCAGACGATGGACGTGCCGCCTGTGACGATCGCCTGCGGCGGCGCCGGCACCGCGGCGACCAACAACGTCACCGAGACGATCGGTGGCTCTACGGGCGTCACCGCGACCCTGTCGGCCTCGACGATCACCTACGGCGCGTCCGTCACCGTCTCGGGCGTCGTCAGGCGCGGCGTCGCGACGAGCGTCGGCGAGGAGGTCGACGTCTACCACAGCGTCGTCGGAGCGGTTGTTGGCATGCTTAGCGTGACGCCGTCGTCCGGTGCGTACTCGATCGTCATCCCGACGGTGAGGAAGAGCGGCACGATCGACGTGTCCGCCAGGAGCGCGGCCGCGAACACGCTCTACTCGTCGGCCCTACACCTCACGGTGCTGGCACCAAAGCCGGCGCTGGCGAAGAAGGTCGTGCTGAAGGCCGCGAAGGGCGGCACGTACAACGTCACGATGACGATCAACGCCGTCAGCGGCATCACGTATAGCGCGAAGCTCGGCACCAAGGCGCTCACCGCGACGAGGTCCGGCAGAACCGTCGTGTTCACCGGCAAGGGCCTGAAGCTGAAGAAGGGCTCAACGGCCACGGTGACGGCAGCGGCGAGCGGCATCACGAAGACCACCGCGACGATCAAGCTGAAGTAGGACTGCGCGTTGCGAGGCGGGCGGTGGCGGTCGTGAGCGCCGCCGTCCGCCTCGGAACGTGTAGCTGGGCCGACCAGGGCCTGATCGAACGCTGGTACCCGGCGGGCTGCCGGTCGGCCGAGGCTCGGCTCTGCTACTACGCTGAACGGTTTGACACCGTTGAGGTGAACGCCAGCTACTACGCGATCCCCGAGCCGGCCACCGCACAACGCTGGGCCGAGCGCACGCCTGACGGTTTCGTCTTTCACGTGAAGGCGTTCGGTCTGATGACCGGGCACCGCGTCCGCCCCGAGCAGCTGCCGCCCGACCTTCGCCCGTTGGTCGAACGGGTCACGGCACGCGGCAACGTCGAGCCGACGCCGGAGCTGACCCGGCGCGTGTTCGCGCGTTTCACGGATGCGCTCGCGCCGTTGCGCGAGGCGGGGCGCCTCGGCGGGGTCCTCATGCAGTACCCACCGTCGCTTGCCGCCGGCGTCGGATCGCGCGCGTTCGTTGAGGAGTCGTGCGGGATGCTCGGTGACGTGGAGGCGCTCGTCGAGTTCCGCGAGCGCACGTGGCTCAGCGAGGACGAGCGCTCCTCGACGCTCGGGTGGCTCGAGGACCGCGGGTTGACCTACGTGACCGTCGATGCGCCGGCGGTTGCGACTGCGAACGTGAGCCCGACGGTCGTCGCGCGCACGACGAGCACGGCATACGTGCGGTTCCACGGCCGCAACGCGGGAACGTGGAACGCGAGGGGCGCCGTCGCGTCCGACCGGTTCGACCACTACTACGACGAGTCCGAGCTCGACCCGTGGAGCGGCGATCTGCGTGAGATCGGGCGGGGCGCGGCGCGCGTCTACGCGATGTTCAACACGAACAACGCCGACCAGGGCCCCGTGAACGCCGACCTCCTGCGTCGGATCCTGGCCCGTGACGGCGTCCGGCACACCCCCGTGCCTGGACCTGCGCAAGGACAGCTTTTCTAGTGGTGTGATTGTCAAATGGCATGGTCATCGGGTGTCTGGAGCAAGCGGGAGCGTTGCGCGTCGCGCAGGGCTTGCCGATCGCGGGCGTGCTGGATAGCACGCCCGCTCGCACGCGTGTCAAGGCGAAGGCCTTGACACGCTAAGTGCAAGCGGAGCGCGACGTTCCTGCGAAGCCCACGTTCAGGCACGCAGAGCGGGCCGGGGCGTGGTCGGCGCAGCTCGCTGGCTCTGCCACCCGACGGGTG
>JANYCN010000019.1 GCA_025360225.1 Actinomycetes bacterium | reverse complement strand
GTCTCGAGGAAGTGCTCGGCGAACCGGCTCGTCGCGACGAGCCAGTACTCCACGTTTCGGTGCTTCGTGTCGTGGAACTCGTGCCGAGCACCGCCGACGGGGTCGCCCACGAAGAACGGCAGCAGCGTGACCTCGTCGACGTGAGCGCGCACGTGCTTGCCCGCGACGTCCGGCGCCGGCGCGCCCGGCCCGCCGTCGACCGGCTCCGTCCACCGCGCCTCGAGGTCGAGCCGGGAGGTGCTCTTCTCGCTGTACTGGAAGGTCGTGAAGACCGCGGCGAACGTGTCGCCGACGTCGCGGCCGTCGTTGGGAGGGGTGACGAAGACGGGCTCGAGCAGCGGCTGCCGAACGGCGTAGATCAGCGTGAGCGGCCGAAACGGGCTGATCAGCCAGTTCTTGCCGCCTGCGGCATCGGCCGGGAAGCTCGCCTGATCGTAGTCACGACGGGCCGACGCCCAGCTCGTGATCCCGAACAGCGCGACCGACGGGTCGTTCGCGTCCATCGCCGAGGAGAGCCGGAGATGGACGATGTCGGCCTTCGTCAGCGCGCAGTCGAGCTGGCCGCCGCCGGTCGGGCTGATCGTCTGGGTCGCGCCGCCGTCGAGCAGCCGCAGCTCGAACGGCTGGTAGGTCGGCCACGAGCCGTCGACGACGAACGGCTGCCAGAACCAGCCGACGTTCGGCCCGTCCATCACCCGCACCGCGCCGCGCCGCGCGAGCGGATCGGGAAGGTACGGCACCGGCAGGGTACGGTCGGGCACGTCGGCGAGAGCGTAGGCGCCGCTCTCGCGCGCGACGATCAGGTCGCGCGCGCTGACGCGTCCAGCCGCACCCTGGCCGATCGCGGCGTTCGCCCCCGCGTCGAACATGCCGTGCGTCTCGGCGAGCATCTGGCCCGCCGGCGGCGGGGCGACGTAGCGCACCGACACGTCCGTCGAGTCGAGATCGTAGTTGCCGCGGATCACCAGCACGCCCGCCGACTCGCCCGGAACCGGGGTCTGGCGGATCAGCACGTCGGGCGAGCTGATCGGGTCGAAGCGCCGGTACGGGACGATCGCGGATGAGCGCTGGAGCTGATCGGCCGGCCCGACCGGAGCCGCCAGGTCGGGGACGTTCCCGGCGATGTCCATCACGCGCATCCGCAGGCTGTAGCGGGAGCCAAACCGCAGCCGCGGGAGCGAGCCGCGCTGCGGCTTCAGGTTCGCCTGCACGCCAACCGGCAGGCCCTGGTCGGACGCCCCGACGACGTCGTTCCCCTGGATCGGGAGGCCGGGACGCGGCGACGCGAGGCTCCACCCGGACCAGCGCGCGAGGGTCTCGTGCAGCCGGAACTCGACCGTGTCGGCGGCGTGGGCGCTGCTCGTCGGCGCAGACAGCACGGGGGCATCGTCGCCCGCCTCGATCGAGCGCCCGGTCGCGATGATCTCGTACGAGCCGTATCGGGCTGACGTGGAGTACCAGGCGTTGCGACCCTCATCCCACACATCGAGCACGTTGCCGAGCGCGATGTCCTCCGCCCAGACATCCGGATCGGTGCCGGCCCTGATCGCCGTCTCGAGCGCGACACCACGGTCGATGGACGTCACGAACTCGCCGGCGCGGCCGAGCTGGACGACCTGCAGGCCCGCCTCACGCATGCTCGGCAGCGCCTCCGTCGACGGTGCGTCCTCACCGGCAGGAACCCGGCCCTGGCTCATCGAGTCGGCCTGGTTCGCCAGCTTGATCGCCGCCCCATCCGTGTCGACCTCGAAGACCGCGTACTTCTCGACGTCGCCGAGCCGGAGGAACCGGTTCGCCATCCCGCTGCGTTGCGGCGCCGCCTCGAAGGTCAGCGCCTGGAAGTCGTAGACGCAGTTCGTCCACGGCGTGTGGTTCGTCGCCGAGATGTCGGATGACGGCGACAGCCGGATCCGGTTGAAGGCCGGAAAGGTCGGCGCCGGGATCACGAGGTCGAACACCAGCCCGAGGCGGCGGAGCAGCTGCGGATGATGGCCGAGCAGGGCGACCATGCTGTGGAAGTCGAGCACGGGCGCGACCGGTGCAACCGGATCGAGAATCGACGCCGGCTGATGGAACTCCCGTGCCGCCCCGAGGTCGCGCTGCGGCTCCGCCACCGTGAAGTCGTTGAAGCGCTTCGGCGGCAGGCCGCGCCGACCGAGGCGCTCGTCAAGCAGGCCCGTGAGGACGACGCCGTCGCTGTCGTAGAGCTGCCCGATGTGCCGGCTGATCTCCTGCGTCGTCGGGTGGTCGAGCGCCGAACTGTTGGCGATCGTCCCGTACGTTTCCTCGAGGAACGCGGCGACGTTGGTCGCCGGGTACGAGATCACCGGCACGGCCGCGAACTGCTCCGTCGGAGGCCGGGGCTGCACGAGGACCCCGTGCGGCTGGTCCTGGCGCACGCCGAAGATGCCGTCCCAGATCGCCGTCTCGAGGCCACCCTGCAGCGGGTACTGCGCTGGCACCCCCGGGTTCGGGTTGCCGCCGTCGACGTCGATGAACCAGGCAATCGACGAGAGCGCCGTCGGCCAGCCCAGGAGCGCCGGCCACTCGTCCAGGAAGTGGTCCGCCGTGTCGCCGGCCTCGAGGCGCGGCGCGACGTGCACCGAGACCTGGAAGAACGCGCCGTCGGCGGAGAAACCGTTCGGACAGGCTGTCCAGATGAAGGATTGCGTCGTCGCCACGGTCATCGTCTCCTAGGCTGCGAACGCATCGCAGTAGTCGTCCCACATCACGGGGTCGGGGAACTGCTGGGCGAACGTCGGGTCGCCGTCGGCATTGCCGAACTGGCGGTGCACGTGCATCGAGACGGACTTCGAGAAGAACAGGACGTGCACGTGCACGGTCAGCGAAGCGTCGCCGTAGACCTTCTTGTGTCCGGCGCCGTCGACGCGGTAGCTGAGTCCCATGTAGAACTCGACCGACATGTCAACGATGCCGAGGATGTCGAGCGAGCCGCCCATCCGCAGGTAGCCGGTGATGATGCAGGTCGGCGTCGGCGAGGCCGCGTCGACGCCGTAGGAGAAGTAGATCCCGGCCATCACGTGGAGCTCGCCGGAAGCCACGCCGATGTCGAGCGCGACCATCGCGCCGAACTCGAAGGCCGCCTCGATCTTCTCGACGCCATCGGAGCCAAGCGCGAGCGCCACGAACCCCCCGCCGGCGAGGAACGAGACCTGCAGGTGGAACATGTCCTCGCGCGTCGCGAAGTTGAAGCGGAACCGCGCCGGAGAGCCCGAGAACGGCAGGTTGAAGCCCGCCCCGAGCGACATGTTCGAGAGCGCGAAGACGCCGACCTGCAGGTTCGGCAGCGCGACCTTCAGGTCGGCGCTGATGCCGCTCGGTGAGACGGTGATCTTCGGCCCGCCATCGCCGGAGAAGTCGGTCAGCTCCTGGAGCTTCTCGATGAACGCGAGCTGCCCGAGGAACGACGTGTTCGCGATGTCGACGGTCGTGTCGGACTTCTGGCCACGCCGTGCGCGGAACGAGAGCTCGTTGAAGTCGATGCGGATGAACGGCGCGTCCTTGACGAGCACGATCGCGAAGTTCTTGAGGCTTCCGACGACGTCCGAGTCCGCCGCCTCGGGGTGCGCCGCATCGACGACCGAGCTCGCATCGAGGGCGAAGGAGAAGCCCGGGTTCTTCACCAGGACGGGGTCGACTCTGATGTCCGGCGCCCAGTGGAGGTGCGTGCGAAGCACGCTGCCCTCGCGCTCGTGCGTGATCCTCAGCGACCGCGCCAGCGCGCCCGGGTCGGTGTCGAACCCGATCGCGGGGGCGATCAGGTCGATCAGGTCGATCCCGCCGAGGATCTTCGCGGAGATGCCCTTGAAGATGAGCTTCGGATCGAACGTCGCCGCGCGCGCCGACGCCAGATCGACGGGGTCGCCGCCGACAGCGCCGAGCAGCCGCGAGAGCGCGACGATGTTCACGTTCGGCGTCATCACGCCGCCGCTCGACCCGCCGCCGAACGTCAGCGCCGGGACGCCGGGAGGCATCATCTTGGCGAACAGCTGGCCACGGTTCGCGCCGGTGAAGCCGCTCGCGAGGTAGGCATCGTCGAACGCGATCACCGGCGCCGGCGAGAGCGCGGCGCCGCCCGCCGCCTGCTCGAGCGCCGGCAGTCGCACGGCGGCCTGCTGCATCTGCGGGTAGAAGAGCGGCTGCTGCACTGCCTCGAAGCCGGCGCCGCCGACCGGCGCCACGGCGTTCCAGCGCATCGAGAAGACGCCGACATCGGTCTGGCCGCGCGCGCCCGCGGCGGCCGGCGCGATCGCGATCGGAACGCCCTCGAACGTGGCGGTGCGCTCCGCGATGCTGGCCGGATCGGTGAACGTGCTGTACGCGCCGCGCACCTTCGTGACCGAGGCCGTCACGTACGCGACGTTGCTTGCCACGAACCACGCCGGCGTCGTGAAGGCCACGTCCTGGCCGGCCTGGTCGCGCCCGACCATGTGGAACCGGTACGGCTCGCCATTGACGTGGAGCGTGCGCGCGAAGTTGACGTCGAGCCCGGCGATTCCGGTCGCCGCGTCGAGGATCGGCGTCACGAGCGAGAGGACCCGGATGCTCGTGAACGGCATCCCGCGCCCACCGTTCGGCGTTCCCGGGGAGGCCGCGGAGGGACCGTACGCGCGCACCGGCTCACGCACGGTCAGGTACGTCCGACGACGGAGCACGGCGACGGGCTCCCCGCCGGCCGTGAGGGCCTCGAACCGCCGCTCGCTGATCGTCGTCAGGACCGCTCGGTGGCCGAACGGGAACAGGTGTCCCTTCAGCACAACCTTGACGTAGTGGTCGCGCCCCATCGTCGCTACCTGTCGCCACTCGGTCAACGGGTACAGGCTGCTCTTCGTGTCCCACGCGCCGCGGGCGTCGAGCGTGCCGCCGATGCTCGTGAGCCACAGCCGGCGCGCGTCCACGTCCGCGCGCCCGACGACCTTGAAGTCCGACGTCTCGCGGACGATCAGCTTCCGGATCGATGGGTCGAGCGCGGCCGTGAACGGGTTCGGATCGCTCGCCGTCGAGGGCGGCGACGCCGGCTTGAACCCGGGGTCGTACGTCCACACGCCGCGCACCGGCGCGCCGTCAACGAACCGTCCGGCCGTCACGTGCCCGAGGCGCATGCGCCAGAGCTCCGTGAAGTCGCCGTGCACGATCGCCGTCGCCTCGTGGTGCCAGACCGCGCCGGACGTCGGGGAGAGCGCGAGCCGGAACGGCAGCTCGATCGCCGTCTCCCAGGCGGTCGGAACGCGGATCGCCGGGTACTTCGGCTTCCGCACCACTCGTGGGACGTACGCCGCTACAGGGGTGAGGCTCGGCGTCAGCGTCGAGAAGTCGAGCAGCCGCTCGAGCGAGAACGCGAGCGTCCTGGTCGCGGTCGGGAGGACGAACGCCAGCCGCGAAGGATCGGCGATCCGCGCAGCAGCGGAGCCAGGGATCGGCGTCGGGACGATCGGCAGGTGGCCCTCGACGTACGCCTGCTCCATCACCGCTTGCGGGGGGAACTCGACGACGATGTAGGCGTCGAGGTTCGGGTTCCTCCGGACGAGGTTGTTGCCGCTCAGCACGAGGTTGTAGAACCTGAACCGCAGGAACAGCGCGTCCTCGCGCCGGCGCGCCGTCCACGACAACGTGAGCAGCGGCGGTGGGGCCGCGATCTTCGCGATCGCCGGCGCCAAGGCACCACGGCCGATCGCCGCCATCGCCTCGTCTGCGAGCTCGCCCAACACGAGGTAGGCGCCGACGCCGGCGCCAGCAGTCGTCGTCAGGAACGTTCGGCGATCGTGCGTGCGCGCGTGCTCGACGTCCTCGGACATGGCTTGGGGCTCCTCTCCGGACAGGAACGAGTGTACGACATCGGGCGGCGGATCGCTGTTCTTAGCCCGTTCCAATCTCCATCCTGAAGAGTGCGATCGTGAGCACCCTCCAGACACCGCTCCGGCGGCGCAACGGCGAAGGGCGGCCATCGACCCGAGCGCGACCGGCCGCGTCGAACGGTACGACGGCCCAGGGGATCGCGAGCGGGCTCGCGTTCGGCAGCATCCTCCTCGTCGTCGCGCTCTGGGCGATGAACCACGGGGTGCGCGACCTCCGCGGCCCGGCCGCGATCTCCTCGATCGGGAGGCTCACGGGGCTCGTCTCCGCCGACCTGCTGCTGATCCAGGTGCTGCTGATGGCTCGCGTGCCGTGGATCGAGCGCGCGTACGGGCAGGACCGACTGGCGCGAAGCCACCGGCTGGTCGGGTTCTCCTCGTTCAACCTGATGCTGGCCCACATCGGGCTGATCACCGTCGGCTACGCCCGCGTCGGGCACCTCGGGATCCTCCGGCAGGCCTGGGACCTCGTCGTGAGCTACCCGGGGATACTTCTGGCGACGGCGGGCACGGCGATGCTCGTGATGGTCGTCGTCACGTCGATCAAGGCGGCGCGCGCGCGCCTGCGCTACGAGTCGTGGCACCTGCTGCACCTGTACGCCTACCTCGGCGTCGGCCTCGCGCTGCCGCACGAGCTGTGGACCGGAACGGACTTCATCGCCCAGCCGCTCGCGGTCGTCTACTGGTGGACGCTCTACGCGCTCGCCGCCGGCGCGGTCGTCGTGTTCAGGCTGCTGCTGCCGCTGTGGCGCAGCGCACGCCACGGGCTGGTCGTCGAGCGCGTCGTCCGCGAGGCTCCCGGCGTCGTGTCGATCTACCTGCGGGGGCGTCACATCCCCGCTCTCGGCGTCCGTGCCGGGCACTTCCTGAACTGGCGGTTCCTGAACGGCCCCGGCTGGACGCGCGCGAACCCCTACTCGCTCTCGGCCGCGCCCGGCAGCCGGTCGCTGCGGATCACCGTCAAGGACCTCGGCGACGGCAGCAGGATGCTCTCACGGCTGCGGCCGGGCACACGCGCCCTGATCGAGGGGCCCTACGGCCGGCTGACGGCCGACGTGCGCACCTGTCGGAGGGTGACGATGCTCGCCTCGGGGATCGGGATCACGCCGCTCCGCGCGCTGCTCGAGGAGCTGCGCTTCGCGCCCGGCGAGGCGGTGCTGCTGTACCGCGCCACACGCGCCGACGACGTGCTCTTCCGCGGCGAGATCGACGCGCTCGCGGCGAAGCGCGGGATCGAGGTGCGCTACCTGATCGGCCATCGCGCCCACCGGAAGTCGTGGCTCCCCGCCGGGCTCGGTGCGATCGACGACGTCTCGGCCCTGCACCAGCTGGCCCCGGCGATCCGGTCGTCGGACGTGTTCATCTGCGGCCCGAACGGCTGGATGGATGCGGCCGAGGCAGCGGTCAACGCGCTCGGCGTCCCGCCCGAGCATGTCCACGTCGAGCGGTTCAGCTGGTAGCCGATGACGCGGATCGTCACGTGGCTCGCCGCGACGCTCGCCGTCGTCGCGCTGCTGTTCAACTACCGCACGAGCACGATCGGAGCCCCTGCCTCAGCCGCGGCGCGGCACCGCACCGCGGCGACTGTGGGCGCGGCGACGACCCTCGCCGCCGACGCGAACCAGACCGTCAACGGTCCGACGATCGACACGCGGTGGGGGCCGGTGCAGGTCGCCGTGACCGTCGCCGGTGGCAAGCTCCGCGACGTCCAGACGCTCCAGGCGCCCTCCGACAACGGACGCGACCAGGCGATCACCGCCTACGCGATCCCGGTCCTGCACGACGAGGCGATCACGGCTCAGAGCGCACAGATCGACACCGTCGGTGGCGCGTCCTACACGAGCGACGGCTACCGGCGCTCCCTGCAGGGAGCGCTCGACCAGCTCACGCTTGCGGCGGCAACGGCGCCGCCGCCCGCCACGACCGCAGCAGCGGCGCCGCCCGCGACGACCGACGCCGCTCCCAACACCGCTCCTTTCGTCACGCCGACCCCCGTTGCGACGCCGGCGACGAGGCCGAGAACGACGCCAAAGCCGACGACGGCGGTCGGAACGAGGCGTGTGGACGGCCCACAGATCGACACGCAGTGGGGTCCGGTGCAGGTCTCGGTCTCGTTCCGCAAGGGTCGCATCGTCGGCGTCAAGATCCTCCAGGAGCCGTCCGACAACGGGCGCGACCAGGAGATAAACTCCTATGCGATGCCGATCCTGGTGCAGGAGACGATCGCCGCGCAGAGCGCGCAGATCGACGCCGTCGGGGGCGCGTCCTACACGAGCGACGGCTACACCCAGTCGCTCCAGGGAGCGCTCGACGCCGCCCACTTCACGGGATGATCGCGAGCTACGTCGAGCAGATCATGGGGATGCCGATCTCGGTGGCGCTCCGCGGTCCGCATGAGCGTGGCTCCGAGCGACAGGAGGCTGCCGAGGCCGTGTTCGCCGACCTGCGCGCCGTCGACGCCCGCTTCAGCACCTACCGGCCCGACAGCGAGCTGTGCGCGATCCAGGCCGGCCACCTGCCGCTCGCCGAGGCATCGGCCGAGATGCAGGCCGTCGCCGCGCTCTGCGACGAGGCTCGTGTGGTGACGAGCGGCGCGTTCGAGGCATGGCTCCCGGACGCCAACGGCCAGCCGCAGTTCGACCCAACCGGCCTCGTCAAGGGGTGGGCGGTCGAGCGCGCCGCGCGCCACCTCGCGGCGCTCGGTGACCACGACTTCTGCCTGAACGCGGCCGGCGACGTGATCGTCGGCTGCTCCCGCGTGGACACCCCGGCGTGGAGGATCGGGATCGAGCACCCGATCGAGCCGGACACGATCCTGGCGATCGTCGAGCTGCGCGTCGGCGCCGTCGCCACCTCCGGCACCGCCGCTCGCGGTCTGCACATCGTCGACCCGCAGACCGGTGAGGCGGCGACGGGTGGCGTCCTCTCCGCCTCCGTCGGCGGCCCGTCGCTGCTATGGGCGGACGTCTACGCAACCGCCGCGGTCGTCCAGGGGGCCGACGCGGTCGCCTTCCTGGAGGCGGTCGACGGCTACGAGGGCCTCGTGTTTGGCCTCGAGGATCGCTCGCGGGTGACGTCGGGCTGGCGTCTGCCGACCTCGTAGTAGCCTGCACCGGTGACCGGACGGATCGAGTGGGCTCGTGCAAGCTGTCGACTCCTCGACGCGATCGGGGACGAGATCGCCGCCACGCGGCCGTTCGCGGGCTTGCGGATCGGGACCGCGATCCACCTCGAGCCGAAGACGGTCGCGCTGCTCGTCACGCTCCAGCGCGGCGGCGCCGAGCTCGTGTCGACCGGCAACCTCGCGACGACCCAGCCCGACGCTGTCCGCTACCTGCGAGACCAGGGCGTGACCGTGATCGGCGAGCCGACGACCGACGCGGCCGTGCAGCAGGGCTTCATCCGCGAGGTGGTCGCGACGCGGCCTGACCTGCTGCTCGACAACGGCGGCGACCTGTTTCGCGCCGCGCTCGAGACGCCCTGGCCGGGCCTATGCGGCGGCACCGAGGAGACGACGAGCGGACGCGCCGCGCTGCTGCCTCTCCGCGACCGGCTCCGGATGCCCCTGCTGGTGATCAACGACAGCCCGATCAAGCAGTTCGCCGAGAACCGCCACGCGGTCGGGCAGAGCGTGCTCGAGTCATACCTGCGGATCACGAACCGCTCCACGAACGGCAAGCGTGTGACGGTCTTCGGCTACGGAGCGTGCGGCAAGGGCGTCGCAGCCTGCTTCCGCAACGCCCACGCCCTCGTGTCCGTCGTCGAGCGCGACCCGGTCCTCCGGCTCGAGGCGCTGCTCGATGGCTTCGCCGTGCCCGACCGCGAGACGGCGCTTCGCGCGGCCGACGTCGTGATCACGGTCACGGGCGCGCGCGGTGTGATCTCCGCGGCCGACGTGCCGCTCCTCCGCGACGGCGCGATCCTCGCGAACGCCGGGCACGTGCCCGTCGAGATCGCGGTGCCCCACGAGCCATCCCCCGCCGGCCTCTGCCCCGTCCGCACGGGGGACGGGCGCCGCGTCACGCTCCTCGCCGGCGGACAGATGGTGAACCTGGCGGGTCCGCGGCCGCTCGGGAACTCGATCGAGTCGATGGACCTCGGGTTCGCGCTGCAGGTGCGCTGTCTCGAGGCGATCGCGACCGGCGCCGTCGGCCCCGAGCAGTGCGTCGTTCCCGTCCCGCGCGCGATCGATGAGAGCGTCGCACGAGCCTTCGTCGAGAGGAGCATCTGATGCGCGTCCTCGTCCTGCAACACATCGCCTGCGAGCCTCCCGCCGTGTACGAGGACGTCCTCCTCGAGCGCGGCTGGGAGGTCGTGCGGGTCGAGCTCGACGAGGGTGAGCAGATGCCTGGCTGGCAGACGGTTGACGCGGTGATCGCGATGGGCGGCCCGATGGGCACCTACGACGAGGCCGAGCACCCGTGGCTGGTCGAGGAGAAGCGGCTGATCGGCGAGGCGGTGCGGGCCGGCGTCCCGTACTTCGGGGCGTGTCTCGGCGTCCAGTTGCTGGCGGCCGCCCTCGGCGCCGAGGTCTATCCGGGAGCGGTGCCCGAGGTCGGCGTGCTCCCGGTCGAGCTGACGGCGGAGGGCCGCGCCGACCCGCTGCTCGCCGGCCTCCCCGCGACGCTGCACGGACTCCAGTGGCACGGCGACACGTTCGACCTTCCGGAAGGCGCGGTGCGGCTGATGTCGTCCCCGGCCTACGCGAACCAGGCATTCCGCTGGGGCCCCGTCGCCTACGGCGTGCAGTTCCACCTCGAGATCGACGAGGCGCTCGCCGTCGAGTGGGCCGCGATCCCCGCCTACGAGCGGGCCGCCGCCGCGACGCTCGGGCCGGGCGGCCTCGACCGGATGCTGGCCGACTTCCGCGCTCGCGCAGGCGAGATGGAGCGCCACGCCCGCTCGCTGTTCGGGCGCTGGTGCGCGCTCGCCGAGCTCACCGCCCGTGGGTAACGCTCGGGTGCGGCGGACGGGGTACCTGCTGTGCGGAATCGGCGCCTCGACCTGGGCAACGAACGGGATCGTCTCGAGCCTGCTGTTCTCCAGCCACGCGATCACCGCGACGGAGCTCGCAGCCGCCCGCATGTACGGCGGCGCGCTGCTGCTCGGCGTCGGCGCGTTCGCCGCCGTCCGAAGGCTGCCGCGCCGTGCGCTCGGCCGGCTCGCGCTCTTCGGCATCTTCGGGATGAGCGCGCCGCAGTGGCTGTTCTACCTCGCGATCGCCCGGATCAACGTGCCGATCGCGCTCGTGATCGTCTACACCGCGCCCGCGCTGGTGACGGCCTGGGAGCGCGTGCGAAACGGCGTACGGCTCCCGGCCCCGGCGGTCGTCGCGATCGTCGTCGCGATCGTCGGGGTCGCGGTCGCGGTCCTCGGCGCCTCGGGCGGCGTCGGCAGCTACGACACTGTCGGCCTGCTCTTCGCCTGCGGCGCGATGGTCTCCTACTGCATGCAGATCGTGCTTGCAGCGACCCAGCCAGCCGAGCTGACGCCGTTCCAGAAGATCGGCGGCGCGCTGCTGTTCGCGGTCCTCGCATGGCTCGTGGTGATGCCGTTCTGGTCGCTCCCGTTCGATGCCGTCACGCACGGGGTGCGGCTCGGATCACGGACGACGGCGATGGTACCGATGGGCGCGCTGGCCGGCTACGTGATCCTGTTCGGCACGGTGATCGCCTACGCCCTGCTCGTCGCCGGCGCATCGCGCATCGGCGCGGGTGCGGCAGCCGTGACGGGGATGATCGAGCCGGTGATCGCGTCCGTCCTCGCCTGGGCCGTCCTCGGCCAGTCGCTCGCGCCGCTGCAGGTGGTCGGGATCGCGGTGGCGCTGGGCGGCGTCACGGCAGCAGAGGTGCTCCGCGGGCGCGTGGCAACCGCCGCTGCCGAGACCGTGTTCGCCGGCTAGCTACTCGGCGCTCGCCGCGGTGAGGGCTGCTCGTTCGCCGGGCGAGAGCTGGAGCGTCGCCATCGGAAGGAGCGCGGCGAGCTGCTCGACCGTGCGCGCGCTCGCGATCGGCGCGACGACGCCGGGACGATCACGCAGCCAGGCGAGCGCGACGGCCGCGACCGTCGTGTCGTGCGTCGCTGCGATCGCATCGAGGGCGTCGAGCACTGCCAGGCCGCGCTCGTCCAGGTGCGCGGCGCCGTCCTCGGCACGGGCGCTCGCGACGGTCGCGCCGGGGCGGTACTTGCCCGTCAGGAACCCCTCGGCGAGGGCGTAGTAGGGCATCACGGCGAGGCCCTCGGCGACCGCGAGCGGCGCGAGCGCGGCCTCGTAGCCGCTCCGCTCGACCAGGTTGTAGTGCGGCTGGAGGGCCGCGAACCGGACGAGGCCCTCGCGATCGCTCGTCGCGAGCGCCTCGGCGAGGCGCGGCGCGCTGTAGTTGGATGCGCCGATGTGCCGGACGAGGCCCTCGCGGACGAGGCCGTCGAAGGCCGCGAGGGTGTCGGCGAGCGGCGTCGATGGGTCATCCTGATGAGCCCAGTAGAGGTCGACGTGCCCGCAGCCGAGCCGTCTCAGCGAGCCCTCGAGCGACCGGCGGATGTTCGCGGGCGACAGGTTGTCTGCACCGGCGAGCATCCCGACCTTCGTGGCGATCACGAGCTCGTCCCGATCTCGACGACCCGCCAGCCAGCGGCCGATGATCGACTCGGACTCGCCCCCGGCATTCCCGGGCGCCCAGGCCGAGTACGAGTCGGCCGTGTCGAGGAAGTTGCCGCCCGCTCCGACGTACGCATCGAGGACCTGTCGCGACGCCCCCTCGTCGGCCGTCCAGCCGAAGACGTTCCCTCCGAGGCAGAGCGGGAACACGTGCAGGCCGGTCGATCCGAGTGGGGTGCGCATCCGCGCACCGTAGCCGAGGCCGTCAGAACCGGACGTGCAGGTGCGACGGGGCGCGGAACTCCCACCCGCGGAAGACGGCCGGGTGCACGTCGTCGAGCTCGATGTCGGGGAGGCGTTCTAGCAACATGCGGAGCGCGATGCGCTCCTGCTGGCGGGCGAACCAGTGTCCGGAGCAGAAGTGCCGGCCGAAGCCGAACGAGCCGTGCGCGATCCGCTCCCGCCCCAGGTCGAAGCGGTCGGGATCGCTGAACCGCGCGGGATCGCGGTTCGCAGCGCCGAGCAGCAGGGCGACTGGCTGGCCGGCGGGAATCGTGACGTCACCGAAGCAAACGGGGCCCGTCGTGACGCGGAGCTGGGTGCCGATCGGCGTGACGAGCCGCAGGCCCTCGTCGACGACCGCGGCGACGTGGCGCGCCGGATCCGCGAGCACTGCGGAACGGCTGGCAGGGTCGGAGAGCAGCGCCCAGAGCGCCGAGCCCGCCGCGTGCCCGGGCTCCTGCATCCCGCCGAGCAGCAGCACGAGCAGGTTCGGCATCACCTCCTCGACCGTGCGCACGCGCCCGTCCGTGCCGGCGTGCAGCAGGTGGGAGAGCGCCGAGCCGTCGGGCTCCGCGGCGAGCCGCGTCAGGCGGGGCGTGAGCCGCTCGCGGATCTCGGCGACGGCGGCGTCGGCGACCGCCTGCTTCGCGGGGTCCGCCTCGTAGTTCGTCGCGCCGTGCGCGAGCGCGCCGAACCACCGTCGCAACGTGTCGCCGTCGAGGTCGCGGAGGCCGAGCACGGCGCCGAGGCTGAGCACGCTCACGGGCTCGAGGTAGTCAGCCATCAGCTCCGCCTCGCCGCGTGGCGCGATCGCGTCGAGCAGGCCGCGTGCGATCGGCTCGACGAGGCCGCTGACGTAGGCATCGACGGCGCGCGGGCGAAAGCACGGGTCGATCGACGCGCGCATGTCGCGGTGGGAGGCGCCGTCGCAGGTGATCACGGTCGGGCTGCCGAAGGTGCGGTCAACGGGCGAGGTCGGGGCTTCTGCGGTGAACAGCTCCGGGTGGGCGCCGGCGAAGGCAACGTCGTCCCAGCGCGTCAGCATCCAGACGTTCACGGCCGGCACGAACGCGACCGGCGACTCTCGCCGGAGCCGTTCGTAGACCGGGTAGGGGTCGGCATCGAGCTGCTCGACCGTGATCGACTCGGCGAACGGGACGGCGCTCAAAGCAGCTCGGGCGGAAGCGCCTTCGGGCCGTCGGGGTAGTAGAACGCGAGCATCTCCGGAGTCATCTCGGTCGTGCTCGCTGCCTCCAGCGGCGCGCCAACGATCAGCCAGAGGGCATCGCTCTCTGTGTCGTTGAACACCTGGCGAAGGTGCTCGGGCTCGACGACGATCGCCGACAGCGGGGCAACGGTCACGAGCTCGTCCGCGATCCGGATCCGCCCCGAGCCTTCGAGCAGCACGTACAGCTCCGTCTGCGCGACGTGGCGGTGGCGGGTCGACGCCTGTCCGGGTGCGAGGCGCCAGAGCCGCGCGCCGAGCCAGTCGAGGTCCAGCTGCTTCGCGAGGTCGGTGTTCTGGACGCCCATCTGGTTGGACGGTCTCCAGAAGGCATCGGCTGCGTGGAGGATCCGGTACATGCCGGGATCGTGCCACGGGCGACGCCCCCGATGGCGGGAGGGCTCGCGCGCCGTGGGGAGGCGGATCGCGCGAGCCCTCCCGGCCGGAGGGAGGGGAGGATGATCTTCGGGACGGTGCTCAGGCGCCGGACAGGGCGGCGACGCGCCCGTGTCCGAGCTCCGGGATGAACGCGGGAGGCTCGCAGACGGTGAGCTGGGCGAGGAGGGAGAGCGCGGCGAACCGGGCGACGGGTGCCGGGCCGGTGAAGACCGGCGAGGTCGGAGCGGTCGCGAGGACCGCGACCCGACGGGCGGTGTCCTCCGTGACGGAGATCGTGGGGTCGCGCAGGGCGACGGCGATCTCCCGGAGCGGATCGACGACGGCGTCGCGATGGTCGACGGGGATGAGCGGGAGCCGGTCAGAACGACGGCGACGACGACCGGACGGATCGACGACCTGCTCGATCGTATCGGCGAGGGCTCTTCGCCGTTCCTCGCTGCAGGTGGTGGTGAGATCCATGGCGCGCTCCCTTCGCTTTCTGCCTTCAACGTACGGCGGATCGGACGCGGCGACCATGACGGCGGTGGCGGAGCGAGCGTGACGGCCGTCACGGTTCGCTACCGTGGAGGCGTGTCCTCGGACGTCTTCGCCTCCGTTCCCCGCCACGAGCTGCGGCTGGCGGGACGACGACGCACGTTCGCGCGCGACGAGACCGTGTTCCACCGCGACGACCCGGGCGACAGCGTGCACCACGTGATCAGCGGCCGCTTCGCGGCGAGGATCGTGACGCCGCTCGGCGAGACGGCCACGCTCGCCGTCTACGGACCGGGCGAGGTGTTCGGCCTCCTCGCCGTGCTCGCCGGCCCGGGGCGGCGGACGGCGACGATGATCGCGCTCGAGCCGGCCGAGACGATCGCGATCCCGGGCAGCCGGCTGACGGAGCTGCGCGTGCAGTACCCGGCGATCGGCGTCGCGATCGAGGCCCTCCTGACCGAGCAGCTCGCAACGACCAGCGACCGCCTCGTCGAGGCGCTCTACACGCCCGTCAACATCCGCGTCCGGGCGCGGCTCCGCGCGCTCGCCGAGCTGTACCGCACCGGCCCCGAGGACCCCGTCGTCGTTCCGCTCAGCCAGGAGCACCTCGCCGGCCTGGCAGGGACGACGCGCGAGACCGTCAACAGGATCCTCAACGACGAGGTCGCGCGCGGCAGCGTCGTGCTCGCGCGGCGCCGGATCACCGTCTTCCCGGAACGCCTGTAGGGCCTCGCATCCTTCGGCGCGAACCAGGAACCGGCTGTCGTCGCGCTCTTCGGGTGGTTGCGTGATGGCGCGTCCATCGGGCGTGTGGAGCACGACGATCCAGGCACCCGAACCGGACACACGGGACTGCCTACCATCGCCGGCTAGCCCACGACGGTCCGGCCCGTTCCGGACACATTCAGCATTCAGCGAAGAACTGGGCGACGTCGAAGTTACCGATCAGCCGAGCGAGCCCAAACCTGGGGTGCTTCAAGCGCGCCTGGGCGTTGGGTGCCCGGCCGGGTCGTGATCGACGTCGACGCGTCGCTGGTCACAAGCCACTCGGAGAAGGAGGGCGCCGCGCGACCTGGAAGCGCGGCTACGGCTTTCACCCGATGCTGGCGTTCCTGGCGGACAGCCGTGAGGCGCTCGGCGGGTTGCTTCGGCCCGGCAACGCCGGCTCGGCTCGAACACCGCGATCGACCAGCTCGTCGTCGCGTCGGAGGCGCTTCGCCAGTTGCCTGCCGGGGCCCCGGAGCGCGCGACCGCGCCGGACGCCGCCGAGCAGGACCGGGTCGTGATCCGCACCGACTCCGCCGACGCCGTGCACGCGTTCATCACCGGGCGTCCGCGCGATCGGCACACGCTTCAGTGTCGGCCTGGCGATCGACGATGCGCTCCGCAGCCGGATCCTTCAGGTCGCCGAGAACACGTGGCACCGCGATCAACACCGACGACACCGCGCGCGACGGCGCCTGGGTGATCGAGCTCCCACCACCTGCCGTCCCATGACTGCGCGCCGCGACGACGTAGCGTCCCCCTTTTGTACGGAAGGACAAGGAACTGCTCTAGAGACCCGCCCGCGCTGACCGTGTATGCGGCCAATGCGAGGAACGCGGGCGCGACGCGGCGCAGAGCGGCTCGGCCTGCCACCGACGGTCGCGGGCGAAGTCTCAGAGTGCGCACCACACGCCGGATGAAGAGTCCCAACCGAACGCGCCAGGTCTATTCGGAACGACCGTCGCCACGGCTGACATCGCCGCCTCGATGTCAGCAGGCGAATCGCCGGGCGCGAACCCCAGCCAAAGGCCGCCGCCGGAGAGTTCCACGACGATTCCGATGGGTATCAACGGAAGCACCCGTCGCAGCTCGGCAAGTACTGAAACGAGCGTAGTCGACGCCCAGTCTAATAGGCGTCCGGCATATTCCGCGTCCGCCCGCGCAACAAGGTGGAGCGTCGCAGGCGCGTAAGGCGAATCACCCGGAGGTTGGCAGTCACCCCCAGGCATCGACTCCCAACGGGCGGGTACAGCACTGCCACGCAAGACCTGTCGGATGGCGGCCTCGGTGGCAGCCGACACGGACGCAGCCGGTCCCACCTGTACGGCCACGTAGGGGGCGAAGGGGTGCCCGACACTCATTTCCGACCGCCCGGCAAGAACGTCCGCTCACCGCCGTCTAGGACCCACATGCCGTGGGTCTGCCCGGATGCAGCGACAAAGTCGGCCGCCGACGGCGGGGCGAATGTTGGGTGCGTGTGAGCGAGGACCTCACCGGGAACCCCCGATATCCCTCCTGGCCCGCCGGATCCCAGCACCCGATCTCCATTTGGCAACTCAACGAGAGCGTGCTCGTTGCCGGTACGCGTTCAGGGGGTCGGGGAGGAGTTCGGGTTCGGGCGTTGAAGATGTTCGATTCCCTTTCGAAATATTGTTTGTAAGTGAGAAGGGACCGGGTGGGGTGGCGGCGAACGAGGCGTTGTGGATCGCGCCGCTGCGGAGCTTCTCGTTCGTGATCAGCCGTCGTTGGCGGTCGAGCTGGTGCTGCGCGTCGATCAGCTGATGGCCGAGAACCGGGTGCTGGTGGAGCGCACGCGGGTGCTGGAGGGGCGCGTTGCGGAGCTGGAGCGGCGTCTGAAGCGGTCGAGCCAGTCGTCGCATCAGCCGCCGTCGTCGGATGGGCCTTCGGTGCCGCCGCGTCCGGTGCGCGTGTCGTCGGGCCGGTCGCGGGGTGCTCAGGCCGGGCACGAGGGGCACACCCGGATGGTCGTCGCGGAGCCGGACGAGGTTGTCGTTGTCCGACCAGACCGGTGCGGCGGCTGTGGGGCGCCGCTCAACGACGCCGACGAGGTTGGTGTTGAGACTCATCAGGTGTCGGAGATCGCGACGCCGACGCTCGTCGTGACGGAGTACCAGCGCCGTCGCTGCCGTTGTCGCTCCTGCGCCGCGCAGACGACCGCGCCGTTGCCGGTCGGTGTCCCGACGGGGATGTTCGG
>JANYCN010000077.1 GCA_025360225.1 Actinomycetes bacterium | reverse complement strand
TGTCAAGGCCTTCGCCTTGACACGCGTGCGAGCGGGCGTGCTATCCAGCACGCCCGCGATCAGCAAGCCCTGCGCGACGCGCAACGCTCCCGCTCGCTCCAGACACCCAATGACCATGCCATTTCACAATCAGACCACTAGCTCGAGAGCCTACTTGAGCGACTGGATGTACGCGACGAGCTGGGACACCTGCTTGTCGGAGAGGACGCCGCCCCAGTGGGGCATCGCGGTGATCGGCTGCTTCCCGATCACGCTTCCGCTGCGGATGATCTCAGCGATCTTGTCTGCGGGGAAGCCCTTCTTGAAGTCGATACCGGTCAGCGGCGGGATCGCCTTCTCGGGCGCCGCCGGGTCGGGCACGCCACCGAAGCCGTTCGAGCCGTGACAGTTGATGCATCCATAGGTCTGGTAGAGCACCGCGCCGGCGGCATCGGCGGCGGCGCCGTCCGGCACCGTGAGCGGGGTCGCGCCCGGCACGACAGGCAGGCCGGCCTTGATGTAGGCGATCATCTCCGTCACCTGCCGGTCGGTGACGACCGACCCCCAGACCGGCATGAACGGAGCTTTCGGGTCGGCCGAGATGCCCGCGCCTTTGTCGATGATCGAGCGCAACTGCTCCGCGGTGAACTCCTTACCGGCGCCTGCGAGCGGTGGAATCGCCGGGTCCACGCCACCCTCGCCCTTCCAGCCATGGCAGGAGCCGCAGGCGAAGTGCACGTAGTCATACGCGCCGGACACGACGTCCGCCGGGATGCTCGCCGGAACGCTGGTCGTTCCCGGCGCGGCCTGCGTCGTGCCTGCCGGAGCCGTCACCGTGACGGTTCGCTCGGTGCCGGACGCGGCGGCAAACATCGCCGTCAGCAGCCCGATCACCACCGCACCGCCGCCGAGCGAGACGGCCAGCCCTGCGACGATTCCTCGGTTCTCGTTGCCCATGCGTTCAGGCTAACCCGCGCGGCGTGCTACCTCATGGTCGAAACCGACGGTTCGCGCACTCGCCCGGCGAAAGGAGGCGGATCGGGAATCGCGCCGCGTACCTGAATCGCCAGAAGCAGCCCAACCGCCAGCAGGTTCGTGACAGTGTTCGATCCTCCATATGTCATGAATGGAAGCGGGATTCCAGTCGTCGGCATGATGCCGAGCGTCATCCCGACGTTGACGAACACCTGCGTCACGAGCATCCCGGCGATCCCGGCGGCGATCAAGCTCTCGTAGAGCGACGCAGCGAGCGTGATGGTGCGGACGGCTCGCCACACCACCACCGCGAACAACAGCACGAGGAAGGCGGCGCCAAGAAACCCACGCTGCTCACCGACGACGGCGAAGATGAAGTCCGTGTGCTCCTCGGGCAGGAACCCGGCGTTCGAGACGAGCGCGCCCGCAACGCCCTTCCCGGCGATCCCGCCCGACCCGATCGCGTTCTTGGACTGCTGCGACTGGTAAGCGGCTGGCCCTGAGCTGCCCGGGTCGCGGAACGCCGTCAGACGGGCCACCTGGTAGGGCTTCAACAGGTGGATCCCCGTGGCCGGTAGGACCGAGAACACGAGGACGACGACGCCAACGATCACGCCCGCGAAGGCGAGCAACTGCAGGAGTCGTGCGCCAGCAACGTACAGCACCGAAAGACAGGCGACGGCGTAGACGATCGCGGTACCGAGGTCGGGTTCGAGGAACACGAGGGCGGCGGGGCCACCGACGAGGCACAGCCCGAGGAGAAAGGTGCTCCACGCACCTGGGCGCTCCTGCGCTCGCGGCGCGACCCACGCGGCGACGACGACGATCACCACAACCTTGCCGATCTCGGACGGCTGAAGGTCGAAGCCAGGCAGGTGGATCCACCGGCTCGAACCACGAGCGGCAGCGAGACCGAGGACGACGATGAGCGCGCCGATGAGGACCACGAACGCCGGCCAGCGAGCACGTCGGTAGAGCCGCGGGTCAACGACGACCAGCACGAGGCCCAGCACCGCCCCGACCGCGACGTAGGTGATGTGATGACGGGTGGTGATCGGGCCGGTAACCGAGCGCACCGTGACGTAGGAGTAGGCGAGGATCGCCGCCACCGCGGTCACGAGCACGAAGTCGAACCGGCGAACGAGCCGCCCGGGCGTCATCCGCCAGCCCCCGGCTGCGTCCAGTCACCGAGACGGATCGCGTTCGCAGCCTGGACCGCGTCGACGGCGATCGGCCGGCCGTCGGTGCCGGTGGCACCGCCGGTCGCCGTCACCGCGAACGCCTTCGCGAGCACCTCGCGGACGGCCCGCGCCGCCGCGACACCGCCGAACCCGCCCTGCTCGATGACGCACACCGCCACGAGTTGCGGCCGGTCGACCGGTGCGTAGCCGACGAACCAGCTGAAGTCGTCGAGCGGCGGCTTCTGCGCGGTTCCCGTCTTCCCGGCGACAGGCACCGCGAACCCGGCGAAGGCGCTGACGGCCGTCCCCGTCGCATCGTGTGTGACGCCAACCAGGCCGGCGCGGATCGTGTCGAGCACGTACGGCTGGATCGCCACCGTGCGCCGCGCCGGGAACCGCAGGACGCGCACGACCTCGCCCGTCGAGTCCTCAACGCGTGCCCCGAGGTGCGGCGTGACGAGGGTGCCGCCGTTCGCAAGGAGGGCATAGAGCGTGGCGATCTGGAGCGGCGTCACCTGCACGTAGCCCTGGCCGATCGACGCGTTGACGGCATCTCCGGACGTCCAGCGGTCGTTGATCGGGTCATGACCGAACAGCTGCTTCTTGTACGCCGCGTCGGGCGCCACGCCGGCCGCGTCGGGGATGTCAAGGCCTGTCGGGGCACCAAACCCGAGACGTCGCATCCACAGCGGCTGCGGCTGGAAGCTGCCGTTGCCGGTCGTACGGTCGTAGAGCCGCCGCCCGAGCTCGTAGAAGTAGGTGTCGCAGGACTGCGACAGCGCCGGACGCAACGTGAGGTCGGTGTTCGTGTCCGCCTCGTAGTTCTTGTACTTCTGGTGGTCAACGACGAGGAACGGCCCGCAGTGGATGCGCTCATCAACACGCAGAACGCCGGACTCGAGCGCCGCGATCGCCGTGACCGGCTTGAAGGTCGAGCCAGGGGGATAGATCCCATCGGCCGCCCGGTTCAGGAGCGGTGCGTCGGCGGCGTCGCGGTACAGCTGCGCGACGTAGGCGTCCGATCCGTGCCCAACGAGCCGGTTCGGGTCGAAGCCCGGGTACGACACCATCGCTCGGACGGCGCCGGTACGCGCGTCGAGCAACACGAGAGCGCCGCGCGCCGCGTGACGCATCGGCTGCTTCAGGCCGGCGACTCCCGCGCGCGCCATCCGAATGCCATCTCGCACCGCCACCTCGGCGGCACGCTGAAGGTCGATGTCGATCGTGAGACGAACATCGTCACCGGCGATCGGCGCCGGCAGCAACGTCGCGACGCCCTGAGGCACGCCCTGGGCGTTGACCTGAACGTTCAGCGTCCCATCCCGACCACGGAGCCACCGATCGTACGTCCGCTCGATCCCGCTGTGCCCGACGACGTCGCCCGACGTGGCGCCCGGGTACACGCCAGGTCGCTTCAGGTCGTCCGCCGTGAACTGGCCGATCTCGCCGAAGAGGTGCGCCGCCACCGCCCCATAGGGATAGAAGCGAACGTTTCGCTTCGCGACGTGCACGCCGAGGAACTCCGGCGCGTGCTCCTTCAGGTAGAACATCAGCGGTCGTGACGCGTCGGCAACGAGCGTCACGGGCTGGAAAGGCGAGCGGATCGTGGCGGCGTGGATCCGGTCCTCGAACACGGTGAGCGGGGTACGGGACAAGGCGGCGAGCCGTCCGATCGCCACGTTCGCGGCGGCACACCCACGCCATGGGCGCGGCCGCGGGCGCGGCCGGTAGCGTGCGAGGATCGCCTCCCGCCGCCGCGTTCGCGCCTTGCCTTTCAGGCCGTGAAGCAGGACCTTCATCTCCGCCGCCGTGGGAGGCGCCGGGTCTGGGGGCTGACGGGGCGCCATCACGGCGCAGCGCGTGCCGACGATCGAGTCGGCGGCAAGATCGAACGTGATTGCATCTCCGGGCCGGTTCTCGACCAGCACCTTGCCGTTCACGTCGAGGATGCGGCCGCGTGACGCAACGACCTGCACGGTGCGCAGTCGACTGGCGGCAGCCTCGGTCTGATACCGGTCGGTCGAGAGCACCTGCAGCACCCAGAGGCGGAAGAAGAGGACGCCGAAGAGCACGACGGCAATCGCCCCGAACAGGGCGACGCGGACGGTCAGCTGCGGCGACTGCGGCCGGGGCTCGCGCGGAGGCCTGCGCTCGTTGCCCGCGAGCATCAGGTGGCCATCCCGCGTCGTCGCGCAAGGATGCGTCGCAGGAGCGGGTAGGCCGGGATCGCGATCAGCACGTCGAGCATCGCCGCCGGGACGGCGACGAGGAAGCTTGCGCCGTGCAACGTCGGGCCTGTCCCGACGAGCACGGCGACGAGCAGCTCTCCCGCCGCCGCGACGATCGTCGCGGCGGCAATGACGAGGAGCGGACGCACCGCGGCGGCGTCCGGCACCCGCTCCCCGTAGACGCCGACGATGAACCCGATCCCGACGAGCGTCAGCGACGTGATGCCGATAACCCCCAACCCGAGCACGTCGATCCCGAGCCCACCAGCAAACCCGGCGACCGCACCGGCTGCCGGTCCCCGCAACAGCCCTGTCGCGACGACGACGATGACGACCAGATCGGGACGACCGCCGGCAACGCCAAGGTCGCGGCCGATCGTCACCTGTAACACGACGCCAACCAGCAACACGCCGCCCACGCGCAGGGCGGCGAGCAGGGTAAGGAGGGTCGCACCAAGCCGAGACGAGGAGGTCAGCGGGTACATCAGCGCTTCCGGGTCAGGACGACGGCGGTGCGGAACGCGTTCAGATCGACCCACGGCGTGACCTGGATCGTCTTGTAGTTGTCGGTGTCCGTCTGTGCGACGTAGGTCACGACGCCGACCGGGAGCGAGGCGGGAAAGTACGACCGCAGGCCAAGCGCACTGTCGGCAAAGCCGCTCGTCACGACCAGGTCGCCGGCGTTCACCGTGTAGGTCTTCCGCACGAGGTCGAGCACCTGGGTCGAGTCATCGCCAGCGTTCGGCTGGAGCACCCCGTCGGCACCAGGCTGGCCGGCGACCGACGCCGCAACGGCCATCGTCGGGTCGCTGACGAGCGTCACCTCGCACGTCTCGGCGCTGACCGAGGTGACGCGTCCGACCAGAGCGGCGCCAGTGAACTGCGTTGACTCTGCGCCGGAGAGCACCGGGTCGCCGATCGCGATGCCTTCGTGACTGCCCTGGTCGAGCACGACGCGACGGGTGTAGAGCGACGGTGATCGCACGAGGACCATCGCGGCATGCGGCAGGTACGCGGCGCGTCCCGGGAACGCGGACGATCCGACGTAGTGCAGCTCCGCCGCCAGCTCGGCGGCAAGCTGGCGGTCGACGAGCGCGTCGGAGAGCCGCCGCCGGAGCCGCTCGTTCTCGCGCTGCAGCCGGTCGCGTTCGCCGCGAGCGTGCCCGATGTCGTCGACCCAGTGGGCGGCGTCACGAAACGGTTGCGCGATCCGCTGCACGACGGCCTCGACCGGCGCGGCACCATCGCCGGCTGACCGCTGCAACCCGTGCAGGGTGCCCTTTGTGCCCTCGCGAAAGTACACCGTGACCAGCGTCAACGCGACCGCAAGGAGCCCGGCCAGGGTGATCAGTCGGTAGGCTCGCGGGTTCCTCGGCATGCTCCCCGGCCCGCTCGGTTCGCGCGTCCGGGCCCGCCGGAGTGTAGCCCCGCGCCGTCGACGCGGCCTCGTCGGCGAGACTACGGAGATGACCGGCGACCTGATCCTCGCGATCGACCAGGGAACCACCTCGACCCGCGCTGCGCTGGTCGACGAGCACGGCCGGCGCGTCGTCGAGGTCGCGCTCGGGCACCGCAGCACGCATCCGCAGCCGGGTCACGTCGAACACGACCCCGTCGAGATCCTCGCGAACGTCACCGCCTGCGCGCGAGAGGTGCTCTCGCGCGTTGACCGACGGCGCCTGCGTGGCGTCGGGATCACGAACCAGCGCGAGACGGTCGTGCTCTGGGACCGTGCGACCGGCGCGCCGCTCGCGAACGCGCTCGTGTGGCAGGACGGGAGAACAGCGGGTCGCTGCGAGGAGCTGGCAGCGGGAGGCGCGTCCGAGCTCGTCACGGACGCGACCGGTCTCCCGATCAACGCGTACTTCTCGGCGACGAAGATCGCCTGGCTGCTCGACGACGTCCCCGGAGCACGCGTCCGGGCCGCGCGTGGCGAGCTCGCGGTCGGAACGATCGAGACGTGGCTCGTCTGGAGCCTGACGGGTGGCGCCGACGGCGGCGCTCATCTCACCGACGCGACGAACGCGTCACGCACGCTGGTGTTTAACACCAGGACGCTGGCGTGGGACGAGCGTCTCCTGGAGCTGTTTGACGTGCCCCGGGAGCTGCTCGCGACGGTCGTCGGGACCGCGTCCGCCACCGGCCTTGCGATGACCAGGGCCGACGGCCCGCTCGGGTGTACGCTGCCAGTGCTGGCGTTGCTCGGCGACCAGCAGGCCGCGCTCGTCGGTCAGGGGTGCTTCGACGTCGGCCAGACGAAGGGCACGTACGGGACGGGTGCGTTCCTTCTCGCCAACGCTGGGCCGATCCGACCGGTGCCGCTGAACGGGATGCTGGCGAGCGTCGCCTACCAGCCCGCCGGATGCGCTCCGACCTACTGCGTCGAGGGCTCGATCGCTGTCGCCGGTGCCGCCATCTCCTGGCTCGCCCGGCTCGGCGTGATCGACGATCCCGAGGCAGCCTCAGCCGTGGCCGTGCAGGAGGAGTCGAGCGAGGGCGTGCGCGTCGTTCCAGCGTTCCAGGGCCTGTACGCGCCGTGGTGGGACGGCCAGGCGCGTGGGGCGATCGTCGGGCTTACCCTCGCCACCACGCGCGGGCACGTCGTCCGGGCGACGATCGAGGCGCTAGCGTTCGCGACCCGCGCCGTCCTCGATGCTGCTTCACCGCTGGTCGGCGGCCCCGCGTCCGGCGAGGAGCTTCGCGTCGACGGTGGCGCGACGATGAACCCGGTGCTCGTCCAGACGCTCGCAGACGTTCTCGGTCGGCCAGTCGTCCGCGCCCTCGACCCGGAGGCGACCGTCCGCGGTGTCGCGTTCGCCGCCGGCATCGCGGACGGGCTCTGGACGACCGGAGAGGTGGACTCGCTGATCGACCGGGCGTCGCCCGTCGTCCCCCGCTGGAGCGCCGATCGGCGGGACGCCGAGCATGCGAGCTGGCTCGATGCGGTCGAGGGTGTCCGCTCGATCCACACCCGACGATCCGGCTCCTGCTAGCGGTGTGATTGCCAAATGGCATCGTCATCGGGTGTCTGGAGCGAGCGGGAGCGCTGCGCGTCGCGCAGGGCTTGCTCGGGCAAGCGCAAGCGGCGCGCACAGCTCCCGCGAAGCCGGAGCTGTGCGGCGTAGCCACCCGCAGGGTGGCGCAGCCGGCAAGCGCAGGACGATCCAGGCGCGCGAATGACCACGCTCTTTGAGGGGCTCCTGTCACAGATGTGGGCGAACGGTTGTTCTGTTGCGGCGACGCGGAGCGCTGCCCCGTCCTGCTGGCGTAGCACCGCCGCAGCCGTGGCTTGACCCGATCAGGTGAGGCGCCACCGGCGCCCGAACTCAACGAGCTCGTCGACCGTCGTGATGACGCCGGCAGCCTGCTCCTCCTGTGCCGCTGCAACGAGCCGTCCGAGGTCGGGTCCAGGCGTCACGTCGATCGCACGGGCGAGCTCGTCCGCCGCGAGCAGCAAGCGCGGTGGGACCGGGCCGAGCGAGGCCAGACGATCGCCCATCTCGCGGGCGATCAGCATGTGGCGCCGCACGCCACGGAGGCGTGTGGCGCCGCCCCGTGTGGCAAGCCGGTCGGCGAGGGAGAGGACGATCGCCGCCGCCGACCACGGGCGCGTCTCCAGGGCGTAGCGGTACGCGGTGCGTCGGGCAAGCGGGGTGTTGCGGGCGAGAAAGCCGAGCGAGAGGTGCGTGCCAACGAGGACCTCGCAGAAGCGTCGAAGACCGGCCGAGGCGTTCAGTCCGCCGAGCATCTCCCCCGTGATCCCAACGCCGGCCACCTCGTGCCCGACGAACTTGATCACGCCCGGCGCGACCTCTGCTCGTGTCACTGGCTTGGCGATGTCGTGGAGAAGCGCCGCCCAGCGCAACGCCCCTCGCTGGTCGATCGTGCCATCAACCGGCTCGCCGAGAGCACGGTCGATCATCGTCGCTCCCGATGTGTCGAAGTAGGCGCCGAGGTTCGCCGCGATGTCCGCGACCGCGTCAACCGTGTGGAGCGTGTGGTCGAGGACGTCGAGGTGGTGAAACCGCGACTGCTCGACGCCACGGAGAGCACCGACCGCTGGTAGCGCGACGGCGAGGACGCCGCAGCGCTCCATCAGCGCGAAGGCGTCGATCGGATCGCGAGCCAGGAGCGTGCGCTGCAACTCGGCAAGACGTCGCTCCGGCGCCGCTCGCGAGAGCAACGCCGCGTCGCGCCTGGCGCGCTCGATCGTCTCGACGCTGACGGTCATCTCCAGCTCCGCGGCGAGGCGGCTGAGACGCAGGAGCCGCAGCGGGTCGTCGACGAACGCGGACTCGGAGACCAGCCGAAGTCGCCTGGCGACGATGTCTGCGACACCGCCGAACGGGTCGACAACGACGCCGGAGTCGATCGCGACTGCTACGGCGTTCGCAGTGAAGTCGCGGCGCGCAAGATCTCCCTCGATCGATCCCTCGATGCCCGTCACGTCGACCGTCACGTCACCATCGACGACGCGCCATGCGCCATGTCGTTCGGAGAGCGGGAAGACGCTCCCGCCCGAGGACCGAGCCCAGGCCTGCGCGACGACCCGTGGGTCTCCGAGCACCGCGACGTCTCGATCGAGCACCGGGCGACCGAGCAGCGCGTCGCGGATGGCGCCGCCAACGAGCCACCCATCGATCCCCGCGAGCGATGCCCGCAGCTCGCTCGTCGCCGCCGCGGCGTCGCTCACGGGTCGTCCACGGTCGAGCGTTCGCTGCGCGTCGGACGTGGCCCGAGCCCGCAGGCCACCTCGTAGCCGATCGTACCGGCGGCCCGCGCGAGGTCGGAGAGCGTCACGCGCTCGTCGCCATCGACGCCGATCAAGACGACCGGGTCACCGGCCACGACCGCCGCCGGCACGACCGCCGCTAGCTGGTCCATCGCGACGGCGACGACCGGACAACGACGCCCACGAACGAGCACCGCCGCCTCCCCGGCAGCCCGGCGCGGAAAGCCGTCGGCGTAGCCGACCGGGATGAGGGCGACCCGCGTCGAGCCGCTCGCGAAGAAGACGCGGCCGTAGCCCGTGCTCGCGCCGTCCGGAAGGACGCGCACTGACCGGACGGTGCTGTGCCAGTGGAGGGCCGGCACGAGCCCGACGGCGCGCGCATCATCATCCCGCGGTGAGATGCCGTACAGCGCGAGCCCGCAGCGTGCTGCGCCAAACCGCGCCTCAGGGAGGTAGAGGATGCCACCGGAGTTTGCGAGGTGGCGAGGGCACTCCGGGACGTCCCTGGACACCTCTGCGAACCGCCTGATCTGCGCGTCTGCGAACGACCGGTCGAGCGACTCGCTCGTCGCGAGATGGCTCATCAACCCTGCCAGCCGTCCCTGTTCGGCGAGCGTGCGCGCGACCGCGATGGCTTCTGGCGCGTCGAGACCCCATCGCCCCATCCCGGTGTCGACCTTCACGTGGACGGCGCCGACCGCCGACCGCCGCGTGCCCTCCACCGCCTCCGCTGTCGAGAGCACGATCTCGAGACCGACGCAGTCGGCGAGGTCGACCTCACCGACGGGTGAGAGGACGAGGATGCGGGCGCCCGGCAGCGCCCGGCGGAGGGCCAGCGCCTCGGCGACCGTCGCCACTCCGGCCCCAATCGCGCCTGCATCGAGCGCGGCACGCGCAACGTCCGCGGCCCCGTGCCCGTACCCGTCTGCCTTGACGATCGCCCAGAGGTCGCCGCCGTGCAGCCGGCGCAGGTGCCTCGTGTTCGCCGCAACCGCGCGTGTGTCGATGCTGATGGTGGAACGGTTCACGGATCTGCCGGCGGCCAGGGAGCGAGCGCGAGTTGGTCGATCAGGTCGCCGGCAATGGTAGCCCGCCCCGGGTGCAAGCTCGCGGCGCGCTGGGCCGCCGAGAGGTGCGCGACGGCGCCTGCGATCGTCGCTTCTCGCGGTCCTGCGCCACGGGCGAGGAGCGCTCCGATGACCCCGGCGAGCACGTCGCCGCTTCCTGCCGTCGCGAGCGACGGGTGGTCGCCGTCGCGCACGTCGACCGTGCCATCGGGGCCGACCAGCACCATGTCAGCACCCTTGAGCAGACACCAGGAGCGTGACCGCGCGGCGATCTCGCGCGCCGAGGCAAGGCGACGACGCGAGACCTGTTCCCGGTCGACGCCGAGGAGCGCCGCCGCCTCACCCTCGTGCGGGGTGAGGATCGTCGGGCCACGGCGCGCCAGAAGCAACGACAGGTCGCCAGCGAACGCCATCAGCCCGTCTGCGTCGAGCACGACGGGAGCCGAGCCCTCCAGCGCGACCGCACGCAGGAAGCCGAGCGACGGCGCGCGGCGCCCGGCGCCGGGGCCAAGCACGACGGCCTTGGCGCGAGCGAGGTGCCCGGCAAGCGCCGCGGCTCCCGCCGCGGCAAAGCCGCCGTCGCTGTCGGCTACCGGAACGGTGATCGCCTCGGTCAGCTTCACCTCGACGATCGGCTCAAGCGACGCCGGGACGGCAGCGACGACGATCGCAGCACCGCTCCGAAGCGCGCCACGGGCGGCGAGAACGACTGCTCCCGTCAGCCCCCGCGACCCGCCGACAACGAGAACGGCGCCGCCGTCGCCCTTCGCGGCGAAGCGATCACGGCAGGGGACACGAGCGAGCGCCTCGGGCCCGTGCACCGTGGCGGGCGCCTCCTCGCCGTCTGCCAGCCCGATCGCAACGACGACGACCGTACCGGCATGGCGGAGCCCCGGCATCACCGCGAGCCCGAGCTTTGCCGCGTGGAAGGTGATCGTCAGGGACGCGTGGACGGCGACCCCCGCCACCTCGCCGGTCGAGGCGTCGACGCCGCTTGGCACATCGAGGGCGACGACCGGACAGGAGACGCGGCTGATCGCCGCGATCGCCTCGGCCGTTGCCCCACGCGGAGGGCCGACGGCACCGGTGCCAAGCAGCGCGTCGACGACGAGATCGGCCCGCTCGAGGCCCTCGCCGATCGCACCGACACGGCTGATCTGAACGCCGGTGACAGCTGCGCGTTGCAGTGCACGCCCTGCCGCGCCGACGGGCACGCGGGTGGCGACGATGAGGCAGGTCACATGACAACCCTCGTCGTGCAGGAGCCGCGCGACGACGAACCCGTCACCGCCGTTGTTTCCCGCTCCGCAGACGACGACGATCCGCTGCGCCGCGCGGTAGCGCTCGCGGACGATCGCCGCCGCTGCTGCGCCTGCGCGCTCGAGGAGCGTATCCTCTGAGGCTCCGTCGGCGAGGGCTGCGGCGTCGACGGCGCGGATCGACGCGGCGGTGTGCAGCGGTCGCGGTGTGCCGCTCATCGCCTCAGGGCGCGTGCTCCGGTGTCGCTGCATCGGGCTCGACCGGCGACGGCTCGTGCGGCGGGTCAGCCTCGTCGGCACGCCGACGGGCGATCTCCTCGCTCACGGCACGCGCGATCGGGCCCGAGTTTCGTATGGCACGCAGGAACTTCACTTCAAACTCGCTCATCTCTCTCCGGTTTCGCGCACGCCCGCCCATCCCCTTCCGAGCAGAACTCATCATTCGCGACGACGGCGTGGCACCGATCGATAGACTTGCTCCATGGACCTGTCCGGACGCCTCGTTGTGGTAACCGGTGCATCGCGCGGAATCGGCGAGGCAACCGCCCGATCGCTCGTCGAGGCTGGTGCCAGGGTCGTCGGCGTGGCGCGCGACGCCGCGCGACTCGAGGGGCTGGCGGCCGAGTTCGGCCTCGTTCCGCGAGTGGCCGACCTGCAGGATCCGCTCGAGGTCGCCGGACTGATCGGGTCGGTCGAGCGCGAAGTCGGGCCAATCGACGTCCTCGTCAACAACGCGGGGATGGAGGCGACGGAGGCGTTCTGGGAGGCGACAGCAGAGCGCGTGGCGGCGATCGTCGCGTTGAACCTGCTCGCACCGATCGAGCTGAGCCGGCAGGTGGTCGGGCCGATGCTTGCGCGCGGATCGGGCCGGATCGTGAACGTCTCGAGCCTCGCAGGTTGCGTGCCTGTCCCAGGGTTTGCGACGTACGGCGCGACGAAGGCCGGGCTCACCCACTTCACCGCCGGCCTCGCGCGCGACCTCGCAGGGACGAACGTGCGAACGACGTGCGTGGAGCTCGGCCCGGTAACCACCGACATGCTCGTCTCACTCAAGCGACACGCCCCGACTGACCGGGCGTACCGTCGACTCTACCGCGCCGGGGTGCTCTGCGACCTGCGACCGGACACCGCAGCTGACGCGATCCGTGACGCGATCCGCCGTGACCGCGCGCACGTTCGATTGCCACGTCGGGCCGCGCTGTCTGCCCAGATCGCCCAGATCCCGCGGCTGGTGACGAACCTCATCACCGCTGGCGTTCACGAAGCCGGTGGATGACGCCGAGCTGATCGCCCGCGTCGCTGCCTCGGCGCTCCGGATCGCGGGCGGCGAGCCCTACCACCATCTCGATCCAACGGTCACAGCGACCCCGCTCGGATCGGCGGTGAACGCGATGGTGCGGACGCTTCGCGGCACGATCGACGCCCTCGAGAACGCGCGACTGGCCGCCGTGATCGCCGCGCGGACGGACTCGCTGACGAGCTTGCCGAACCGGATCGCGCTGCAGGAGTTGCTCGCCGCAGCGGTTGGGAACGACAGGTGCGCTGTGCTGATCGTCGACGTCGATCGCTTCAAGGACGTGAACGACCGGTTCGGGCACGACACCGGCGACGCGGTCCTGATCGAGGTGTCCCGGCGGATCGCCGCGGCACTGACCGGACGGGGGCTCGTCGGTCGCTGGGGAGGCGAGGAGTTTCTCGCGATCATCCACGCCGTCAGCGGCGCTCCTGACCTGCGCATGACCGCCGAGCGAGTCGTCGCGTCGGTCAGGGAAACGACGATCGAGCGGCACGAGGTCACCGTCTCCGTTGGATGCGCGTCGGACGCAGGTGACGGGGTTGACGGTCTCGTGGCGCGAGCCGACCTGGCCCTCTACACCGCGAAACGCCGGGGGCGCGACAGGGCGTATCTGCACGCGGACGTTCGCGCGAGCGATCGACGCCCCGAGGATCCCGCCGCGGTGCGCACGGCCCAGTGCGTGGCGCTGGTCTCCAGCCTGCGCGGTGGAGCGCCAGAGCTGCACTCCCAGCAGGTCGCCGACCTCGCGGCTGCCACCGCACACCAGATGGGGCTGGAGGAGGCGACGGTGATGCGCTGCAGGCTCGCCGGATGGCTGCATGACGTCGGTGCAACGGCGATTCCCGACGCGATCCTCACGAAGCCCGGCGCCCTTGACGGGGCTGAGTGGGACGTGATGCGCACGCACGCAGAGATCGGCGCCAAGCTGGTGTCCCGCCTGCCCGGCCTTGAGGACGTTGCGGCGGCCGTGCGGAGCCACCATGAGCGCTTTGATGGGTCGGGCTACCCGGACAACCTCGCGGGCCAGGACATCGTCATCGAGGCGCGCGTCGTCGCCGTCGCCGACGCGTTTGCCACAATGACGTCCGATCGGCTGTACGCACGGGCCCGGCCGCGCGCGATCGCACAGCTCGAGCTTCTGGCGGGTGCGGGGACGCACTTCGACCCGTCGGTCGTCGATGCCTGCATGGCGGTGCTCGAGCACTGGCACGAGCTGACAACGGAGGATGCCCGATGAAGGTCGCTTTGATGCTCGAAGGCCAGGAGGGAATCAGCTGGCCGCAGTGGCTTGAGCTCGCCGACGCCGCGGAGCGGCTCGGGTTCGATGCGCTCTTCACGTCTGACCACTACGGGTCGGCGTGCGGCGTGGCGAGCCGCGAGGCACTAGACGTCTGGGCGGTGCTCGCGGCGATCGCCACTCGGACGTCGCGTCTGCGGCTCGGCACGCTCGTATCGCCCGTCACGTTCCGCCCGCCGGCGGTGCTCGCGCGGATGGCGATGACGGTCGACCACATCTCGGGTGGACGTGTCTCGGTCGGCATCGGCGCCGGGTGGAACGAGGACGAGCATCGCGCGTACGGCTTCCCGTTTCCCCCGCTCGGCGTGCGGATGGCGATGCTTGAAGAGCAGACGACGATCGTCCGCAACCTCCTCGACGGCGCCGCAGTCCACCATGCAGGCGACCACCATGTCCTCGCAGGCGGGGTGCTGCACCCGCACCCGGTGCAACTCCGCGTGCCGATCATCCTCGGTGGAGCGGCCGGCCCGCGCGCCGCTCGGCTGGCGGCGCTCCATGCCGACGAGTACGATCTCGTGTTCGTCAAGCCGGACGAGGCGCGCGCCGCTCGGCGGCGGCTCGACGCCGCCTGCGAGGCGATCGGACGCGATCCAGGATCCCTGCCGATGACGCTGATGACCCGGTGTGTCATCGGCTCGACGGCAACGCACTACCGAGAGCGGCTTGAGCGGGTGCTGGCCATCGGCGGCGAGGATGCGCCGGCGCCCGGTGACGAGGAGACGTGGGTGTGCGGCACGGTCGATCAGGCGCTCGCACGGGCCGCCGCGTTCCACGACGCGGGGGTGACGACGCTGTACCTGCAGCACCTCGACCATGCAGACGGAGCGATGCTGGAGCTGCTCGGCAACGACCTCGTCCCGACGCTCCAACGGCTATGAGCCGAGCGAACGAAGCGGATGAAGGGGCTCGAACCCTCGACCTTCGCCTTGGCAAGGCGACGCTCTAGCCAACTGAGCTACATCCGCAGGTAGGCGGAGTATAGCGAGCAGGCGAAGGCAGGAGGCAGGTACCGCACCGCCGATCAGCTGCGCGAACGTTCGGCGAACTTCGGGTCGAGGCGTTCGATCTGCCGCAGGAACGCGGCGGCGTGCCCCTTCTTCTCGTCGGCGATGCGACGCACCTCCTCACGCGCCTCCTCGTCGGTCAGGCTGAACGTCTGCGACTCGAGCCGACTGATCGCTTCCAGCTCTGCAGCGAGGTCGGCGCGGAGCTCGGCAAGGTCCTGGTGCAGCTCGGTCAGGCGCATGGCACGAGTCTACGTGATGGGCGCGCGGACGGCGACCGCGCCGTCGTCGTCGAGGGACGCGTTCCATGCCCGCCAGCGCGGATCGAGCTCGCCGACGTCGTCGCCACGGCCCTCTAGTCGCGCCGGCGGATCAAGCCGCGGGTCGACGCGGTACCGGTACCAGGAGATGTCCCACGCGAACGTGATCACGACGTCGGGGTGGACGCCTGCGAGCGGGATCACGGAGACGCGCGGTCGCCCGAGGGTGCGCGCGATGCCGACGATCGTACGGCGGTACGGGCTCGCATTGAACGCGTCGACTCCGGCCGCGACGGCCTGCAGCGCGACGGCGGCGCGCTCGGCCTCCAACGCCTTCGCACGCTCACGCTGAGGGTTCTCCGTCGGCGTGATGCGCACGACGTTCGAGCGCCCGGCCTCCGGGCTCACCGGCGCGCTGGCGACCGCTGGCGCCCGTTCGCGCTGACGGATGCGCGCGATCAGCCCCGGCCGCTCCGGGCGCAACGGCGGCGGCGGCACGACGGCGCCGTCGCGGATCCACCCGTGCGCGAGGGCGTCCGTCTCGCAGAGGGCACAGACGGTGCGCCGAACGTGGCGATCGTGAAAGACTGACGCGAACTCGCCAAGGAGCAGCGTGCGCTCGCAGGAGTCACAACGCACCGGAGCTGACCGGCTCGCCGACGAACGGCGCGGCGGCACCGAGCCGGTCAGTGCTCGGCCTTCTTCCGCGCCTCGCCCACGACCTTCGTCGCGATGTGCTGAGGCACCTCCTCGTAGCGCAGGAAGCTCATCGAGTAGTCACCGCGTCCACCGGTAAGGGACGTTAGCGTCTGCGAGTAGGTGAGCATCTCACCCATCGGCGCCTCAGCTCGGACGACCGTGGTGCCGCCGCGCGCATCGATGCCGAGAAGCCGCCCGCGGCGCGCTGACAGATCGCCCGTCACGTCGCCGACGTGCACGTCAGGGACGCTGATCTCGACGCCCATCACAGGCTCGAGCAGCACGGGGTCGGCCTGCTCGCTGGCTGCGCGGAACGCGAGCGACCCAGCGATCTTGAACGCCATCTCCGACGAGTCGACCGCGTGGTACGAGCCGTCAACGAGGCTGACGCGCACGCCAACGACGGGGAAGCCGGCGAGGCTGCCACGGAGCATCGACTCCTGGATCCCCTTGTCGACCGCCGAGCGGAAGCTCTGCGGGATCACGCCGCCGACGATGCGGTCGACGAACTCGTACCCGTCGTGTCCCGCGAGCGGCTCGATCTGCACGTGACAATCGCCGAACTGGCCACGCCCGCCGGTCTGCTTCCTGTGTCGTCCGTGGCCGCGGGCTGGCCTGCGGATCGCCTCGAGGTAGGGAACCCGGGGCGGGTGGCTGATCACGTCGACGCCGAACCGGCGCTTGAGCCGGTCGACCGTCACCTCGATGTGCATCTGGGACAGCCCCTCGAGGAGCATCTCGCTGGTACGCTCGTCGCGATGGACGCCGAGCGTCGGGTCCTCCTCCTGCAGGCGCCGCAGGGCGATGCCCATCTTCTCGTCCTCGCCCTTCTTCGCCGGTTCGACCGCGACTGAGACGACAGGGGTCGGCAGCGGAATCGGGTCGATCTCGAGGTCACGCTCGTGGTCGAAGAGCAGGTCACCTGTCGTCACGTCGCGCAGCTTTGAGACGGCGCCGATGTTCCCCGGTCCGAACGACGGCAGCGGCGCGTGCTCCTTGCCCTGCAGGTCAAACAGCCCGGCCATCCGCTCCTTCCCCTTGGTGCGATGGTTGACGAGCGTCGAGTCGCCGGTCACGGTGCCGCTGAAGACGCGGAACAGTGACAGCTTTCCGGCGAACGGGTCGGCAAGCGTCTTGAAGACGTACAGGACGACCGCGTCCTCCTCGGGGCCGATCTCGAGCCGTTCGCCCGACGCGGTGTGCGCCTTCACAGATCCCGCCCGACGGGGCGATGGAAGCGCCTCGATGATCAGGTCAAGCAACGCGTGCGTGCCGGAGTTGCGCGCCGCGGCGCCACAGGTAACCGGGAACAGGTCGCCGCGTGACACCATCGCTTTCAGCGCCGAGGCCATCTCGGCGGCGCTGATCTCCTCGCCTTCGAGGAACTTCACGATCAGCTCGTCGGCGGCCTCGGCGACGTGCTCGATCAGCTCATCGTGCAGGCGCTGCGCCTCGGCGAGGTACTGCTCGGGGATCGGCTGGCCGTTGCCCTCGCGCTTCCCCTTCGTGTCGGGGTAGGCGAGCATGTGCACGACGTCGATGACGCCGGCGAAGGCGTGCTCCTCACCCATCGGCATCGACACGGCGATCACCTTGTCGGAGAGGCGCTTCAGGCTCTCGAGGGCGGTCGCAAAGCTCGCACGCTCGCGGTCGAGCAGGTTCACGTGGATCAGGCGCGGCAGTGACAGCTCGTCCGCTCGGCGCCATAGCCGGTCGGTGGAGACCTCGACCCCGGCGACGCCGGAGACCTCGAAGATCGCGCCCTCCACGACGCGCAGCACGCTGAGGGCGTCGCCCTGGAACGACGGATCGCCCGGCGTGTCGATCAGGTTGATCCGGCGACCCTCCCACTCCGCGTGACAGACCGTGGCAGCGATCGACATCGAGCGACGCTTCTCGTCCTCCTCGTGGTCGGAGACCGTCGTCCCGTCGATGACCGTTCCGAGCCGGGAGATCGCTCCGGCCTCGTAGAGCAGCGACTCGACCAGCGAGGTCTTCCCCGACCCACGGTGGCCGAGGACGGCGACGTTGCGGATCTTCCCGGGCACGTGCTGCATGACGCTCCCTTCGACCGGACGACACGACGACGATCAGGTCGCGATTGTACCGATCAGGTGCGCAGGCTGCCTTGCAGGCGAACCTTCAGACGGAGGATCGCCTTCGTGTGGAGCTGGGAGACTCGCGACTCGGTGACGCTCAGCACCTCACCGATCTCGCGTAGGGTGAGCTCCTCGTAGTAGTAGAGCGTGATCACGAGACGCTCGCGCTCCGGCAGGCGACCGATCGCGTCAGCGAGCGCCTCCTTCGTCTCCGTCTGGTTCATCGCCCGCGTCGGATCGTCCGCGTTGGGATCCTCGATCGTGTCGATCAGGCTGACGGTGTCGCCGCCGGAGGTGTTGATCGACCAGAGCTCGTCGAGCGCCGCGACCGACGAGCGGGAGATCGCCGTCAACGCGTCCTGGAACTCATCAACGGTGATGCCGATCTCGGCCGCCACCTCCTCATCGCTCGGCGCGCGCTTCAGCCGGTTCTCGAGCTCAGCCATCGCGCGCTCGATCTCGCGCGCCCGGCTGCGGACCGATCGCGGGACCCAGTCGAGCGACCGCAACTCGTCGATGATCGAGCCCTTGATGCGCGACATCGCGTAGGTCTCAAACTTGATCTCCCGCGATGGGTCGAAGCGCTCGATCGCGCCGATCAACCCAAGGAGGCCGTAGGAGACGAGGTCGCCCTCGTCGACGTGGGCGGGAAGGCTCGTGCCGAGGCGGCCGGCAACGAACCGGACGAGCGGCGCGTAGTTGAGGATCAGCCGGTCACGCAGCGCCTTATCGCGGGTCTCGCGATAGCGCTTCCAGACGTCCTCAAGGGGTGACTTGCTCGTTGCCATCAACTTCGTGGGTGCGCGATCTGGTGGGCTTGACGGAGGTGCGACACGCTGACGCGCGTGTAGATCTCGGTGCTCGCTAACGAAGCATGCCCGAGAAGCTCCTGAATTGCTCGCAGGTCTCCTCCGCCTTCGAGAAGATGGGTAGCATAGGCGTGGCGGAGAGCGTGCGGGCCGCGGTGCGGAAGCCCGGCCTCACCGAGCCGACGCCGGAGCGCGCGACGGATCGCTGTTGGCTCGATGCGACCGCCTCGCGCACCGAGGAGCAACGCCTCCGCGGACGTCGGCACCGCAAGGAACGGCCGGCCGCGCTCGCGCCACGCAGCCACCGCAGCCGACGCCGGCTGGCCGATCGGGATCACCCGCAGGCGACCACCCTTGCCCTGGACGCGCACGTCGCGACGCGTCACGTCGTCGACGTCGAGGTTGCAGGCCTCGGAGACACGCAACCCGCACCCGTAGAGCAGCTCGAGGACGGCCTGGTCACGCAGGCTTGCCGGCGTCTCGGTCCGCGGACGGTCGAGGAGCCGCGCCATGTCGGTCGGGCGCGGCGGATCGGGCAGCCGGCGTGGCCGACGCGGCCCCGGAAGCTCCGCCGCGACGTCCGACGCCGCTCGCCCTGCGGCGTGCAGTCGGCCGTGGAAGGAGCGAAGGGATGACAGCATCCGAGCGCGGGACGTCGCGGCGAGACCACGCGCGCCGAGCGACGCGGCGTAGGCGCGCACGTCGGCGCGCGTTGCTGATTGAGGGCTCGTGCCGCGCGTGGCGAGCCACGCGACGTAGGCCGTGAGGTCGGCGCGATACGCCCGCACCGTCGCCGGCGAGCCACCGCGCGCGTGCACGCCGAGAAGGAACCACTCCACGTCCGTCGTCACCCTCCCACCGTTCGACCCCGCTGCCAGAAGTCATGCTGAAGGGCAACGCGGATCTCGTCATGCCACGCCGAAGGTAAGCGAGTCCGGCCCGGCAAGCAGCGCGGCGCCGCGCTCTGTGCACGCGCACTCAGGTAGTGCCGGGCGTCCGCCGACGCGCACCTCGATCGACCCGACGTCTGATGGCCGCCAACGGCTAGGGCATCGCGTGTTCGGGCTGCACCACCTCCTGGAGGTCAGCCGATGGTGGCGCTTCATGCGTGAATGGAGTGGAAATGCTGACCAGACGTTCCGTCGCCGCATCGCCGGCGGTTGACCCGGTCATCGACGAGCTTCTCGATCGGCTCCGGAGCCTCGACGGGAACTGCCTGACGAACCTCGGTAGAGGGCTCGATGCGATGACGCACGGCGACCTCACGATCGCCGTGCGACCGGTGACCGAGTTCATCGGCTCCCGCGCACGGTCGCCTGAGGTGCAATCGGCGTTACCGCGATGAGCGCCGAACCGCCCCGAAGGCGAGCGACACGAGCCACGCGGCAATCGCCCCTGCTCCGACGGCGACAACCCATGCTGACCCGAACATCGCCGCGACGGCGATCGCGCCAAGCCCGACCGCAAGGACGGTGAAGAGGAGCGCCATCGCCATCACGCGCGGCGGCGACGCACGAGCACGAACGCGCTAAACGAGCCCAGCACCAGGAGCGGCGGCCCCATCGTCCACAGCATCTCGCGCGGCCCGATCGTCACCGCGAGCTCCCCTGCGACCCGCTCGTACTCGGGCTGGTTCCCGGCGGCGCGCGCGGCATCAAGCTGTACCTGGAACGCTCGCTCCTGCGGCGACGGTCCGTGGCTCATCCGCTGGACGACGTTCCCCGTCGCTCCTGCAAGGAGCGCGAGCACGATCACGGCCATCACGGCGCGGCGCATGAGGTGACGCTAGCCGATCCGGCGCTTGTAGCTCGCGATCCAGTCGGTCGTGATCTCGTGCTGGGCTGTCGCGAGCGTGATCGTGCCGGCGCAAACCAGGGCGTGGAGGCGGTTCTCGAGCTTGTCCTTCGCGCGAGCTCCCCAGGTGCCGGCGTACTTCTCCGGCCAGAGGTTCGTCACGTCGTTCGAGCCGCCGAGCTCGAGTGAGATCAGGTGGTCGACCTCGTACGCTCGCGGCACGTTTGTCAGGTGGTAGCGCGCGAACACCGAGCGCTTCTTGCTGGCCGTCACGTTGCGGTGGGCGGCCGACCAGCCGGAAACGCACACGTCCGCGGCGGTCACGCCGGCAAAGGTAGCGCCCGGGGTGAGCCGGTGGTCAGGACGGATCGGGCCGGCGACGACGGCCTCGGCGATCGCCGCTCCAGCGAGGGCGCTGAGCGCCACGGCGAGCGCGATCGCGAAGCGACGTACCACGCACGTAAGGTACACCGAAGACGCACGAATGTCACGGACCGCTACGCCGGGGGCAGCGCGCCAACGACGGCGCGCACGCCCCACGAGGCGGCGACGAACGCGTAGCCGAGCAGCGTCTGCGCGACGGCGAAGGCGACGAACCGTTGCACGCCACCAGGGCCGGCGACCGCCGCGATGCCCGCGATCCCCATGGGTGCGATGAGCGCCGCTCCGAGCGCCACCGCAAGCGGAGCGCCCGAGAGCGGGCGACGATGCGCGGCGCTCCGGTCGATCAGGAACGCGACGAGGAGCCCGGTGATCGTTACGACGATGCTGGTCACGGCGCCAGGCTACGACCAGCATCGCCCTGGTGTCGATCCCCAGATCGGGGGAGCGCGCCTAGCTAAGCTAGCTAGCCGACCAGCGGTACGTCGTAGCGGGCAAGCTCAGCGGAATCGGGGGGCTCGAACGCCACAGATGCCTCCTCCAGTTGCTCGTGTGTCAGCGCCCGCTCTGCCGCAAGGAACGGCTCGCTGTGACGTAGCTGCACGCGCTGCCAGAGCACGTCGAGCGGAGCGGTCGCCACGTGGATCTCCGCTGCCGCGCCGACGAGGCGAGCACCCTCGCACAGCGCGTCGCGTTCACCGCGCGACGTCCCCCACTCGATGATCACCGTCTGACCGATCGCGATAAGCTGGCCCGCGACGTTCCACTGGAGGCCTTCTACGCGCGCCCTGGCCTCAGCGTCGACAAGATCGAGGCCCAGCGCCAGAAGCCACTCGTCCGGACTCAGGCGCAGGCAGGCGTGGGCGCGTTCGAGCCGTCGCGCCGTCGTCGTCTTCCCACCGCCGGGCGGCCCACACACGATCACGAGTCGACCCTGGCGAACGCCCATGCCGTCGCAGCATACGTTGCCCCGCCAGGTACTGAAAGGACAGCCGCGGACTACCTAGGCGAGTACCTCAGATAGATCCGCCGGTCACTGAACACGTGGGTCAATGACTGAACGGTCGACCGAACAGGTGCTGGCGCTTCTTCAAGCGTTACTGACCACACCCACTCTCGGAGTCCGCTTTCGAGGTGATCCCGGGTTCCGTATTCCAGCCGCGGCTCACGATCGTCCAACCAGGTGAGAACGTCCGTCCGTCCTGTGGCCGAACCCGCCCGGCGTAGTACTCATCACGGCTCGAGGCGACCGACTCCTCGAGGTACGCCCCGCGATCCGGCGTCAAGGGCACCGCTCAACACGGCGCCGCGCCCCGGCAGAACACGTCAACGGACGCCCGCAGGCACGCCCAGCGATCCTGGCGCTCGTCGCGGCGTCTCGAGCTCGAGAACGACGACGGACGATCGGCGAATCGTCAGACGCTCGAGCGGCGTCCCGGTGCCGTCGTCGAGACGGCCGAGAGGCCGATTTGGTGTAGTAAATGGTGTAGCGCTACAGCCAGAAGGGGCTATCCAGGCGTCGCCAAGCGTCCCGGACGTGAAACGGGAACCCCCCGGATTCGTTGCGAATGCAGGGGATTCCCGTGTTCCACGAGGCAGGGGCGACAGGGCTCGAACCTGCGACCCTCGGTTTTGGAGACCGATGCTCTACCAGCTGAGCTACGCCCCTCGGTCTCTACAGGATAGCTTCCGCGCGCGGATCAGGCGACGGCGGAGAACCGGGCCGCGACGGCATCCCAGTTGACGACGTTCCAGAACGCCGCGATGTAGTCCGGTCGCCGGTTCTGGTAGTTCAGGTAGTAGGCGTGCTCCCAGACGTCGAGGCCGAGAAGCGGCGTGTGGCCGTCGCTGATCGGGGAGTCCTGGTTCGCAGTCGAGTACAGCTTCAAGCCCGAGCCGTCGTGGACGAGCCAGGACCAGCCCGACCCGAACCTCGCGACGCCGTTCTGGCCGAAGGTCGCCTTGAAGGTCGCGACGTCGCCGAACGTCGACGAGATCGCGTCGCCGAGGGCGCCGGACGGCTCGCCGCCGCCGTTCGGGCCGAGGATCTCCCAGAACAGCGAGTGGTTCGCGTGCCCGCCCGCGTTGTTACGGACAGGCCCCTGCTTGTCTGCCGGCAGCGATGCGAGGCTGCGCAAGACGTCCTCAACCGAGCTCGACTCCCACTCGGTTCCGGCGAGCGCGTTGTTCGCGTTGGTGATGTATGCCTGGTGGTGCTTGGAGTGATGGATCTCCATCGTGCGCGCATCGATGTGCGGCTCGAGGGCGTCGTAGGCGTACGAGAGGGCCGGCAGCGCGAAGGCCATGGGTGCTCCTGGCGGTGGTGGAGGTCGAACCAGGGCATGGTAGCCCGGCCACCTGCGAGATCAGGTGCCTACGAGAGATCCATCACGTTCGCGGACGATCGCCCCGGCGAGCTCGAGCGTTGCGATCGCGCGTCCCAGCCGCGGCGCGTCGAAGCCCAGGCGAACGCCGAGGGCCTCCGGGCTGGCGGGGCTGCGGCGGATCGCGGCGAGCAGCTTTCCAGGATCACCGGGCATCGTCGCGGCGACCGGCCCGCTTGCCGCCGACGGGTCGATGCCGAGCGCGACGAGCACGTCCTCGACACAGGTCACGGGCGTCGCGCCGTCCCGGAGCAGGGCGTTCGCGCCGGCGGCGGCATCGACCCACGGAGACGACGGCACAGCGAGCACCTCGCGTCCGAGCTCGAGGGCAAACCCGGCCGTGATCAGCGCGCCGCTACGCCTCGAGGCCTCCACCACGATCGTGGCGTCGGCGAGCGCGGCGACGATGCGGTTACGGGCAGGGAACCGCCAGGGCGCCGGCGCGACGCCGGGTGGATACTCGCTCAGCACCACCCCTGCGGTCGCGATGCGTGCCGCGAGCGTCGCGTTCGAGCGCGGATAGTCACGATCGATGCCGCAGCCGAGCACGGCGACCGTCCGGCCACCGGCCTCGAGCGCGCCGGAGTGGGCTGCGCCGTCGATGCCGGCCGCGAGCCCGGACAGCACCGCGACGCCGGCGCGCGCCAGTCCCTGCGCCATCCGACTGGCGAACGCGGCGCCAGCCGCAGAGGCCATGCGCGCGCCGACGATCGCGACACACGGCGAGTCGGTCAGCCGCAAGAGGCGCTCGCTGGCTGCGGCTCCGCGCAGGTACAGCTCAGGCGGTGGCTCGGGAAGCTCCTCAAGCCGCGGCGGATAGCCGGGTCCGCCACGCAGGATGCGTGTCGTCACGCGACGCTGCCGAGCCGAAACGAGAGCGCCTCGCCGATGTGGTCGACGGTGACGCGCTCGTCGCCGGCCAGGTCAGCGATCGTCCGCGCGACGCGCAACGAGCGGTCGACACCGCGTGGCGAAAGCCGCATCCCCTCGATCGCTCGTCGCAAGACTCCCTCCCCCGCGTCGTCGAGGCGCGCGACGTGGCGGATTGCCGACGGGTCAAGACGCGCGTTACGCACCACGCCACGCGCGGTCTGGCGCTCGACGGCCGCCGCCACCCGATCAGCAACGACCGCGCTGCCCTCAGGGCGATCGCCGCGCAAGACCTCTGCAGCCGGCCGCGCGAGCCGGACGCCGACGTCCATGCGGTCGAGCAACGGGCCGGAGATGCGCCGACGATAGGCAGCGACGCGCTCGGGGGTGCACGAGCATCCGCTCAGGTCGGGCGCGCCACATGGGCACGGGTTCGTCGCCGCAATGATCGCCGCCGTGCAGGGGTAGGTGACCGAGCCGCGCGCCCGGGCGATCCGGAGAACGCCGTCCTCCAGCGGCGCGCGCAAGGCCTCAAGCGCGTCGCGACGAAACTCGGGAAGCTCATCGAGAAACAGCACCCCGTGCGTGGCGAGCGAGAGCTCGCCCGGACGGAGGGCAGGTCCTCCGCCAATCAGGGCCGCCGCCGAGGCACCGTGATGAGGGGCCCTGAAGGGCCGCGACGTGACGAGCCCGTGCCCGGCATCGATCAGGCCGACGACGGAGTGCAACCGCGTCACCTCGAGCGCCTCGCCGGCCGCCAGCGGCGGCAGGATCCCCGGCAGGCGGCGGGCGAGCATCGTCTTGCCGACACCAGGCGGCCCGACCATCAGCATGTGATGGCCACCCGCAGCGGCGATCTCCAACGCGCGGCGCGCGAGCGGCTGGCCGCGAACGTCCGCCAGGTCGCTCGTGCGCGCCGTGTTGAGCAGCGCGGCGCTCGCAGGGGCGGCCGGCTCGATCGTCCGAGACCCGTCGAGGTAGGCGAGCGCGTCTGCGAGGGTTGCACATGGGATGACGGCGAGACCGCCGACCAGCGCTGCCTCGCCTGCGCTCTCTGGTGCGCAGAGGAACGCCGCCAGCTCGAGGCGACGCGCCGACTCGGCCGCGACGATCGCACCGCGAACCGGACGCACGCGACCGTCGAGGCCGAGCTCACCGTACACGGCGACCCGTCGCAACGGGCCGGGGGGCACGTGCCCGGCGGCAGCGATCAGCGCGAGGGCGATCGCGAGATCGAACGACGGTCCAACCTTGCGCACCGTGTTCGGTGCGAGGTTGACCACCGCGTGGCCAGTCGGATAGAACGGCGTCGCCGAGCGGATACCCGACCGGACGCGGTCTCGGGCCTCGCGCACCGCGGTGTCCGGTAGCCCGACGAGCCGAAAGCTCGACTCCGTGGCCCGGTCAAAGTGCGCCTCGACCTCTACAGGGACGGCGTCAATCCCCTCAATCGCAACGGTGTTCGCAACGGCAATGGGCATGCACGGATCATCGAGTCGGCCGTGCTCACGCGGGACGCGTGGAATCGACCAGGGTCCGCGGGAAGCGTCAGGCGCCGCGGACGATGCGCACGCGCCAGCCCTCAATGGTGACGAGGTCGACGCGTGAGGAACGCGCCCAGCGGTGCTCGCGAACGAGCCAGGCGGTCGCCGCACGCACACGGTTCAACTGACCGCGCCGCACCCACCGCTCCTCGTGGTCAGCAACGCGGCGACGCTTCACCTCGACGACGACCAGCGTTCGACCGCGGCGGCACACCAGGTCCACCTCGCCCTCGGGCGTGCGGACGCGGCGCCCGAGGATGCGGTAGCCCCGCAGCCGGTACGCCCAGGCTGCCAGCTTCTCGCCCCGGGCACCATACGCCGAGCGTCGATCGTTCGCGGCGGCGACTGCGCTACGTCCTCTGTGCGAACGGCGAGAAGCTGCGCCGATGGTGCACGGAGGGCCCGTGCTGACGGATCGCTTCGAGGTGCTCCGGCGTCCCGTAGCCGACGTGACGCAGGAATCCGTAGGCAGGAAACGCCGCATCGAGCCGGGTCATCAGGCGATCACGCGTGACCTTCGCGACGATCGACGCCGCAGCGACGCTCGCCGACTTCTCATCACCATCGATCACCGCCACGTGGGGACGGGTGAGCGGCAACCGGAACCCATCGGAGACGAGGACGGCGTCGGCCGGCGCGGCGAGACCGTCAAGCGCGTCCGCAAGCGCCTGAAGGTTCGCGACATGGATGTTCCACCGATCGATCGTCGCCGGTGACACGACGACGACTGCAACGCCGCGCGCGGCGGCGAGCACCGCCGGCAGGAGCGCCGCCCGCACGTGCGCCGTGCACCGTTTCGAGTCGTCGAGCCGCGCAAGGGATCGCCGCTCGCCGACGGTGAGCGCTGCTGGTTCGAGGAGAACGGCGGCAGCGACGAGCGGTCCGGCAAGCGCTCCGCGCCCGGCCTCGTCAGCGCCGCCCACCAGTCGCCCGCCGAGCGCGAGGTCGTGCCGGAGGAGCCGGCGCAAGGGCTGGCGTCCTCGGCGAAGGCGGGTCGGAGCGACGGCCATCACGGCAGCATAGAGTGGCCGCTACCGCACGGCCAGCCGGGAGAGCGGCCAGACCGTCATCACGACCGGCCCGATCAGCGCCGACCGTGGCACGGGGCCGTACGTGCGCGAGTCGTCGAGCGACTGGCGGTTGTCACCGAGAACGAAGACCGTGCCAGTCGGCACCTCGACCGGGCCGAAGACCGCGGTCTGCCGGGAGATGTACGACGTCTCGTCGGGGAACCGGCAAACGTCGTCCGGCACGATCTGCCGGGTGATGCGGGGCGCGCTCGAGCAGACGTAGAGCCCTCGGTCGGCGGTCGCGCCGATCCAGTCACCCGGTAATCCAAGCACGCGGGCGATCGCGACGACCCGCCGGATGCCCGTGACCGCAACCGCACCGGGGAACGGGCCGATCGCAACGATGTCACCACGCCGAGGGGCCTTCTTCATGATCGGCGCGATCACGACGCGATCACCGAGACGGATGCGCGGTTCCATCGCCGCCGACGGCACGACGTCGGTGAAGCCAACGCGATTCTCGACCCAGAAACCCGCCGCGGTGAGCCCGACAAGGGCGGCGAGGAAGGTGGCGAGAGCGAGCGGCGGCGCGGCGCGAAACCGGGGGGATACCTTGCGCACGTGCCGGCGCACCGCGAGCGCGATCGCGGCGGCGACGAGCGGCCCGCCGGCGAGCGCGAGCAGGCCGGCGATGTAGCCGTGACGACCGCGGAGGCGAGCGTCGAGGATCGTCGCGGCAGCGACGAGACCCCATGTCGCCGCCGCGACGATGACGAGCGGGCGCCAGCCGGCCGCAAGCACTCCGATTCCCGCCACGAGCAGCACGATGAACAGCGGACGTGGCCAGCGTGCGAGGCGCGCGAGCCGGAAGCTCCACGCGGTGACGCGGCTGGCCCGTGGACGGCGCGCGGCCACCGCGCTATGCCCCTGCCGTCCGAGGAGGCACTAGTGTCGCGCGTCCGAGATTCGTTGACAGTCGCGGCGCTGCGAGGCGCCGTCTGAAACCCCGCCCGAGCGCGGTCTGGCAGGCTGCGTCCCGGCTCGGTCACGTAGCGTGTCAAGGCGAACGCCTTGACACGCGTGCGAGCGGGCGGGCGATCCAGCACGCCCGCGATCAGCAAGATCGGTCGCCGTCACTGGCCATACTCGCTTCTCGCCGGCAGCTGTCAACGAACTGCGGACGCGCGACACTAGAACGGCCCGATCCGGTCGAGCGGCCAGTAGCGGAAGACGGCGGGGCCGATGATCTGGCTCTCGCGGATCAGCCCCCAGCAGCGGCCATCGTTCGAGTCGGTCCGGTTATCACCGAGCATCAGGTAGCGGCGGGGCGGGATATGGATTGGCGTGAGGTCACCGCCAGACGGCGGACACTCGCCCGTCGCCTTCCCATGGACGTACGGCTCGACGAGAAACCGACAGCCAGGGGTCACCTCCGGGTGGTTCTGGTCGGCTGGCTCGCGATCGTCCGCACAGACCCAGACACGGCCCGCACGCGAGCCGACGACCTCGCCGGGAAGCCCGATCAGCCGTTTGATGTACGCCTCGCTCGCGGCGGTGTTCGAACGGAAGGCGTTCCCGCCCGACCCGTTCGGGTAGAAGACGACGATGTCGCCACGCTCCGGGTCGCGCAGGTGGTAGAGGAATCGCGCGGCGAGCACGTAGTCGCCCTGCTCGATCGTTGGCACCATCGACGGGGTCGGGATCGAGTACGGGCGCACGACCCAGGTGAAGCACGCGAGGATCAGGGCGATCACGATCGCGATCACGCGGACGATGTCCACGACCGGGTGCCGGAGAAGACGACGGAGCAGCACGCTCGCCTTAGAGGAACGAGATCCGCGTGAGCGGCCAGAAGGTCATGAACGCGCGAGCTTGGAGCTGCGACTCGCGCACGGTGCCGAAGAACCGGCCATCCCGTGACAGCTCGCGGTTGTCGCCGAGCATCAGGTACTCGCCCTTCGGCACGTTGATCGGCGACAGGGCCTGCCCCGTCTCGCCGTACTGCCAGGTCTTCTGTCCATGCGTGTACGGCTCCTTCAGGTACGCACACCCACGCGTGTTCTCTGGATGTTCCAGATCAGCCGCCCTGGCACCCGGTACGCAGACCCAGACCGTACCCCCGTGCGCCGCTACCTCCTCACCCGGCAGCCCGATCAGGCGTTTCACCATCGACGTTTCGGCCATCGTCCGCGGCTGCCCCTTGGTCGGCGGGAACGAGTCGGCACCCCGGCCGTTGGCGTGGAAGACGACGATGTCAGCACGCTGCGGGCTCGTCAGGATCGGCACACCGACGAGGTTCTCACCGGCCACGTGTGCGGGCTGCATCGCCGTCGACGGCACCGTGAACGGTCTCACGCCACAGACCAGGGCAACAAGGACCGCGGCGCCCGGAACGACGACGAGGAGGTACGGACGGCCGAGGAGCCGGCGAAGCATCAGGACGTCATCGTTAGTAGAACGAGATCCGGGTGAGCGGCCAGTACGTCATGAAGGCGCGCGCGCGGAACTGCGACTCCAGCACGGTGCCGAAGAACCGGCCATCCCGTGAGAGCTCGCGGTTGTCGCCGAGCATCAGGTACTCGCCCTTCGGCACGTTGATCGGCGACAGGTCCTGCCCCGTCTCGCCGTACTGCCAGGTCTTCTGTCCATGCGTGTACGGCTCCTTCAGGTACGCACACCCACGCGTGTTCTCTGGATGTTCCAGATCAGCCGCCCTGGCACCCGGTGCGCAGACCCAGACCGTACCCCCGTGCGACCCTACCTCCTCACCCGGCAGGCCGATCAGGCGCTTCACGTAGTACGGCTCCGCCATCGTCCGCGGCTGCCCCTGAATCGGCGGCGCCGAGTCCTCGCCCTGACCGTTTGGGTGGAACACGATGATGTCGCCACGCTGTGGGCTCGTCAGGTGGTAGAGAAAGCGCACGCCGAGAATTCGATCGCCGATGGCGAGCGTTGGCACCATCGACTCAGACGGCACGACGAATGGCTTGACGACGAGCAGCTGCACGACGTAGGCGATGCCCGCGGCCATGACGAGCGTCACGAGCAGGTCGACGGCGGGGTTCTTCAGGATGGCCTTCAGCACCGGATCTCAGCCTACCCAGCCAACGCGCGTGATCGGCCAGTAGCGCACGAAAGCGCGCCCGAGCATCCAGCCGGCGGGAATCTGGCCGATGAAGCGCGAGTCCTCGGAGTTGTCTCGGTTGTCGCCCATCATGAAGTAGTGGTCAGCGGCGACCTGGCGGAACGGGAAGCTCTCCTGCAGGGAGGAGACGTACGGCTCGTTCAACGCGCGGCAGCCTGACCCGGGATGCCGCTCATCGTGGGGCACGGAACGACAGATCCAGACCTTCTGCTGCGCGCCGCCGATCCACTCCCCCGGTAGCCCGATGACGCGCTTGATGTACGTCAGGTCGTTCGCGGGCCCGGGAGCGCGGTCGATCTTCTCGTCGCCCTTGCCGGGCGGGTGGAACACGACGATGTCGCCGCGGGCGACCTCGTTGAAGCGGTACCAGAAGCGAACGACGATCACGCGGTCGCCACTGACCAGCGTGGTCTCCATCGACCCGGAGGGAATCAGGTACGGCTTGAAGAGGAACGCTTGGAGCCCGATCGCGAGGGCAAAGGCGACCGCGATGACGACCACCAGCTCGGCCCACGGACCGAGCGCACCGAGCAGCCGGCGACGCCGCGGTACCGGCGCGGCGGGCGCGGTCACGTCAGCTGCAGGGCCCTGCTGAGCAGGCTCAACGAGGACGCCCACCCACTCGTCGGGCCCTGAGGTCACGACCTCAGCCTACCCGACCAGCGCCGCGATCGGTCAGCGCTGCTTCTCGCGGACGCGCGCCTTCTTGCCCACCTTGTCACGCAGGTAGTACAGCTTCGCGCGGCTCACGTCGCCGATCGCGCCGACGACGATCTTGTCGATCTTCGGCGAGTGGACGGGGAACGTGCGCTCGACGCCAACGCCGAACGACTGCTTGCGCACCGTGAACGTCTCACGTACGCCGTGACCCTGGCGCTTGATGACGATACCCTCGAACACCTGCACGCGCTGGCGACTGCCCTCGATCACGCGGAAGTGAACCTGAACCGTGTCGCCCGCCTTGAACGCGGGGATCTCACGGAGCTGCATCTGCTCGATGTCACGGATGATGGTGCTCATGGCGAACCAATCGTTCGAACGTCTGGACTTCGCATGCTAGCGGCTCGTTGCGGGTCGCTCGCCGCTTCTGTGCGCAGGACCGATTGCGCCTCGCGCCAGCGAGCGATCGCCCCATGGTCGCCTGAGAGCAGGACCGGGGGCACTGACCAGCCACGGAAGGTCTCCGGTCGGGTGTAGTGAGGGTGCTCGAGTCGACCGTCGAGGCCGGGCGAGAACGAGTCGAGGTGGGCCGACTGCTCGGCGCCGAGCGCACCCGGCAGGTGCCGCACGACCGCGTCGATCACGACCATCGCCGCCGGCTCTCCGCCGGAGAGGACGTAGGGTCCGAGCGAGAGCGCCTCGGTCGCGACGTGCTCGAGGACGCGACCGTCGAAGCCCTCGTAGCGCCCGCAGAGGAGCGCGAAGCCCTCCGATGCCGCGAGCTCGCGCGCGTACCCGTCGTCGAACCGCCGTCCGCCCGGGTCGAGGGCGATCACCCGGCGCTGCGCGCGGACCTGCTCGACCGGGGCACCGAACGCGGCCTCCAGCGCAGCAACGATCACGTCGACCCGCAGCAGCATCCCCGCACCGCCGCCGTACGGCGTGTCATCGACGGCGCGGTGACGCACCGGCGAGCTGTCACGAAGGGCATGCAGGGACAGCGTCAGCTGCGACCCGAGCACGTTTGCCACGTGCCGCTCCTCCGTGAGCCACGCGAACCAGCTCGGGAACAGCGTGAACACGTCAATCGGCAGCATCGCGCTCGCCGAGCACCAGTTCGCGATCGATCTCGATCGTCCGGCCCGCGACGTCGACGGCGGGAACGACGGCGCACACGAACGGGAGCCTCACCCCGGTGTCGAGCACGAGCACGTCGTGCGCGACGCCATCCTCGACGTTGACCACCACACCAACGGGCACCGCGCCCTGACGTGCGGTGCAGCCAACGAGGTCGAAGCGGAAGTAGCTGTCAGGCTCCGGCGCTGGTAGCGCCTCGCGCGACACCTCGAGCGCCTGTCCGCGGATCGCGTCTGCTGCCTCGCGAGCATCGTCACCGTCGAACGCCACGAGGGGGCGCTCATCGGTTCCGGCGCGCCGTCTGACCCGCCGCGGGAGGCCGTCGACGAGCACCGTCGAGCCGGTCCGGAACGAGTACCAGCCGCAGGGCGAGGAGACGAGGAACGTTCCATCCAGCCCGTGCGCCTTGCCAACGGTGCCGACCCGCACCCGCGCCGGACGCCAGGGTGCGACCTCGCCCACGGCGCTACTCGACGATCTCGAGGGTGACGCGCTCGTTCGAGCGTGCCCCTCCCGCGCGCACGACGGTACGCAGGGCGCGAACGACGCGCCCCTGGCGACCGATCACCTTGCCGCGGTCGTCTGCCGCGACGGCGATCCGTAGCACCGGCCCGCCGTCGCCAGCCTCCTGCGTCACCGACACCGCGTCCGGTTCGTCGACGAGGCGTCGGACGAGGAACTCGCAGAGCGAGCGCGGGTCGTTCGGCAACACGACGGCGTCGGACACGGTCAGATGACGCCCTTCTTCTGCAGCATGCGACGAACAGGCGCGGACGGCTGCGCGCCGTTGGCGAGCCAGTGCTTCGCACGCTCCGCGTCGATCTCCATCACCGACGGCGTCGTCTGCGGGTTGTAGCGGCCGATGTACTCGATCACGCTGCCGTCACGCGGCGAGCGCGAGTCGGCCACCGCGATGCGGTAGATCGGGTTCTTCTTCGACCCGAACCGGGCCAGTCGCAACTTCACCACGTGCGTTACCTCTTCTTCTTCCGCTTCTTTGAGGCGCCGGTCGAACCGAGCCCCGGCATTCCGGGGATCCGGGGCATCGATCCGGTCACCATCGATCGTGTCATCTTCTTCATCTGCTTGTGCTGCACGAGCAGCGCGTTGATCTGCTGCACCGAGGTTCCCGAACCGCGCGCGATGCGTGCACGGCGCGTCCCGTTGAGGATATCGGGTCGGAGCCGTTCGGCCGGCGTCATCGAAAGGATAATCGCCTCGACGCGATCAAGGGCCCGCTCATCCACCACTGCGTTGTTCATCTGGCGTGATAGACCGGGAATCATCTTCAACATGCTGGTGATCGAACCAATTTTCTTCAGCATTCGGAGCTGCTGGAGCATGTCCTCGAGCGTGAAGTCGTTCGTCCGGAGCCGTTGCTCGAGCTCGGCCGCCTGCTCCTTGTCGACGGACTCCTCGATCCGCTCGATCAGGCTCAACACGTCGCCCATCCCGAGGATCCGCGATGCCATGCGGTCAGGGTGGAACTCCTCGATCTGGTCGAGCTTCTCCCCAACCGAGGCGTACTTCACGGGGATGCCCGTCACAGCGCGCACGGACAGCGCCGCGCCGCCACGCGCGTCGCCGTCGAGCTTCGTCAGCACGATGCCGTCAAACGCGACGCGCTCGCGGAACGTCTCGGCGACGTTCACCGCGTCCTGACCCGTCATCGAGTCGAGGACGAGCAACACGTTCTGCGGCGAGATCGCGTCGCGGATGCGGACGAGCTCGCCCATCAGGTCCTCGTCCACGTGCAGGCGCCCAGCGGTGTCGACGATCACGACATCGCGACCCTGCGAGCGCGCCTGCCGAACGCCCCACTGCGCGATGTCGACCGGATCCTCAGCCGTGCCGCGCTCGAACACCGGCACGCCGACCTGCGCGCCGACGGTCTTCAGCTGATCGATCGCCGCAGGGCGGTAGACGTCGCAGGCAACGAGCGCGGGCTTCTTCCCCTGCTTCATCAGCAGCGCCGCAAGCTTCGCGGCGGTCGTCGTCTTTCCTGAGCCCTGCAGGCCCGCCATGAGGATCACGGTCGGCGGCTGGCTCGCGAACGTCAGCTTCGCCGAGCCCGTGCCCATCAGGGCCGTGAGCTCCTCGTTGACGATCTTGATCACCTGCTGCGGCGCGTTCAGCCCGGTGAGCACGCCCTCACCGACGGCGCGACCGCGAACGGTGTCAACGAACGTCTTGACGACCTTGAAGTTGACGTCGGCCTCGAGCAACGCAAGGCGGATCTCACGCATCGCGCGGGCGACGTCCTCCTCCGTCAGACGGCCGCGGGAACGGAGGTCGCCGAGCGTTGCGGCGAGACGGTCAGAGAGCGTGGCAAACATCGCGGAGCGTGAAGGGTACCCGACGTGCTCCAATGTGGGCGTGGAGATCGAGCTTCAGTACCTGTACCGCTCAAACGACGCGATGATGGTGCCGGCCGAGCTCGCCGGCTTCGCCCTCGCCGAGTCGCTGACGTTCGAGATCGTCGACGCGTTCTGGGACACCCACGACCTGACGCTGCGGCGGGCAGGCTCGTCCCTCAGGGTGCGCCGCCAGTCAAACCTCCCCCACCCGATCCTCACCTGGAAGGGCCCGAGCGAGCGACGCGAGGACGGTGCGCGCCAGCGCCAGGAGGTCGAGGTGCCGATCGACCACGTCCCGGACGACCCGAGCGAGATCATCGCGACCCTCCGGCGCTACCACCTGTGGGATCTCGTCGGTCCGGCCGGTGGTATCGGCGAGGACGCCGAGCTTGAGATCATCGGCGAGCTGAAGAACCGCCGCAGCTCGCACCTCTACGTGCAGGGCCTGCACCGCCTCGAGCTAGCATGGGACCGCGTCACGTTCCCGGTTGGTAAGCCTGAACCTCGACTCGAGGTCGAGGCAAAGCGCCAGGCGGCCGCACGGTTCCTCTCCGACGTCGACACGGAGCTCCGCACGCTCTACCCCGGCAAGCTCGTGCCGGCGCCGCACGGCAAGGCGAAGGAGCTGTGCCTTCGCCTGTACCCGGACATGTTCCGGTAGGTCAGCCCGCCGCCGACGCTACCGGCCAAACAGCGCAGCGGCGAACTCGGCGGCAGCGAACGGGCGGAGGTCGTCCAACGTCTCGCCGACGCCGATCAGCTTGATCGGGAGCCCGAGCTCGTGGGCGATCGCGATCGCGATCCCGCCTTTCGCGGTGCCGTCGAGCTTGGTCAGGACGATGCCGGTGAGCGGCACCGCGGCGCCGAACAGACGCGCCTGTTGGAGGCCGTTCTGACCCGTCGTCGCGTCGACGACGAGCAGCGTCTCGTGGGGCGCGCCAGCAAGGCGCGTGGCGATGACGCGTCGCACCTTCGTCAGCTCGTCCATCAACCCGCCTTGGGTGTGGAGGCGACCGGCCGTGTCGATGATCGCGACGCCCTTGCCGCGCGCGACGGCCGCCGAGACGGCGTCGTAGGCAACCGCCGCCGGATCCTGTCCACGCGTTGAGCCGACGAAGTCCGCGCCAGCCCGCTCGGCCCACGTCTCAAGCTGCTCGCCCGCCGCGGCGCGGAACGTGTCGGCGGCGCCGACGACGACGGAGACGCCAGCGCGTCGGGCGTGTTCTGCCAGTTTGCCCACCGTCGTCGTCTTGCCGGCGCCGTTCACGCCTACCATCAACACGATCGTCGGGCGCGCAGCGAGGTCGATGCGTGACTCGCTCCCGGCGAGCAGCGAGGCGACGATCCGCTCGATCGCCGCGAGCAGCTCCTGCGACGTCCGCAGGCCACCGGCAGTCGCCTCTCGTTCGAGCCGGCCGATGATCTCGACGGTGGCGGGAACGCCGCAATCGGCGAGGAGCAACGCCTCCTCAAGCTCCTCCCACACGCTGTCGTCCGCGGGGTCGAACGCGATCGCCTGGATCTGAGCGGCCATCGCCTTGCGGCTGCGCGACAGGTTCTCCGCGAGGCGTCGAAACAGGCCCGGCCGGCGCTCGGGCTCGTCCGCCTCGGGCACCGCCGCGCCCGGCTCAAGGCCGAGGAACATCGTCGAGTAGTCCACGGCGCGCTAGCCGCGATCGAGCAGGAGGGTGCGCTCGCCCGCCTCGCGCGGGAGCCGCCGCGAGACGACCTTGGAGATCCCATCGTTCGCCATCGTCACGCCGTAGAGCACGTCAGCTGCCTCCATGGTGCGCTTCTGGTGCGTGATCACGATGAACTGTGCGTGGTGGCGGAACCGCTCGAGCACGGCGAGGAAGCGCTCGACGTTCGCGTCGTCAAGTGCCGCATCGACCTCGTCGAGGACGTAGAACGGCGACGGCTTCGCCAGCATGATCGCGAACAGGAAGGCGATCGCGGCGAGCGCCTTCTCACCGCCGGAGAGGATCGCCAACCGCGAGATCTGCTTGCCAGCAGGGGAGATCTCGAGCTCCACACCCGGCTCCCGAGGCCCGGACGCCTCGGGGTCGGGATCAGGCTCGACCAGCGTCAGCCGACCGCGCCCACCGGGGAACAACGCGTCGACGATCTCGCCGAAGTTTGCCTCGACCTGTGCGTAGGTCTCCGCGAAACGCTCTGCAATCGTCGCCGAGAGCTCGCGGATCAGCTTGCGCAGCTCGCGGACGGCGCCCTCGAGGTCGGCAATCTGCACCGCCGTCTCCTGGTGGCGCTCGCGCGCCTCGTCGTACTCCTGCTTTGCAAGCGGGTTCACGGCACCGAGCTGCTCGCGCCGGCGCTCGAGCCGCTCGATGCGTCCGCCGAGCGCTGACTCCTCGTCATCCGGCAGGGGCTCGACCCGGTCAAGCGGCTCGATGCCGCTGCGCTCGGTGACCTCGCGACGTCGACGGACGAGGTCAGCGAGGCGCTCCTCGGCGTGCGCCCCCTCAACCTCGAGCGTCGTGGCAGACGCCGCGACCTCGCGCGCGGTGCGCTGGAGGGCCTGCTCGCGCTCCGCTCCCGTGCCGAGCGCCGACGCAAGCGCCGCAGCGCGTTGCTCAAGCGAGTCGAGCCGGGCCTTCTCCGGCGCACGAAGCTCGTCGACCCGGGTCGCAGCAGCGTCGAGGGCGGCCAGCGTGGAGGGCAGCAGCTCGACGAGCGAGGCGAGCAGCGCCCGGCGCGAAGCCGCCGAGGCCGCCTGCGCAACGAGCCGCTCGTTGCTGGCAGCAAGCCGGCTCCGGTCGGCACGCGCACGGTCGATCCGCTCGTTCGCCATCGCGAGGTCGGCGCGCCGGGCCGCGACCCGCTCCGCAAGGAGGCCACGCTCGGCGTCGAGCGAGCCGTGCGCCGAGCTGCGTTCGACCGCGAGACGTTCGAGGTCGCCGCGGCGTTCGACGAGCGCCGCCAGCTCCTCCGTCGCCGCGCCTGCGCGCCGCCGCAACCGCTCCTCCTCCTCACGCGCCGCAGCGAGGCGCTCAGCGCTACGCTCGTCGTCCCGTGCCGCACCGTCCGCCAGCCGCGCAGCCTCGCGCGATCGCCGGGCTGCCTCGTCGACCGCCCGCGAGCACTCCTGCACGCCAACGCGCGTCGCCCGCTCACCCTCCTCAGCAGCCGTCAACGCTTGAGCGGCGCCGGCGAACGCCAGCTCCGCGCTCGTGGCGACGCCGGACGTGACGGTGACCGCCTCGCTGGCATCGTCCCGTTCGCGCCGGAGCGACAGGAGGTTGGCACCGGCCGCGCCAACACGGAACGCTTGGCCGCGGTCAGCGTCGAAGCCACGGCCGTCCCGCGTCACGGCGATGCCGTGCTCGATCGTCGCGAGCTCGAGCGCGTCGTCCACGACGTGGATCCCATCGAGAAGCCCGTCCGGTGCGCCATCCGCAAGCGACACGAGGTCGCTCAACGGCACGCCTGCGGCGGGTGAGCGACGCGCGGGAAGACGATCGAGGCAGAGCAGGGCTGCCCCCGACAGCTCGTCATCCGCAAGCAGCTCGACTGCCTCGCCCGCCACCGCCGCAACCGCCTCGCCAGCGCGCCAGCCGAGCGCGGCGGCGACCGCCGCTTCCAGTCCCACCGGAACGGCGACGAGATCGAGCGCGGCCGTCACCCCTCGCTCGCGGAGGCGTCTAACCGCCGGCCCAAGCCCGTCGGCTCGAGACAGCGACCGCTCGGCAGCGGCCGACCGGACGCGAGCTGCCTGAAGCGCGGCAGCCGTCTCGCTGCGGGCACCGCGGGAAGCACGCTCGACCTCGCGCGCAGCATCCGCGCCAGCTCGGGCGACAGCGAGCGACTCGTGGGCAGCGGCGAGCCGCGCGGTCGCCGTCTCCGCAGCGTCATCGGCGGCCTTCAGCGCAGCATCCAGCCCGGCGCGCGCGACCCGGCGCCCCTGAACCTCGCCTTCGATCGCCGTCGCACGCGCGGCCGCGGCGGTCGCACGCGTGCCTGCGTCCTCGACCTCGTGGCGTGCCCGGGCAGATCGACCGTCGGTCTCGGCAAGCTCGCGGCGTGCGGCGAGCGCGGCATCGAGCGCGTCACGCACGCCGGCCTGCAACCGGGCAAGCTCCGCATCTTCCGCCGGATCGGCGATCGTCGAGGCCTGCGCGGCGAGCGCTTCGAGCTCAGACTCGGCACGGCTGACGCCTTCCGCCGTTGCCGCCGCCTCCGCGGCCAGACGCGACGCCCGCCCGGCGAGCCGACCAGCGTCGTCATGCAGTCCCTCAAGCCGTTCGGCAATCGCGCCACGACGCCCGGTCAGGCGATCAAGCCCCGACGCGAGCGCCCAGTAGCGCTCAGATGCGCGCTCCTGCTCGCCGACCAACCCCGTCAGCTCGCCCTCCGTTCGCTCCCTCAGCGCCGCGACCTCGCCCAGGAGGCGATCGACCCGCGCGCGCTCGGCGGAAGCACCTTCGAGGTCACCGGCGATGCGCGCCCGCACCCGCCGGCTCGTCGCGATCTGGGAGGTGAACAGCTCGACCCGCGCGGCGTCGATCTCGCCCACGAGCGCGGCAGCGCGCTCGGCGGCTGAGGCCTGCAACGCGAGCGGACGAAGCCGCGCCTTCAGCTCGCTCTCGAGGTCGCGGGCACGCCCGAGGTTCGCCTCGACACGCGCGAGCTTGCCGAGCGCGCGATGGCGTCGGCGCTTGTACTTGCCGAGCCCGGCAGCCTCCTCGATGAACCCGCGCCGGTCCTCGGGGCGCGAGAGGAGGATCGCCTCCACGCGCCCCTGGGAGACGATCGCGTGCAGCTCACGACCAAGGCCGGCGTCGGCGAGCGTCTCCTGCACGTCCAGTCGACGCACCGGCACGCGGTTGAGGAGGTAGGTCGACTCGCCGTCCCGTCGCAGGCGGCGCATCACCGAGACCTCCGGCCGACCACCGGCGACCGTGTCGTCCTCGTTGTCGAGGACCAGCTCGACCTCGCACAGCCCCGACGGCTGGCGGCGTGTCGACCCGTTGAACAGCACGTCGACAGCAACGTCGAGGCGCAGCTCGCTCGGCGGCTGGCTCGCCATCGCCCACTGCAGCGCCTCGGCGACGTTCGACTTGCCTGACCCGTTCGGGCCGACGATCACGGACACGCCCGGCTCGAACAGCAGCTCGACGGGCTCGGCGAAGCTCTTGAACCCCCGCAGACGAAGCGACCTCAAGTGCATGACGTGTCCCCCGTGTTCACCGTGTCGAGCGCGGCACGCGCAGCAGACTGCTCTGACGCCTTCTTCGACACGCCGACGCCACGGCCGAGCTCGCGGTCACCGACGAGGGCGGCGGAGGTGAACTGTCGTGCGTGCGGAGGGCCGATGTCGCTCACGACTGCGTATCGTACGGAACGGCCCTGACGTTGCACGATCTCCTGCAACGTCGTCTTGTGGTCGACGGTGCCCGAGGCGGCCTCGGCGAGCGGCGAGGTGAAGGCCGCGACGACCGCGATGGCGGTGCTCGCGAAGCCGACGGTCAGGAAGATCGCGCCGATCGCCGACTCGACGAGCGCCGCCAGCACGCTCCCCTGGGCCGCCAGGAGGCCCGCGTCGTCGCGGCCGAGCTCGTCGCCGAGCGCCACGAGACGCTGCCCGAGACGCAGCTCGCCGGCCACGCGCGCGCAGCTAGCCCGCGAGACGACCTGAGCACGCTGGCGCGCGAGCACGCCCTCGGCTGCATCCGGGAAGCGGCGGCACAGCTCGTCGGCGATCGCCAGGCCGAGGACGGCGTCCCCGAGGAACTCGAGGCGCTCGTACGAGTCGACCCGAGGCCCGGGCCACGAGCTGTGCCGAAAGACGCGCTCACGCCGCGCGGGCGAGAGCGCGTCGATCAGCGACAGCAGGTCAGGCAGCGCGCTCGGCGATGTGGTTGACGGCATCGCCGACGGTGCCGATCGCCTGCGCTTCCTCGTCGGAGATCTTCACGCCGAAGCGCTCCTCAAGGTCCATGATCAGCTCGACCAGGTCGAGCGAGTCGGCCTTGAGATCGTCGCGCAGCGACGCCTCCATGCTGACGTCCGCCTCGTCGACGTCGAGACGCTCGACGAGAATCTCCTTGATCTGCTCGTAGACCTCTTCGCGACTGGCCAATGCACCCTCCATGCGTTCGATGAACTGTCTGGCGGCCGAATGTAGCAGAGCGCTCCCCGGTCAGCGCGCGAGCCGCGCCGCGACGTGCCCGCAGATGTCGTGCCGCACGCCCTCCGCCGCGAGGCGGCAGGCGTTCGCGACGGCGACGCGCGACGATGAGCCGTGACCGACGACGGAGATCCCCGACAGCCCGAGCAGGAATGCACCGCCGTAGGTCTCCGGGTCGAAGCGTCGCTTCACCTTTCGTGTCGCGCCCCGCATGAGCAACCCACCAACCATCGACACCGGGCTTCCCATCGCCGCCGCTCGGATCTGTTTTGCCATCTCACGCGCCGTGCCTTCCGCGGTCTTCAGGGCGACGTTTCCCGTGAACCCATCCGTGACGATCACGTTCACCTTGTCGCCCAGAAGGTCGCGGCCCTCGACGTTGCCGACGAACCGGAGACCCGGCGTCGCTGCCAGCAGACCGTAGGCGTCGCGGGCGAGCTGGTTGCCCTTCCCCGGCTCCTCGCCGATCGTCAGGAGCCCGACCGTCGGGTCGTCAACGCCGAGAACGTCAGCAGCGAAGCACGATCCCATGTGGGCGAACTGGACGAGCATCTCGGCGGTGCAGTCAGCGTTGGCACCGCAGTCAAGCACCGTCAGCGGGCCGCCGGCCGACGGGAACACGCTCGCGAGCGCGGGCCGCACCACGCCAGGCAGACGGCGGATCGTCACGGTGGACGCCGTCACCATCGCACCGGTCGAGCCGGCGGAGACGGCAGCGGCAGCCCGCCCGTCACGCACCGCGCGGCAGGTCGCAACGAGCGAGGAGTCAGGCTTCGCCCGAACGGCGACCGCTGGATCCTCCTCGAAGTCGATCACCTCGCTCGTGTGCTCGACCGTCACCCCCGTCGGGACGCGGCCGCCGAACGCAGAGCGGATCGCTTGCTCGTCGCCGAACAGGAGCACCTCAAGGACGCCCGGCTCGACGGCTGCCGCCGCGCCAGCGCAGATCTCGGCAGGGGCGCGGTCGCCGCCCATCGCGTCGAGCGCGACAGTGACTGCTGTCATGCCGGAGGAGGCTCGCTCAGCCTGCGGGGGTCGCAGCCTCGTACGTGCGGTCACGGTACGTGCCGCAGGTCAGGCAGATGCGATGCGCGAGCTTCGGCGCATGGCAACGCGTGCAGGCCACCGAGCCGACGATCGTGATGCCGTGCTGCTGGCGGCGACGATCACGCCGGGACTTTGATGTCTTACGCTTCGGGACGGCCATCGGGTCGATCCTCGTTCGGAGTCGTTACGCACGAGAAGCGGGCGAGCGCCCGCGTGCCGTCAGAGCATAACGCACGCCAACGAAGGAGGGCCACGGTAGCGCGTGCTACCCGGTGTCGAGCTCCGCGAGGCCAGCCCAGCGCGGATCGGGCTCAGGCGGCGGGCACGAGCACTGTCCGATGTTCAGGTCGGCGCCGCAGCCCGAGCACAGTCCCGCGCAGCTCTCGCGGCAGAGAACACGTACTGGCATCGCCAGCACGACGGCGGCGCTCGCAAGAGCATCCGTGTCAAGCGCCTCGTCATGCAGGAACTCGCACGTCATCTCCGCCTCGGCGCCGGGATCCGGCCGGAAAGCGTGAAACTCGCTCGTCTCAAGCGCGATGTCGGTCACCGCCGGCCCGAGACAGCGGTGACACGAGCCGTGGATCGAGACCGCGAACGCGGCGTCGAACACCCAGCCGTTCCGTAGTCGCGTGAAGGCGAAGTCAGCGACGACGTTCGCCGGCTCGGCGGCGTACGGCTCAAGGCCGATCGTGAACGGTGCGATCGCGACCGGGAGCGCCTCGTGGTGTTGCTCGCCAGCCCCGATCGTGACGGAGCGCAGATCGAACACGTGGCTACCTGGTCGGGATGTCGAAGCCGCCGGTGGTGCCGGTCGGCCCGAGGTCGTGGCGACCCTGCGCGAGCTGCTCACGCCCGCGCTGGACAGCCGAGAGGAACTTGCCGAGGTTCGTCTCAAGCGTCGCGAGAATCTGGTCGGCGTAGTCCTCGGCGCCGAGCCTGACCTCGCGCTCGCGCTGCTTCGCCGCGTCGAGGATCTGCGTTGCCTGCCGTTCAGCGAGCCGCACGATCTCCTGCTGCGACGCCTCGCGTTGGGCGATGTCGCGCGCCTCCTGGACGATGCGTTCAGCCTCACGCTTCGCCTCGCCGAGCATCTCCTGGCGTTCCTTGACGATCCACCGCGCCTGCTTGATCTCGTCTGGGATCGAGTGGCGCATCTGGTCGAGGATCTCGTAGATCTCCTCGCGATCGATCCGCACCTGGTCGGTGAGCGGAACGGCCTTCGCCTGGTCAACCAGGGAGTCGAGCTTGTCAATGAGAACGAGGACATCCACGGCAAAGGCTCCTTACCGTGCAGCGTAGCGGTCTGCGAACGCGCGAGCGACCGGTGGGGGGACGAGGTCGGCGACGGAGCCGCCGAACGCGGCGATCTCCCTGACGCCGCTGGACGACACGAACGAGTAGCGTGGCGAGCTCATCAGGTAGACGGTCTCGATCTCTGGGGCGAGGCGCTTGTTGAGGTGACACATCTGGAACTCCCACTCGAAGTCGGAGACGGCGCGTAGGCCCTTCACGAGTGCGGTGGCGCCCTCGTCGCGCGCGAACTCGACGACGAGGTTCGCGAACGTCCGCACCGTGACGTTCGCGAGCGGCGCGACCGACTCCTCCAAGAACGCGACGCGCTCCTCGATGGTGAACAGGGTCTGCTTGTGGCGCGGCGCGCGTACGACGCCGACGACGACGCGGTCGAACAGCTCCGCGGTGCGCTCGATCACGTCGAGGTGGCCGTAGGTGACCGGGTCGTAGGTGCCGGGACAGATTGCAATCCGTGTCATGCGGCGACCTCCGAGCGGGTGAGAATCGTCAGGGTCGCCGCGCCGATGCGCCGCCGCGAGCAAACGTCGAACCCGACGCAGCAGGGCAACGTTCCTGCCGCCGACTCGATCACGAGACGACCGCCGACAGGGACGATCGCCGGCAGGAGCCGGTCGAGGGTTGGGACGAGCGACTGGAGGATGGCGTACGGCGGGTCAACCAGCACGAGATCGTACCGCGCGCCGCGCGCGTGCTCGTCCGCGAGAAGCCGTGTCGCGTCACCGCGAACGACCCGAGCCGCTCCAGCGAGCCCGAGCGTCGCAAGGTTCTCTCGGATCGCCGCGACCGCCGGTGCACCCCCATCACAGAAGGTGCAGGAGGCTGCGCCGCGCGAGAGCGCCTCGATGCCGAGCGCACCCGACCCCGCAAACAGGTCGAGCACGGTGTCGCCGTGAACCTCTGCGAGCGCCGCGAAGAGCGCCTCGCGCAGGCGGTCTGAGGACGGGCGCGTCTCCCTGCCCGCCGGGGCAACCAGGCGACGTCCGCGCACCGCGCCGGCGACCACCCTCACCCGCGTCGCATCCCGGCGATGAGCGCACCAAATCGCTCGTCCGCCTCGACCTCGATCACGCCATCCTCCGCGTCGAGCAGCGTCCGCGCGTCCTCGCGCGCCTGCTCGAGCAGGACGCGGTCGCGTGATAGCCTGGCATGACGGAACGCCGATCGTCCGCTCTGGATCTGCCCGAGCAGGTGCCCCTCGCCGCGCATGTCAAGGTCGATCTCCGCAAGGTCGAAGCCGCTCGTGTGGTCGACGAGCGCGCGCAGGCGCTTCTCACCGTCCTCCGTTGGCTCGAGCGACTCGAACAGGAAGCAGTAGGACTGCTCGCTACCACGGCCGACGCGACCGCGGAGCTGGTGCAGCTGGGAGAGCCCGAAGCGGTCAGCGTCCTCGATCACCATGATCGAGGCGTTCGGGACGTCGACGCCCACCTCGATCACCGTCGTCGCCACGAGCACGTCGACGTCGCCGGTGACGAACCGTCGCATCACGTCGGCCTTGTCGGCCGGTCGCATCTGGCCGTGGACGCAGCCGATCGTGAGGGTGGCGAGCGGTCCGGCGGCGAGCCGTTCGACTTCCTCCTCCGCGGCGCGCGCCTCGATCTGCTCGGAGCCCTCGACCAGCGCACAGACGACGTATGCCTGTCGACCGTGCGCCGCCTGTTCGACGATCCACGCGTAGCAGCCGTCACGCTTCGGCTCGCCAACGATGCGTGTCTTCACCGGCAGACGCCCGGCTGGCAGCTCGTCGAGCACCGTCACGTCGAGGTCGCCGTACAGGGTGAGAGCGAGCGAACGCGGGATCGGCGTGGCCGTCATGTGCAGCACGTGCGCCGAGATATCACCGCCCTGAAGTCCGCCTCGCTGGTCGACGCCGAACCGGTGCTGCTCGTCGACGATGGCCACCGCGAGGCGTGCAAACGGCACGTGCAGGAGCGCGTGGGTGCCGATTGCGAGGAGCGGCTCGCCCGCCTCGATCCGCTGTCGACGGGCATCAGCCTCACGCTTCGGGACGTCCCCCGTGAGCAAGCACACCTCCACGCCGAGGCCGGCGAGGAGCCGCTCAGCGCTCGCGAGGTGCTGCACCGCGAGCACCTCGGTCGGCGCCATCAACGCGGCCTGGGCGTTGCCCTCGATCGCCCGCAACGCGATGGCGAGCGCGACGGCCGTCTTACCGCTACCGACGTCGCCCTGCAGGAGCCGCTGCATCGGCGTCGCCAGCTCGAGGTCGGCCCCGATCGTGGCGATCGCCCGCTCCTGTGCACCCGTCAGCGTAAACGGCAGGTTGGCGACGTAGCGTGTGACAAGCTCGCCGGCCGGCGGCAACGCGACGGCGGTGCCCGCGGCGTCGACCGAGCGACGGTGACGAAGCAGCGCAAGCTGCAGGAGGAGCAGCTCCTCGTACGCGAGGCGTCGACGGGCCACCTCCGCCTCGCCAAGCGTGCGTGGGCGGTGGCCGGCGACGATCGCATCACGACGCAGCGGTAGACGACGAACCGCCCGGATCCGCGCCGGCACGGGGTCCGCGACGCGAGAGACACGGGTCAGCGCGTCGCCTGTGAGGTCGCGCAGGACGCGCGAGGACACCTTGCTCGACGCTCGGTAGACCGGTGCCAGCCCGAGCGCGACCGCCTCCCCACGCTGCGCCTCCTCGGCCGTCGCAACGATCTCATGCGTCCGTGCCGAGATCTCCAGGCCACCTCCCGCCGATCGCGCCTCGCCGCGGACGAGCAGCAGCATTCCCGGCTCGAGCGTGCGGAGAAGGTAGCGCTGGTTGAACCAGGTCACCCGCCCGCGCGCACCCTGACCATCGTGAACCGCCGCGTAGATGATCCGAAGGTTCCGGCGGCTCGTGCGTCGCTCGCCGACGCCCTCGATGGTGACGAGGACCGTCGCTTCCTCCCCACCGCGCAACGACGACAGGGAGACGACCCGCGAGAAGTCGTCGAAGCGAAACGGCAAGGCCTCGAGAAGGTCAGAAGCGGTGTGGACGTCCATCTCCGCGAGCGCCTCGACGATCGCCGCGCGTGCCTCGATCGGGGTCGCGAGAGCCGCCGGATCCGGTGCCGTTCTGGGGCGCGGGAACCGGCCAGCCTCCAGATCGCCGAACGGGTGCACCGGTGGATACTACGCCGTCACCCGCGCGTCGCGGCGAGCAGTCGCTCCTCGTCGGCAGCCGTCGCGGCGACGACACGGCAGCCGTAGCGCGCGCCGGTCGCCGTGGCCGTCCGGCGGACGATGCGGACGCGAACGCGGAACCCGTCACCACCCTCCTGTGCGAGCGTCACCTCGTCGCCGGGAGCGAAGCGATCGTCGGAGTCGAACTGCACGCCAGCACTGCTCACGTCCGTCGCGACCGCGTGCGCGCGGACGACGAAACCGTCACTGCGGACGTGGATCGCGACGAGACCAAGCGACGACGCTGTCCGGCAGACCTCACGACGGTCGGCGAGGACGACGGTGCCCGCGACCGTTAGCTCGCAGCGATCGTCGGTGACGCCAGCGACGACCTCGATCGCCTCGAACGTGACGAGGACACGGATGCCGTCTGCCACCAGGATCGACTGCATCGCATCACCCGGACAGATCGCCCCGCGCGCGCACTGGATGGTCGCCCAGAGGGTCGAGACGTGCCCGAAGATCGTCCGCAGGTCAGCGCCGTCGCCACGGCGAAGCGTGCCCGCGTCACCCGCCCGGACGAACCGCCGAAGATCGATGAGCCCCCCCATCTCTCTCGTTGTACGCGCACCCCGAGACGCGTGCACGCAGATCGCGTCGCTGGAACCAGCCGGATTACACAGGTTACGGTCGTGGTCCGACCGCGATGCCGATCGCACCCGGTCCGGCGTGTGCTCCGACGGCCGCGCCGATCGACACGACCAGCGGCGCTTCAAGGTCGGGCCGGACGTTTCGAATCGCCGCGACCAGCCGTTCGGCCGCCTCGGGCGCGGCGCCATGACCGACCATCAAGCGCACGTCAGTCCGTCCAGCGAACCCGATCTGAAGCTGGTCGACGAGCGCCCCGACGACCTTGCCGGTGCCCCGAACCCGGGTCAGCGGGAGGATCTCGCCGGCCTCGACGGTGAGGATCGGTCGGACCGAGAGCAGCTGACCGACCAGCGCCTGGGCCTTGCCGATCCGGCCCCCACGCTGCAGGTGCTCGAGCGTCTCGAGCCCGACGTAGAGGCGACCCTCCGTCTCGTGGCGCGCGATGAAGGCGGCAACCTCAGCGTCGTCCGTACCCCGCAGGAGCAGCTCGCCCACTCCGATCACGGCGAGGCCGAGCAGCACCGACACCGTGCCGGTGTCGATCACGGTGACGCGTTCGCCGAAGGCCTCGGCTCCGAGCCGCGCGCTCTGGACGGTTCCCGAGAGCTTGCCGGAGAGGTGCAGCGAGACGACGTGGTCGTGCGTGGCGAGCAGCTGCTCGTACGCCTCGGCGAACGCGGCCGGCGAAGCCTGAGATGTGGTCGGCGCAACGGGTGACGCAACGAGCCGAGCGTAGAGCTCGTCGCTCGTCTGGTCGACGTGATCGCGGTAGGTGTCGGCGCCGAACTGGACGAGCAACGACACCATGCGCGAGGCAACGCCTTCGACCCCTCCGGGAAGATCGGCGGTGGAGTCGTAGACGAGCGCGGTGTTCCGTGCGGCGCGTTCCATCACTCGGACGCCAGCAGCGCTGCGTAGTGCGGCTGACCGCCGTCGTGGACATCGAAGGAGACCCCGTCGTGCGCGGCAGCAAGCGCGGCGACGGTGCGCCGAACGATCGCTGCCGCCGCCTCGTCGTCGCCCGTGATCACGGTCACGAGCTCCTGCCCGTCTGCGAGCAGGCGGGCCACTGCGTCAGTGACGGCATCGCAGAGCGTCCCGTGCGCCGAGGCGACCTGCCCGCCGACGAGCGCCAGCCAGTCACCGTCGGCGACTGCGACCCCGTCGACCCGCGCCGTCCGGACCGCCCTGGTCACCTCCCCGGTGGTGACGTCGCGCAGCGCACGCGCCATTGCCGCCACGTTCTCGGCGACCGGCGCCTCCGCGTCGAAGGCGACGAGCGCGGCAAGCCCCGCCGGGATCGAGGCGGTCTCCACGACGATGGCCGGACGGGTCGCCGCCGCCGCCGCCGCGCGCGCCGCGAGGAGCACGTTGCGGTTGTTCGGCAGCACGACGACCGCGTCGGCTCGCGCGGACTCGATCGCGGCAAGGATCTCGCTGGTCGCCGGGTTCAGCGACTGCCCGCCCTCGACGATCCGGCGGGCGCCGAGGCTGCGGGCGATCGCCGCGTTGCCGGCACCGGCGACGACGAACACCACGTCCGTCGCCTGGCCTTTCTCGTCGACCGCATCGACGCTCGCGCTGAGCCGAGCTGCCCGCCCGGCGATCTGCTCGTGCATGTCGGCAACGTCGACGCCGGCGATCGCGCCCATCGCGGTCGCGAGCGAGAGCGCCCGGCCGGGATCGTCGCTGTGCAGGTGCACCCTCGTCCCGTCGGCGTCGCCGACGACGATCAGGCAGTCGCCAAGGTCGCGCAACGCCCGCTCAAGCGCCTCCGGATCGACGTCTGCACCAGCGACCAGGTAGTTCGTGCAGTAGCGGTAGAGCGATCGCTCGGCGTGCACCGCCCTGACCCGCGAGACGTGGGCGACGGCGGCGAGCGAGCCGACGTGCTCACCGCGCAGACCAGCGATCGCACCGCGGACGAGCTCGACGAGGCCCGCGCCGCCCGCATCGACGACGCCGGCGTCCCGTAGCTGCGCGAGCATCGCCGGTGTCCGCGCAAGGGCGGCCTCGCCGCGCGCGAGGACGCGGTCGAGCTGGGCGGGCAGGTCATGGAGGTGTTGCTCGGCCTCCTCCGCCATCTCCCGCACAACGGTCAGGATCGTCCCCTCGACCGGCTCGCGCACCGCCCGGTAGGCGGCGTCCGCGGCGCCCCGAAGTGCGGCGGCGACGGCAGCTGGATCGAGCCTCGATGACGAGGTCACTGACTCGCAGATCCCGCGGACGATCTGCGAGAGGATGATCCCCGAGTTCCCTCGCGCACCGAGCAACGCTGCACGCTTCACCGTCGCAGCGACGCCTTCAGCGGAGGTGTCGACGGCCTCGCCGTCGCCGACGGCACCGACGATCGCCTGCACGGAGAGGGACAGGTTCGTTCCCGTGTCGCCGTCCGGCACCGGGTAGACGTTCATGTCGTTGATGCGATCGCGGGCAGCCTCGAGGGCGGCCGAGGCGCCAGCGATGGCCGAGCGGATCTGGACGGTTGCCGTTTGCCTCATCAGGAAGGGTGCAGCATACTGTGATCAATGTCCCGCGTCTGCTCCGTCTGTGATCGCAAGCCTTCCTTCGGTAACAACCGGAGCCACTCGATGGTCGCCACGAAGCGCCGGTTCGATCCGAACCTGCAGCGTGTCCGCATCATCGTCGACGGCGTGCAGAAGCGCGCGTACGTCTGCGCCCGCTGCCTCAAGGGCGGCAAGGTCCAGAAGGCCCTGTAGCCCGTAGCGGTTGTCTGACGAACGTCTCGTCCGGCGCGACCACTACTTCATGTCGATCGCCCGCGCGGTGCGCGAGGCGGCGAACTGCCTCGGCTCGCAGGTTGGCGCGGTCCTCGTCGTTGACGACCACATCGTCTCGACCGGTTACAACGGCACGCCGAGCGGCTTCACGAACTGCCTCGACGGCGGCTGCCTGCGCTGCCGTGATCGGCGCCTGCTCGCGGAGGGGCGCGGCGAGGAGATGGCAGACCCGGAACACATCCCCGGCCGAGGCCTCGATCGTTGCATCTGCGTCCACGCCGAGCAGAACGCGCTGCTCGCCGCGGCACGCTTCGGGATGCGCGCCGACGGCGCGACGCTGTACTCGACGCTCAGCCCCTGCTTCGGGTGCCTCAAGGAGGCGATCCAGGCCGGCGTGCGCCGGATCGTCTACGAGCTCGAGTACCCGGTCGCGGCCGACGGTCCGATCGCTGAGCAGTACGCCCGGCTGGCCGAGCACCTGCGTCGGGACGATCCAGACGCGTTCGGCGCGCTGCGCCCGAACGCGGCGCTGCGCTGCGCTCCTGACGGCGACTACTGAACAAGAACACCATCGAGATGTAAGGCGCCGACGAAGATGTCGACGCGGTCGCCGCGCGTGATGTCGCCGCCGGCATTGCGGAACAGCACCCAGTAGGATTGCCCGGCAACGAGGTTCGACTCACCCGGCGTCATCGCTCGGGTGTCGAACAGCGAACGGGTGCGCTCGTTTCCGACCACCATCTTGATCGTCGCCTGATGGCCCAGAACCGGAGCGGCACGTGACGCGTCGAGCACGCGAAAGCGCACGTCGACGAGCCCACCGTCCCCCGACAGTCCGACCTGGTAGAACTCGACGCCATAGGTTGCCTCGATGGCCTGCGAATGCGGCATGGTGCCGCCATGAGTCGCGCCCGGACCGAACGTCCGCGGGCCCATGACCGGCTGGACGAGCCGCTGCGCGCCGGTGAAGACCGCGACGGAGCCGAGAAGCGCAAGCGCAAGGGCCGCGAGAACCTGCCGCGAACCACTCGGGAACGACGGAGCTCCGATGTGAGACACGGCGGCCTTCCGGCTCGGGTTCGTCGTGATGAGCGGCCGACCGGGGCCCCGCTCCGGTGTGACCCGGAAACGGAGCCCCTTCCCCATGCAGTCGGCCCGTCGCATTGGGTGATTAGCGTGTTGAGACGTACGCGTCGTAGCGGATCGATCCTGTACCAGCACCACCGAGCGCACCGAGCCGGACGGTCGTGAGACGGGCCGCGTCGGCGCGCAGCACCGCAAGCCGGGAGACGAGTTGGCCGTCGAGCCGCAGCTCGGCCAGGCCGGACGAGCCGGCGAACCAGGAGACGCTGACGGCGTGGCGGTCGTCGCCCGTCGCCGTCCACCCGCCGACCTTCGTCCGTGTTCCGTCGAGAGCGACGAGGCGGATGTACTGGAGCTGTCCGCGCGTCGTGCGTTGGATGGCGAACAGGCGGACGCGTCCGCTCGAGCCAAGAAGAAGGTCCTGCACCGCGCCCTCGACACGTGAGCCGTTGGTGTCGACCACGAACGATGCGCGGTAGGTATCGGTGCTCAGGGCGGGCGCCTCGACGTAGGCGTCGCCGTGTCCGGTCGTCACTGCCAGGCCGAGGCGCCCGACGAGCGCTGCCGCGGACGTTACCGCGACTCCCTGTCGGTGGGCCCAACGACGGAGCCGCGACTCGAACCCGTCCGCGAAGACCGCCCTCGGGCTGACGGAGAAGCGGGCCGTCGTGAGCGCCGACCAGTTGCCTGCACGGTCGCGGACGCGCGCCGCGATGACGTGCACGCCAGGTGTCCAGCGAACGGTCGAGACGGTCGAGACGAGGTTGGCCGTGACGGCGCCCCACTGCCCGGAGACGAGAGAGAACTGGACACCGTTCCCGACTCCCGGATCGTGACCGTCGAACCACTCGGCACCGGTCACGCCGTTCCCCTCCCCGCGAGTTGCGGCATCGAGACGCAGCGTGACGTTGATCGTCGTGTGGCGCGGGCTGCTCGCGAACACTGCGCGGTTACCTGCTGTGATCTTCGGCAGCTGCAGGGAGCCGACTGCGAAGTCGCCGCCGATGGCGACGATCAGCGATCCGGTCAGGGGGTCGGCTGCCATCTCGTCACGTTGCGTTCCCGCCGAAGCATCGAGCGCGACGTCGTAGGTATGCGGGCACGCCGACCAGTTGCCGGCCGTGTCGACGACACGCACGTAGTAGGCGACGCGGACGCCCGGGTAGGTCGCGTCCGTGCTGCTGGCGGCGGACAGCTTGGTGTACTGCGCGAGCTGCGCGAGCGGGATGTACTGGAACCCGATCGCAGGCTCGTGGAAGCGACCGCCCTGCGCGTCGAGGCGTGCCCCAACCCCGGCGGGATCGGCGGTCGAGCAGAACGCCGGGTCGAACGAGCCGTACATCGCGGCGACGCCCGAGCGCACGCCGGTCGTGGTGGGATCGCTCGCGGAGGCGCGCACGCCGAGCTCGTGGGTGTTCAGCTCCCACGGGAGCGTGCCGTTGTTCCAGTTCGTGAACGGACCTCCGAACACGCCGGTCGGATTCTGGGCGTCGTACGGGAGACGCTGCAGGACCTGGACGGCAACGGCGGTCGTGTCGCCCGGGTAGGGCGAGCCGGGCGTGTCCGGCCCGGCCGGGACGCGAACGAGGCCGGCGGTCCGGACGAGCGCAGGCGGTGTCGTGTCGATCGCGACCGTGTAGGTGTTCGGGTCATTCATGCCACCCGCCGCCGTGGCGTTGCCGTAGTGATCGGTGGCGACGATCGAGAGGAGGTGGTTCCCCTCGCCGAGCGTCGACGTGCACGCCACCGGGATGTCGAATTGGAGGTCAACCTCGGGGGCCTGATTGATCGTCGGGATCCCCACCGTGCTCGCGCACGCCGCATCCGTGGCACCGGCGATCGACCAGGCGAAGCCTGTCACGACGGTGTTGCCGGTCGTCGTCTCATCGCCGGAGACCCAGACGTGCACGCTCGTCGTGCCGTTCGAGATCGTCGGGTCGGTAGAGATGCGTTTCACGTCAGGCCCGACCGTGTCAAGGACGATCTCCGCGGAGCTTAGCTCACCCCACGCGCTGCCGTTGTTCGCCCTGAACCACACCCGGTGGGGCAGGGCGCGTCTCGCCGGGGTGGTACTCGAGTCGATCGCGAGGAGCGTCGCGGTCGAGATCGTCGTCGTGAACGTACCACCAGTCATCGTCACTGGCGTGCCGGTACCGGGAGCTCCCATGTCGTCCAGGAAGTACTCGACGGCCGAGGCGGGGCTCCCGGAACCGCAGACCACGGCCGTGCCGGCGATCGATGCGTCAGCGAGCGACGCGCCACCGACCGTCTGTGTGAGCGGAGTGAGGCCAGTCACGGTCGCGAGCGGGGCGCTGCCGGTGATCCCGCACGCCGCGATCGAACCGGTGCCGGTTCCGGTCGCGACCACGAGGTTCTGGAACACCCCTGGCCCACGTACGGCGGCGGCGTCGGTGGCTACGTAGGTGCCGCCGTCGTTGCCGTCGTCGTAGAGCGGGAACGCCGACCCGTCCGGCGTCGTGCCGGGGATCGCGATGATCGTGTCCTCGGTCGTGCCGGCCGGGAGCGCGGCGACCGTCACGTTGAGCGACTGGTCTGAGTTGGCGTTACCCACCCCGTGGCCTAGGTTCACCTGGGGTTGCGCGTCCTGGGCGATCCGAAGCTGTGGCAAACCGAGCAGCGAGACCCAGTGATCCTGCAGACCCGCGTTGACGTAGCGCACGAGCGTTGGTGCGTTCGCCGAGACCGACACGGTGTTCGAGCCACCCGAGCGGCCGCTGAGCGCGTTGTTCGGCAGCCAGAGGTGCGCCTGGAAGTGGCTCAGATCGAACGTCCAGGGCGTGGTCGAAAGGTTCAGCGCCGGGTCGAGCTCCTGGAGGAGGACGACGGCCTCGTCCGTGAACGCCCCGGAAGGCAGGTCATATGCGCCCGTGTTCCCCTCCACGACGAGCGCCCCTGAGAGCCCCATCGCGATCGCGCGCTTGCCGGCCACGGTCGGCCCCGCCTGGTACAGGAAGGTTCCGGGGCTCGAGGCAGTGAAGGTGTAGGTCGTGACTGTCGCGCCCGCGACGCCCAGGCGATCGGAGCCTGCACGACCGTCATGACGCACGCCGACGATCTGTGGGAAGGTCAGCGACAGGGGAACTAGCAGGTGGGTGTTGTGAAGGTTCACCGTCACCGCGTCACCTTCGCTGGCGACGATCGTGGGGCCGCCCGTGCCCGTGAAGGGCCCCGTCGGCTCGCTTGCGCCGGCGGCGTAGACCCAGGTCGGCAGATTGTAGCCGAGGGCGGCGAGCCTCCCGAGCGTGGTCGACGAGTCGGTCGCGGAGCCCGGAATGCTGGCACGGAACCCGGCGGGAACCACCATGGTTGCCGGCTCGACCCAGAGGTCACAGGTCAGGTGCGTCCCTGAGCGGACGCAGCCGCTGCCGGTAGGGTCGAGCTTCCCGATGCCCGCAGCCAAGGCTCCCGGCGTCGTCACGGCGAGCAGTGAGAGGGCAAGCGTGCACGCACGACGGCGGATGATCACGGCACGTTCTCCTGGTGTCCGGTGATGAGGCATCTCAGTGCCCGCAGTTCCACATGCCGGGGGGATCGATACGGTAAAGGGTGAGCATGCCGCCCATCGCCGCGCCGTAGGTCGTCGCCTCGTTCACCGAATGGCTGTGCGCCACGTGGTAGTACTCGCCGCACTCGTTGAACGACGTGACGCCGTCCTGCAGGTCATCGGTGTAGCCAAGATACGGCGTGCCGCCGTACCAGCTCCCGCCGCCCGTGTAGCGCGTGTCGCGGAAGTCATGCACCGGCACCGGACCCTGGTGGGTTGCGATCGGGCTCCATGCGTGCTGGTCACGCCAGAGCCACGTCGCGTCGGCAGTCTGTCCTGCCGCGAGGTTGACGACGTAGTGGTTGATCGAGAGGTTCGTGCCCGACGGCGAGACGAGCTGGTTGCCATCGAAGCCCTGCACCAGCGTGTCCGCCGCGTGCGGGTGGAACGGCGAGGTCTTCTCCCGGGCGTTGAAGTAGCGAATCGCCGCGGGCAACGGGTCATAGCAGCGCCCCTTGCAGGTGAAGGTCGAGCCGCCGACGGTGATCTGCGCACCGTCCGCCGGCCCGTTCGCCACGTATGGCAACACGTGGACGAGCGCGCTGTAGGGCTGTGCCGGCAACCACGACGCATGGTTCGGGGCGACCGTGTCGGGCATCGACCGACCGTTGATGAAGAAGTACTCAGGCCGGAGGGTCGCCATGTCAATGGTGATGCCGTCGACGACGTTGTTGTGCACCGTCACGTCGACGTCGGAGAGCATCTGCACGAACTCTCGCTGCGGGTCGTAGCGATCGGTCGCGTTCGGGTTCGCCGTACTGTTGACCAACGCGTCGTCGTAGAGGGTCGCGCTCGCCGTGGTCTGTCCGCCGGTTGGACGGACGATGAGGCCACCGAAGAGGCCCATCTGCTCCTGGACGGCGGCGTTGGTGCCGCTCTGGTAGAGGAACGATCCGGCCCTTTCCGCAACGAACGAGTAGGTGATCGAGTCGCCGCTCGTGATCGACGGGACGAGCGACCGGAGGTTCCCGGAACCGTCCAGCTCAGGCTGCGCAGACACGCCCCTCGCGAGGACACCGGTCTGTCCCGGGAACATGATCGAGGTTCGTACGGGCGTCACGGTCGCGGTGCCCGCGACGGGAACCGGGGTGATTGCGTTGTGCAAGATCACGCTGACCCGCTCGCCGAGCTTGGCGCAGAGGAACGGTGACGGATACTGGTATGCGCCGTTGTCAGGGGCGAATCCCCACATCGGCACGGAGTTGCCGTCCGCGGTGTGGATGGCGCCATCCCGAGCCGTGAGCACGAACACACGCTGGTTGCCGGTCGCCGGCGTGCCGTTGTCGCACATGTCAATGATGCCGTCGCGGGCGACAACCGGGGTGATCGAACGGGCCGTGGTCGTCATCATGCCGAGCGCCCCGGCGACAAGCACGGCAGCTGCAGGGACAGCGAGGATCGGGCGGGCGGCGAGCCGGAGTCGCAGCGCGGTGGTAGAGGTGGTTGCGTCCACGTCGTTACCCCTTCACCCAGCTGTTGGCGAGGTCGATGTGTTGGGAGGGCAGCGACCCCGCCGCGAAGACGCGTACCTCGGTCGCCATGCCATTGAACCCGTTGGCGCTCGTGCCGTCGTCGTTGTTGTAGTACGGCAGGTCGCGGTCGTAGAACATGTACACGTCCGGACCCGTGCCGCCGCTGTGCGCCGGCAACGTGATGATCGCGTCGTAGCTCTCGCCCGGGGCACAGTCGATCACGTCGGTGCGGTACTCGTTGTCGGCGAGCCAGTCGCCGTCGCGGCCGACGACCCGGAACGGCAACCCATCGATCGTCATCGAGTGGTCCTGGTAGCCAAGACACGCGATGCGAACGAGCACCCGGTCCCCGGCATTACCCGCCACGAGCGCGCTGTTTGGTTGGTAGACGAGGTTCGCGCCGGGCCGGTGGAACTCGATCGTGTCGCCCACCTTAAGGATCGGCGCGTCCTTCGCGACGTCGTCGGGGCGCGTCTGTTTCGCCGTCACGAGCGTCTGGTAGGGGAGCTTGTCGACGATGAACGAGCTCGGCGTGCCCGACGTGATCGACATCACCTGGCCGGCGCCCGTGCCCTTCGTGACCCAGGCAAGCTGCCCGCTGACGTCCGTCGTGGAGTCGCTGCTGCTCGTGGCGATCGAGAACGCGCCATCCGTCACGGTCGGCAAGTCGATGACGACGCCCGTCGCGATGGCGTCCCCGCTCGGTGTGCCGATGCCGGCGACGCCCTGCGGCTCGATCGTGTCAGGGTAGGAACGGCCGTTGATCATCCATCCGCTGGCCTGGTAGAGGTGCCAGTCCGGCTGCTGGATGTGCGAGATCATCTGGTGCTTCTCGAGGTCGTAGTCCATCAGCATCCAGGCGTACTCGCGGTCGTAGGCTGTCGACCCGTTGCCGTCGTTGTAGACGTACTTGCCTGGCGGGATCGAGCCGACGCCGAGGTTCTGCTTCGGGCGGATCCAGATCGCGCCGGTCATGCCCATCTGGATGTGCTCGACGTCCTCCCAGTGGCAGTGGTACATGTAGGTTCCGGGGATCTGGCAGTCGTAGAAGTAGGTGAAGGTCTTGTTGATCGGGGCCGCGCCGGACATCTCCGGGACACCGTCGTACCAGGGGATCGCGTCCCGGAAACCGTGCCAGTGGATCGTGTGGCCGTCGGGGATGTCCGGTCGCTGCTGCCAGCCAAGGTTGTAGAGCGTGATCTCGACCTGGTCGCCCTCGTCGAAGAAGAGGATCACCGACGAGTTCTGCGTCTGACCCTTCAACCCGTAGAGGGCGTCGTGGCCGGCCGTCCTGTGGGCGTCGTCCATCCCGGCCGGCATGCCGTCGCTCTGCAGGTTGTTCCACTGGAGGTGGGCTGACGTGACGTCGCGAAAGCCGTAGACGTAGACGTTCTGCGGCGCCGGCGCCATGTCGTCCGGGAAGAACGCCTTACCAGCTTCCGTCTGCTGGGGCGGTCCGCCGAGGTAGATCCAGCCATCGGTGCCGGCGAGCGAGCGTCGGACGATCGTCCTCTGGTCGACCGACAGGACCGGGCCGGAGGCGCCGCCGAGCCCGCCCGCCCGAGCCGTCCCGGGCGATCGGAGGAGCTCGGCGAGGACTCCAGCGCCGAGCGCGCCGGCGGTCGCTCCACCGCCGAGCTCGAGTAGGCGCCGGCGGCTGAGCCGCACGTGCGAGGCATCGGTCATCGCGCCCCCTTCGGGTTCGTGATCTGGATCCACGCGGACACGTGCGTCCGGTGGGCCCTGCTGTTGTGGATGACGACGCGGTAGCGGTACGTGCCCGCGGCGAGCCGGACGGACCCGGCGAAGCCGCCGGGAACGGTGCGGAGACGGATGGCGCGCAGCGTCGTCCCGTGCCGGATCTGCAGGACCGCGGTGCAACCGGCGCAGGATCCGACGATCCGGTCGGCGGCAAGCCCGCCGACCAGGCTCGTGCCGGGTGTCGCCACGGCCGACGGCGTGATCGTCGCCCGAACCGAGAGCACGCTTCGCCGCATGAGCGGAGCGATACGTGGCGCGGTGGAAGCCAGGTACTGGTCGGCGCCGACGTCGTAGCCGACGTCGCTGTAGCGTGGGTCGTGGTCGATGTCCCAGGCGCTCGCCGGTGCCTGGCTCGAGCCGAGGAGCGCGCCAGCGAGCCGCTCGAGACCGCCGCCCGCAGGCTGCTTGTAGTTGCCCATCCGGGTCGGCGGGAAGTCAAGCGCGACGATCGTGTTCGAGACGAAGTGGGCGTTGGCCCGCATCGGCGTCGTTAGGACGCTGGTGTCGTAGGTGGCGGAGAACAGCTTCCCGACACCCGCGAGCGCGCCGTTGTTGTCGAGACCGGAGACGTCGACCGACGATGCGCCGTAGCTCAGGTCGCCGTGCCCGGTGACGTCCTGGAGGAGGTTGGCAACGAGCGAGCTGCTGCCGGACAGGAACCCACCGGCGAGCGTCGCGAGCGGATCGGTGGAGCCGACGTCCCAGTGGCTGATCGGCATCTGGTCATCGGCCCCGCCGATGCCAAGGATGTTGCCGTTCCGGTATGTCCCGGCGCGGTTGTCCCAGAGGACGTTATTGGTCAGGATCGCCGGCGTCCACTTCGGCAGCGTCGTTCCCGGGTGGTTTGCCGCGTACCAGTCCTGCAGCTGGTTCGAGTTCGCTCCCTCCGAGACGCCTGCGGGAGCCGCAGCGCCGTCGGAGGTCATCGCGGTCGCCGTCGTGATGTTCTTGACGATCGTGTTTCCGGTGATCGCGACGTTCGTCGTGTCGTCGATCGCGATGCCTCCGCCCTCGTGCGTCGAGACGTTGTTGGCGATGATGTTGTTCGTGACCGTCTGCGGGTCACTGCCGGCCATCAGGAAGCGGATGCCGCCCCCGTCGTCGTTCGCGAGGTTGGACTGGACGACGTTGGCGTCGATCGTCTCGGGCCCGGTGCCCTGGCTCCAGCCGGGGACGGTCGCGAGCTGCCCGTTGACCGGCTGGTTCGAGAGCGGGCGCGGTGTCGCAAGCTGGCCAGCGATGAAGATGCCAGCGCCCTCGTCGAGGCTCTGGTTGAAGTAGACGCGGTTGTAGTGGATCACCCCGGACGGCGAGTGTCCGAAGACGCCGATGCCGGCGCCGTACTCCGCGGAGTAGTTACCGCAGATCTCGTTGCGGGCCAGCTCGAAGCGGTCGGCGCCGTTGAAGATGCCGATCGCGCCGGCGAGCCGGCCGCCGCCATTGGCGTTGACCTGGTTGTTCGCGATCCGGACGTCGTTGTTCTCGTTTGACAGGTCATCGGTGAACGCGCCTCCGACAGCGTGGCTCGGGTTCTGCACGTTCGGCGTGCCGAGGCGGATCGCTCCGCCGTAGCTGCCGGAGTTACCGGTGATCATGTTGTTCTTTAGCTGCAGGAAGCTCGCGTACATGTCGGCGAAGATCCCGCCGCCTTGCGTGACGGGCTGTCCGACGGAGAGCACCCGCCGCGGCAGCGGGCCGCCGCCGTTCCCGTTCAGGTTCGTCGGGAACTCGAGCATGTCGCCGCCCTCGATCGAGAGGCCGTCGACGCCCGCCTTGAAGCTGGCGCCAAACTGGTGGACGAACAGGCTCGCCCGTCCGAACACGCCGCCGCCCGTGCGGTAGCGCACGGTGATCGTTCCGCTCGCCGGCACGGTGAGTGGGTCGGTGACGAGGGCGAGTGGCGCCGTCCCGAGCCCAGCTGTCGTCGCGGTGCCTCCAGAGACCTGCACGACCCCGGGGGCGTTGGTGGCGTTGGTGTAGACGTCGGTGGCGAATCCGCCGCCCGCTGTGCGCGTCCGAGGCCAGCCAAGCGCGCTGGCCGCCGCGCCGTTCACGGGCGAGAGGTCGGTATGCCCCGGCAGCTCGTAGATCGTCGAGCCGTCGGCGATCGGGCTCGAATTGCCGTTGGAGGCCTGAGCGTACAGGGCGAGGTTGTACCAGTCAACGGCGTAACGGCCACCGTCCTTGATCACGAACTGGGAGCCATCGACGACGGTGCCCGGGACGGCATCGCCCGCGGCGCGAACGCCGCCGGGCCCTACGCCCTGGATCTTGATGTCGGTCGGCACAACGACGTTCTCGAAGTACACCCCTCGCGGGTTGACGTTGCTCTGGCTCTGCCCGGCGGGGTCGTAGACCATGTCCGGCTGTCCCGGATAGACCACGACGAGCGCCGGCGAGTTGTCGAGGGCGCCAAGGTTGCCCTCCGGCGTTACGGACGGTATGCCCGCGGCGGTGTTGATAGCGTCCTGGATCCCCCGACCACGGCGGATCGAGTACGTGTCGCCAGGCGCAGGGACGCTCGCAGGCACGATGTCTGGGTTCGCGCTGACAAGCGCGTCGCCGCGGAGCGTGACGCTGGTCGCCGTGTTCGAGCGGATCGTGCCCGTGTAGTCGAGCGCAGCGCCGTCCGTGACCCGGAACGTGAGACCGGTCAGGTCGCCGACAACGCTCTCGGCGAGCGGAACGGTCACGTCGCCGTTCGCCGAGGGCGCACCGGGCGGACCGGCAAGCGTTCCGGTCACTTGTGCAAGCGTTGGATCAAACTGCCGGCCCGGTCCGACCTCGAGGATCCGGTTCGGCGCTATGAAGTAGCCAGATCCGACGCCACCGATCAGGTGCAGCGTCACGCCGTTCACCGTCTGCTGGCCGTTCGCGCTGACGACGTAGAGCTGGTACGGGCCTGGGCGAACGCCAGCGGCGATGGTGAAGCTGATCGAGGTGTCCGACCAGACCACGTTCGTTGCGGTGGCACTGATCGTCTGGCCACCCGTCACCGAGAAGGTGTCACCCACCGATGGTCGCAACGTCGGCAGGGTTGTAGGCGAAGCCGTGGCGAGGTCGATCGTGATCGTCGAGGTGGTGTTCCCGAGGATCGTCGCTGTGAAGCCGGTGTCGGCGCCGCTCGTGATGGTGAGCGATCCGACGAGCGTCCCTGCGACAAGCGGTGGACCTGCGACGGTGATCACGCCGTTGTCGGCGTAGACCGTGCTGCCGGTGCCCGGGATCGCTCCTATGAGGCTCGCCGACGCAAGGACGACGCTGCTTGCGGTGTTGCTGAGGATCGTCCCGATCGTGCTGTTGTCTGTCCGCCGGAGCACGAGTCCCGCGAGGGTGCCGGCGGCGAAGGGACTGTTGTTCATCGCCACGGTCAGGTCGCCGCGCACGTGGAGGGCGAGGCCAGGCATCGGCGGCACCTGGGTGCCAACCGAGGCCAGGTTCACCGTGGTGCTCGTGTTGGTCAGCACGGTCGCGGTGAAGGTCGATAGGTCGACCGTGACGGCGCCGTTGGCCAGCGTGCGTCCCGCGAGCCCCGCCGGAGTGAAGGCCGGGAGAACGGGGTTGAACAGGCCGAACACCGTCCCAGCGGTCGGGAGGGTGCCGATGACGCTGGTCGGGTCGATGACCATCCATCGTTGTGGTCCTGCAGTCGCGTTCGCGTTGAGGATGCGCCCCTCGAACGCGGTCGGCGTTGTCCCGGTGATCACCCACTGTCCGGCGAGCCCGTTGGTGTTGATGGCCGCGACGAGGACGTTCGCCACCGAGAAGGAAACGGCGTTCGTGGTGGCGGCGCCAACGTTCGCTGTGAGCGTGATCGACGAGGCGGTGTTCGACGCGATGATGCCAGACGTCGAGTTGATGACGAGCGTCGCGCCGACAAGGGAGCCGGCAACGAGCGTGTTGGCAGGAACCGCGACGACCTGTCCGTTGAAGCTCGAGGCGGAGAAGCCAACAGCGGCGGCGGTCGAGAATCCCGTCGTGGGGGCCGTCAGCGTGATCGTCGTCGGCGTGTTCGCGGAGACGGTGCCGTTGATCGCGCCGCCGTTGGCGCTCAGCGCCAGCCCCGTGAGCGCGCCGGCGGTGAGCCCGGTGGTGAACAGCGTCCGTGTGCTGGCGTTGTAGCCGCCGACGGTGGCCGCGAGGCCCGGGTCGGTGCTCGCCCCGGTCGGCGCCGGGTTCGTCGTGCCGAGGGTGACGCTGTTGAACGTGCCGCCGGTGGTGGTGCTTACAACGGCACCCGTCACGGTGCCCCCGTCCAGGTACATTCCTGGGGCCACGCCCGCGACGCTGTTGGTGGTGTAGAGCGTGCGGGTGCTTGCGTTGTAGCCACCGAGCGAGAACGAGAAGGCCGTGGCGTTACTCACGCCGGTCGCGCCAGCGGCGAGGGTGATGGTGCTCGTCGTGTTCGCCGACACTGTGCCGGCAATGCCGCCACCGGCGACGCGCGTGCCGGCGAGGCTGTTGGCGGCGAGACCATTCGTCCAGTAGATGGTGCGGACCGTGGCGCCCCCGCCGCCGCCCGTCGTGTTGGCGTTGTATCCGCCGACGAGGGCGCTGAAGGGGATGTCAACCTCGCCGGTGGTTCGGGGCGGGTTCGCCGCACGCAGCGTGATCGAGCTGGCGGTGGTGGCGGAGATGCTGGACGTGGAGGCAACCACGCCCGTGACGCCACCGCCGGCGAGGTACATGCCTGAGACGATGGCCGTCGGCGTCGGGCTGCCGTAGAGCAGGACCACGCCGTTGTTCGCGTTGTAGGCCGAGACGGTGATCGCCGTTCCCGCCGCCGGGTTCGTCCCGGTCGCGCCGTTGAAGTTGATCGTCGTCGTCGTGTTCGCGGTGACGTTGCCGGTCACCGCGCCGATCACGATCCGCCCGCCGATCAGGCCGCTCGCAGTGAGAGAAGCGCCGGAGACGGTTACCGTCCTTGTCACACCCGCGCCAACGATTGCGCCCACCGAGGTACGACCTGTGAGGCCAGCTGCGGCGACGCCGATCGAGTCAGCCGCGCCCGACAAGACGGTGGCCGTGACGGGGATCGAGGTGGTCGTTCCGATCGTCCCGGCACGACTGGTCCCTGCGAGCCCCGACTGCACGATCGTGCCGCCAAGCGCGTAGGCGACGTTCGAGTCGAGGTTCCCCCCGCTGGTCGAGTTGACCGTTCCGCGGGAGCCGTAGGAGGTGACACTACCGGTACGGCCAGCGCTCACGGCGTCCTCGTTGACGAGGCGCAGCGACCCGGGGGTGTTCCCGAAGCCCTCGCCGCTGAGCGTGAAGGTGCCGCCGGTTGAGGCGTTCGCCCAGACCCGGTCAGTCGCAAACAGCTGCGGCGTGGCGAGGTCGAGCATGCACTGCGCCGGCTTGATCGTCTGCGTGCCCGGGGCGTCGATCGCGACGTTGGCGCCCCACAGGGCGAGATCGGTCACGTACGACACGCCCGGGTACAGCTGGAAGGCGCCCGTGATCGTGCGGTACGCGCGGTTGAAGTCAGGGTTCGGCTTGGTGGGTCGCGGGTTGGCAATCGTTGGACCGACGGCCGCGTTCACGGAGCCCGGGTCGTTCGCCGCGATCGTGTACGCCTGCGCGGAGACGCCGGACGGGCTCGGGTTCGAGATCCGGTTCGTGGACGGCAGCATCACCTCGTAGAACCCGTTCGGGTCGGTGACCGTCTGTCGCACGAGCCGGCCCGCGAAGTCGTACCAGGAGACGGGCAGGTGCGGGATCGTCGACTGGTCGCCGTAGAAGCTGTGCACCGGGTCGACGTTGACGTTGAGATCGTCCATCATCACGCCGAAGTGCACGCCCGGCAGGGGCACTTTCGTGAAGAGCTCGAAGCCCGGCGCGACGGAGCGCCCGTCCGTGACCTTGACGATGCGGGAATCGCAGACCGGCTTCGCCATCCCCTGGTAGGGGCTGCCGTGCAAGCTCAGCAGGCCGGGGTTGTCAACCGCGCCGTTGTAGGTCGCGCCGCGCCCGATCCGAGCGTCGCCGGTGTACGGGCCGCCGCCGCCAGCGACGTCGACGATGTGCTTCTCGCCGCCGCAGTCGTAGTGGATCGCGCTCGGCGTCGTGAAGTGGTCCCCCGTGTAGACGTTGACGTCCTCTTCCTTCGTGACCTCAAGGATCGGCTTGCCGCTTCGATCGCGCGGCAGGTCGACCTTGACGAGGTAGGTGCCCTGGGGGAGGCGACCGAGCGTGGCGGGCGTTGCCGAGGCCGCAGCAGGGTTTATTCCGGGTAGGCGCAGTGGATCCCAGACGTCGCCGAGCGCGTAGTTGCCGTTCACCGTTGCGCCCCACGGGCTGTCGGTCGCGGTCGGATCGACGAGCCCGATCTTCGTCGCCGCCGCAGGCCCTTCGACGCAGCCCTTCTGGTTGTCGAGCGTCGCGTTCGCCCCGGTACCGAGAAGGTACTGCGCGAAGTCCGGCATCCACGGGTAGCTGATCTTCTTCCCGTCCGCAGAGTAGGTCGAGCCTATGGCGAGGGGCTTGCCAGCGGGATCGGCCGCGTTCACGGGACCGCAGGCCACCGGTCGCTGCCACGTCTCGGAGCGGTAGGAGGGTCCGGCATCGATGATGTAGCCGAGGCTGTCGACGTCGTAGGTGTTGCCGTCATCAAGGGCGACGGTGGAAACCACGTCATGCTGGTTGACAACCTTGCCGCCCGTGTCGACGACGAGGACCGATCCGTCGCCCCTGCAGACGTCGCAACCTGTCTGCGTCGCGCTGTTGTCCAACACAGGCTTGCCTGTCGTCGGATCGAGCTGTGGCCGGAACAGGTGCGTCCAGATGTTCGGGATCCCCGGCTGCCAGTCCTCGAAGACGGCGAGCGCCGGGTCGGTCTCGTTGCGGGTCGTGCCGTAGCTGACGGTGCCGACGATGCCGCCGTTCTCGCCAGTCGCGTAGGACTGCTTGCCCCAGTCGACGGTCAGGCCCTGCGAGAAGAAGGGCAGGACGTTCACGTCGACCGCGCCGCCGAGCATCGTCGTCGCGTGTGGCTCGTTCGGCGCCTGCTCCGTGATCCCGGTCGTCTTGTACCCGTCCATGTAGGCCTCGAGCACGACCCACTGGCCAACCGGATAGGCGGCGCGCAGCACGTAGTGGCCGTTCTGGTCGGTCGTCGCAGTGTTCGCGCCCTGCTCGAAGAGCGTGTTCTCGCGGGCACGGACGGAGAGGAAGAAGTTCGAGATCCCCGGCTCGCCCGGTTCACCGACGTCCCAGTGCCCGTTGTGGTTCGTGTCGGTGTAGTCCTGCTTGCCGTTACCGTTCCGGTCATCGAAGACGTAGCCGGAGATCTCCGTCCACCACCCGACGAGCGGCGTGTTGTCGAGCTCAACGCGCTTCGTTGACCCCGTCTCACCGGGCGAGACGGTAACGTTGCGCGAGAAGAGCAGCTCGTTCTGGGCGAAGTCCCAGAACGAGATCTCGTAGTCCCCAGCGGGCACGTTCGGGATGTCGTACTCCCCCGCCTTCAGGGCGTTCGCCGGGTCCTCGACGAAGAACGACCTCTGGTAGACCATCGTGTCGCCGTTGTTCAGATCGACGAGCGACACCTCGAGCTTCGACTCTGACCGCACGGCGGTTTGGGCGCCGTCGCCGAAGCCGAGGTAGTTGGCGTTCACGGGGTCCTGCGTGTAGGAGAAGTTGTCGCTGACGGTGCCGTGGATCTCGCCGAGGGCGGGCGTCGGGACGATCTGTCCGCTCGTCGGCAGGTACCCGTCGATCGTGAACGGCGTGCCGGCGGGAATCGTGGCGGGAAAGCCGGTCGCGCCGGGAGGCGGCGGAGGCGGCGGCAGCGGGAGCGGGGGCACGATCGTCAGCGCGTCTCCCGACACCGTCGCGATCGTGAACGTCTGGGAGCCGAGGTGGAGCTTCGCACCAACGGCGTAGGCCGGGATGCCATCGAGCGCGACGAGGCCGGGGTTCCCCGCCGTCGTCGCAATCGCCACCGTCCCCGACGTGGAGTAGTTCACGGGCCAGCTGACGGTCCAGCTGCCCGAGCTCCTCCCGACTCCATCGGCGAGAGAGACGTTCGCGCCAACGACGTTCTTCACCGTCGTGGTGCTGCCGTTCACCGCGATCGGCTGGCCGATCGCGTCGACGCCTGGGAACGGCGTGGCACCCGCAGCGCTGCTCGCGGTGAACTGGTGGTCGAGCCCGGGAAGGTCACCGGTCTGCTCGACCCAGCCCGAGGTGACGGGCGTGACCTTCTCCGTGCCATTGACGAACTCGTGGTCGTACCCGGTGTCGCCTGCCACCAGCCACTGGTCCCAGTCGTGGGCACCCTCGAGCGTCGTCGTCTGCGACCAGGTCGGATGGAACGGGAGCGAGCCGTTCACGCCGTCGACCTGCGTCGTCGGGGTCACGAGGGTCGAGTAGCGCCCCGGTTCGAGGTCGCGAATGACGATGTGCCCGCGCGTCTCGATCTCCGGCAGCGGCGCGCCGGTCTCGCTGTTCACGGGAACATCGTGAGAGAGGCAGAGCCCCCCCGAGCCAGTGATCGGCCGTGGTTTCGTGCCCGAGTCCTGCCAGGCCCCGACCGACACCTGGGCCGGGAGGAAGAACGGTTGACCGGTGGTGTCGAGGTCGGGCTTCGGGTTGCCAAGCGCGTCGGCGACGAACCGGTTGGTCGAGTCCTCCGCGACGCTGAAGGTGCGGTAGAGCCGGTTCTTGGCAGCGTCGTAGAGCTGGTATACCGACTGGTGGTTCGCGTCCATCTGCACGACGACCGGGTTCGTCACGGCGTCCCAGGCGCGCGTCGGGTGGGCGAGCACGTAGATCGGCTCGTACTCCGTGCAGATCTGGTCGCCGTAGTAGTTGATCGTGACGGCGTTGCCGGTGATGTCCGTGAGGATCGCCTTGAAGCCGTTCAAGCCGATCTCCGTCTGCCGGTCGTACTCGCCGTTCACCTTCGAGGTGTCGTTGAAGACGTCGACGCGGTAGGTCGCAGTCGGCAGCGGGTTCAGCTCCTGGAAGACCTGGACGTTCATCATGTCTTTGTAATTGGCGGGCGCGCTGCGCAGTTCGAAGCTGACGTTCGTCGGCACCGCGAGGTCGCTCGGGAACCTCGTCGCGTACGGGGTACCCGTCGTGGTGCCACCGAGGGTGATCACGACGCGCCCCGTGGCGACCTTCGTCGCGCCGACGACGAGGTACATCGAGTCGGCGTACTTCGGGTCGCCGGTCACGAGCACGACCATCCCGACGGGCGACTTCCCGGGAACCGACGGATCCGGGAAGGCCGGGTCGGTGAAGGCGAGGGTCGTTCCCCCAGACGTGTCGCCGTTGCCGGCGTACGTGACACGCGGCGGGGCGACGTCGACCGGCGCCGGCGCCGTGGTGTCACACCCCGTCGCGACGGCGGTCGCGGGGTCGCAGGCGATCCAGAAGTAGCCGCCGCCGACCTCGTAGCTCGCGTTCCCGGACTTGTTCGTCGCCCAGGAGGCGATCATGTACTTCCCGTCCGGGAGGTTCGCGACGCTCTTCGTCGCGTTCAGGTCATCCTGCGTCCCGGAGTTCGTCACGTACTGCGCTGTGGAGGTCGGATCGAGCTGCGTCGGGTCGAGAATCGCGGCAAACGGCGTCGCGCCCGGCGCGATCGTGTGAATCGAGGGCCAGTTGCACGATCCCGGGTAGGCGGCGTACGCCTCGGCCAGCGCGCCACGCTGAGCGTCGGTCACGCCGGTCCCCTGCGCCTGCGCCGGCGTCATGTGGTCGACGTTGATGCCCTGACTCGCGAGCAACGCAGCGGCCGGGCTGCAGTGGCGGGTCGAGTCGTACGGGTCAGAGGTGACGTCGTGGAGGATCGTCCAGTAGTAGGTGCCGTCCCAACGGGTGTTGCCGATGCCTTCCGCGAGCGTGTCGAAGTCATGCACGAGAACGGACTGCTGCGCGGGATCCCAGACGGTTCGGCCCTCGCGCATGTCGATCTTGACCTGGTCAGCCCACACGGGAACGGCGAGCAGAAGGCCGAGGACGACCGAGAGGAGGAGCGAGCGCCTCGCCGTTCCAAGCGCGCTCATGTGAGGTCTCCGGTACGCATTCGCCTTGCTCCTTGATCTGGCGCGCAGGGGCCGTCAGGCCGCCCAAGCACCGTGGTGCCGACGACCCGCATGTCCGTCTCTTGCTTCCCCCGTCTGGAGAGAGGAGGGAGCGAGACCACCCTACATCCCTGTCAGAAAGATTTCCACAGGTTCTGACAAGCTGTCATTTTCCTCCCACGTTTCGGGACGGCTGCACCGCGAGCCGCCAGCTCGCCGGGAGACCACCAGAGGCGAACGAGCTCCCGCGGTGACCGCGCACCCAGCAACGTGCGTCGAACCTCTCCGGATGAGGGAACGCGTCTCCTTCATTCGGATGAGTTTCGCCTCCAGATTCACAGCGTACGATGAGGGATCCCGATAGGTGATCGACTGCTAGGACGTTCGGATGTAGTGGAGGAAGAGCGATACCGTGGCCGGATCGGGCGCCATCCAGGCTCATTCCCGTCTCATGTTTATGACAAACCTGTCATGTAGTTGACATGTTGTGAGAGCGTTCAACCGGAACGCTGACCGTCACGACGAGTCCGCCTCCGACGGCGGCGGTCATCACGACGTTGCCGCCCACTGCCTGGACGCGCTCGTCAAGCGACAGCAGCCCGATGTGCCCCTCCTCGAGACGGGCCGGAAGCGTCGCGCGGTCCAGCCCGACCCCGTCGTCCTCGACAACGAGCACGCGCCAACCATCATCTGCGCGCAGCGACAGCGCCATCCGCGTCGCGCGAGCGTGCGATGCGACGTTCGACACGAGCTCGACCGCTGCTCGGTAGAGCACCTCGTCGTGCGGGCCACCCGGTAGGTCGTCGATCAGCGTGGAGGCGATGTCGATACCCGGAGACCGCTCACCCGCACCGCGCAGCAACGACGTCAACGCGGCCTGAAGTCCCACCTGCTCAAGAACCCTCGGATGTAGCTCGCCGATCAGCCCGCGCATGTCGGCCACCACCTGGCCCAGCACGTCGACGAGGTGATCGCGCGACCGATCGTCTCCCGCACCCGCGGTCAGCGTCAGGCGCACCGCAAGGATGCTTTGAAGGACGCCGTCGTGGAGGTCGCGGGCGATCTTCGTCCGCGCCCGGTCATCTGCCCCAAGGCGCTCCCGCACGAGCAACCGCCGCTCCGCGAGAACCTGCTGCAGCCGCGCTTCCCGGCGTGCAAGGAGCGCGGAGAGCGCAACGAGAACCCCGCCACCCCAGGAGATGTAAATCGTCCGGGCGACGAGCTCGGCAAGGGCGCCCGGACGACCAGAGCTGGGATGCGCAGCCCCGTGGAGGAAGAAGGCGGCGATGCTGATGGCGGAGGTCAGCGCCGTTAGACGGGGACGAAGCTGGAACGCCGTTGCAGCCGGCGCGAACAGGAAGACGAGGGAGAGGAAGCTGAAGGGGCCGCCGGAGGCGAAGCCAAGCGCGACGGCGAACGCGATGTCGAGAAGTGGCGTCACGCGATCGAGCACCCGCGGCCGCGTTCTCCCTCGGACGAGCACGCGCACGGCCAGCGCGTAGACGATGAGGCCAACGGCGAGCAGGACGACGTCCTCGTCGACGATCTCACCGGGGTCAGGGGCTGCCGATGCGACCGTCTCGCCTACGAGGACGATCGGACCGATCACCAGGCGGAGCGTCGCCGTCATGCGGTCGGCGTCGGTCGTCGGAACGCTGGCCATCCGGTCTACCGGAGCAACCCGCGACGCATCGCCTCGGCCACCGCCGCCGCTCGATCGGAAACGCCGAGCTTCTCGTACATGTTCGCGAGGTGCGACTTCACCGTGCTGGTCGCAAGCCCAAGCCGCTGGGCGATCTCCGGTGCGCTCTCGCCCTCGGCGAGAAGCGCCAGCACGGCGCGTTCGCGACCGGACAGGAGAGGCCGGCCGGACTCGACGTGGCGCAGCCTGCCGGTAGCCTCGGCGAGGAGCGCAGCTCCAACTGCCGTGCCACCGGCGGCAACCGCGCGGAACGCACGCGCGAGCTCGAGGCGCGGGCTGTCCTTCGCGACGTACCCACGCGCCCCAGCGGCGAGCGCAGCGTGGACTAGTTCTGGGTCATCGTAACCCGACACGATGAGCACGCGCGCGCGCAACCCCTCACGCGTCACAGCACGACACACGTGAACGCCGTCCCCATCCGCCATCCGAAGATCAACGACGGCCACGTCCGGATCGCGCGCGCGAATCTCTGCGATCGCCGCGCGCCCCGACGACACCTCGGCGACTACCTCCACGCCGGGCACCTCCCGGAGCAGCGCGACCATGGCATCGCGAAACAACGGGTGATCGTCGGCCACGACAACGCGGCAACTGTCCATGGGCGCAGTCTAGTGTGCGATTGCGAAATGGCATGGTTACAGGGCGTCTGGAGCGAGCGGGAGCGTGGCGCTTCGCGCAGGGCTTGCTAGTGGTCTGATTCTCAAATGGCATGGTCATTGGGTGTCTGACACCCAATGACCATGCCAACAATCACACCACTAGTAGTAGTCCGCATGCAACCTCAGCCGAGGAGCGCTCGGACGACAGCAGCTGCCGGGCGGACATGGTCGATGAGCGCGGCGCTCTGCCCAGCGTAGAGACAGAGGGCCTCGAGATCCCCGTCCTGACCTGCGAGTGGCGGCGTGTCGCTGTAGCGCACGACGTCCGCACCGTCGACGCGGGCGAGCACCTCGCCCTCCCCCGGGCGCGCGCCGACCGGCGGGCAGCCGGCCTCCTCCCACCGCCGGTAGGTGCTGTTACGCAGGACGCGATGTGGAGCGTCGCGCCAGCCCACGTCGAACAGGCCGGTGAGCACGGTGTCGTCCGCGTCGGCTGCGACGATCGCTGCCTTCCAGACCGGCGCGGCCAGCGCCTCGTCCGTCGCGACGAACACGGTGCCGCAGGCCACGGCGGCAGCGCCGGCAGCGTGTGCCGCCCGTGCCCCTGCGGCGTCGGCGATCCCGCCCGCGGCGATCAGCGGCACCCGCAGCTCGCGGGCGAGCGTACGGACGAGGACGAGGAGCCCCGTCGTCGACTGGACGTGACCGCCAGCCTCGATCCCCTGGGCGATCACCCCGTCCGCCCCGGCGGCGACCGCCGCGACGGCAGCTTCGCGGCTCGCGACCTGAACGAGCACGCGGCTCCCGGCGCTGCGCGCCAGCTCAACGAGGTCGCGGCGCACGCCCCAGGAGAAGGTGATGACGGGCACGCGGAGCTCCGCGAGCAACGCGACGCGCGCCTCCTGCGCGAAGTCGAGCACGAGGTTGACGGCAAACGGCTCGGCCGTCCGCTCCCGTACCGCGGCTACCGTCGATCGGAGCCCGTCGAGCGATCGCCACGAGCCGGCGACCGTACCGAGCCCGCCAGCCTCACAGATCGCGGCGACGAGGTCGACCCCACCTGCACCGCCGATCGGCGCCTGCATCACCGGGAGCCGGCACGGCAGGGCACCCTCGTTCACAGCGTGCGGATGCCTCGCAGCATGCCGGCGAGCTCGAGCGCCGCGGCGGCAGACTCGGCGCCCTTGTTGCCGGCAGCGCCGCCCGCGCGCGCGTTCGCCTGGTCCATCGTCTCTGCGGTGATCACGCCAAACGCCACCGGCACGCCCGTCTCGAGCGCGACGAGGGTGCAGCCACGGGCGGCCTCAGAACAGACGTAGTCGAAGTGGGGCGTCTCGCCGCGGATCACGCAGCCGAGGCAGATCACGGCGGCGTAGCGATGCTGGGTGGCAAACCTCTTCGCCGCCATCGGCAGCTCGTACGCGCCAGGGACGACACAGAGCGTGATCCGATCGACCTCGATGCCAGCGGCGACGAGCTCGTCGAACGCGCCGTCCACGAGCTTCTGGACGATGTTCGCGTGGTAGCGCGAGGCGACGATCGCGACCCGAACGGCGCTGTCGAGCTCGGCGTGCTCGATCACGTGACAGCCGTCGCGACCGGCGATGTCGCCGGACTCGGCGGGCTTCACCGAGCGTCCGTCGGGCTCGGCGTTGGCGCGTCCGGGTCGGCAACGTGCGGCGGATCTGACGGGAGCATGCCCTCCTGCAGCTTCAGGTGCTGGTGGTGCAGCCGGTGCCCGAGCTTCTCGCGCTTCGTGCGCAGGTACGCGAGGTTGTGATCGTTCGGCGTCGTCTCGATCGGCACCTGCTCCGTCACGGTGAGCCCGAAGCCCTCGAGTCCCTCGATCTTGCGCGGGTTGTTCGTCAGGATACGGATCGTCGTCAGGCCAAGGTCGGCGAGGATCTGCGAGCCGATGCCGTACTCGCGGAGGTCGGAGGCGAAGCCGAGCTCGGCGTTCGCCTCGACGGTGTCGCGGCCCTGCTCCTGCAGCTCGTACGCTCGCAGCTTGTTCAGAAGGCCGATGCCGCGGCCCTCCTGTGCGAGGTACAGCAGGACGCCAGAACCAGCCTGAGAGATGTGCTGGAGCGCCTGCTCGAGCTGCTCACCACAGTCGCAGCGCAGCGAGTGGAAGACGTCACCGGTGACGCACTCCGAGTGGACGCGTACGAGGACGTTCTCCGCCCCGTCGACGTCGCCGTGGACGAGGGCGAGGTGATGCTTGCCATCGAGCTTCGAGACGTAGCCGACGGCCTGGAAGTCACCGTGCACCGTGGGGAGGTTCGCCGCGGCCATCCGCTCGACGAGCTTCTCGTTCTGGCGGCGGTAGGCGATCAGGTCGGCGACGGTCACCAGCTTGATGTCGTGCGCGCGGCAGAACACGTCGAGGTCGGGGACGCGTGCCATCGTGCCGTCGTCCTTCATCACCTCGCAGATCACACCCGCAGGCGTGCAGCCGGCGAGGCGCGCGAGGTCGACGGATGCCTCGGTCTGGCCGGTGCGCTCGAGGACGCCGCCGGCGCGTGCGCGCAGCGGGAAGACGTGGCCCGGCTTGATCAGGTCGCGCGCCCCCTTCGACGGATCGACGGCGACGCGGATGGTGTGTGCTCGATCCGCTGCCGAGATGCCGGTCGCGATGCCCTCTCGTGCCTCGATCGAGACGGTGAACGCGGTGCCGTACGGCGTCTCGTTGTGTGGCTCCATCAGGCGCAGGTCGAGCTCGTCGCACCGCTCCGGGGTCATCGTCAAGCAGATCAGCCCGCGGCCGTGGGTCGCCATGAAGTTGACGTCCGCCGCGGTGACGAACTCAGCGGCCATACACAGGTCGCCCTCGTTCTCGCGGTCGGGCGAGTCGACGACGATCACCATCTTGCCGGCGCGGATGTCCTCGATCGCAGACTCGATCGAGGCGAAGGGCGAGACAGCGTCACTCATGGGTACCTACCGGTTGGTCGTTGCGTTGTTGCTGGTGGACGAGCATGCGCTCGACGTACTTGGCGAAGATGTCGGTCTCGACGTTCACGCGGGTGCCAACGGCAAGGCTACCGAGCGTCGTCGCCTGCAAGGTGTGGGGGATCAGACACACCTCGAACCCGTCGCGGGTGAGGGTGGACACGGTCAGCGACACGCCCGCGACGCAGACGGAGCCCTTCTCGACGACGTAGCGCATCAGGTGTGCGGGCGGAACGATCTCAAGCACGCGCGCGAAGCCCTCTCGACGTTCCGCGACGATCCCGCCAACGCCGTCGACGTGGCCCTGAACGTTGTGTCCGCCGAGCGGCTCGCCAGCGCGCAATGCCGCCTCGAGGTTCACCTTGGAGCCCGCGGCGAGCTCGCCGATCGTCGTGCGATCGAGGGTCTCGTGCATCGCCTCGAAGGTCGCGCGATCACCGGTGATGACCGTCGCCGTCAGGCAGGCACCATCGACGGCGACGGAGTCGCCAAGCCGCAGCGGCTGCAACGCGTGACGGGCGGCGATACGCAGGGACGATCCGCCCGGCGCGTGCTCGACGGCCTCGATCGTCCCTATCTCCTGGATGATTCCGGTGAACACAGCTCAGGCCGGGATGGTGATCCAGGCGTCAAGCAGGATATCCGGACCAGAGCTGGTGGCTTCCAGGCCCGCAGCAGCGATCGCGTCGGCGACCCGTGCGGGCGTCACACCACCGCCAAAGATGCCAGGCGCGCTGGGGTCGCCAACGATCAGCGGAGCGATGAACAGCGCGAGCCGATCGATCACCGCTGCGGCAAGCATCATGCCGGCAAGGCGCGCACCACCCTCGAACAGCACGTCCTGGACACCGCGGGCAGCGAGCGCGACCAGCACCTCCTGCGGCGAGACCGCTACCGCCGTCTCCACACCGGCCCGCTCGAGCAGGCCACGACGCGCCACGTCCGCCCGCTCACCGACGAGGAGCAGCACCGGCCCCTGCGCAACGCTGCGAACGAGCCGGCCGTCCAGCGGCACCCGAGCATCGCGATCGACGACGGCCCGAAGAGGCTGCCGGGCCAGCGGCTGGTCACGGTCGCGCGCGGTCAGCGTGACGTCGTCGGCGATTGCGGTGCCAACGCCGACGAGGACCGCTCCCATCTCCGCCCGCCAGCGATGCACGAGCTGTCGGCTCGCCGGTGAGGAGATCCACTGCGAGTCGCCCGAGGCCGTCGCCGTGCGCCCATCGAGCGACATCGCTGCCTTGTATGTGACGTGGGGTCGACCGAGCAGGATCGACGTGCGGAACGGAGCGTTTCCCTGGCGCGCGGCGATCGCGAGCGGGTGCTCGAGCGCAAGCACGTCAACGACGATGCCGGCAAGCCGGAGCCGTTCGAGCCCGCCGCCATTGACCCACGGCGCGGGGTCGCCGGACGCGACGACGACACGCCGGACGCCGGCGGCGACGAGCGCGTCGGCGCATGGCGGTGTACGGCCGTGGTGCGCACACGGTTCGAGGGTGACGTACGCCGTCGCTCCCGCCGGGTCAGCGCAGGCAGCGAGCGCGACGGCCTCGGCGTGAGGCCCGCCTTCAGGTCGCGTTGCCCCTTCGGCAAGGACACGTCCATCGCGCACGAGGACGCAGCCGACGTTCGGGTTCGGCGTCGTCATCCCGCGGACGGAGCGCGCGAGCGTGAGCGCTCGTGCGAGGTGGACGAGGTCGGCGTCGGTCAGGCCCACGACGGCGTTCCGACCGCCCGGACCTGCTCCACGAGCGCGTGATAGGCGGCGGCTGGGTCGGGTGCGGAGAACACGGCGGAGCCAGCGGTGAGCCGGTTCGCGCCAGCGCGGAAGCAGCCTGCCGCCGTCGCCGGGCCAACGCCGCCGTCGATCTCCACGCCCGCTCCCGGCGCCGCGAGCGCTCGGAGCTGTGCCAGCCGGCCAAGCGACGCCGGGATGAACGACTGCCCGCCCCAGCCCGGGTTCACGCTCATGCACAGAAGGTTGTCGCAGTAGGGAGCGACCTCGGCGATCGCCGCGACCGGCGTGCCCGGGTTGAGCGTCACGCCGGGCGCCATCCCGGCCTCACGAATTGCCTGCAGGTGGTAGTGCAGGTGCGAGGTCGCCTCGACGTGCACCGTGAAGGAGTCCGCACCCGCCTTCGCGTAATCGGCAATGAAGCGCTCCGGTCGCTCGACCATCATGTGCACGGCAAGCGCACCACCCGCGGCATGCACCTCGTCGGCGATCGCGGCGACGACGCCGGTGCCGAAGGTGATGACGGGCACGAAGTGACCATCCATCACGTCGACGTGGAACGTACGTGCGCCGGCGTCGAGCAGCTCCCGCACACCGTCGCGGAACGCGCCGAAGTCACAGGACAGGATCGACGGGCAGACCTGGGTCTCGGTCAGCCAGGATGGTTCGGTAGACACGCTCGCAGTATCGGAGATCCGTGCGGGCGCCGTGCCGCTCAGCCTCGCGCTTCAGGCGCCGGAAGACTCGACCGCGGCGACGATGCGTGCGCCGTCGAGCAGCGAGAGGAACCGACAGCCAGCCTGGGTGCCGCGCGCGCTCGGGATGACGTGCACGACGACGAGCGCGAGCTCGCCAAGCGGCCGACCGACCACGTCGATCAGTTCAATGACGCCGCTCTCCCCCGGCTCAACCAGGTCGTGGACGACGATCCCGACGCCACCGATGCCGATGTCGCGCACCGTGGCGGAGCGCAGGGCTCGCGGTGGCGCGAGCAACCCGGCAAGGTGCAACGTCGCGGTGACACCCGCGGGGACGGCGCGCCGGAGCCAGCGACCCGCGACGACCGTGCACGAACCGATGCCGACCCAGGCCCCGCCTGCGTGCGCGTCGAGGACGACGGCCGGAGCGTGCAGGAGCCGACCGCCGGCCACCCACGCAGCATCGAGCGCGGTGCCCTCGCCGCCGAGCGGCGAACCGAGGATCCGCACGACGTCCCCGGCGACCTCGGCCACGGTGGCGATGCTCTCCAAACCCGCGTTCCCGTGCATGGCGATGTGCTCGCCGATCGCCAGGAACGGCCGCGCTGGGGCGATGACGCTCACAGACGTGTCATCGGGCGCGATGATCGCCGACAACTCCCCCAAATTGGGGAGCACGAGGCCTTGAAGACTCGCTAGATTAGAACCAGTTCGAATCTCATGAAATCTGAGTGATTCGTACGACGTTCCCCCTCTCATCCTGCTGAACGGTGACGGTCTTCCCCCAGGACCGTCACCGGACGGCGGCGGCATAGAAGCCGTCACCGTCGCGCAGCGGCGCGGTGCGGAGCTCGCGCTCGATCACGAGGCCCGCGACCACCCCCTCGTTCTCGCGCGGCACGAGCGTGCAGACGGCGTACACCAGCACCCCACCCGGTGCCAGCCGCGGCAGAAGCGCCTCGACGAGCGAGCGTTGGATGACGGCGAGCGTCTCGACGTCGGCTGGCGTCCGCCGCCAACGCAGGTCAGGACGCCCGGCGAGGACGCCGAGCCCCGAGCAGGGCGCGTCGACGAGGATGGCGTCGAACCCGATGAGGTCGGCGTCGGGCTCGCTGGCGTCGGCACAGCGCACCTCCGCGGCCGTCGCACCCTGCCGCACGAGCGACTCGGAGAGCTGCGAGCAACGGCGTGGGTCGCGCTCGAGACAGGTCAGCCCACGCCCGGCGTCGCCGAGCAAGGCTGCGAGGTGACCAGCCTTGCCGCCAGGCGCGGCACACGCATCGAGGACGCGCATCCCCGCCGCCGCGCCGGTCAACGGCGCGATCTGCTGGGAGGCGCGGCTCATCGGCACGGCATCACCAGCCAAGAACGCCGTCGAACGCCCGACGTCGAACGGGTCCTGCAGCGTCACCGCCGTCGGCACCTCGTCGTCCGTCTCGTAGCCGACGCCAGCGGCGGCGAGCTCGTAGAGGAGGCGCTCCTCCGCGTCGTCGCGAAGCGTGTTGATGCGCAGCGTCGTCTCCGCCGGCGCGTTGCCGGCGTCCATCAAGCTACGCGCGGCGCGCGCGCCGTAGGCGTCCCACCACAGCTCGGCGACCCAGTCCGGGTAGGAACGACGCAGTGCTGCCTGTTGCGGCGTGGCGTCAGGGAGGCTGGCGAGGAGGGCTGGCCCGTCCGCAGCGACCTTCCGTAGGACCGCGTTGACGAGCCCGGCGGCGCTCGTCCGGCCGCCGCGCCGGACAAGGTCGACGGAGGTCGAGACAGCGGCGTGCACGGGGATCCGATCGGCGAACAGCAGCTGGTAGGCGCCGAGACGCAGCGTGTCGCGCACCGCCGGGTCGAGGGAGGCCGGGGCGCGGCCACCGAGCACGGTCAGGACGTGGTCAAGCGTCCGCCGACGCGTCACCGCACCCGCAACAAGGCGGCCGGCAAGGGCGCGGTCGCGGGGCTCAAGCCCCGCGGTGTCGGCCTCGGCGGAGAGCGCGCGGTCCGCGTAGGCTCCCCCCTCCTCGACGCGTCCGAGCACCCGCAGCGCGACGTCACGCTCGCGTCCCATCAGGTTCCCCTCGAGACAGGGGCAAGCGGCCGGCGCCAGCCGCGCAGGAGCTCGCCCGCGCCCATCACGTTGCGCCCTGCTGGCTGGAGCAGGTCGAGCGAGAGGCGGCCATCGGCGAACGGAACGACGAGCGGCCCGTCCGGACGAGACGGCTCGGCGATCGTCGCTTGCCAGACGACGAACCGCTCGCCACCGAGCGTGATCGTCGCGCCGATCTCCGGAGCGAGCGCGCGAACACGCCGGTCGGCGAGGACGACCGGCTCCGCAGGGTCGAGCTGACGGTCGAGCGGCGTGAGCTTCGCCGCATAGGAGGCCTCTCCGGTCTGCGGTGTGACGTCGAGCGCGCCTGCCGCGGCCGCCGGCAGCGCGCTCGCGAGGACCGGCACCGCCAGCTCGAGCGATCGCGTCATCACGCTGCGCGCGTCATCGTTCGCGGAGATCGCGAAGCGGTCGACGTGAACGAGCGGGCCGGCATCGAGCTCGCGAACGACCAGCATCACCGCCGCGCCCGTCTCGCGGTCGCCGGCGAGGATCGCCCGTTCGATCGGCGCAGCCCCACGCCAACGCGGCAGGAGCGACGGGTGCACGTTCAGCCATGGCAGGAGGTCGAGCAGCGGCTGGTCAAGCAGCTGACCGTAGGCGCAGATCGCCATCGCCCCGACGCCAGCGGCGACGATCGCCGGCGCCGCTTCTGCGGCACGATCCGGTTGGATCACAGCGAGCCCGCGTTCGCGAGCGAGGTCGACGACGGGAGGCGACGTCAGACGCCGGCTGCGACCAGCCGGACGGTCGGGCTGGCTCAGGACGAGGCTGATCTCGACGTCGAGGGCGAGGAGCCGCGCCAGGCAGTCCGCTGCGTAGGCGGACGTGCCTGCAAAGCCATACGTCACGTGAGCGCGCCGCGCAAGAGGCGCATCGCGTCGCGGCGGCCGTCAACCGTCGTGCGCTCGAGGATCAACACGCCGTCGAGATGATCAAGCTCGTGCTGCACGACCCGCGCTTCGTGGCCGCTCACCTCACGCTCCGTCACGACCCCGAACTCGTCTGCCGCGCGCAGCGTGACGGTGACGTGACGGGAGACGGGCACCGTGTGTCCGTCGTCGATCAGCAGGGCGAGCGAGAGGCACCCCTCGCCATCCGTCGCGCGCTCCTCGCCAACGGCAACGATCTCGGGGTTGACGACGACGACCGTCCCGCGCTCCTCACCGCCGTGGTAGACGAACAGGCGACGCAGCAGCCCGATCTGCGGCGCGGCGAGGCCGGCGCCATGCGCGTCGTCCATCAGCTGCTCCATCCGCTCGGTCAGCGCGACAAGATCGTCATCGAACAGCTCGACCTCACGGGACCGCTGCTTCAACACGGGATCGGGGAACTGCCGGATCTGCCGCTGCGCCGCGACGCGAAGCTCCTCTTCTCGCTCGGCGTCCCGGCGCTCACGCTTGCTGGTAGACGCCACGAGAGCGAAGGGTAGCTGGCGGACGGGGAAGCTACAGCGATTGCGGGTCGACGTCGACGACGATCGTCGCACCGACGCGACGCAGCTCGCGTGAGCGTGCGGCAGCAACCTCGCCGAGCACGCTCGCGGCGCGGCGCGCCCTCGACGTCTTCACGAGGACGTGCGCGCGCTCGCGTCCGCGCAGGCGAAACAAGGGCGCCGGGCCGAGGATCTGATCGTCGCCCAGCCCAGCACGGGCCGCGTCGACGACGTCGCGTAGGCACCGTTCAGCGACCGGCAGCGTCGCGGCCGTGACGAGGACGCGCACGAGGCGGGATGAAGGCGGGTAGCCGAGCGCGTCGCGGCGAGCGACCTCGCCGTCGAGGAACTCTGCGACGGCGTGACGCGCGACGAGCCGGATCACCCGGCTCTCCGGCTCCCATGACTGCACGAGGACGCGCCCGCCGCTTCCCTCGCGTCCTGCCCGCCCCGCGAGCTGCACGAGCAGCGCAAAGGTGCGCTCCTCGGCGCGAAAGTCGGGCTGCAACAGGCCGGCGTCGGCATCGATCACCGCTGCGAGCCGCACGTCGGCGAAGTGGTGTCCCTTGGCGACCAGCTGCGTGCCGACGAGCACGGCCCTGTCGGTCGTTGCGAACCGCTCGAGCGCGGCCTCGAGCGCGCCTCTGCGCGCCGTCGAGTCTGCATCGAGGCGGATCACCGTGAGGCCGCGGAAGCGCTCCTCGACCAACGTCTCGAGGCGTTCGGTTCCCGCGCCGATGCGCGCGAGATCGACGGCGCCACACGCCGGGCAGGCGTCAGGCTCAGGCTCGGCGTAGCCACAGTGGTGACAGCGCAGACCGCGCGGGCGCGCGTGGAGCGTGAGCGACACGTCGCAGTGAAGGCAGCGGATGCTGACGCCGCAGGTGCGGCAGTGCAGCGCCGGCGCCTCGCCGCGCCGGTTGAGCAGGAGGATCGACCGGCCGCCGTCTCGCTCGATCGATCCGAGCGCGTCCTCGAGGCGCCGCGAGAGCGGGTAGAGGCCGTCACGCCGCAGGTCGACCACCTCAACCGGTGGGAGCCGCCCGCCGATCCGTCCCGGCAGGTGGAGCCGCTCGAGGGCGCGCCACGACTCGGGTCGCGGCGTTGCGGAGGCGACGAGCATGGCTGCACCGTGATGGCGGGCGCGCAACACGGCGAGCGCGCGGGCGTCGTAGCGCGGGTCCGAGTCCTGCTTGTAGGACGGGTCGTGTTCCTCATCGACGACGATCAGGCCGAGCGAGGTGACCGGAGCAAGGATCGCCGAACGCGGTCCGACAACGACGCGCGCCGCGCCCGTCCGGATCCGGACGTGCTCGGCCGAGCGCTCGCCCGCCGACAGCCCGGAGTGCAGCACCGCGACAAGCGAGCCGAACCTCGCCGCAAGCCTCGCAGCGGTCTGCGGCGCGAGCGCGATCTCCGGCACGAGGACGATCGCCGAACGACCAGCGGCGAGGCACGCAGCGATCCCGCGCAGGAACACCTCGGTCTTGCCGCTGCCGGTGACGCCGAACAGGAGGAGCGGCGCCGGGTCGGACTCCGCGATGGCCCGGTGGAGCCGCTGGACGGCAACGTCCTGCGCCGCCGTCAACACCGGCAACCTGACCTCGCCCGGCGCGCGGTAGGGCTCCGGCTCGACGACGATCGCCCCACGCGCTGTCAGGCTCCGAAGGGTGGCTGGCGTGGCGCCGGTCTCATCGCGGAGGGTCGTGAGTGGCAGCGGACCGTCCGCGAGGGCGGCGGCGACCGCGATCTGACGGGCGCCTCGGACGTTCTCCGGTCGGGGTCCCGGCGAGACCCACAACGCGTGAGCCGGCGCCGTCGTCGGCGGGAGCACGAGCTCGAGCGCACGCGCCGGCGTGGTCGCGTACCGCGCCGCGATCTCGAGCGCGAGCGCCACGAGGTCGGCGGGGATCGACGCGCCGTCCCCGATCGCCCGCTTCAGCTCGCGCGTCCCCGCGTTGGCCTCGCCGACCACGACACCACGCACCTCACGGCCGGCGAGCGGGATCCGCACCAGCGTCCCGACAGGCAGTGCCTCATCGCACGCGTAGTCGAACGGCCGCCCTAGCGCACGGGTGCGGACGAGCGGGATGACAGCGAGAGAGACCACCGAGCCACGGTACAGGCTGTAGCCTTCAGGCAATGGACATCCCGCCTGATCACCAGCGACGCTTCGCGCCGGTTCGGGCACTGAAAGCCGTGCTCGCCGAGGCGACGACGCGCGGACGGGCCGCCTCCTGGCTGCTCGTCATAACCTTTGGGCTGATCTCCGTCGCGCTCCTCTACGCGTTCTTCCCAGGCAGACACCGCTGAGCGCGGGGCCTCGTGCCCGGCACCACCGCGCAGCGCCAGCAACGCGACCTCCGCCCGCGCCTGGCTCAGGTTCGCGCGGCGGTGAGGCCGGCGGCGGCGCGTAGCGCGCCGACGCGGTCGGTGCGCTCCCACGTGAAGCCAGCGCCGCTGCGGCCGAAATGGCCGTAGGCGGCCGTGCGTCGATAGATCGGCCGGCGCAGGTCGAGGTCGCGGAGGATCGCCGCCGGGCGAAGGTCGAACGTGTCACGCACGGCGCGCTCGATCTCCGCGGTCGCGATGCGTTCGGTGCCGAAGCACTCGACCATCACTGAGACAGGGCGTGCGACGCCGATCGCGTACGCCACCTGCACCTCGCAGCGGTCAGCGAGATCAGCGGCGACGACGTTCTTTGCCACCCAGCGTGCTGCGTACGCGGCCGAGCGATCGACCTTCGTCGGATCCTTGCCCGAGAACGCACCGCCACCGTGACGCGCCATGCCGCCGTAGGTGTCGACGATGATCTTGCGCCCCGTCAGACCGGTGTCGCCCATCGGACCGCCGATGACGAACTTGCCCGTCGGGTTGACGAGGACGAAGTCGCCAGCAAGGTCAGCCGCGTCGTACAGCTCGGCAGGCAGGACCGGGCGGATCACGTGCTCGACGAGGTCGGCCTTGATCTGTGCCACAGAGACGCCGTCGCCGTGCTGGGTGGAGATCAGCACGCGGTCGATCGCCACCGGGCGCAGGTTGCCGTTCGCCTCCTGCTGGTAGCGCACCGTCACCTGGCTCTTTCCGTCGGGACGTAGGTAGCCGACGTCGCCGGACTTGCGCACAGCCGCAAGCCGCTCGGTCAGGCGGTGCGCGAGGGTGATCGGCAGCGGCATCAGCTCGTCCGTCTCACGACACGCGTAGCCGAACATCATGCCCTGGTCGCCGGCCCCGGTACGGTCGAGGTCGTCGCCGCCGCCATGCTGTGTCTCGAAGGAGTCATCGACGCCCTGCGCGATGTCCGACGACTGCTCGTCGAGCGCCACGACGACACCACAGGTGTGCGCGTCGAAGCCGTACTTCGCTCGGTCGTAGCCGATCTCGATGATCGTGTCGCGCGCGAGCCGCGTGATGTCGACGTACGTCGAGGTGGTGATCTCGCCGGCGACGACGACGAGCCCGGTCGTGATCAGCGTCTCACACGCCACGCGTCCGGTCGGGTCGTTGGCAAGCACCGCGTCAAGCACCGCGTCGGAGATCTGGTCGGCGATCTTGTCGGGATGCCCTTCGGTCACCGACTCGGACGTGAAGATGAAGTCGCGCATATCGCCGGACTGTACTTCGGGTTCGCCGCGAAGCTAGCCGGCGGGCGGAATGTCGACGTAGAACCCACCCGTGACCCCCTTGTCGTGGCCGCTCCACACGACGACGCCATCGACCGATCTCAGCCCGGCCGTGCTCGACGCAGGGACGCCTGGCATGTCGGCAAGCCGTGCCGGGTCGAACCACATGAGCAGCGAGAGGTCCTTGGCGAGGTGCGCGTTCGCTGCGGTGCGCGCGTAGTGCGCCGAGGACTCGAGACCAGGCCCAGGAACGGCCCCACCGGTGTTCATGCCAATCGCGAGCACGTCGCCGGCACGCGACCACGTGACCGCAGCACCGCTGGCCATCGTCTGCTCGCCATCGACCCCTCCCGGGAGCGGTGAGAACGTCTGATCAGGCTGTAGCTTGGTGATCGCGGCGGTGATCTTGTGCATCGTGCTCGACCCGGCGGCGACGTCGGTCGGTCGCAGAAGTACGGACCCGCCGATCGGCACGCCGCCGCTCACCACGAGCGCCATCTCGCCCGTGAGCAGCGGCAGGATGTCGTTGACGACCGAGAGCCCGGTCGCCGACTCGACGGCCGAGAGCTGTCCCGACACCGCGGGGTTCTGCAACATCACGCCGGCCTGCTTGGCGGTGTCCCCAAGCGGCTCGTCGATGAACGCCACGGCGTTCGCCGGGGCATGGTTCAGCAGGGTGATCGTCTGCGGCGCGTGCTTGAGCGGATGCGCGGGGTCGAGCGAGGCAACGTACGAGAGACCGACGCCGTTCGCATCGCCGTAGAACGACATGCCGATGCCGGTGTACGACTTCATCGCGTCGGTGACCGTCCCGAGGTTCGCAAGACCGCTCGCCGCCGCGCCACCACCGATGCCGTTGTTCGCTGCAGCGATCACCGTCGTCAGGAGCGTGCCGATCGACGACGGGTTGATGAAACCGACGACGACGCCCTCGCTGGGGAGCTTTGCCAACGCATCCTTGTATGCAGCCGAGTCCGCAAGGCGCGAACCGCCCTCACGCGCGTCGATCGCGAGCTCGACGCTATGCGCGTCCGTCCCGATGAGCACGGCACCGTTCCCAACAGCAACAACGGCTGATGAGCTCTTCTCGGTGTACTCGTGGTAGCCCTTGTAGTCACCGCCACGCTTCCCGCTGACGGCGATCCACTTCTCCGCCGCAGCATCGTCGGTGGACTCGAAGTAGGCCACCGCCTCCGGCTTCGGCTTGCCTCCGACCATCGTCACGCCCAGCACGCCAGCCGCGACCTCCTTGCCGAGCCAGGGCCGGACGTCCTTCGCGAACGACGTCTTGTGCGTGCCGGAGGCGGGCTTAGCGAGCTCGCTCGCCATCTGCGCCTCGACCTTCGCCCAGCCGGGGATGCGGCCGAGAGCGGTCCGAACGGACTGCCACCCGGTGGAGCTCATGTCGGTGCTCGCGTCAACGAACGCGATCGTCGACGGCGGAAACGCCTCCGCACCGTGGCCGTCCGTCCCGGCCGCACCGGGGTGCCCGTTTGCGTCCGAGCCGCCACAGGCAGCAACCGCAAGGGCGAGAGCGAGCATGAAACCGATCCCGAGCGAACGACGTGCCGCCATGAGTGCCGGACCTCCTCTTCTCTGCGGAGTGTAGCGCGTCAGTACTCGGCAGCAGCGTCACGGGCCATCAACGCGGCGACGGAGCCTCGCGCCGGCTCCCCCGCGATCACCGCGCAGACCTGCTCGGTGATCGGCAGCTCAATCCCCGCCTCTGCGGCAACGCGCGCGAGCACTGGCGCGGTGACGAGCCCCTCGGCGACCATGCCGATGCGGCCCTCCACGGCCCCTGGCGCAACCCCCTCGGCGAGCAGCTCGCCCGCGCGACGGTTCCGCGAGTGAGAGCTACAGCAGGTCGCGACGAGGTCGCCGAGCCCGGCGAGACCAGCAAACGTGCGGGGGTCGGCGCCAAACGACGCACCGAGACGCCCCATCTCCGCGAGCCCTCGTGTGATCAGCGCAGCCTTCGCATTGTCGCCGAGACCGAGACCGTCCGAGATCCCCGCCGCGACGGCGATCACGTTCTTGGAGGCTGCACAGAGCTCGACACCGACGACGTCCGTGCTCGCGTACGCGCGCACGGCCCGCGTGCTGAGGAGCCTCTGCAGGTGTCGCGCGAGCGCCGGGTCAGCCGCTGCGATCACGGTCGCTGCCGGAGTACCCCTGGCGATCTCCTCAGCGTGGTTCGGACCCGACAGCACGGCCACCCGGGAGGCGGCGATCGCCAGGGTGTTCGCCGCGACCAGCGATAGCCGTTCCCCGGTTCCCGGCTCGAGCCCCTTCGCGAGGGAGAGCACGGTGGCCTCAGCAGTGACGGCCGGCGCAATCGTCACGCACACCGCTCGGAACGCCCGCGAAGGCACAGCGAGCACGACGACGTCAGCGGCGGCGACCGCGGCGACCGCGTCGCCTGATACGGCGAGCGCGACGGGAAGGGAGACGCCAGGCAGGTACCGGCCGTTCTCCCGCTCGTCGTCAACGCGGGAGGCGGTCTCGCGATCCCGCACGACGAGCGTCGCCTGGAGTCCAGCCGCGACGGCGTGAAGCGCGAACGCTGTCCCCCACGACCCGCCGCCGATCACCGCAATGCGCGTCTTCGAGCTCGTCATGGTCGAGAGCCTATCGAGGTTGGCGGTTGACAGCCGCGCCGCCGCACGATACCTTCCCAAGGATAACGCGCGTTACACCGGTTTGTAACGCAGACGATTCCCCGTACCGGGGAGGGAGAGGTATTCTATGAAGATCAGTCGCGCGATGCGCGCAGCGGGGGTCGTCGCGGCCCTCACCGCCGCCCTTGGGGCTTCCACCGGTAGCGCCGCAAGTCGGACGAACGCACCGTTCATCATCTGGTCAGACAAGGGCAAGGTCGACGCTGTCAAGGCGCTCACCGTGTCTTGGGGCGCGGCGAACGGCCTCGACATCACCGTCGTTGGTAAGGACTTCCTGAAGATCGACGACCAGCTCGCGACCGTTGCTCCGTCCGAGGCGCCGGACGTCGTCTTCGGCGTCAACGACTGGACCGGCAAGCTCGCGTCGAACGGTCTCGTCCTGCCGCTCAAGCTGTCCGCCGCGCTCACCAAGCAGTTCCCGGCCTCGGCGCTGAACGCGTACTCCTACATCTCCGGACGCAAGTCGCTCTACGGCGTGCCGCAGGCGTTCGAGAACGTCGCGCTCGTCGTCAACACGAAGCTCGCGAAGGTGCCGACCAGCTGGGCTGATCTCGAGAAGAAGGCGCTCGCCTTCAAGGCGAAGAAGACCGGCAACTTCGGCATCGCCGTCCCGAACGGCGACGCGTACCACATGTACCCGTTCCTCACGGGCCTCTGCGGCTACATCTTCGGCACGAACGCCGCCGGCGTGTACGACGTGAACAGGATCGGCCTCGACGACAAGAAGTTCCTCAAGAACGCGCCGCTGATCGACAAGTGGCAGAAGGAGAAGCTGTTCAACTCGAGCGCTGACTACGGCGCCGCCGCGGACGCGTTCATGAAGAACGGCACCGCCGCCTACTGGGTCACCGGAACGTGGAACGCCGTCGACCTGAAGGACCCGTTGAAGAACAAGACATCGTCGTCGAGCTTCGCCGTCGTTCCCTTCCCGAAGATCGTCTGCGCGGCCTCGCCGTTCGTCGGCGTCAAGGGCGCGTTCCTGACGAAGTACGCGCGCACGCACAGCGTCGAGTCGGCTGGCCGCTCGCTGATGACGTACCTCGCAGGCCAGACCGCGCAGATCAAGTACGCGAACGCGATCCTTCTGCCGCCGGCGAACAGCGCCGCATCGAAGAAGGTCACGAACCCGGTGATCGCCGCGTTCAACAAGGCCGCCGGCCCGAACGTCATGCCGAACGTGCCCGAGATCGACTTCATGTGGAGCGCCATGGGCGACTCCTGGAACATCTCGCTGAAGGCGACCGGAGCGACGAAGGCCAAGACGGCCTTCGCGGCCGCCGCGAAGAAGCTCCGAGTTCAGGTCGGCTAGTTCGCCTCCTCGCCTGGTACGGCCGCCCCAGTCGGTGGCCGTACCAGGCGTGAGCGTCACGGTCACATGAGAAGCAAACGCCGACCGTCGCTCGTTCTTGCACTGATGTCCGCGTTGTCGGGCACTGTCGGGCTCCTGATCAAGGTCACGTTCCTCGCGTTGCTCGACGCCGCAGCGCTGTGGGCGGGCCTTGCGCTTGCTGACCAGAAGCGCTGGGGCGTCGTCGCGCTCGAGGCCGCCGCGACGATCGCGTTGAACGTGGTGCTCGCCAACCCGCGGCGGCTGATCCCGTCCAAGTTCCTCCTCCCGGGCGTCCTGTTCCTGCTCATCTTCCAGATCGTCCCGATCGTCTACACGGTGTCCGTCGCGTTCACGAACGAGGGGACGGCACACGTCAGCTCGAAGGCCGATGCCATCCAGGCGATCCTCGACTCGTCACTTGCCGAGGACCCGAACGCCGACGGTTACGCGATCACGCCGGCGCGCGACGCATCCGGCCACCTGGTGATCCTGGCGGTCGACAACGTGACGCTGAAACCGTACGTCGGTACGTCAGCAGGCCTCACCGCCCTCGCGCCGGCATCCGTCACGATCGTCGATGGCGCGATCACCGCCTCCACCACCTACCGGATCGTTCCCGCCGTCAGCCGAGCGGCGATCGACAAGGCCTTCTCCGCGCTGCGCGTGCCCACCGCTGACGGCGCCATTCAGCCCCAGGGTTTCGACACGGCGATGGTGTTACTCCCCACCATGCGCTACGACGGGCACGCCGGAACGTTCACCCGTCTCGCCGACCATCACGTCTTTCGCGACAACGGTCGCGGATCGTTCGAGGCCCCGAACCACGAGCAACTCCTTCAGGGGTGGACGGCTGGCGTCGGGTTCCACAACTTCGCGCGCATCCTGACCAATCGCCAGATCCGCCAACCGCTTCTCGGCGTGTTCGCGTGGACGATGACGTTCGCGGTGTCAACGGTGGTACTGCAGTTCGTCGTCGGACTGTTCTTTGCGATCGTGCTCGACCGGCGGGGGTTGCGTTTCCAGAAGATCTACCGGTCGCTGATCATCGTGCCATATGCGATCCCTGGCTTCCTACTTCTGCTCGTCTGGGCCGGCCTCCTGAACGAGGGATTTGGCGCCGTGAACGCCGCCCTCGGGCGGGACATCCCATGGCTGACCGACACCAACTGGGCGCGCTTCTCCGTGATCATGGTCAACTCGTGGCTCGGGATTCCCTACTTCTTCCTCGTCTCGATGGGCGCGTTGCAGGCGATCCCCGCCGACCTCTCCGAGGCCGCCATCGTCGACGGCGCCGGGCGGTGGGCGATCTTCCGCCGCGTACGCCTGCCGCTGCTGCTCGTCGCGACGTCGCCGCTCCTGATCGCGTCGTTCGCCTACAACTTCAATAACTTCAACACCGTCTACCTGCTGACGGCCGGTGGTCCGCCAAGCCCTGACTCTGCAGCCGGGGGCACAGACCTGCTCATCACCTACACGTACCAGATCGCGATCGCTGCCGGCAAGGGGAACGACTACGCGCTTGCAAGCACCGTGGCGATCCTGATCTTCTTCGTCGTTGCAGGCATCTCCGCGGTCTCGTTCTGGCGCACGAACTCGCTGGAGAACCTGGCGTGAACAGGCCGCGCGTCGAACGCCCACCGCTCCGCGACGCGTGGTGGCGACACGTCATCGGGTGCTTCGCTGCAGCGATCGCGATCGGACCGGTGCTGATCGTCGTATCGGCCGCGTTCGATCGCAACCCGCGGCTCTCCGGCACGAACCTGCTGCCCAGCGACCCAACGCTTGACAACTTTCACAAGATCCTCAAGTCGACCGGGACGGTGCAGTTCAGCCGGTGGATGGTGAACAGCGCCATCCTCGCCTCGGTCACGGCGATCGGCACCGTGCTGCTCGGCTCGCTCGCCGCCTATGCCTTCAGCCGGTTCCGCTTCCGCGGTCGTCGGACGGGGATGCTCTTCCTGCTGCTCGTGCAGATGTTCCCGCAGATCCTGCTCGTCGTCGCGATCTACCTGCTCATGGTCGGGGTCACGGACATCTTCCCCGCGATCGGCCTGAACACGCTCGCCGGGCTCACCCTGTTCTATCTCGGAGGCGCGCTCGGCGTCAACGCGTGGCTCCTGAAAGGCTTCTTCGACACGATCCCGCGCGAGCTCGACGAGTCGGCTCGCGTGGATGGTGCCACGGCAGGCCAGATCTTCTGGGGTGTTATCCTGCCGCTGGCGACGCCCGTGCTAGCAGTCGTCGGGCTCTTCTCGTTCGTCGGCGTGTTGAACGAGTACGCCATCGCGAGCGTGCTCTTGAGCACGACCGACCACGAGACGCTTGCGCTCGGTCTGCAGGGTTACATCAGCCAGACCTACCAGGAGCACTGGGGTCCGTTCTCGGCCGGCGTCGTCCTCGCGGCGATCGTTCCCGTGCTGATCTTCACGTACCTCCAGCGCTACATCGTCTCCGGTCTCACCGCAGGATCGGTAAAGGGTTGACGGTGGAGACGTCGTTCGAGCCGCACCATGACGGCTCGGCGCCGTACGTCGCGTCCCCCGCCAAGGCGCTCGGGGACACGACGACGGTCAAGCTCCGCGTGCCGCACGCGTGGAAGATCACGCGCGTCGCCGTCCGGTACGTGCTCGACGGCGAGCCCAGTGCCGCCACCGCGACGCTCGCCGAGGCCACCGAGGCCGACCAGTGGTGGGCGGCGACCTTCCGCGTTGCGAACCCGACGACGCCATACCGCTGGCTCGTTGACGACGGCGTGACCGGGTTCGCCTGGGTGAACGCGACCGGCACCCACAAGCACGACCCTGGCGACGCGGACGACTACCTCGCGGTCGTCGGCTCCCCCGCGCCCGCGTGGCATGCCGAAGGAGTCGTCTACCAGATCTTTCCCGATCGGTTCGCCCGCTCTGGCATCGTTGATCTACCGACGCCCGCGTGGGCGGTCGACCGGCAGTGGGACTCGCTCCCCACCGGTCGCGGCCCCGCGACCGGACGCGAGCTGTACCGCGGCGACCTTCACGGCGTCACGGAGCACCTCGACCACGTCGCCGAGCTCGGAGCGACCGCCGTCTACCTGACGCCGGTCTTCCCGGCGGAGTCGAACCATCGCTACAACGCTTCGAGCTTCGATCACGTCGACCCGATCCTCGGTGGCGACGCGGCGCTCGCAGGTCTCACCGCGAAGGCGCACGCCCGAGAGATCCGCGTGATCGCGGACATCACGCTCAACCACGTCGGCGACGCACACCCGTGGTTCACGCAGGCGCAGCGGGAACCGGAGTCGCCCGAGCGCGGCTTCTTCTGGTTTGGCAGGACGCACACGCACGGCTACGCGTCGTGGTTCAACGTGCGGACGCTGCCGAAGCTCAACCACGCCTCGGCTGAGCTGACGCGGCGTCTCTTCGACGGTCCAGGATCGATCGTGCAGCGGTACCTGCGTCCGCCGTACTCTGTTGATGGATGGCGTGTTGACGTCGCGAACATGGCAGGCAGGTTCCGCGACGTCGACCTCGGCCCGCAGGTCGCCCGCGCGATGCGCGACGCGGTAGAGGAGGCATCTGACGACGCCGTCGTGATCGCGGAGCACTGCCACGACTATCGCAGCGACGTTCGCGGTGGCAACTGGCACGGCGCGATGAACTACACCGGGTTCACCCGCGCCGTGTGGATGTGGCTACGCGCCGACGCGCTCCCAGACGAGCTGGAGACGTCCTTCTTTGGCATGCCCGCGGGCCTTCCCCGACGGGATGGGGTCACGACGGTGCGCACGATGCGCCAGTTCGCCGCCGGCGTCCCGTGGGACGTGCAGCGAAACTCGTGGTCGCTGCTCGACAGCCACGACTCGGCGCGCTTCCTGACGGTGGTCGGCGGGTCGCGAGAGCGTCACACCGTCGGCGTCGGCATGCAGATGACCTTCCCCGGTGTTCCGATGGTGTTCGCTGGCGACGAGATCGGGCTCGAAGGGGCGTGGGGTGAGGACGCACGGCGCACGATGCCGTGGGACGCGCGAGCGTCGTGGGACGCGGGCATCCTCGCGACGTACCGACGACTGATCGCCCTGCGCCGCGGATCGCCCGCGTTACGGGCTGGCGGGATGCGGTTCGTGCATGCCTCGCCAGACGCGATCGCATACCTGCGCGAGGGGGCTGAGGAGCGGGTGCTCTGTCTCGCGACGCGCCAGCCGACGTCGGCAATCCACGTTCTCTTCGCGAGCCTCGGCTGTCAGAGCCTGACGACGCTTGAGGGCCTCGACCCCACGCCTGACGGCGCCGGCGTGTCCCTCCCGGCGACCGGCCCTGCCTTCCACGCGTGGAGGCTCAACCCCTGATGCAGAACACCACCGAGGGAGCCAAGCCATGGCCCAGATCGCGCTGAGCGCTGTTGACAAGGTCTATGACAACGGCTTCCAGGCCGTTCACGGGCTGACGCTCGACGTCGCCGATGGCGAGTTCCTCGTGCTCGTCGGCCCGTCCGGCTGCGGCAAGACGACGGCGCTGCGGATGATCGCCGGTCTCGAGTCGATCAGCGGTGGCACGATCTCGATCGGCGAGCGCGTCGTCAACGACGTGTCGCCGAAGGACCGTGACATCGCCATGGTGTTCCAGTCCTACGCGCTGTATCCCCACCTCTCCGTCGCCGACAACATCGCGTTCGGGCTGAAGCTGCGCAAGCTGCCGAAGAAGGTCGTCGAGGAGCGGGTCGAGTGGGCCGCCCGGTTGCTCGATCTCACGCCATACCTCGATCGCAGGCCGAAGCAGCTCTCCGGTGGTCAACGACAGCGTGTCGCGATGGGCCGAGCGATCGTCCGCGAGCCGCAGGCGTTCCTGATGGACGAGCCCCTGTCGAACCTGGACGCGAAGCTGCGCGTGCAGATGCGCGCGGAGATCTCGAAGCTGCAGCGCGACCTGAAGACGACGACGGTCTACGTCACCCACGACCAGGTCGAGGCGATGACGATGGGTGACCGCGTTGCTGTGATGAACCATGGCGTGTTGCAGCAGATCGATGCGCCACAGGTGCTGTACGACGAGCCTGCGAACCTGTTCGTCGCCGGGTTCATCGGCACGCCGCCGATGAACCTCCTCGAGTCGACCGTCGCGACGGGGGACGGCAGGACAACGATCACGATCGGAAGCCAGTCTCTGACGATCTCACCGGCGGCGCTCGCGCACTATCCGGGACTCACGAGCGGCGGCGAGGGCCGGGCGATCGTCGTCGGCATCCGCAGCGAGGACCTGCACCCCGCGGCTAGCCGTCCCGAGCTCGAGACGTTGACGGCGAGGGTCGAGCTCGTCGAGGCGCTCGGGTCGGAGACGGTGGGCTACCTCCGCCTCGACGCGAAGGCCGTCCGACCATCCAGCCATCAGACGGACGCGGTCGACGAGGCGGTGAGCGAGCACGGCGTGACGGCCCAGCGGCCGAACTTCGTCGCGAGCCTGCCGCCAAGAATCGCACTGCGTGGCGGCGAGACGATCGAGCTCGGCGTCAACGTCGATCATCTGCACTTCTTCGACGCGGAGTCCGGTGTCGCGCTCCGCTAGTGGTCTGATTGTGAGATGGCGTGGTCATCCGACTGCCTGGATCGTCCTGCGCTTGTCGGCTCTGCCACCCGTCGGGTGGCTACGCCGCTCAGCTCCGGCGACCGCGCCCCGGCCCGCTCTGCGTGCCGGATCGTGGGC
>JANYCN010000072.1 GCA_025360225.1 Actinomycetes bacterium | reverse complement strand
GTCTGAAGCGAGCGGGAGCGTTGCGCGTCGCGCAGGGCTTGCTGATCGCGGGCGTGCTGGATAGCACGCCCGCTCGCACGCGTGTCAAGGCGAAGGCCTTGACACGCTAAGTGCAAGCGGCGCGCGACGCTCCCGCGAAGCCGCAGCTCGCTGGCAGAGCCACCCGACGGGTGGCAGAGCCGGCAAGCGCAGGACGATCCAGGCAGTCGGATGACCACGCCATTTCACAATCAGACCACTAGCCGCCGCGCCCCGACACCGCTTTCGCGTACGTTCGGGCGCGGTCTCGGCACGCACGCCTGCCTCCCGACACACCCCCGCGCGCATCCCGGGGGGAAGGCTCAGCCCGGGTGCGCCAAGGATGCCCAAAGGTGGTGGGTGGCGTACGAGCGGTACGGGCGCCAGCGCTCTGGGTCGACGTCCGCGCCGCCCGGAAGCCGCGCGAGGGCGTGGCGCACTCCGAGGTCGGTTGCTGGGTACGCGTCCGCGTCGCCGAGCGCTCGCATCGCGACGTACTCGGCGGTCCACGGGCCGATGCCGGTGAGCGCGACGAGCGCTGCACGCGCAGCGATCGGGTCGGTGCCTGGCCGCAGCACGAGCGAGCCGTCAGCGAGCGCCGCGCAGGCGCCAACGAGCGCCGCCGCTCGGGCGCGTGGGAGACCGAGGAGCGACGGGTCTGACGCGGCGATCGCATCGGCCGTCGGGAAGCGACGCCAGCCTTCGCGCCACGGCTCACCGAGACGCTCGACCAGCCGGCCCGCGAGCGTGCGGGCGCCACGCACCGAGACCTGTTGGCCGAGCATCGCGCGCACGACGATCTCGTGCGGGTCGACGCAGCCAGGGGCTCGGAGGCCGGGCCGGGCGCGGACGACGTCACCCAGGACGGCGTCTGCACCCAGCAGGTCTGCGATGGCGGCCGGATCGGCGTCGAGATCGAGCAGTCGCCGGCAGCAGGCGATCGCCTCCGCCGCGTCAACCGGGTCGTCCAGCTCGAGCGCCAAGGAGACGCCGCCGCCGGCCGCTGCGAGCTGTACGAGCCCGCCGCCATGCGCGAGCGGGAGGGTGCGCGTGTAGACGCCGTCCTGAAGGCGCTCAACCGCAGCGATCGCCCGCTCGCCGAGGAAGGCGAGGAGACCCGCGAGATCGAACGGATCGGTCGTCGTGAGAACCTCGATCACCCCATCGGACACCCCGACAGTGTCGCCGCTGGCCTACACTGCGCGTATGGGGATCAGACGGACCGCGCTCGGAACGACGATCATCGGCCTCGCCGTCCCAGCCGCCGCGCTCGCCGGCGCGGTGCTGGATCTGCCGGCGATCGATGCCAAGCACACGTTGTCACCGAAGAACCCACTCGTGCTGACGTGGCACCTCGACAACGGGAGCGTCGCCGACCAGGTGGTGCTCGCCGACAAGCCCGCGCGCGACACGAACGGTGCGTTCCTGGCCGACAACGTGGTCGCGTCGCAGCTCTACCCGGGCGTCTCGTGGCAGCCGAAAGATGCGCTCTGGGCTGGCCAGTACTGGTGGATCGTGCACACGAACGACCTCGCGACGCCGTACTCGACGCTCGGCCGCTTCACCGAGGCGACGGTGCTGAACTACACCAAGTGGCACGTCTACCACGACCGCAAGCACGGCAAGCGCCTGGCGCTCGCGTTGAGCTACACGACGAACGCGCGTAGGATCAAGCTGACCCTTAACCTGATGACACCGAAGGGGAAGCGACTCGTCCCGCCGATCGTTCGCTACGACACGCCGACCGGGCCGTTGGTGACGACGAACCCGACGAACATCAACTGGCTGCCGAAGACGACGATCAAGCGCGGCACGCCCGTGAAGATCCAGATCACCGTCCAGGCCGGCCCGAAGAGCGTCACGCAGACGATCACGACGAAGGCCTCGTAGCCGCACGCCAGTGGTCTGATTGCGAGATGGCATGGTCATCCGGCTCCCTGGATCGTCCTGCGCTTACCGGCTCAGCCACCCGTCGCGTGGTTGAGCCAGCCAGCCGCGAAGCCGAAACGTCGCGCGCCGCCTGCACGTGCTCCAGCAAGCCCTACGCGACGCGCAACGCTCCCGCTCGCTCCAGACACTCGATGAACGCGCCCATCTCCCAATCACACCACTAGCCGACTGGACAACGCGGCGCGTTTCGCGCACACTACCCAAGTCTGGAGGGAAACCGGAGGAGGGCGTATGACCGATATGCACCACGAGGGTGCGATGACGAACGTCGATGCGTCGACGCTCGGGGAGGGGAACCAGCTCAAGGGCGGCGCGGTCGGACTGATCGGCGTGCTCTTCCTGTGCGTGACGGGCTCGGCGCCGCTTGCCGTGACGCTGTTCAACACGCCGTACGTCGGCCCGCAGGGATCCGGTTATGGCGGCCCGGGCGCGTTCATCTTCGCGACGATCGTCCTCATGATCTTCTCGGTCGCGTACGTGCAGATGTGCCTGAAGGTGCGCGCTGCGGGCGGCATGTACACGTTCGTCAGCCACGGCCTCGGCCGGGTGATGGGCATGATGTCCGGGTTCTCGCTGATGATCGCGTACACCCTTTTCGGCGCGTCACTGATCGGTGGCTTCGCGACCTTCACCCAGAACACGCTGAACGCGCACCTCGGCATCCACGGCATCCCCTGGATCTACCTCGCTCTTGGCGCGGTCGTCGTCGTCTTCATCCTGGGCTACTTCGACGTCGAGGTCTCGGTCAAGATCCTCGGCGTCGCGCTGATCGGCGAGCTGATCGTGATCCTGATCTTCACGATCGTCGTCCTTGCACGCGGCGGACGGGACGGGATCCAGCTGGCACCGATCAATCCCGTGAACGGGCTCACGAAGGGCCTCGCGCCCGGGATCGGCGTGTTCTTCGCGTTCTGGTCCTGGGTCGGATTCGAGGCCGCACCAAACTACGCTGAGGAGTCGCGTGACCCGGTCAGGACGATCCCGATCGCGGTCTACTTCTCGTGCCTCGGCGTCGGCGCGCTCTACTCGCTAATGATGTGGGCCGTCACCACGGCATACGGATCCGGCGATGCGATCTCGACCGCTCTGAACGACGCCAAGCCGATCACCCTGAACGGGTACACGTTCGTGCCGGATCCGGTGAAGAGCTTCGTGACCGGCCCGATGCACGCCTACGTGGGCTCGTTCTTCGCCAGCGCGATGGACTGGCTGATCGTCACCGGATCGCTCGCGTGTGCCTCGGCGCTCACGAACGCTGGGCTTCGCTACTGGTACGCGATGGGCCGTGAAGGCATCATGCCGCGCGCACTCGGCAGGACGCACCCGAAGCACAAGACGCCGCACGTCGCGATCACCGTCGTGGCGATCATCAACGCCGTAATCTGTCTCCTGTTCTGGGGCTTCAACCACACGTCGTATGAGATGTACGGATGGACGTCGGTGCAGGGTGTGATCTGGATCGTGCTGGTGCAGGCCTTCGCCGCGCTCTCGACGTTCTTCTACTTCAAGCGTGAGCATCCAACCGAGATGCACTGGTGGAAGACGATCGCAGCACCATGGATCGGCTTCGGCGCCCAGATCTTCGTGCTCCTGCTCTGCTATCACAACCTGTACTTCCTGGCCTCGCAGTCGGGGAACGTGTATGTCGGCCGGCGGTTCGAGCTGTTCTCAGGGTGGGCGGCGCTCCAGTTCAACCTTCTCGGCATCATCGGCGTGCTCGTGCCGCTGATCGGAGCGGGGATCGCGCTCTACTACCGCACCGCGGACCCCGCCAAGTACGAGGTGCTCGGACGGTTCGTGAACGAGGGTGCGGTCTAGCGGTGTGACCACCAGCTCGTCGGTCGTTGACGGAGGGGTGCCTTCGCGGCACTCCCCCGTCACGCTCTTCGGCACGTGCCTTGGATCGATCGTCGCGCCAACGGCCGTCGCGGACGCGCGAGGCGTGCTCGAGGCCTGCGGCTGCCCGTGCGGGGAGGCTCGCGGCACGACGTGCTGCGGGCAGCCGGCGTTCAACTCCGGCTTCGACGAAGACGCACGCCGGGTCGCGCGCACCACCGTGCGCGCGCTCGCGCGCACGGACGGTCCGATCGTCGTGCCATCGGGTTCCTGTGCGGCGATGATGCGCCTGCACTGGCGCGAGCTCTTCCACGGCGATCGCGACGAGGAGGCGGCGCGGGCCGTCGCGACGAGGGTCGTCGAGTGGTCGAGCTACCTCGCCGGCCGCATCGACGCCCTCACGGCGCTCGCACCCCGCTGGCCAGGACGCGTTGCCTACCACGACTCGTGCCACATGCTGCGCGAGCTACGCGTCCGGGACGAGCCACGAGCCCTGCTCGCCGCCGTCGACGGGTTGGAGCTGGTCGAGCTTCCCTCCGCCGACCGGTGCTGTGGCTTCGGCGGCACCTTCTCGGTGCGCTACCCCGACGTGTCGGTGGCGATGGCTGACACGAAGCTGGCGGAGGTCGCTGCGTCGAGCGTCGACGCGCTCGTCTCCGCGGACGGCGGCTGCCTGCTGCAGCTCGGCGGCCGGCTGTCGCGAACGGGCTCGCCGGTACGGGGGCTGCACCTCGCAACGCTCCTTGCGGAGGCGCTACGCCGGTGAGCGACCACCTCACGGGCACGACGTTCCAGACGCGCTCGGTCGAGCAGCTCGCGAAGCCATTTCAGCGGCAGGCGATCCCGAACGCCGTCGACCCGACGGTCGCCGGCCTGCACCGGTTGTTCGCCGGCTCGGACCGAGATCGCCTGCGCGACCTCGGTCGCGACATCCGCGGCCACGCCGTCGCGAACCTGCCGAAGCTCGTCGCTCAGCTCGTCGACCAGCTCGAGACGAACGGCGTGACGGTGCACTTTGCCGGGGACGCGGCGGAGGCGCGCGCCATCGTCGTTTCCATCTGTTCTCGTGCAGGTGCGCGCAGGGTCGTGAAGGCGAAGTCGATGCTCACGGAGGAGATCGAGCTGAACCCCGCGCTCGAGGCGGCCGGGCTCGAGGTCGTCGAGACCGACCTCGGCGAGTACGTCGTGCAGCTCGACGGCGACCGCCCGAGCCACATCATCGGCCCGATCATTCACCGCACGGCCGCAGAGGTGCGCGAGCTGTTCTCCCGCGTTGCCGGCACGGAGCTGGCGGAGGATGCGGGCGAGCTCGCGCGGTTCGCCCGCGGGCAGCTGCGCGCCGCGTTTCTCGCCGCCGACGTCGGCATCTCCGGCGCCAACTTCGCCGTCGCCGAGACCGGTTCGATCGCGCTTGTCACGAACGAGGGCAACGGTCGCCTGACGACGGCGCTCCCGCGCGTCCACATCGCGATGGTCGGAGTCGAGCGCGTCGTGCCTCGCCTCGACGACCTCGCGGTGCTCGTACCGCTCCTCACCGGATCGGGCACGGCGCAGCGGATCACGACCTACCTGACGCTCGCGAGCGGCCCGCGTCGCGAAGGGGAGGTCGACGGCCCGGAGGAGATGCACGTCGTGCTCGTCGATGGTGGGCGCAGCGCGATCGTCGGCTCCGACTACCAGGAGGTCCTCAGCTGCATCCGCTGCGGCGCCTGCCAGAACATCTGCCCCGTGTACCGCCAGGTCGGCGGACACGCGTACGGCTGGGTGTACGGCGGGCCGATCGGCGCGGTGCTCACCCCGCTCTTTCGTCCCGAGGCCGAGGCACAGGAGCTCGGCCAGGCGAGCAGCCTGTGCGGGGCCTGCGACGACATCTGTCCGGTGCGAATCCCGCTGCACGACCTCTTGCGCACGCTGCGCCGCGACCGCAGCGCCGGCGCCACCGTGAGCCGCGGCGAGCGCCTGGCGTTCAGGATCTGGTCCTACGCCTGGGCGTCGCCGACCGTGTTTCGCCTCTCTGCGCTACTCGCGCCGCTCGCCGCCCGGGTGCCGATCGGCCCGGCACGACGCTTCACGGCGCTGCGGGACGTCGTGTTCTCGCGGGGCAGACGCTGATGGAGCGCGAGGCGTTCCTCGCCCGGCTCGCCGGCGCCCGTCCAGGCCCCGACCTGCCGTCGCTCGACGACCTTCCGCAGGCCCCGACCGAGCTGCGTCCCGGCGAGGATCGCTACGAGCGTTTCCGGCACGAGGTCGAGGCAGCGAGCGGGGCCTGCGAGCGCGTGTCCGCCGGTCACGAGGGTCTTGCGGTTGCCGCCTTCCTCGCCGGTGCTGGCGCGACCCGGGTGGCGCTCGCCTCCGACCTCGGCGTCCATCGCGAGCCAGTGCATGCCGCGCTCGTCGCCCTCGGCATCACGCCTGTCAGCTACGACGACCTCGTCGCCGAGCGCGCCGAGCTTGGCGCTCTGCACGCGACGGTGACCGGCGCGAGCGTGCTCGTCGCGGCAACTGGCTCGCTCGTGACGAGCGCGCTCGCCGGTCGTGCAGCGGCCCTGATCGCGCCGATTCACGTCTGCGTCGCCTCCGAGGACCGGCTCGCCAGCGGCCTCGCCGAGGCGCTCCACGCGCTGCCCGACGCGTCGCTCGTCGCCTTCCAGAGCGGCCCAAGCCGTACCGCCGACATCGAGAAGAAGCTGATCCTCGGCATGCATGGTCCAGGATCGACGCTGGTGGTCGTCGTCCGGTCGCTCGCGAGCGACGCGCCTACGCCGGCGTGAGCTGGAGCGTCGCAGCGAGCGGGTCGACGCTGACGAGTCGCAGCTGCACGACCGTGCCAGGTTCGGCCGCCATCGCGCCCGTGCGGGTGAGGATCGGCGGGTCAAGGATCTGCACCTGGTCACCCCGCTCGTCGCTTGCCAGTACCAGGGCGGCGAACTCCTCGCCGACGCGATCCTCGAGGCTGCGGGCCTCGGCGGAGTCGATGATCCGCCGCTCCAGACGACCCGCCCGACTGTCAGCCATCTGCATCACGTCAGGAAGACGCACGAGCACGTCGACGTCGGCGGCAGACGGACGCACGCCTGCAGCCAGGTCGCAGAGCAGGTCGAGCACGTAGCGATCAGCGAGCCGGCGGAGCGGCGCCGTGACGTGCGCGTAGTCCCCGGCGATCGCGGCGTGCTCGTGCTGTGCCGGAGCGCCGTCGGCGAACGCGGTGTAGCCGGCCCGGCCCATCGCGCGTCGCAGCAACATCAGCCGAGCGACCTCGCCGAGACGCGGGAGGCTGGCGTTCGCGACGGCGAGCCGTGCCGGATCCGGCTCCGGCATCGTGCGCAGCAGCCCGACGCCGGCGCGCACCATCATCGCCGCGGCGCCCATGCCGACGAGCAGCGATACCTGCGCGTTCCACGCCTCGATCGGAAGACGCTCCTCCCAGCGCAGACGAAACCCGCAGGGCGCGTGGTGCTCCGCGACGATCTCCTGCGCCGGCAGGTCGAGCTCGGTCGCGCCACGGGAACGCGCGAGCGCGGCGCGGAGCGTGCCGAGCCGTTCGAGCAACGGCATCCCTTCTCGGGCCGCGTCGGAATAGGACAATCGGCGTCTGCTGCGGACGATCGCGCGTTCGATGGCGAACGCGACGGTCGCCCCCGTAGCGTCGAGGTCAGCGGTGAAGAGGATCGCGGGGCGCTCCCCGTCCGGGAGCAGGCTGACGGCACCGTCAGTGAGCGACTGCGGGTAGACCGTCGCGCGCACGTCCGGCGCGTACGCCGTCGTCCCGCGACGCCACGCCTCAGCCTCGATCACGCCGCCACGCGCAACGTAAGCGCCGACGTCGGCGATCGCGTAGAACACGCGGAGACCGTCGCCGTGCTCGACGACGTGCAACGCCTGGTCGAGGTCGGTGCTGCCTGGCGGATCGATCGTGAGAAACGGGATCGTAGTGCGGTCGACACGGGCGGCGTCAGCCGGGCCCGCCGCGACCGCGGCGCGTGCGGCCTCCTCGACGTCTGGCGGAAAGGCGACAACGATGCCGAGCGCCGCCCGCGCGCGGTCGAAGTCGGCGATCAGCTCCGCCCTGTCGAGGGCGGGATGCAGGCGAAGCCGACGGGTCATCACCAGCAGTCTGCGCGTACACTGCGCTGATGGCAACCATCTCCGTGCCCGACGTGGACGTGCTTCGTTCGGCGAAGGTCGACCTCGCGGCAGCGTTTCGCGCAGCAGCGCTGCACGGCTTCAACGAGGGAGTCGACAACCACTTCAGCCTCGCCGTCCCCGGTCGTGACGACCTGTTCCTGTTGAACCGTTACGGGCCGCACTGGAGCGAGCTGCGCGCCTCCGACATCCTCACGATCGACCTCGAAGGCAACGTCATCGATGGCGAGGGCGAGTGGGAGCTGACCGCGTTCATGATCCACCGCGGCGTGCACCAGTCGCGCCCGAGCGCGCGCTGCGTGCTGCACACGCACATGCCGTACACGACCGCGGTGGCGTTGACGACAGGCGGCTTCGATACGCGGATCAGCCAGAACGCGATGTACTTCCACGGCCACACGGCGCACCTCGAGTACGACGGTCTCGCTGATGGGGCGAGCGAGGGCCGGCGGATCGGCAACGCCGTGCGCGGTGACGCGACCGTCGCGATGATGGAGAACCACGGCGTCCTCGTGATCGGCGAGAGCGTCGCCGACGCGTGGCACAAGCTCTACTTCCTCGAGCGCGCCTGCCAGGTGCAGGTGCTCGCGCAGTCGACCGGTCAGAACCTGATCAGGGTCAGCGAGGAGGTCGCGACCAAGACGGCTGCTCAGTGGGCGCGCGAGGCCGCCAACGCGAGCGTGCTGTTCGATGCGGAGAAGCGCCGCCTCGATCGGGAGAACCCGGGTTACGCCGACTGACGCGTCGCGGCGACACAGGCCGCGACGAAGCCGGTGCCGATGTCGTGCGCGAGCACGGCCGCGACCGGTGCGGCTCGGCGCGACTCGGCGCGCAAGGCCTCGGCCGTGACGCCGTTCGAGCCAAAGAAGCTTGCCGTGCTGGCCGCAAGGCCAGCCACGGACGCCGGATCGTCGATCGCCGCCGCGATGCCGTCTGCCCAGGCGATCGGGATCTCCGGGTGGCACTGGAAGCCCCAGATGCGGTCCTCAACCCGGAACGCCTGAACGCACACGTCGTTCTGGAGCAGCACCACCGCGTCTGCTGGCGGCGCAAACGCGTAGCGGTGCGCGTGGAAGGTCAGGAACCGTTCCGGCACGCCGCCGACGAGCGGGTCATCCGCTGCAGCCGCGGTCGTCTCGACCTCGTGGTAGCCGAGCTCGTTCTCGCAGCGGTACACCGAGCCGCCGATGACCTGGGCAAGCAGCTGCCCGCCGAGGCACAGACCGAGGATCGGTAGGTCGCGGCCGAGCGCGTCGACGATTGCCGCACGCGCCTCGTGGACGGGCGCGTCGTCGTCCACCGGGTCAGCGAGCCCGGGCAGCACGACCAGCCCGGCGTAGCCACGCAACGATGGAAGCGTCGTCGTCGGCGAGCGCACGTCAAGCGTCGCGCCCGCCGCCTCGAGGTGCTCGGCGATGCGCCCGAGCGACTTGTCAGCGTCGTTCTGGACGACGAGGATGCGGAGCTCATCCATCAGTCGATGTTGTAGCAGACCACCGGACGGGGAGGGCGGACCCGCCGTCAATGCTTCTCGGTATGCCCGCCGAACTTCGCGCGCATCGCGGAGAGGATCTTCTCGGCGAACGTGTGCTCCTGCCGCGAGCGAAAGCGCGTGTACAGCGACGCGGTGAGCACGTCTGCTGGCACCGACTCTTCGATCGCTGCGAGAACGGTCCAGCGTCCCTCGCCGGAGTCCTGGACGAAGCCGGTGTAGCCGTCGAGCTTCGGGTCCTCGGCGAGCGCGATCGCGGTCAGGTCGAGCAGCCAGCTCGAGACGACCGAGCCGCGGCGCCACACCTCGGCGATGTCCGCGAGGTCGAGGTCGTACCGGATGTCCGCCGGCAGAGCCTCCTGGTTCGCCGACTTGAAGATGTCGAAGCCCTCGGCGTAGGCCTGCATCAGCCCGTACTCGATGCCGTTGTGCACCATCTTGACGAAGTGCCCGGCGCCCGACGGGCCGCAGTAGAGGAAGCCTTCCTCGGCGGTTCCACCCTTGCCATCACGCCCCGGCGTCCGATCGATCGTGCCGATCCCCGGGCCGAGGGTGCGGAACACCGACGCGAGACGGTCGTACGCGGCGCGCTTGCCACCGATCATCAGGCAGTAGCCGCGATCGAGGCCCCAGATACCACCGGAGGTGCCGACGTCGACGTAGTCGATGCCCTGCTCGGCGAGCTTCTTCGAGCGACGCACGTCGTCCTTGAAGTACGAGTTGCCGCCGTCGATGATCGTGTCGCCCGGAGCGAGCAACGCCGCAAGCTCGTCAACGGTCGCCTCGGTGGCGTCGCCGGCCGGAACCATGATCCAGACGTGGCGCGGCTGCGCCATCTTGCCGACAAGATCTGCGAGCGAGCTAGCGCCGACCGCGCCGTGCTCGACGAGCGCTGCCACCGCGTCGGGGCTGCGGTCGTACACGACGCCTTCATGGCCGTCCCGCATGACACGTCGGATCATGTTCGCGCCCATCCGACCGAGGCCCACCATGGCGAGTTGCATGCCAGCCCATTCGGCGTCGGCACGCCGTATCCTGCTGGCGTGTCGGCGAAGGAGATCCGGGTCGCGTCGCTGATCGCGGCGCTGGTGCTGCTCGATCTCGCGGTCTGGCTCGCGGCCGTCCCGATCGTGCCGGTGTGGGAACGCGAGATCGGCCTGACGCACGCCCAGTCTGGCGTCGTTCTCGGCGCGTACGGGATCGCCGTGCTGACCCTGTCGATCCCGATCGGGCACCTCGGCGACCGCATCGGACCGCGGAAGGTGACGATCGTCGCGGCGCTGCTGTTCGCCCTCACCGTGCCGCTCTTCGGCTATGCGACGACCTTCTGGCAGCTCGTTGCGCTGCGTGCCATCAACGGCGTCTTCTCCGCCGCGTCCTGGACGGCCGGCCTCGCGTGGCTGATGAACACCGTGCCCGACACGAGCCGGAGCCGGGCGATGACGACGGTGAACGCCGCAGCGTCGCCCGCAAGCGTGATCGGACCGGTGATCGGCGGACCGTGCGTGTCGGCCTTCGGCCTGAGGCCGACGCTGTGGACGGTGTGCGCGGTGATCCTCGCGCTGACGGTCTGGGCGCTGCTCGAACGGACGCACGACGCCCCCGTTGCCAGCGAGCACCCGTCGGCGCTCACCTCGCTGCGGGCTGGTCGACGCGTGCCCGGGATCCGCCTCGCCTGGGCCGGGATTGCCTTCGCGTCGCTCGCGTTCGGGGCGCAGCAACTGCTCGCGACGGTGCACCTGACCGATCGCAAGATCTCCGCCGCGAACGTCGGCTGGACGTTCACGGCAGGGTCGCTGCTCTCCGTCGCGTTCGCGGTGATGCTCGCGCGGCGCGACTTCGACCGCCGTAGCGCTGCCCAGCTCGGCGTCGGCGCCGTCGTGCTCTGCCTGATCGCGCTCGGGCTCGTCGGCGCCACCGTCCCGTTCATCGTCGAGAGCATCCTGATGGGCGCGTTGGGGACGGTGATCTGGATCTCGCTGTACCCGATGTGCTCGGCCGCAGCCGACGAGGCGGGGATCGGCCAGGGCGTCGCGCTCGGCTCGCTGAACACCGTCTGGGCCGGCCTCGCGATCGTCGCCCCCGCCGCGGCCGGGCTTGCGCTCGAGCACGGCGCGGAGACCGGTGCGTACCTCGCGCTCGCGGTGCTCGGATGCATCGTGGTTGGCTACCTGCGTCCGCGGCGAGTACCATCGAGCGCATGACCAGCACCCACACCCTGCCAGACGGGGCCACGATGGTGTACGACGACCAGGGCGCGGGCCGCCCGGTCGTGCTGATTCACGGCATGTCGATGACGCGACGGTTCTTCGAGCGCAACGTCGGGCCGCTGTCGGAGCGGTTCCGCGTGATCGCTGTCGACCTGCGCAGCCACGGCGACTCGCCGATCTCGGACGGTGGCAACACCGTCGGCCAGTTCGCGCGCGACGTCAAGCACCTGATCGACACGCTCGGGCTGGAGCAGCCTGTGCTGGCCGGCTGGTCGATGGGGACGATGGTGATCTGGGACTACATCCGCCAGTTCGGCACGGCGTCGATCGCCGGACACGTGATCATCTCGCAGGGACCCCGCGACTTTGCCGGCGACGACTGGCCGCTCGGCGCGCTGCCGCTGGCGATGCTGGTCGAGATCCTCGCCGGAGCGCAGGGAGACTACGCCGCGGTGATGGGCGAGATCGTGCCGCTGATGTTCAAGGACGAGCTGGCCCCTGACGATCTCGCGTGGATGGTTGCGGAGAGCTGCAAGATCGGCGCGAACGCCGGCTGTTGCGTGATCTTCGATCAGACGATGCAGGACTATCGCGACGTGGTCGGCTCGCACGAGCTGCCGACGCTCGCGACCTGGGGCCGCGACGAGAAGCTGATCAGCGTCGCTGCTGGTGCGTGGGTCGCCGAGCACCAGGGCATCGAGCTGACGATGTTCGAGGAGTCCGGCCACTGCCCGATGTGGGAGGAGCCGGAGCGCTTCAACCAGGTCGTCGGCGACTGGATCGCGGCGCGGTGATCGCCGGTGGATGACGCGACGATCGGGCGCGAGGTGCTCGCCCTGACGCGTGAGCTGATCCGGATCGACACCTCGAACCCGCCAGGCCGCGAGCTACCCGCTGCCGTTCTCCTGCGCGACTACCTGCTCGCAGCCGGGGTCGAGGCGGAGCTCGTCGGGCGCGATCCGGAGCGGCCGAACGTCGTCGCGCGGATCCGCGGCACGGGCGGCGGGCCGTCGCTCGCGCTCTGTGGTCACACCGATGTCGTGCCTGCCGACGCCAGCGACTGGGCGCACCCGCCGTTCGACGCGCACGTCGATGACGACGGCTGGCTGTGGGGCCGCGGCGCGGTCGACATGAAGAACCAGACGGCGACGCGCGCGGCGACGATCGCGATCCTCGCGCGCTCGGGTTTCAAGCCGGCCGGCGATCTCCTCTACATCGCCCAGTCCGACGAGGAGGACGGCGAGAGCGACGTCGGCATGAGCTGGCTCGTGAAGGCGCGGCCCGACCTGCGCGTTGACTTCGCGCTCGACGAGGGCGGCGGCGACCGGCTGGTGCTGCCGGACGGTCGGGTCGTCATCACGATCGAGTGCGGGCAGAAGGCGACGCTGCCGGTCCTGCTCACCGCGCTCGGCGAGGCCGGCCACGCGTCGAAGCCGTACGTCGGTGCGAACGCGGTGCTGCGCCTTGCGACGCTGATCTCGCGGATCGCGCAGTACCAGCCGCCGCCGCGCCTGCTGGCACCAACGAGGCGCATGATCGAGCTGCTCTCTGGCCCGGTCACGGACGACGTCGTCGGCGACGTCGCGCGGGCCTGCGCGGTGCACCCGTGGGTCGCAGACACGCTGCCGGCGCTCCTCGGCTCGACGATGGCACCGACCCGCATTCATGGCTCGACTGCGCGCAACGTGATGCCGGCACGAGCGACCGCCGAGGTCGACTGCCGCGTGCTGCCCGGTGCAACACACGCCGAGCTTGAGGCTGATCTGCGGGCGGCGCTTGGCGACGACCTGCCGTACGAGCTCGACTGGCTCGATAGCCTGAACGGCGGCGCGATCTCCCCCATCGAGTCGTCCCTGTACCGGGCCTGCCAGACGTGGGTTGACGGGGCCGATCCAGGCGCGACGCTGCTCCCCGTGATCTCGACCGGGTTCGCCGACTCGCACTACCTGCGCGAGCACTGGGGCACCGTTGCGTACGGCTTCTGGCCGTACCGAACGACGCCGATCACGGTGCACGAGCAGGGCTTTCACAACAAGGACGAGCGTCTGCACGCGAACGACCTCGTCTACGCCACGCGCGCACACCTTGCCATCGTGCGCACCCTGCTCAGCGGGTAGGACGACGCTCGGGCGCCGATCGCTACAGCACGGCACGCCCGTCATAGGCGGGCTGGGGACGGGCGGCGACGACCGTGAGGCGCATCCCGTCATCGCCCGCGTGGGCGATGCGCCGCGCCTGCGGAGCGACGCGAAGGTAGTCACCGGCACGTACGTCGATCCGCTCACCGTCGACGACGAAGTGTCCGGCGCCCTCGGTGACGATGTAGATCTCCTCGTGCCCGGTCTCTACCTCGTCGTGATCGATCCCTTCGGCGCCGGCGGGGAAGCGGATCTCGTTGATCCCCACCGCCGTCGTCCCAAGCGCCTTGCGGATCTTGAAGAACCGTCCGCGAAAGCTCTCCACCGACGCGTCGTCCGCCCGTACCAGCGTGTGTCCCATGCCGAGACGATACTACGTCGTATCGGAGAGGTCGTATCTCTGCCGTCGGAACGGGGCCCGCTCAATCGGCGAGCGAGACGTCCTCGACGTGGGCGTCGCGCCGGGTGAGGATGATGCCGACGACGACGACCACGCCGCCGACGAGCTCGAGCAGCGCGATCCGCTCGCCGAGGAAGATCGCCGCGACGACGGCGCCGATCACCGGCTGAAGCGGCAGCAGGGCGGTTGCGCGGGCTGCCCCTCCGGCGTGGATCGCACCGAACCACATGATGTTGGTGAACACGAGGGAGAAGAACAGGCTGTACGTGAGTGCCGCCCAACCGCCGGGCGAGATGGCGCCGAAGTCCTGCGTCGCGATCTGGTGCCACGCGAACGGCAGCATCATCGGCGTGCCGACGATCAGGACCATCACGGAGATCCGGCTCGCGGAGTACCGCGTCATCAGCGGGCGGATGAGCACGCTGTAGCACCCCCAGGAGGCCGCCATCAGAAGGCCGAAGAGGTCGCCGCGCAGCGAGGTGAGGTCGAGCGTCGCCCCCGAGCCGCGCAGGACCAGCAGGAGGCCGAGCCCGGCGATCCCGATCCCGACCCAGTGGCGCCAGCCGACCCGTTCCTGGCCGAGGGCGATCGCCAGCAGCGCTGCGAACATCGGCGAGGTGATCATCAGCAACGAGACGGTGGTCGCCGGCGTGTAGCGCACGGCGTACATGAAGCCGATCTGGTTGCCGAAGATGCCGATCGCACCGCAGAGCGCGAGCAGCGGGAGGTCGCGGCGCTCGACCCGCAGCGATCTCTCACGGATGTAGACCCACAGCGCGAACACCGCCGTGCCGATACAGAAGCGCAGCAGCGAGTAGGCGAGCGGGTGCCACTGGCCGATCGCCCACTTGACGACCGAGACGTTGGTGCCCCACAGCGCGTTCGTGAGGAGCAGCGAGCCGAGGACGGCGTCGAGCTTACGCACGGAGGAGGAAGGCGCCGAGCGACGCTGACGTCTCCTCGAACGCGTCCCAGTAGAGCATGTGGGTGCTGTCGATCACGACCTCGCGGAACCGGTTGCCGAGGTCGCCTTTGAGCCAGTGGCGCGTCGCGTCGGTGACGTACGGTGCCTGCGTCGCCGTGAGCAGGAGCACCTCGACGTCGATGCCGGCAAGCTCGGCCGGTGGGCGCGCCATCTCGCCCCACGCAGTGATCGCCGCGGGCGTACAGAAGCGGAACCCGAGACCGTCGGCGTGCTCGGTGAGATGGTCCTCGACGTCCTCGTCCGACCCGGCGTAGCCAGCAGGTGTGCGGGCAGCGCGGCGAGCCACCTTCGCCTCCTCGACCGAGCCCCACCGGGTCGGCGTCACCTCGTCCTCGGCGGAGCCGAGCGCGAGCTCGGGCGCGAGCGCGATCGCCGGATCGACCAGGGCGACGCGCTCAACACGGGTTGGCGCGGCGGCGAGCAGGTGCGCTGCGATCAGCCCACCGAACGAGTGGCCGACCAGCTGGAAGGTCGTCACGCCCTCGGCGTCAAGCGTCTCCAGCACGTCCGCCACGTGGTCCTCAACACGCCACGGCGGCGCCCAGCTCGACCGTCCGTGGCCGCGGAGATCGACCGCCAGGACGCGTCGCGGCGAGCGTCTCCTCGGCCATCCGTCGCCACCGACGCCCGTGACCAGTCACGCCGTGGATGCAGACGACCGGGATGTCGTCGCCCGCGCCGAACCGGTGCACGTTGAGAATCGTCATGCAGGCATCGTAGGAGGCGACGGCGCTCCACGCACCACGCACCACGCAGGCAGATGGGGCGCAGTGGCGCGCGCAGCGAGCGGGGGCGTCGGTTCCGGATCGACGACGGCTTCGTTCGGTTCCGGTTCCGGTTCGTGTTTCCCGACCAGGTCGCGCTCGAGCGAGGGCTGCGACCGCACGACCTGTGGGCAGGCGAGATCTCCGAGTTCCTTGCGGACTTCGTCTCGCCGACCTCCGAGCAGCTGTGCGAACGGTACGTGCGGATCATCCAAGGACGCGAGGCAGCTACCGTCGGCGCCTGGTGGGGCCAGCGGTAGACGACGAGCACGCAGCCGGTCGGCGCTGGTCGGGGGAGATCGACATCGTCGGCGTGCACCGCAACCGCGTTCGCGTGGTTGGCGAGTACAGGGAGACGACCCGGCCGATGCCCGCGAGCGTTCTTGAAGAGCTGCGGACGTTCCGAATCCCGGCACCGTTGACGACGAGCGCTCTCACCGCGTCGAAGCCGGAGCCGTACATCCTCCTGTTCGCGCGCGCGGGGTTCGACCCGGCGCTTGTCGAGGCCGCGAACACCGACGACAGCATCTCGCTGATCACCGCCGACGATCTCGTCGCGACGCTGACCGCCGACGCGTCAACCGGGCGCGACGAGCCGGAGCGGCATACGGTTCGCCGCGTCTGAGGGAGCGAACCGGAGCGTCGCGAAGGCCGCCGCCATCCTGCGCGCGGTCGCGGCGACGTCTGGGCTGACCGTCTCGGCGGCGGCGCGCGATGCGGGGCAGCCGCGCGCACCAGCGAATGCTGGAGGCCCTGCTCACCGCCGGCCTGCTCACCGCCGGCCTGCTCGCGCCTACGTCAGACGACGGGCTCCACCCGGGCGCGGAGATCGTCCGGCTCGCGCGGCGAGGAGAACGGCGTCGACATCGACCACCCGGAGCCGCTGGAGTTCTTCCGCAGGGCGAGCCAGCGCATCGAGGGCACGTGACCGGCCGCTCGACTCGCGGCACCTCGAGTTCGTCCACCGCCACAGGACACTCTCGGACAAGCTGTTCTTCGGCTCGGTCACGAGCCGCGGCAGAGCAAGCCGGCCAGCCTCTTCTCGCGACGGCGCGACGGAAAGCCGGTCATCAGCGGAAGCGCGACGGTCGAGCAACCCCTACCCGGCGGAGGGGATTGAACGAGTATCTACATGCGCTCTGCCCTACCCCGAGATCCTCGCCCTCGTCGCGCCATCGGCGCTTGCTGAGGTCGCCGCATCCACCATCGGGTGCCGCGCGAGCTCGTCGCGCACCGCCTTGCGCACCGCGCCCGTGCCGCGCCCGTGGATGATCTCAACCTCGCGGCTCCCGGCGAGGTGTGCGGAGTCGACGAAGCGGCGCACCTCCTCGCGCGCCTCATCTGCCGTCTTCCCACGCAGGTCAATCGAGTATCCGACCGAGCTCGGTGCGGCGGCACGCACGACGACAGGAGTCTCGGGATCGATTGAGCGTCGCGCGCCGTTCGGATCGGGCCGCAGCCGGTCAAGGTCGACCCTGATGCGCAGCGTGCCGCCATGCACCTCCGCCTGCCCGTCCTCGATCGCGACGATCGTGCCGCGCACGCCCAAGGTCGGCGCGATCACCGGGTCGCCCACACCGAGCGGCCCGGTCATCGGCACGTCCGGCGCGACGAGGGCCGAGGCAAGGACGTCCGCCGCACGACGGATTCCCTGATCCGCGGCGCCGAGCCGCCGATCACGCACCGGCTCGCTCGGGGCACGGCGCGCCTCGCGGATCTCGGAGCGCAACGCGTCGATCTCGCGCCGGTACACGGCGAGGTCGCGCTCGGCATCGACGCGTGCCCGATCACGCTCGGCCTGCGCGCCAGCGCGCACCGCCTCGATCGCTGCCGACAGCTCACGCTCACGCCGCGCCACGTCCGCGAGCGCGCCTTCCGCCTGGTTACGGGCACGCTCGGCAGCAGCTCGCGCGCCGCTCGCAGCGTGCTCCGCCGTTGCGGCCTCGGCCAGCAGGTCGGCCACAGCGAGGCGCGCTGGCTCGACGTCGGCGCGCGCGGCCGCGACAACGCCAGAGGCGAGTCCGAGCCGCTGCGCGATCTGGATGGCGTGCGATGCGCCCGGGCGACCGAGCGTCACGACGTACGTCGGCGCAAGCGATTCCGGATCGAACCCAACGGCACCGTTGACGACGCCGTCCGTCGTGCTCGCCCACTCCTTCAGCTCCGGATAGTGGGTCGTCGCCAGCACGAGCGCGCCGTGCTCGACGAGGTGGGACAGGTAGGCCCGGGCGAGCGCCGCGCCTTCGTGCGGATCGGTGCCAGCGGCGATCTCGTCGAGCAGCACGAGCGAGCGGCGACCAGCGGCCTCCTGGATCCGCACCAGGTTCCTGACGTGACCGGAGAAGGTCGACAGGCTCATCGCGATCGACTGCTCGTCACCGATGTCCGCGAGCACCGCATCGAACACCGGCAGACGCGCGCTGCGCGCCGGCGGCCGAAGCCCCGACTGGTGGGCGAGCGCGAGCAGCCCGAGCGTCTTCAGACCGACCGTCTTGCCGCCCGTGTTCGGCCCGCTGATCACCACGGCGCGGACGCTGCGCAGCGGGAGGTCGATCGGCACCGCTGTCGCCGGATCAAGCAGCGGGTGTCGGGCTTCGACGAGCTCGACATCGTTGGCGATGACGACGGAGCATCCGCCCCAGGCGTGGGAGACGGTGCCGCGCGCAAGCACCAGGTCGAGGTGGGCGAGCGCGTCGACCGCCGCGACAAGGTCGTGAGCGTGGGCGCGCACGTGCGCCGACAGCTCAGCGAGGATGCGTTCGACCTCCTCGCGCTCCGCCGCCTCGAGCTCGCGAATCGCGTTCTGCGCCTCGACCAGCGCAAACGGCTCGACGAACAGCGTCTGGCCCGACCCGGAGGTGTCGTGCACGATCCCGGGAACCGCGCCCCGCGCCGACGAGCGCACGGCAAGCACCGGCCGCCCGCCACGCTCGGTGACGAAGTCCTCCTGCAGGTGCGGCTTCAACGACGACGCGAGGTGCCGCAGCCGCTCGACCGACCGGATGCGTGCCGCGGCGACCTCGCGCCGCAGCCGCCGCAGCGCCGGTGAGGCGTCGTCCCGTACGCCAGAGCCGTCAAGCTCGACGGCCTGCTCGATCCGGCGCGCGAGCAGCTCGAGCCCGGGTGCGATCACCGCGACAACACCACCGAGCCGTGGCACGTCGTCGCGCTCGCCGACCGTCCGCCGCACGTCGACGGCGCACGACCCGGTCTCGGCGATCGCGGCGAGCGCGTCTGGCCGGAGAAGGCCGCCGCGCAGGGCGAGCTGGGCGGCAGCGCGCACGTCGTGGGCGCCAGCGAGGCGGGGCGGGTCGCGCTCCAGCAGCGCCAGCGCCTCGCCCGTCTCCTCCTGCAGCAGACGAACGCGGTCCACGTCAGCAGATGGCTCCATCACCTTCGCAAGCTCCCGGCCGCCGTCGAACGCCGTCGCCTCCACGACGAGCCGAACGACGCGGTCGAACTCCAGCACCTGAAGGCTGTGGGCGTCCACCGTCGAAGTATCACGGGTGCACCGAACCTGGACCGTCGCAGTCGCCACGATCGCCGCAGTGCTCGCCGCCTGCGGCGACACACCGCCGACGCGGGCGGATTGGGTGAAGCAGGCCGACGCTGCGTGCTCCACTGCGAACGCGAAGATCAAGGCGCTACCGCGACCGCAGAGCCTGCCGGACACCGCCACCTATTCCGCGAGCGCCGCACGTCTGCTGCACGCGGAGGTCGCGGCAGTGATCGCCGTGCCGGCCGCCCCGGCGGACGTCGCGGTGGTGCGCCAGCTCCACGCGGCGCTTGACCAGCTCGTCGCAACCGCCGACGGCCTCGCGCAGGTCGCCAAAGGAGGCAACGCGGCCCAGATCGAGGCCTACGTCGCCGGCCACCGCAACGCAAGCCTCGCCGCGAACGCCATCGCCCGCCGCCTGGGCCTACGCGTCTGCGGGCACGGCGGCTAGAAACGCCGAGACGGCAGCGGCAACAGAGCGACCCTCGGCGATCGCCGTGACGACGAGGTCAGCGCCCCGCACGCAGTCCCCGGCGGCGAACACGCCAGGCAGCGACGTCGCACGGTCCGCGTCGACCGCGACGGTCGAGCGAGCCGTCAGCGTCACGCCGTCATAGACGGCATCCTGCTCGACCCCCATGAAGCCGACGGCGATCAGGACCCGCTCGCAGGCGATCTCGACCTCCTCGCCGCGTGCGGCTAGCGGTCGCGGGCCGACGCCGTCGTAGCCAGGGAACGAGAGGCGTCGGGCGTGGATCGCCTTGACGTGTCCGTCAGCATCGCCGAGGAAGGCGAGCGGCTCGAGCGCGTGCTCCCGCTCGCCGCCCTCGAGGTGCGCCGCGTACGTGCGCAGGAGCGATGGCCACTCCGGCCAGGTGCGTTGCGGCTGGCGGTGCGTCGGCGGCGTCGGGCCGTGCGCGATCTCGACGACGGCCGCAGCGCCCTCGCGGATCGCCGTGCCGAGGCAGTCAGCGGAGGTGTCGCCGCCACCGATGATCGCGACGCGCGCGCCCGGCGCCGAGCGTTCGCCGCGGTTGCGCGCCACGAGGTATGGCATCGCGAGCTCGATGCCCGCGAGGTCGCGACCCGCAAGAGCGAGGTCGCGGTGGCGCTGCGCTCCCGTCGCGAGGACGACGGCGTCGAACGATGCCCGGAGCGTGGCGACGTTAGCGACGTTCTCGCCGGTGCGGATCTCGACGCCTTCCACGACGATCTGCGCCACCCGGCGATCGACGAGCGCCTTGTCGAGCTTGAAGTCGGGGATGCCAAAGCGCAGCAGCCCGCCCGGCGCCTCGTCCCGTTCGAGGACGACGACGGCGTGGCCGGCACGTCGGAGCTGCTGGGCGGCGGCGAGGCCCGCGGGGCCGGAGCCGACGATCGCCACGCGTCGACCGGTCTCCCTCGCCGGCGGCCGGGGGAGGACGCCGCCGTCATCCCACGCGCGCTCGGCGATCGCGAGCTCGACCTGCTTGATCGTCACCGCCTCGTCGCCGAGCGCCACGACGCACGCCTCCTCGCACGGCGCTGGACACAGGGCACCGGTGAACTCGGGGAAGTTGTTCGTCGCGTGCAGGCGCTCGCCAGCCGGAGCCCAGCGATCGCGCTCGACGAGGTCGTTCCAGTCGGGGATCAGGTTGCCGAGCGGGCAACCGGTGTGGCAGAACGGGACGCCACAGTCCATGCACCGTCGCGCCTGCTCACGCACGAGAGATGGCTCGGCAGGCTCGCCGACGTAGCCCCAGTCGCTGCGGCGTGCACCGACGGGACGGTACGGCGCGACGCGGCGGCGCAGCTCGAGGAAGCCGCGGGGATCGGTCATGACGCCACCTCGGCATGCTCGGCGATCGCATCGAGCACCCGACGCAGGTCGTTTGGCATCAGCTTCAGGAACCGGTCCGGCAGCGCCGCGCGGTCAGCGAGCAGGCCTGCCGCAACCGTGCTGGCGGTCAGCTCAACGTGTCGCTCGAGCAACGCGCCGAGAAGGGCGAGATCGTCCTCGACGAGCTCCTCGACCGTCACCATCTCGGGGTTCAGCCGCTCGCCGATCGGCCGGCCGCTGTCGAGCACGTACGCGACGCCGCCGGACATCCCCGCGGCGAGGTTTCGACCCGTCTCGCCGCAGATCACGACGACGCCGCCCGTCATGTACTCGAGGCCGTGGTCGCCGATCCCCTCGACGACGGCGGAAGCGCCCGAGTTGCGCACGCAGAAACGCTCACCGGCGCGCCCGCGCAGGAACGCCTCACCGCCGGTGGCGCCGTAGAGCGCGACGTTGCCGACGATGACGTTGTCCTCCGGCACGTACCCGGCGTCGGCGGGCGGCCGCACGACGATCCGACCACCCGACAGGCCCTTGCCTAGGTAGTCATTGGCGACGCCGACGAGGTCGATCGCCATCCCGCCGACGGCGAAAGCGCCGAGGCTCTGCCCGCCCGTGCCGGTCAGGTGCAGCTCGATCGCGGCACCAGGCCGGGTGCGTTGGACGTGGCCGGCGAGCAACGCGCCGACGCTGCGGTCGACGTTCGTGACGCGGTCAACGATCACGACCGGGCCGTCAAGGGCAGCAGCATCGAGCGCGGCGATCCAGCGACGGTCGATGACGTCATCCAGTCCGTGATCCTGCCCCTCGCCGCGTCGCTGCTCGCCCGGCACGCGCTCGAGCAACGGCGCCAGGTCGATGCTATGCAACCACGGCCAGCGATCGGTCGCGGCGGGCCGCAACAGGTCGGCTCGCCCGACGAGGTCGTCGAAGCGACGGATCCCGACGAGCGCCATCAGCTCGCGCACCTGCTCGGCGACGAACAGCATGTAGCGCACGACCTGCTCGGGGGTGCCGGCGAAGCGTCGACGGAGCTCGGGATCCTGCGTCGCGATCCCGACCGGGCACGTGTTCAGATGGCAGACGCGCATCATCACGCACCCGAGGGCGACGAGCGGCGCGGTCGAGAAGGCGAACTCCTCGGCGCCAAGCAGCGCGCCGATGACGACGTCACGTCCAGTGCGCAGCCCGCCGTCAACCTGCAGCCGGACGCGCGACCGCAGGCCGTTTCGCACCAGCACCTGCTGTGCCTCCGCCAGCCCGAGCTCCCATGGCAACCCGGCGTGCTTGAGCGAGGAGATCGGCGAAGCGCCCGTTCCGCCATCGTGGCCGGCGATCACGACGTGCTCGGCCTTTGCCTTGACGACACCGGCGGCGATCGTGCCAACGCCGGCCTCGGCGACGAGCTTGACGGAGATCTCCGCCGCCGGGTTCACCGACTTCAGGTCGTGGATCAGCTGCGCGAGATCCTCGATCGAGTAGATGTCGTGGTGCGGCGGCGGCGAGATCAGCGTCACCCCCGGAGTCGAGTGACGGAGCCAGGCGATGTGCGCGTCGACCTTGTAGCCCGGCAGCTGCCCACCCTCCCCCGGCTTCGCGCCCTGTGCGACCTTGATCTGCAGCTGGTCGGCATCGACGAGGTACGGCGTCGTCACGCCAAAACGCGCGCTCGCCACCTGCTTGATCGCCGAGCGGCGAAGGTCACCGTTGGCGTCCGCCACCGAACGCGCCGGATCCTCGCCACCCTCACCGGTGTTCGAGCGCCCGCCGAGGCGGTTCATCGCGATCGCCAGCGTCTCGTGCGTCTCCGGGGAGATCGAGCCGAGGCTCATCGCGCCCGTAGCGAACCGCCGCACGATCGTGTCAGAACCCTCGACCTCCTCGAGCGCGATCGGCTCCGCGGCCGGAACGAGCTCGAGCAGCCCGCGCAGCGTCTGCAGCCGGTTCGAGCGGTCGATCGAGCCGGCGAACTCTGCGAAGGACGGCGCGGAGCGATCCCGGACGGCGCGTTGCAGCGCGACGATCGAGGTGGGGTTCCAGGCGTGGTGCTCGCCGTCCTGGCGGAACTGGAGCTCGCCACCGCCGTCGAGCTCTGGCGCGTCGGGCTGACCGAACGCGGCGAGGTGGCGCTCGGCGATCTCATCGTGCAGGTCGCCGATCTCGAGGCCGCCAACCCGGGAGACGGTGCCGGTGAAGTACCGGTCGACGAGCCTGCGACCGAGACCGATCGCCTCGAAGATCTGCGCGCCGCGGTAGCTCTGGATCGTCGAGATCCCCATCTTCGAGCAGACCTTCAACAGCGCCTTGCCGACTGCTTTGACGTAGCGCTCGCGCGCCTCGCCGAGCGTCAGCTCGCCGAGCTCGCCATCGGCGTGCAGCGCCCGCAGCGACTCGAGCGCGAGGTACGGGTTGACCGCCGCGGCGCCGTAGCCGATCAGCAGCGCGAAGTGCATCGCCTCGCGCGGCTCGCCCGACTCGACGACGAGGCCGCACATCGTGCGGGCTCCCTCGCGGACGAGGTGGCTGTGCACGGCGGCGGTGGCGAGGAGCGGCGAGATCGGCGCCAGCTCGGCGTTCACGCCGCGGTCTGACAGCACGATAATCGCGGTGCCGTCCCACACGAGGCGCGAGGCATCGCGGCACAGCGCGTCGACGGCGTGCTCGATCCCCGCCGCCCCCTCGGCGATCGGATAGAGCGTCGAGAGCGTCTCGGTGCGAAACCGGCTGTCGAGGTGACGGAGCTTTGCGAGCTCGCCGGACTGCAGGATCGGCCCAGCCATCGCGACGCGTCGGCAGTGCTCCGGCGTCTCGTCGAGGAGGTTGCCGATCGCGCCGACCGTCGTGCGAAGGCTCATCACGAGCGCCTCCCGCTGCGGGTCGATCGGCGGGTTGGTGACCTGGGCGAAGTGCTGCTTGAAGTACGCCGACAGCAGCTTCGGGCGCTCGGAGAGCGCTGCGAGCGGTGCGTCGTCGCCCATCGAGCCGGTCGCCTCGACGCCGTCGCGAGCCATCGGCGCGATCACCATCCGCAGGTCCTCGCGCGTGTAGGAGAACGCGCGTTGGAGCCGTACCAGCTCGTCCGGAGCGATCGGTTCAACCGTGCGTGGTCGCTGATCGTCAAGGAACAGCTTCTCCGCGTCGAGCCACTGGCGGTAGGGCTGGCGACGCGCGAGGACGCGCTTCACCTCGTCGTCGCGGATCACACGAGCCGACTCGGTGTCGAGCACGAGCATCCGACCAGGCTCGAGCCGGCCGGCCTCGACGATCTCTGCGGCTGGCAGGTCGAGCACGCCGGCCTCGGATGCGACGACGACGAGGCCGCCCCTGGTGCGCACGAAGCGGCCCGGTCGCAGCCCGTTGCGGTCGAGCATCGCGCAGACGCGCACGCCGTCCGTTGCCAGCAGCGCCGCCGGCCCGTCCCACGGCTCGGTCAGTGACGCGTGGTACTCGTGGAACGCGCGCACGGCGTCCGGCAGGTCGAGGGACGGGTCGGTCCAGGCCGGTGGCACGAGCATCGCGAGCGCGTGCGGCAGGGAGCGACCGCCGTGGACGAGCAGCTCGACCACCGCATCAAGAACCGCTGAGTCAGACCACCGCTCATCGGCGATCGGGAACAGCTTCTGGAGGTCGCCACCGAAGCGCTCCGAGCGCAGCTGCGGCTCGCGGGCGGTGAGCCATGCGTGGTTGCCGCGCACCGTGTTGATCTCGCCGTTGTGGCACAGGTAGTTGAACGGATGCGCGAGGTCCCACGTGCCGAGCGTGTTCGTCGAGAAGCGCGAGTGCACCAGCGCGATCGCCGAGGCGAAGGCCGGATCACGCAGGTCGCTGTAGTAGGCGGACAGCTGCGTCGCGCGCAGGAGGCCCTTGTACACGACAGTGCGGTGGGAGAGCGAGACGACCGAGAAGGCGCTCATGGCGACACCGCTCGCGGCCGCCTCCTTCTCGACGCGGCGGCGGATGACGTAGAGCTTGCGCCCAAACGTCTCGCCATCCCCGCCCCGTCGCTCGACGAGCAGCTGACGTACGACCGGCTCGGAATCGCGCGCGAGCGCTCCGATCGCTGCAGGGGCGACGGGGACGTCGCGCCAGCCGAGCGCCCGGTGCCCCTCCTCGACGCAGATGCGGACGAACAGCTCCTCGCAACGCAGACGCATCGCCGGGTCGCGTGGCAGGAACGCCATCCCGACGGCGTAGTCGCCCGGGGCCGGCAGGTCGACACCGAGCTCGCGTCGGACGGCGGCGCGCAGGAACGCATCGGGGATCTGCGTCAGGATCCCGGCACCGTCACCGGTCTCCGGGTCGGCCCCGCTCGCGCCACGGTGGTCCATGTTCGCGAGCACCTCGATCGCGCTCGCGACGAGGCCGTGCGACGCCACTCCGTCAAGCTGCACGAGCGCGCCGAGGCCACAGGCGTCGTGCTCGAAGCGAGGGTCATACAGGCCGGTCATCGAACGAACGGTATCACCACAACGATCCTCAAGGATCGAATCGCGAAGGCTATTGAACCGAATGGATCGTCGCTAGAATGGATCCCATGTCAACAACGATCTTTCACAACCGTCATTGAGGCTCGTCCGTGAGCGCCCTCACGATCGCTGAGGAGCTGGGCGTCGAGTTCGACGTCGTCGACTACATGAAGGACCGCCCGACCCGCGAGGTGCTCGAGGCGATCGTCGCCGCCCTGGAGGACCCGGTCGCCGACCTCGTCCGCAAGGACTCGCTGTTCAAGAAGCTCGCGCTCGACGAAGCAGACTACGTCACACCTGGCCCGGTCGTCGAGCTGCTCCTCGCGCGGCCCGCGCTCCTGCAACGCCCTATCGTCGTCCACGACGGCCGCGCAATCATCGGCCGGCCGAAGGAACGGATCCGAGCCCTGCTCTCCCCGTAAGCCTGGATTGGATCCAGGCTTGGCACCAGCCCGGACAGAAGGGAGCGTTCGGTCGACCACGCCGGCAGGACGAGAACGGGCGCCGCGCACACGTGGTGCGGCGACGCCCGTTCCTGGCACTGCGGTATTTCGCAGGGGCGCTGGCCGACCGGCGGCCGCGCCAACGCTGGCTCTGCGATTCCCCGTCGGTTCAGGGGTTTCGCCCCTACGAGCGAGTACCTCCACTAGCCACAAGACCTTGCAAGTCTGGACCACCTCCTTTCCGCGTTAGAGAACGGTAGCACCGCGACGAACAGCGGTCAAGGGCTTCAAGATGTCCCGCCGGGAGCCGGCGACGTGAAGGGGGAACTGCGAAGAAGGACCACACGACGCGCTGGGTCTCCTCTGCGCCGACGCGGCCGCGCGCCGCAAGCGCCTCCGTGAGCGCCGTGAACCCGCTCAGATCGATGAAGGCGAGCGAGCCATCGATCCGCGCGTGCCGCTCACCCGCAGGCCAGCGGTGTAGCAGCGCCGGTGCGTACTCGTTCAGCGACGCTCGCTCCTCACCCGTCTCGGGCCACGAGCGCCGACGCGCTGTCCGTCTCGTGCTGTGGGCGGGCCCTCGAGAGATCCTCGTAGCTGCCGGCCGACCCGACCCAGATGTGGTGGGTCGTGCGGATCCCGTGCTCGCCGCGCAGGGCGCCGGCGCTGAACGAGACCATCCCGTCGTTCCGACGCCAGAACAGGCTCGAGCCGCACTCCGGGCAGAAGCCGTACTCCGATCCTACCCCGGAGGCGTACCAGCGCAACGCCTCGCCGGCGATCGCGAGGTCAGCCGCGCGGCACTGGCTGTAGGCGGCGGCACCGCCGTGGAGGTTGCGGCAGATGCTGCAGTGGCAGACGGTGACGTCGCGGATCGCCCCGCCGATCGTGAAGGTCACGGCGCCGCAGTGGCAGCCGCCCTCGTGGTGCTCGCTCACGTCGTGCTCCCATCGAGAATCTGGAGGGTCTTCAGGTCGCTGCAGAAGTCAAGTGCGTAGTCGCCACCCTCGCGCCCGAGGCCGGAGATCCCGATCCCACCGAACGGCGCGGTCAGGTCGCGGATCAGGAAGCAGTTCGCCCACACCGTGCCGGCACGCACGGCGCGACCGACGCGGTTCGCTCGCTCCTCGCTCCCCGTGTAGACGATCCCCGAGAGGCCGTAACGGGTGCTGTTCGCGAGGTCGATCGCCTCCGTCTCGTCGCGGAAGGTCTGGAAGGTCAGGACCGGCCCGAACACCTCGTTCTGCACGATCTCCGCGTCGTTTGAGCGGGGGAAGATCAGCGTCGGCTCGTACCAGAGGCCGCCCTCACGCCAGACGCGGCCACCGCGGACGACCTCGTCTCCAGCGGCGCGGGCGCGCTCGACGAAGCCGGCCACGTGCGCCAGGTGATCAGGATGGATCAGTGGGCTGATCGTCGTCTCGGGGTCACGCGAGTCGCCGAGCACGTGCTGGTCGGTGTGGTGGTGGAACCGTTCGAGGAACCGCTCACGCACCGACGCTTCTACCAGCAGCCGGGTGCCGGAGAGGCAGACCTGCCCGCTGTCGTCGTACTGCCCGGCAGCCTTCCTCGCGGCGGCGTCGAGGTCGGCGTCGGCAAACACGATCAACGGGTTCTTGCCACCAAGCTCGGCGGTGAACGGCACCAGGTTGCGCGCAGCGGCGACGCCGATCTGTCGCGCCGTCGCGGGCGAGCCGGTGAAGCTGACGCGACGTACGCGCGGATCGGAGACGAGCGCCGCACCAACCTCCTCGCCGATCCCCTGCACCACGTTGAACACGCCGGGCGGCAGGCCAGCCTCCTCAGCGAGGTCGGCGAGCAGCGAGCACGAGAGCGGCGACCACTCCGCCGGCTTCAGGACGACCGTGCAGCCAGCGGCGAGCGCGGGTGCGCACTTCCACGTCGAGAGCATGAACGGCGCGTTCCAGGGCGTGATCACCACCGCCGGGCCGGCAGGCATGCGGACGACGCGGTTGCGGGTGCCGTTCGACTCCCAGGCCCGCTCGACGTACGCGGCCGCCAGGTCGGCGTAGGCGCGGAAGTTGCGGGCACCGCGCGCGATCACGCGGAGACGGAGAGACTCGTGGAGCATCGCCATGTCGACGCACTCGACGGCCGCGATCCGCTCGACGTTCGCGTCGATCAGGTCGGCGAGGCGTCGCAGGTAGACGGCGCGATCCGCGGGCCCAAGCGCCGCCCAGGAGGGGAATGCGGTAGCGGCGGCCCCGATCGCCGCGTCGGCCGTCGCCGCGTCCCCGCGGGAGACGTTCGCGAGCAACGACCCGTCGAGCGGCGAGCGGTCCTCGAAGGTCACGGCGCTCGCGAGACGACGCCCGTTGACGTAGTGATCGGTCGAGACGTCGACGCCAGCAACGAGCGCCATCAGGCGTCCTCCCAGGCCATCCCGACGTCGACAACGGCTGCGCCGCCGTCGACCGGGAGGGCGACGCCGTTCACGTATCCCGCCTCGTCCGATGCGAGCCACACGACCGTCGCGGCGGCTTCCGCGACCGAACCGGCGCGCCGCTGCGGCACGAGACGGTTCGCGTAGGCGTAGGCCTCCTCGCGAGTCCACCCGTGGTCACGAGCCAGCTCGTCCATCGATCCATCGGCCATCGCCGTGCGGATCCAGGCCGGACAGACCGCGTTCGCGCGCACGCCCATCGGCCCGAAGTCGATCGCGATCGACTTCACCAGCATGATCATCGCCGCCTTCGAGGTGCAGTAGGCGGACGACGCCGAGCCAGCTGTGATGCCGGCCTTCGAGGCGACCGCGACGACGGTGCCGCGACGCTCGATCAGGTGCGGCATCGCAGCGCGCGCGGTGAGGAACGCCGCGTCGACGTTCGCGTGCATCACCTGACGCCAGCTCTCCGGCGTCTGCTCGAGGATCGTGCCCGAGCGGGCGATGCCGGCGTTCAGCACCAGGCAATCCAGACCACCGAACGCGGCCACGGTCTCCGCCACGATCCGTTCGGCCTCGGCGGGAACGCCGCCGTCGCCGGCAACTGCGACGCCGCCAACCGCTGCAGCTACGTCGGTGATCGGGCCAGGTCGTCGCCCGTTCACCGCGACGCGGTAACCGCGCGCCGCGAGAAGGCGACAGACGTCCGCTCCGATCCCCGTACCGCCCCCCGTAACCAGCGCAACCCTGTCCATCACCGTGCTCCTCGCTGCGTGTGAACGGTCCGACGACTGTGATAGGTTGGCCGGCCATCGCTCCAGTCTTGCTTGTAACGATGAACGCCCACCTCGGTCGCTACGCCGCCGACGTGTCCGAGAGCTACGTTGCGCTCGCCGAGCACGAGGGACGTTGGCGCGAGGCTGCGATCGCCCTGACGCCGGCGACGGTGTACCTGGTCGTCCCCGACGCGCACGAGACGGTCATCGCCTTCAACGGGTCGTCCCTGCGTTTCGATGCCGGCCTGCCGTTCAGCGGCTCGCCGGCGCGGATCAGCGATGACGCACGCGCGTTGGTCATCCGCACCGCCGGTCGACGGCGCCTGCTGATCCACGCGAAGATCCATCCGGGTGAGCCTGCACCGTTCCTCGAGAGTGACGTTCCGGCGGTCGCCCCGAAGCCTCCGAACAGCGCGAATGCCCTCAACGGATCGGTCGTCTGGCTGGTCGTCTCGGCGGTGCTCGCGCTGGTCACCGTGCTCCGATTGGACGCGCTCGACGGGTGGCTGCGGTTCGTGTCGTTCGTCCAAAAAACCGTGACGATTGGCGCCCTGGGGCTGCTGATCGTCGCGATCGTCGGGCACCTCACCCACCCACGCGACCGCTGACCTGCTGCACCATCTCGAGATCGTCGACGGTGTAGGCGAACGCGAGACGGAAGCCGCGACCGACGCGCACCGGCGCAATCGCTGTGTGCTCCTCGTTTGGCGCGGCTGAGAACGACAGCGTCGCCGACCCCTCCCAGATCTCCGAGACGCTGCGGGTGTGGCTGCGCGAGCCGACGAGCTCGTGGACGGCCGGATCGTCGTGATGACCGGCAGCGAGGCGCGGGAAGTGGCGCACGTTCACGAGCGGTGGATCGTTGTGCGTCGGTCCACCTGGCGAGACGTGCTCGAGGGTGACGGTACCCTCGGCGATCCGCCGGTCGTTCGCGGCCGCCGTCGCACCGAACCGGGAACCGGAGCGGATCCCTGGATCGGCGAGGTTGCCGAGCCCGAACGTCCGCGTCATCCAGACCGAGCCGAGCTTCTTCGGGAACCCCTGGATCCAGCCGCGCACGAGCGCGAAGTCGCGATCGACCCAGATGTGTGGGCAGGTCGTCACCTCGCGGTCGCCGATCACGCCGTTCAGGACGACGAAGAACTCCTTGTACTGGCTCCGCGACGGGTCGACCAGCTCGTCCTGGCCGGTCGTGCAGCTCTGCCAGTCCACGAACAGCGCCGCGGCCCGGCCCGGGTCGGTCGGGTGCGGTGCGATCCCGGGCGGTAGCGCCCGCGCGGCTGCCGCAGGGTCGCACCAGTACTCGATCACCAGCATCTCCCCGGCGTAGTGCCAGGGAGGCGAAGGGACGAGCGACGAGCGCCCCTCGGGCGTGCGCGGGAGGGAGAAACCATGCAGGTCAGCCAATGAACTGCTCCACCAGGCTCGTCGGGAACGTCTTGTCGGACAGCGTGTAGGCCAGCGCGGTCATCCGCCAGGAGTCTGACAGGTAGAAGCGCTCGTACAGCTCTGAGCGCGATCCGAGGTCAGAGCCGACGTAGTCCCACGCGAGACGGAACAGCTTGATCCGCCGCTCTGCATCGGCTCCACCCGCCTGGTAGTACTTCGCGATCTCGTCCTTCAGCGGACCGCGCATGTCGGCTTCCGACGGCGTCGCCATGAAGCCGGCACCGCCGATCAGCTGCAGGATCTCATGACAGCGCGGCAGCCACTTCGGCATCTCGCCCCGCAGCGCGAGGAACGGGCGGTCGTCGGGGTAGAAGACCCCGTGCTGGTCGGTGCGGGCGCCCGCCTCGGCAGCGACGATCGCCGACCGCGTGAGCTCCGCCATGCTCCAGATCTGGCCGAGCTTCTCCTGGACGTGGTCGAAGCGCACGACGCCCGTGGTGTTGGCGATCAGGTGCCCCATCCCGAAGGCGAAGCTGAGCTTCACCCAGGCCCGCGTGAAGGCCTGGTGCATGATGTGCCCGCGCCAGCCGGTGTCGGAGATCACCTCCGAGTAGCCCACCGTGTCGCCGTCGAGGAAGACGCGGCTCTTGGGGATCTCGACGTCATCGAAGATCACGACGGCGTCCTGCTCATCGAAGCGCGAGCTGAGCGGGTAGTCGACGCGGCTTCGCTGCTTCGTGTAGCTATCGCGACAGATGAACTTCAGACCGGGCGTCGACATCGGGATCGCGAAGGCGAGCGCGTAGCGCCCGTCCTGCGGGCGGATGTCCGAGCCGGGGTAGACGGAGAGCTCGTCGGCGAACGGCGCGAGGGTGGCGAGCATGCGGGCGCCTCGGACGGTGATGTGGCTCTCCGTCTCGCCGATCTTGTGGAGCGAGACCTCGCCCATCGCCTGGTCGGCCTCGGGCTTCGAGCGGTCGACCTGCGGGTTCATGATCGAGTGCGTCGTCGAAAGGTCGCGGTCGCGCATCAGCTCGTGGTACGCGACGACGTTCGCGGCACCCTGCTCGTTGCCGCGCCGGGCCCAGACCGACGATGCGCCGGCGAAGCAGGCGAAGGTGACGTTCAGGTAGTCCGGCGTGCGTCCCATCATCCCGCCGGTCGAGGCGGCGGTGATCTCGAACGAGCGCCGGCGCCGCTGGAGGTCGGCGAGGGTGGTCGGGATGATGTGCGACACGTTCACCGGCTCGCCCGTGAGCGGCGACGGGAACAGCACCTCGTCGGCGTGCTCGTGCTGCAGGTCGTAGACGCGGGCGATCGAACGCGCCCCTTCCACGAGCTGCGGGTGCTCGAGCGGGTGGGTGATCTTCTCCCCGTCGAGCCAGATCTCACGGGCGTCGCGTGCGAGGTCGTCCAGGTACTGCTGGCCGGTGCGTGCCATGTGCGTGTCTCCTAAAAGAGCGGGGGAAGGGGGATGCCGCGCGTCTCGCGCGACTCGCGCTCGGACTCCACCGCAGCGGCGTCGAAGCGGAAGTAGGAGCGCGGCGGGAGCGGCCCCCAGGTGTTCGAGCTGAACCGGTCGTCCGGCCAATTCCGAGGCTGATGCTCGGGTTCGAGGATCTCCATGTCGACGTAGCACTCGACGAACAGCGGCTCCTCCGTGATGCGTGCGTAGCCACAGATGTTCTGGCCAATGCCGTGCCGGACGGGGCCCCAGCCGAGCCAGCGCCCGTGCTGGGCGAGGTTGTCGAACAGCGAGCGGAGCGTGCCGAAGTCGTAGTAGTCGAACGCGAGATGGTGGAAGTGCGCGCGGCCGACGTTGACGAGCGCCATCTGGTGGTGCTCAGGGCCGGTGTGCAGCCAGGTGCCGGCGTCGCCGAGATGGTCGGCGACCTCCATGCCGAGCACCGCGGTGTAAAACGCGGTGGCGGCCGGCATGTCAGCGGTCAGCCGGTTGATGTGGCCGAGCTTGCGGGGGCGCAAACCCGGCAGGCTGGCGGTCTGGCGTGCGATCGCGGGACGCCGATTCTCGTCCTCACAGAAGGGCAAGAGGTGGTGCGCGAAGCCCTCGGTGTCACGAACGACGATCAGGTCGTCCCGATCCTCGAAGGCCCAGCGGACGGCGGTCAGGTGCGCGCGAGCTGCGTCGAGGCTGCACGAGCGTCGTAGCTGCCAGGCGCAGTGGTCGTAGCCGAGCAGCGACGGATCGTCTCCTGGCGCGAGCTCGAGGCTGTACGGCTCGTAGTCGCACGCGAGCAGCGCCCGATCCGGTGACACCTCGCGCACCGTCAGACCGAACTGCAGGCAGTATCGACGAGCGGCGTCGGCAACGTCGGCGACGCGCAAACAGACGTGGTCGATCTTCCGCAGCGCGATCACGGAACGCTCCCCTCGCGCACCATTCGCTCGGCCTCCTCCTCGGGGATCGCGAGGGCAACGTGCAGGGTGTTCGCGCTCGTCTCCGGCTGGTCGCCGGGGCCGGTGAGGTCGACGTCCCAGTCGACGACGGTGCTCTCGACGCGGCCGAGCCCCGAGATCTCGACGGCAACGTCGTCGCCGACCGCCATCGGCCGGCTGTTCGCGGGCGTCCCCGTGAGGACGACGTCACCGGGCTCGAGGGTGATCAGCCGGCAGAGGTCGGCGAGCTGGTAGCGCCAGTTCCAGATCAGGTCGTCACTGGTTGCGTGCTGCACGACGGCGCCGTTGACGGTCGTCGTCAGCGTGTAGCCATCATCAGGCGTCCACTCATCGATGCTGGTCACCGCCGGCCCGATCGGCAGGAATCCATCCTGGCCCTTGACGCGCAGCATCGAGCCGCGGTCGGCGTGGCGGAAGTCGTGCAGGCCGACGTCGTTGGCGGGGGCGAACCCGGCGACGTAGCCGTGGACGTCCTCACGCCGAACGCCCTTCATCGACCGGCCAACGACGACGGCGAGCTCGCCCTCGTAGTTGAGCCAGCGGGTGCCGTGCGGGCGGCGGATCACGCCGCGGTGCCCGTTCAGGGTCGTTGGCGGCTTCATGAAGTAGGAGGGCTCCGCTGGCATGCGGGCAACCTTGTACTCCTCGAGCCGCGAGCGGTAGGTGAGGTGCACGGCGATGATCTTCGACGGCTCAACGGGAGCGAGCCAGCTGACGCTCGACGCGTCAAGGACGTCGCCGTCGTCGAGGTGGACGCTGTCGGCGCGAACCTCGCCCCAGCGCGCCTTGCCGTTGTGTTGCACGCGGACACGTTTCATGATTGGATACATTATCCGAAGCGCGCGGGCGCTGTCAAGCGCAGCAGGCTGACGGCGCCCGACACCTCGGGCACCGTCAGCCCGCGAGCCACGCGTAGTACCGTGCACGCATGGCGACGGTTGACATGACGATGCCCCGATGGGGCGCACAGATGGACGAGGGCACGCTGACGCGGTGGCTCTGCGCGGTCGGTGATGCCGTCGTAGCAGGCGGCGTCGTGTGCGAGGTGGAGACCGAGAAGGTGAACGCCGAGGTCGAGTCGCCCGCGTCGGGCACGCTCGTCGAGATCCTCGTCACGCCGGGCACGACCGTCCCGGTCGGTACGCCCATCGCACGGATCGAGGAGACGTCATGAGCCAGGCTGTCCGGTTCCTTCACGGTGGCGAGGTGCGGATCGGCCGGCTCGACGGCGAGGCAGTGCGCGACGCCGGTGCCGCCGGGCCGCGGGGGTTCATCCCCGACACCGCCGGCTGGGCACACGTCGCGGCCGCCGGCGGCCCGGTCCACGCGCTCGCCGACGTCACGCTGTTGCCGCCAACCGTGCCAACGAAGGTGCTCTGCATCGGACTGAACTACCGCGACCACGCCAAGGAGTCGGAGCTCGCGATCCCCGAGGTGCCGGTGCTTTTCGCGAAGTGGCCGTCCTCGCTGATCGGGCATGGCGGCGACATCGTGCTGCCGCGGGAGGAGACCCGACCCGACTACGAGGGCGAGCTTGCGATCGTGTTCGCGGAGCGCTTCTCGCGGGCCACGGTCGCCGACGCCCGCACCCGCGTCGGCGGCTACTGCGCCTTCAACGACGTCTCCGGCCGGCGCGCGCAGCTCGAGACACCGCTACGGCAGTTCACCCTCGGGAAGTCGTTCGACACGTTCGGGCCGATCGGCCCGTGCCTGGTGAACGCCGCTGGCGTCGACCTCGACTCGCTCGACGTGCGGACGACCGTCTCCGGCGAGATCCTCCAGTCCTCGAACACGCGGAACCTGATCTTCGGGATCGAGGAGCTGATCGCCTACGTCTCGATGGCGACGACGATCGAGCCCGGCGACGTGCTGATCACCGGCACCCCGGGCGGCGTGGGCGACGGACGGACGCCGAAGCGCTACCTGGTGCCGGGCGACGTCGTCGAGATCGACGTGACGGGGTGTCCGACGCTGCGCAACGCCGTGGTCGCCGAGGCCTGATGGGCGACGTCCGCACCGAGCAGCGTCTCCGCGAGCTGATCGGTGGTGACGCGCAGCCGATCGTCCTCTCAAAGACCGCGGGCCAGCTGAACGACCTGACGAGACGGTTCATCGAACGCTCACCGTTCTGCTGCCTCGCCACCTCGGCGCCAGATGGATCGTGCGACGTCAGCCCACTTGGCGACCCGCCCGGCTTCGTGCGGATCGTCGACGACCGCACCCTGCTGATGCCAGAGCGCCCGGGCAACCGGATCGCCGACTCGCTGCGCAACATCCTCGCGAACCCGCGCGTCGGGCTCCTGTTCCTGATCCCCGGCGTCGACGACACGTTCCGCGTGAACGGGCGGGCGCGCCTCGTCGACGACCCCGACCTCCTTGCGCCGAGCGCGGTCGACGGCAAGCCCCCGCGGCTCGGCATCCTCGTCGAGATCGAGGAGGCCTACACGCAGTGCTCGAAGGCCTTCATCCGGTCTGACCTCTGGAACCCGGCCCGGCACATCGACCGCAGCGAGCTGCCCTCGGCGGGCGCGATCATGGCGTCGCTGAACGCCGGCAGGATCGACGCCGAGCAGTACGACAGGGAGCGGGCCGAGCGCTACCGCAAGGGCGAGGGGCTGTACTGACACCAGCGGCGCGCGCATCGCGCGACCGGTTTACCGCAACGCCCGACGCATCGAGCCGGGCGTCACTCCTTGCGCGCCAGCGATCACGACGAGCTCGGCGCCCTTCCGGATCTTCAGGTTCCGGAAGGTGAACGTTAGGGGCGCACCGCTGGAGACCTTCGAGAGGCTGCTCGATCGGGCGGCTCGGACGGTGACGGTGAGGCCGGCGGCGACCGTGGTCGAGAACGTCACGTTGTAGCGCCCCCCGCGACGGGCGCTGACCTTCAGACCCCGGATCGTCGGGTTCGCCGCCACGACCTCGATCGGGCCGATCGGCCCGGATGCGACCGTCGCGCCGACCACGGCCGTCGGGGTTACAAGCGCGCTCGCCACCTGCAGCGTCGTCCGCTTCGTGAGCGGCTCGCTCTCAAGCGTCACGACGCCGTACGCGTTCGTGAGCGTCTGGTTGCCGACGGCAGTGAAAAAGAGCGACGGCAGGAACCGGGACGAGATCGGATCAGAGTAGGTCTGAATCCACGCGGAGTCACCTGGGGACGTGCCGGGTGCGCGGTAGACCGACGCGTACAGGCTCAACCTGGATCCGTAAGTCACCCGATGTGCGTAGGGTGCGACAAGGATCGACGTCAGGCCACCGACGCTCTCCGTCACCGTCGCGGTCGTCGGCGCGGCGCCATCGACGCTGGCCGAAACCGTTCGCTCGACGGCCGACGACGGGTTGTTCGTGAACAGCGAGCCGGCGCCACTCGCAGCGGCCCAGTCGTGAAGGTTGATGTTGAACGCGCGCTGGAGCGCCATGGCGCCTTCCATAGCCCCGGTCGGCACCTGTGCCAGCATCTCCGTCTGGCTCATTGAGAAGCGGACGTTGACGCAGAACGGCGGTGTTTGGGACGTCGGATCAACCGGGCTCAGGATCGCGGTCGCGATGGGGGCCGATACGAATCCGACCGGTGCCGGGGCGACGGCCAGGTGCACGGAGACGCCAGGAGGACAGCCCGTGGACGCCGGAAAGACGAGCGGGCCGGTGAGGAACGCTGAACCGTCGAAGTAGGTCATCGTCCCGGCACAGGTCGCAAGCGCGTCCTTCGAGCAGGTGGCCGGCGTTGCCGGCGGGCCTGCGAGCTTCGCCTGATCAAAGGAGTCGATCGGCTGTGTGATCGACGTGTCCCCACCCGGGAGGTTGGCGAGCAACACCGACCATTGACGTCCGCCGACCGCGCCCGGACCAGAGTTCGTCGAGCTCACATCGACGATCACGAACGGCGGGTTTGCCAGGGCGACGGAGACGGCGGAGCAGAGCAACGCGATGGCGAGGAGAAGGGTGCGGCGCATACGAACCTCCACTGGGGTGCTCGAAGTCTAATCCCGTCCTACGCACCTGTCGCGACGAGGATCCAGTCCGTCGCGATACCAGCGATGAAGCCAGCGAGCGTGCCGATCAGGACGAGCTCGCGCGAGGCGCGGCGGACGACGGACTGGCCGATCTCGGCCATCACGTAGGCGATCGCCCCGGCTGCGAGACCGAGGGACGCGACCTGGAGCGGTTGGGCGGTCATGTGGTAGCCGATGATCGACCCGAGGAAGGTCGGCGAGCCGGCGACCAGGCCGGCGACCAGCAGCCACGTCCACGACGGTCGACGATCACCGAGCGGCCCGACGATCCCGAACGCCTCGGTGACGTTGTGGAGCGCAAAGCCAGCGACGAGCGTGCCAGCGAGGGCGACCTCGCCCTGGCGTGAGGCGACGCCGATCGCGAGTCCCTCGGCGAGGTTGTGGATGCCGATCGCGATCGCGACCATCATCCCGAGCCGGAGCACGGAGTCCTTCGCCCCTGGCTTCGATGCCTTCGCGAGGACGATCGGTGCGACGGCGAGCCCGGCGAGGAACAGCACCGCGAGCGCCAGGAAGCGTCCGTGCCGTGCGGCGACGAGCGGCACCTCGATCACGCCACCAGACTTCGACACGACGTCGGTGAACAGGAAGAGCAGGACGCCGACCGACAGCGCGCCGAGGAACGCACGGCCGCGGCTGCCGAGCATCTTCAGGCGAACGATCGGCATACCGAGGAGGATCGTGCTCCCGGCGATTGCACCCGTCGCGGCAGTCTGGAGGCCGGTCACGTCGTCGGTATCGTAGGCATCGGGCGCGCTACACCCACCCGGTAGCCTTCAGACGCGTTGGGTCACGTCGAGCTCTCCCGGATCTCCTACTTCCTGCCGGACGGCCGCTGCCTGCTCTACGAGGTCTCGTTCCGGGTCGGCGACGGAGCGAAGGTGGCGCTGCTTGGCGCGAACGGCACGGGAAAGACGACGATGCTGCGCCTGATCGCCGGCGACATCGAGCCGAGCGAGGGAGCGATCGTGCGGTCGGGCGGGCTCGGCGTGATGCGGCAGCTCGTCGGGTCTGTTCGCGACGCGACGACGATCCGCGAGCTCCTCGCCTCCGTTGCCCCACCGGCGGTCAAGGTCGCAAGCGTCGCGCTCGTCGCCGCAGAGCGTCGTGTCGCGGCGGACGCGACCGACGACGCGCAGATGGCGTATGCCGAGGCGATCGCGGACTGGACGGACGTCGGCGGCTGGGAGGCCGAGGTGCTGTGGGAGACGTGCTGTCGCGAGGCGCTCGCGCTGCCGTTCGACGTCGTGCGCGACCGCCGGGCCGGAACGCTCTCCGGCGGCGAGCAGAAGCGGCTCGTGCTTGAGGCGCTACTGCGCGGCGCCGACGAGGTCCTGTTGCTCGACGAGCCGGACAACTACCTCGACGTGCCCGGCAAGCGGTGGCTCGAGGAGCGTCTGCAGGAGACGGCGAAGACCGTGCTGTTCGTCTCGCACGACCGCGAGCTGATCGCCGCCTCGGCGAAGCGGATCGTGACCGTCGAAGCACGCTCGACGTGGACGCACGGCGGCGGGTTCGCGACCTATCACGACGCGCGCCGCGACCGCATCGAGCGGCTGGAGGAGCTATTGCGTCGGTGGAACGAGGAGCACAGGCGACTGAAGGACCTCGTCACGACGCTCCGCGTTCAGGCATCGATCTCGCCCGACATGGCGAGCCGCTACCGCGCGATGCAGACGCGGTTGCGTAAGTTCGAGGAGATCGGACCGCCACCGGAGCCGCCGAAGGACCAGACGATCAAGATGCGCCTCAAGGGAGGGCGCACCGGGGTGCGCGCCTTGACGTGTGAACGCCTCGAGCTCGTCGGCCTGATGAGGCCGTTCGACCTTGAGGTCTTCTACGGCGAGCGGGTGCTGGTGCTTGGCGCCAACGGGTCAGGGAAGAGCCACTTCCTACGCCTGCTCGCCGGCGACGACGGAGTCCACCACGCGGGAAGCTGGCGGCTCGGCGCCCGCGTCGTGCCCGGCTACTTCGCCCAGACCCACGACGTGGCGACCTACGCCGGGCGAACGCCGCTCGACATCGTGATGCGCACCGGCGCCCTCGACCGCGGCGCCGGCATGAGCACGCTCACCCGGTATGGCCTCGCACACCAGTCAGAGCAGCGCTTCGAGACGCTCTCTGGCGGCCAGCAGGCACGTCTGCAGGTGCTGCTGCTCGAGCTGGGCGGTGCAACGATGTTGCTGCTCGACGAGCCGACCGATAACCTCGACCTCGAAAGCGCCGAGGCGCTGGAGGATGGCCTCGAGGCGTTTGAAGGCACGGTCGTCTCCGTCACCCATGATCGCTGGTTCGCCCGTGGGTTCGATCGCTACATCGTGTTCGGCGCCGACGGGCGGGTGTACGAGGCCCCGGGGCCGGTTTGGGACGAACGTCGCCCGGACGCGGCGACGCGCGCGCGGTAGATCACCGAGCCTCTGCGCGCTCCTTGAGCGCAACCGCGAACGCGTCGAACGCTGGTTGAAGGTCGGGGATCGTACGGCCGATGAGCGGTGTGAGCGGTCCGCTGTAGACCTCTTCCATCGAGAACCGGACGGAGCCGTCGTCTGGGGTCAGCGTGAACGTCCGCACACCGCGGAACAGCCCGAGCGGCATCCCGCCGGTCCAGACCACCCGCGCGGGAGGATCGAACGTCGTCACCTTCACGGGAAACGCCCTCCCCGGGCTGACCCGGGCCCGCACGGTGATGCGGCCGCCCGGCACGATCGCGCCGTCGACGCGCTCCACGGTCGGATTCCAGGTCGGGTACCCGGGCGCGTCGGTCAGGAGTGCCCACACCGCGTCGGGCGTCGCGGCGATCGTCGCTGTCGTGGAGAATCGAGGCATGGGCGGTATGGTAACAATAATCTGACCATCATGTTCGTTCCTCGATCGCCGCGAGGACCAGCGACCAGGACCGGACGTACGAGCCGACGCGCTCGTCCCACAGCGCAACGCTCGCGGGGCCAGGGTGGTGCGTGACGTGCACCATGGTCCCGTCGCCCTCATCCGAGAAGCGCACGCTCACGAGGGTCGGATGGTCGGCGTCCGTGCCCGGATAGAAGTCGAGGTCGATCCGGTCAGGTGGCGCCCACGTCGTGACCCGGCCGAGCTCGACCTCTGCCCCATCCTCCGCCCGCTCGAAGAACCGGCCCTCGGTTCGTGCAGCGTCCGGGGATTGCTGTACTGATCGACGGGGCTGCGGAGCGGCGGCTGGAACCTCGCCCGTCATGGCCGGGCGAGCAGCGCTCCAGCTCGGTCACTTGCCCCGGCAAGCTCCCTCGCCGTCGCTTGCCAGCCTTGCCCCTCACCGACGAGCAGCACAGCAATCACCGGACGCAGCACCAGCATCTTGATCTCGCTCCGGTGGTCGCTCGTGTGGCGCAGGTCACGGGGCCACCAGTCGCCCGCCTGCTCGGTGAACAGCTGGAACGCACGGGCACGGTGACAGCGGAGGTGAACGCTGCGCTCGATCACTCCTCCGCCAGCTCCTCGAGCCGTGACAGCGCGACGTCCCAGAACCCGTCGAGGTAGTCGCGGACGGCGCCGAAGCCCTGGACCCTGACCTGGTAGACGCTGCGCGTGCCGTCCGTCCGGTGCTCCACGAGCCCGGCGTCCTCGAGGAGCCGGAGGTGACGGGAGATCGCGGGTCGGCTCACCGGGAACCGCTTAGCGAGCTGTCCAACGGCCAGCGGTGTCGTCCGGAGCGCGGTCAGGATCTCACGCCGGACCGGGCTTCCAAGCGCATCGAGGGCGTGTACCATGTGTAGCGTCAATGTTACCATTCGTCGCTCAGGCGTGAGCGGATGGGACAAACGAGGAGCGCTCCGATGCCCGACGTCGTCGTCCGATACCGTGTGAAGCCCGATCGCGTCGCCGAGAACGAGCAGCTCGTGCTGCAGGTCTACCGGGAGCTCCACGAGCTGGCACCGGCCGGCATCCGCTACGCCACCTACCGGCTCGCGGACGGCGTCTCGTTCCTCCACATCGCCTCCCTCGACCCGGAGGCGGGGCCGAACCCGCTCCTCGACCTGCCCGCGTTTCAGGCCTTCACGGCCGGGATCGGCGCACGCTGCGACGAGCCGCCCCAGGCGTCGGACGCGACGATCGTCGGGTCGTACGGGCCCTGACCCCCAGCTAGCCGACCGACCGTTTCCGTGAGAGCGCGTCGATCGTTGCGGCGAAGAGCAGCACCAGGCCCTGCACGATGAACCGTGGCCCGGACGCCGTGAAGTCGATCTGAGCGACGGTGCCGAGGAGCCCGAGCCCGTTGTCGATCATCGCGACGACGAGCCCGCCGATGATCGGGTAGATCAGCTTGCCGCGTCCGCCGAACAGCGACACGCCGCCGATCACGGCAGCGCCGACGGCACGGAGCAGCGTGTCGTTGCCGCCCGTCTGCGGTGAGACCGAGTTGAGCTGCGAGCCGAGCGCGAGCCCGGCGACGCAGGCCACGAGGCCGCACATGATGAAGCAGCTCATCTTGATCCAGGTCACCGAGATGCCTGCGCGCCGGGCAGCCTCGACGTTGCCGCCGACCGCGTACACGTGGCGACCCCAGCTGGTTCGCTCGAGCAGGAAGTGCAGCGTGACGACGATCGCCACCACGACCGGGACGGCGATCGGGACGCCTTCGAGAGGCGCGGTCGCGCCGGCGAAGGCCCGGTTCTGGTTCAGCACGTAGGTCATCGCTCCCCAGCCAAGGGCCAGCATGCCGGCCTTGATTAGGATCAGGGAGCGGAGCTCGGCGGGGAGCCCGTTGCGGGTCCGGAGCTGCGCCTTCCGCAGGGCCGAGACGAGGTAGCCGCCGGCGATCAGGACCAGCAGGATCCAGCCGAACAGCGGTCGCATCGATCGGTTCACGAAGGCGATGATCAGGTCGTTCGTGATCGGGATCGTGCCGCCGTCCTTCGCAATGATCAGGACCACGCCCTGCCAGGTCATGAAGAACGCGAGGGTCACGACGAAGGCCGGGATGCCCACTCGGGCCACGAGCAGGCCCGTGATCACGCCGATCGTCGCGCCGACGACGAACCCGGCCGGGATCGCGACCCACGGCGTGACGTTGTGCGGCGGTGCCAGCAGGTATGCCGTCACGACGACGCACAGCCCGGCTGTGTAGCCCGCGGAGAGGTCGATCTCGCCGAGCAGCAGCACGAACGTGACGGCCACCGCCAGCAGCATCAGCCAGGTCGCCTGCGTCAGCAGGTTCGCGAAGTTCCCCTTCGAGATGAACCGGTCTGCGCTGAGGCCGAACAGCAGCGTCAGCGAGATCAGCCCGAGCAGCGCCGGAGCGGCGCCGAGGTCGGTGCCCTTGCGGAAGACGAGCCGCTGCAGCGACGCCCCGAGCCCGAGCTGCTCGGAGTCGATGCTGAAGTCGTTGCGCGCGACGGCCGCGCCGCCGGTCGGCGGCTCGTCCGCTGCCTGTGCCATCGAGAACCCCCTCATCAGATCTGCACCTGGTCGGCGCGGGCGAGCCCGAGGTCGCCGGAACGGCCGGACGTGATCAGCTCGACGACCTGCGCGCGCGTCGACTCCGTCGTGCGCACCTCCGCGGCGACGCGACCGAGGTAGAGCGCCACGATCCGGTCGGCGACCTCGAACACGTCGTTCATGTTGTGGCTGATGATCACGACGCCGAGGCCCTGGTCGGCCATCTTCCGCACGAGATCGAGCACGTTACGGGTCTGCGCGACGCCGAGCGCCGCAGTGGGCTCGTCGAGCAGCACGACCTTCGAGTCCCACAGGACCGCTTTCGCGATCGCGACGGTCTGGCGCTGGCCGCCGGAGAGGCTCGCAACGGACTGGCGGACGGACTTGACGGTGCGGACGGAGAGGTCGGCCAGCGTGTTCCGCGCGAGCTTCTCCATCGACGACTCGTCGAGCGTTGCACCGGTGCGGCGCTCGCGGCCGAGGAACATGTTCTGAACGATGTCGAGGTTGTCGCAGAGCGCGAGGTCCTGGTACACCACCTCGATCCCGAGGTGTGCGGCGTCGCGCGGCCCGGAGATCGTGACCGGGTTGCCGGCGAACTCGACGTCCGCGCCGTCGAACGAGTAGACGCCCGAGATGCACTTTACGAGCGTCGACTTGCCGGCGCCGTTGTCGCCGACGAGGGCCGTCACCTGTCCGGGGTAGACGGCGAAGTCGACGTCGTGGAGCACGTGGATCGCCCCGAAGCTCTTGTTCGCGCCACGGATCGCGAGGATCGGCGCATCATCCTTTGCAGGGCTCATGGCTCGGCTCCGAAACGGCGAAGGGGCGCCTCGCTTCGCGGCTGCGAGCGAGGCGCCCCATCATCGCCTATCTGGTCAGGAAATGCCAGCGTCCGTGCACGCCTGGGCGAGATCTGCGACGCAGACCTGGGCCTTCGTGACGAAGCCGTCAGCGATCACGTCCTTGACGTTGGCCTTGTAGATCGCGACCGGCGCCAACAGGACGCTCGGGACGTCGCGGCCGCTGACCGAGTCCTTGAGCGTCTTGTTCGTTGCGGGCGCCTTCCCGGAGAGGAGCGCGATCGCCGCATCGGCGACGGCCTTGGCCTCACTGGTGACCGCCTTGTAGACCGTCATGCACTGGTCGCCGCGCAGGATCGCCTGGAGGCCCTCCGGTGTCGCGTCCTGGCCGGTTACGGGGATCTGCAGGTTCTGCTTCTTCAGCTCGGCGATCGCGGCGCCGCCGAGACCGTCGTTCGCCGCCAGCACGCCGTCGATCTTGCCGCCGGCCGCCTGCAGCATCTGGGCGAAGATCACGCCGCCCTTCTGGTTGTCCCAGTCCGGCACGCTCTGGTCGGCGACCTTGGTGTAGGTGCCGGCGTCGTAGAGCGGCTGCAGGATCGAGTCGTAGCCCTTCTTGAAGAGCGTCGCGTTGTTGTCGGTCGGCGAGCCGTTCAGCTCGACGACGCGCGGGTTCGCGACGCCCTTGTCGGTCAGGCACTTGACGAGGCCCGTGCCCTGGAGCTGGCCAACGACCTCGTTGTCGAACGAGACGTACGCCTCGGCGTTGCCGCCGAGCGTGAGGCGGTCGTAGTCAAGCGTCTTGACGCCGGCAGCGGCCGCCTTCGTCTCGATCGCCACGGCGCTCGGCGAGTCGAGGTTGACGATGATCAGGACCTTGACGCCGCTCGTGATCATCTGGTCGGCGATCGTCGCCATCTTGACCTTGTCGCCCTCGGCGTTCTGGATGTCCGCCGTCACGCCGGCGTCCGCGAACGCCTTGGTGAGGAGGGGCTTGTCGAACGACTCCCAGCGGATCGACGACTTCGTGTCGGGCAGGATCACGCCGACCTTGCCGCCGCCGGACCCGGCGCCGGTGCCCGGCGCGGGCGTCGAGCCCGTGGGCGTGGCCGTGTCCGAGCTGCCGCACGCTGATGCGACGACCGCGATGCCGGCGATCGCCAGGGTGGCGAACCAGCGCACTGCTGACCTATTCATGTGTCTCCTCCACATTTGTCGGTTGACACGACAAATTAGCGTGCGGAGCCGACGCTGTCAAGTGCCACTCGCGGATTGTCGAAGATGTCGCGCAGGACGATCGCCGCGGCCCCCCGCACCGGCCCGTCCGTGATCGAGGAGGCGACGACCCGGAACGGCGACCAGCGTGCCGCCATGAACCGCGTCCGAAGCTCGCGCTCGATCGGGCCAACGAGCCACGGCGCCAGCTCGGCGAAGGCCCCGCCGAGCACCACCGCGTCGAGGTCGAGGAGGTTGCTGGCCGTGCCGAGCGCCATCCCAATCGCGACTCCCGCGACGTCGAGGCTGTCGATCGTCCGGGCCTCGCCTGCCGCCGCGCGTGTCCGGAGCTCGGCCGAGAGGCTCGGGTTCCGCTCCCCGACCGAGAGCGCGAGCCCGGCGCGGCGGGCGATCACCTCGAGGCCGGCGAGCGTCTCGAGGCAGCCGTTGGCGCCGCACCCGCAGCGGTCGCCGTGCGGCGCGACGGTCACGTGTCCGAACTCGCCTGCGAACCCGTGCGCGCCGCGGAACAGCGAGCCGTCGATCACCACGCCACCGCCGACGCCGATCTCACCGAAGACGAGGATGAAGTTCCGCGGACGGGGCTGCTCGCCGTGCCAGAGCTCCGCGAGCGCGGCGAGGTTGGACTCGTTCTCGACGCGGATCGCGCGCAGCGGCTCGAGGCGGCTCGCCAGCTCACGCCCGATCGCGGCCCCGTCCCAGCGCAGGTTCGGCGCGCGGAGGAGGACGCCCGACGCCGTGTCGACGAGTCCGGGGAGCGCGATCCCGAGCCCGTACGGCAGCCGACCGCTCGCGCATGCCCCGGCGAGCTCTCCGCCGACGATCACCGCCAGCTCGTCCAGCACCGGCCCGGGCGGCGCGCCGCGCAGGTCGCGCCAGATCTGGCGCTCGGAGACCGTCTCCCCGGCGAGGTCCTCGACCGCGACCGTGATGTAGTCGACGTTGATCTCGATCCCGACTGCCGCGTGGCGCCCCGAGAGCGCGACGGTGGCGGCCGGACGTCCGACGCTCCCGGGCCGCTCGTCGAGGCCCGTGTCGGTGAGCACCTCGAGCTCGATCAGCTCCCCGACAAGGCTCGAGACCGTGGACTTGTTGAGCCCGGTCTCGGCCGCAATCCGCGCGCGGGAGATCGCCCCGCCGTCGCGGACGTGGCGGAGAACCACGCCGAGGTTCGCGTCGCGAACCGTCGTCTGGTCGGCGGTCACGGGCGCCACGGAACCTCAGGCCGTTCCGAGTAGGTGCTCGGTCACGAGCTGGTCGAGCCGCTCGTTCGCAACGACGCGCGCGGCGAGGGCGTCGGGATCGTGGTGCTCCTCGAGGAGCCTCGTGACCGCCTCACCGGAGAAGCCTTCAGGAACGGTCGGAAGCGAGAGCTCGGGGACCTGCGCCTCGGCGCAGAGGGCGATGTAGCGGGGATCGGCCGCGAGCCGCGTCGCCTTCTCTCGCAGGATCAGGTACGTCCGCATCGAGCCCCGGGCGAAGTCCCACACGCCCTCGGCGCTCTCGGCTCGCAGCGCGTGCGAGTCGAAGTGCAGCGGCCCGTCGTAGCCGGACTCCTCGAGCAGCTTGACGAGGAACAGAAGCTCCTTGATGTCCTCCTGCCCGAAGCGGTAGTCCTGGTCGTAGCGTCCGATCCGCTGGGAGTTGAGGTCGATGTGGAAGAGCTTGTTCGCCCACAGCGCCTGACCGACGGCGTGGACGAAGTTCAGGCCGGCCATCGTCTCGTGCGCGACCTCGGGGTTCACCCCGACCATCTCGGGTCGCGCGAGCGTCTCGATGAAGTGCAGCGCGTGCCCGACGGTCGGCAGGAACAGGTCGCCACGAGGCTCGTTGGGCTTCGGCTCGATCGCGAACCGCATCCCGTAGCCGCGGTCGACCACGTAGTCGGCGAGGAAGTCGATCGCCTCCCGGTAGCGATCGAGCGCCGGCCCGACGGGCTTCGAGGCGTGGATCTCGGCGCCCTCGCGGCCACCCCAGAAGACGTACGTGCTGGCCCCGACCTCGGCACCGAGGTCGATCGCGCGCAGCGACTTCGCGATCGCGAACCGGCGCACGGCCGGATCGTTCGCGGTGAACGAGCCATCCTTGAACGCCGGGTGGAACGCCAGGTTCGTCGTCGCCATCGTCACCCGAAGCCCGGTCTCCGTGAGAGCCTTCCGGAACCGTCCGAGGATTGCCTCGCGATCGGCCGGCGTGGCGTCGAACGGGATCAGGTCGTTGTCGTGGAAGCAGACGCCGTGCGCGCCGAGATCGCCAAGCCGCCGGACGATCTCGTCGGGTGCGATCACGGGTCGCGTCGCTCCACCCCACGTATCTCTACCCGGGTTGCCGACTGTCCAGAGGCCGAAGACGAAGCGGTCTTCCGGCACCGGTGCGTAGCGATCACTCATGATGGGCTCCTTGGGGCCTGCACGTTCCTTCGGGACATTAGTATGCCTGTTAGACAAATGATCCGCTCGTCGCACCCATCAGCGCTCGTCGCCGGCGTCGACTCGTCGACCCAGTCCACGAAGGTCGTGGTCGTCGACGTCGCGAGCGGGGTGGTCGTCTCCCGGGGCGACGCTCGGCATCTCGTGACCGGGAGCGATGGCGCCCGCGAGACCGATCCGGCCCTGTGGTGGCAGGCCTTTGCGACCGCCGTCGGTCGCACCGGCCGGGGATCGTCGATCGCGGCGATCTCGATCGCCGGGCAGCAGCACGGGCTCGTGGTCCAGGATGCAGGTGGCGCACCGCTCCGGCCAGCCATCCTCTGGAACGACACTCGGGCCGCTCCCGATGCGCTCGCGCTGCGCGAGGCCTTCGGTGTCGACTGGTGGGCCGACGCGGTCGGAGTCGTGCCGGTCGCGAGCTTCACGGCGGCGAAGCTCGCCTGGCTCCGTCGCTGCGAGCCGCGCGTCGCCGCGGCGATCGCCGGAGTCAGGCTCCCGCACGACCACCTGACGGAGCGGCTGTGCGGCGAGGCCGTGACCGATCGCAGCGATGCATCGGGCACGGCGTGGTGGTCGGCCGTGACCGGTCGCTACGTCGACCAGGTCCTCGGACACCCGCTCGTGGAGCTTGACCGCTCGGCGCTCCCCCGGGTGCTCTCCGAGCGCGAGCAGGCAGGCGTCGTCGGCGTCGTGGCGGCGGGGGCGACCGGGCTGCGGTCCGGGATCCCGGTCGGTGTCGGAGCGGGCGACAACGCGGCGGCGGCGCTCGGGCTGGGGATCGCCCCGGGCGCGCCGGTGATCTCGCTCGGAACCTCCGGCACGGTGTTCGCCAGGAGCACATCGCCCACGGCCGACCCGTCGGGCGTCGTCGCCGGGTTCGCCGATGCCTCGGGCGGCTACCTGCCGCTCGCGTGCACGCTCAACGCGACGCTCGCGATCGATCGTCTTGCCAGCCTGCTCGGGATCGGGATCGAGGTCGTCGAGCCATCGGAGGGCGTCGTCGTGCTCCCCTACCTCGACGGTGAACGGACCCCCGACCACCCGCTGGCAGCCGGGCTGATCACCGGGCTGCGCCACTCGACGACGCCCGGGGCGATCCTGATGGCAGCCTACGAGGGCGCCGTCGCCTCGCTCGTGACGGCGCTCGACGAGATCGGTCGGCGCGCGTCCCCTCTCGACGACGACGCCCCGGTCGTCCTGGTCGGGGGCGGCGCGCGTGGAGCCGCCTGGCGGGCGGTCGTCGCCCGCCTCACCGGTCGAGCTGTGGTGCTCGCCGCGGAGCAGGAACTGGTCGCCTACGGCGCGGCCGCGCAGGCCGCGGCGCTGCTCACGGGCGAGGATCCCGTGGCGATCGCGCGGCGCTGGAGCGGCGAGCGCGAGCTGGTGCTTCCGGCCGGGCAGCGCGACGATCGGGTGCTCGCGCGCATTGCCGACGTCCACGAGCACGCACGCCTCCTGCTCGACCCAACCTGACGATTCCTTCCGTCACCTCGCGGCGTACTCGCACAAGCTCGCCGGCCGATCGCGATCTGATCCTGGTACACCCGGGCGCAGCACGGCGCCCGTACGATCGGAGAGCCGCGATGTCTGAAGGAACCGGTGGAAGGCTGGCGGAGACGATCCGTCGCACCCGAGGCGATCGCTTCGCCCGACCCCGAGGGCGATTCAGCCTCCTGGTGGCGGCGGGCGAGCTGGAGCTCGTCGAGTGCCGATCGTGTGGCCAGCGGGTGCGCTACGACCTCGTCGTGCTCACCGCCGACGATGCCCCGTCCTGCGTCACCTGCGCGACGCGCGACCTCGTTGCGACCTGCTCCTGGAGCCGTTGACGCCGGCCGTGGGGCGTCCGTCAGGGCTTCCGGGCGATCACGGTGAAGATGTCACCGAGCTTCACGCCGATCGTGCGGTCAGCAACCTTCAGGCGACGCGCGAGGGCCGCGAGCGGCTTCGAGATGAACGGCGCGTAGGCGTCGAGGCGGGAGATCAGGTAGGACACCCGCACGCGCCGGGTGTGGAGGACCACGTCGTCGATCACGAAGCCTTCGCGGCGCAGCATCTCGCTGAGCGTCGCGCGCGAGAAGTAGACGAGGTGCATCTGCATGTACCACGGCCAGCGCCGTCCCATGATGCGTGCGAACCAGGACTCGACGTCCATCGTCGAGACGGCGAAGATGCCGCCCGGGCGGAGCGCGCCGAAGATCGCGCGGATGTCGATCGCGGGGTCGGGCAGGTGCTCGATCACGTCCCAGAGCGTGACGACGTCGTAGCCGCCTTCGACGATCGGCGCGTCCTCGATCGGTCCGCAGTGCACCGAACCGTTGATCCGCTCGCGGGCGATCGCCGCAGCCCAACGGGAAGGCTCGACGCCCGAGACCTCGTAGCCGAACGCCGACTCGGCAACCTCGAGAAAGGTGCCGATGTGGCAGCCAACGTCGAGCAGGCGGCCGCTCGGCACGAAACGCGAGAGGTGCTCGAGGCTCTCGGTGAACGTCTCGACGCGGCCCTGCTCCTCCTCGACGTAACGCGTGTCCTCGACCGCCGCGTAGTTGTCCTGCACCGACTGCTGGTGCGGGCGCGGGTTCATGTACACGAGCGAGCACGAGCGGCACTTGACGATGCGTCCGTGCTGGCCGTAAGCGTTTGAGGTTGACGTGTAGTGCACGTCAGGGTCGAGCGGCCGGCCCTCGAAACGGTCGGGGAAGCGGACGACGTACCGATCGGCGCCGCAGAGCGGGCACGCCACGTCGACCTTCGGAGGGACGGCCGCGACACGGTCCGTCGTGCGCAGCGTTTCGGAGGCCTTCTCCACCGCACGATCGTACCAGCGAACTACGGCAGGAGCCGCATTGCAAGCGATGTGAGCGCGTCGACGCGGTCGATCTCGGCGTCCTGGAAGGGGAAGGTGAGCGTCCGCGCGAGCGCGACGATCAGCGTGGCGCCGTCCTCGGCGACGGGGATCGCGACGGCCGAGCCGGCGGACTCCTCGCGCAGGACGGGCGCGCCCGAACTGGCTGCCTCCTCGGCGAGCAGGCGCAGCCCGGACGAGGTTTCCGCGACGCTCTGAAGCTCGCCGTTCTCGTCGACCTGGTAGACCGCGCCGATGCCTGCATCGACGAGCCGCAGCGCTGCGTCGAGGAGGGCGTCGGCCGTTCGCTCATCGACCACCAGCGCCGAGGCCTCGGCCATCGCCAGCCCGGGGTCGGGCAGCACGCCGTGCGAGCGGCGACCGAGCAGCCGGACGTCGGCGTCGAGAGCCCGCAGCGCGCGATCGAGATCACCGCCGTGCACGAGCACGTCAGCGGTGGCGAGCCCATCGCGGTGGCTGAGCACCTCGATCGAGAGGATGTCGACGCCGCAGGCAGCAAGGAGGCGCGTCAGCACCGCGAGACCACCAGGCCGGTCGGGCGTCTCCATGCGGATCAGCGTCCAGTCATCGCGGCTGCGGGTCGCACGCTCCATGCCGCGGAGCCTACTCCACCTCTCCGCTCGGCGCCAGCGGCCAGGCGACCCGCTCAGCCTGGAAGCGACTGGCGCTGCGTCAGGACGTCGGCGAAGAGGTCGCCGTGGCGTTCGATCCGGTCGAGCACGGAGGCCGAGTCGAAGGCAAGCAGCGTCGGATCACGCGCCGCGACGGCTAGCGCGGCCTCGTCCCAGGAGATTGGCGTTGATACGGTCGGACGCGCCATCGCCCGCAACGAGTAGGCGGCGATCGTCGTCTTGCTTGCAGCGTTCTGGGCCCAGTCGACGAACACCCGACCGACACGGCGCTCCTTCGCCATCGACGAGACGACGCGTTCCGGAAACACCTGTTCGAGCGTCTCCGCGACCGCTTTCGCGAACGAGCGTGTCGCCGCGAACGTCGTCGGCGTGTTCAGCGCCACGTACACCTGCATCCCCTTCGACCCGGACGTCTTCGCATGGCAGGCGAGCCCGAGCCCGTCGAGCATGCCGCGCAGGTCGAGCGCGAGACGGGCACAATCGATCACGTCGGCGGGCGGGCCGGGGTCGAGGTCGAACGCCAGCACCGTCGGCGTCTCGGGATCGTCCGCGAGGGCCAACGACGGGTGCAGCTCGAGACAGGCCAGGTTCGCGAGCCACACGAGCGTCGCGACCTCGTTCGCGACGACGTAGGGGAGGTCGCCTTCGGTGCGCGCCACCCAGGGCGGGGCGTGGGATGGGCAGCGCTTCTCGTAGAAGTGCTGCGCGGTCACGCCGTTCGGGTAGCGCTTCATCGTCAGCGCTCGCCCCGCAAGGTGCGGCACCAGCACCGGCGCGATGCGCGCCGCGTAGTCGACGGCCGCGCCCTTCGTGAACCCGCTCTCGGGATACAGCACCTTGTCGAGGTTCGACAGGGAGAGCTCGCGGCCGTCGACCGTGACCAGCGTGCGCGCCGCCGCAGCCAGCGTCAGGCCTCGACGGCGATTGGGGCCTTCCGCGCCTTCGCAGCGGCGAGCGACGCCTCAAGCGCCGCCATCAGGTCGACGGCCTTCGCCGGCGCGGCGTTCTCCGGCGCCGAGACGACGACCTCGCCATCCGCCTTACGCTCGATCATCGCAAGCACCGCCTCGCGGTACGTGTCGCGGTAGCGCTCGGGCGTGAACGGCGCGCTGAGCGACTCGACGAGCTGGCGGGCAATCACGAGCTCGCGCTCGGACACCTCCGTCGCCGCGTCCGGCAAGCCGGCCAGCTGATCGCGGCCGACGATCTCATCGGCGAACCGCATCGTCGCCATCGTCAGCGTCTCGCCGAGCGGGCGGATCGCTGCGAGGTACTCCTTCGAGCGCAGCACGACACGGCCGATCGCGACGCGCGAGGTGTCGCTCATCGCGCGGTGGAGGATGGCGTAGGACTTCACCGCGAGCTTCTCCGGCACGAGGTAGTAGGAGCTCTCAAAGTGCAGCGGGTCGATCTCGGCCAGCTCGACGAACTCCTCGATCTCGATCTGCCGGGTCGCCTTCGCCTGCACGCTGTCAAGCTCGGCCTGGCTGATCGTGACGTAGCGGTCAGGTGAGATCTCATACCCCTTGACGATCTCCTCGGCCGCGACCTCGACGCCGTCGAGCGCGCACACACGCTTCTGGCGGATCCGCGCGCCGTCGGCGGCGTGCAGCTGGTTGAAGCGCACGTCGAGCGACCTCGTTGCCGAGTACAGCTTGACGGGCACGTTCACGAGCCCGAACGAGATTGCGCCGCTCCAGATCGCGCGTGGTGCCATACGTCGTCCTCCCTTCACCACTTCGCCTCGGAGGGTCGTGATCCTCTATCGTAGCCGCGTCGCGGTGGACTGGACGGCGCGCGATCCATCGCCGTTCCTTGCCGTGACGACGCAGGCGACGCGATGTCCACGCAGCCCGCCGACGCGGAGCGTCGCGGTCGATGGCCCGCGGCGGCCGTCGATCAGCCAGCGGGTTGACCTGTGGATCGGCAGGATCCCTCGCCAGGTGAGGGTGCATCGGGCGACGCCCGCGCGCACCGTCACCCGCGGTGGTGATGCGACCTGTGGGCGGCCGACGATGACGACCGTCGCCCCTGCTTGGGCCTCGCCGTAGGTCGCGTTGCCGATCGTCAGCGCGACGTCGACGGGACGGTCGTGCGGCAGCCCGGTGAGCACGACGCTGGTGGCCGTCACGCTCGGCGTGATCGCCGTTCTGCCTGCGACGACGACGATGACGTGGTCGGCCGGTAGGGCGCCTGGCCGGGCCGACCAGTGCAGGCGGATCCGGCCATCGCGCAGGTCGTCAGCGACGAGGGCGCGCACCCCAGGTGGCCGCTGCAGGTCGAGGAACGGCACGACGACGTCGGCGCGTTGGAACACCGGTGGCGCGTTGGCCTGGGCGCACGGGGCGGTCGCGTAGCTGACGGTGCCGACGAGCTGCCACGAGGCTGCGGCGTCGCCGGTGACGAGCGGGCCGCCGCTGTCCCCGTCGCACGCGCCGTGGAGCGCCGTCAGATCGCCTGCGCAGAGCTCGAACGCGGTGCGAAACTGGGAGTAGAGGTCGCAGGCCGAAGCGTCGAGCACTGGCGCGTCGAGGCGCTGCAGCGTCGTCGGGTAGGAGGCGGTGCCGCCAAGGCCCGTGAGGTTCCCCCAGCCGAGCAGCATCGTCGTGACGCCCACGGCGGGAGGCGACCCGGCGAGCGCGATCGGCACCTCTGCCGCGGGCCGGGCGAGCTGGAGCACCGCGACGTCGCCGGTAAGCAGGGTGGCGTCGAACGAGGGGTTGACGATCACGTCGGTCACGGCGATCCGCTCACCGACGCTGGCGGCGAGGCTCGTCCGGCCAAGGACGACGTCGATCGAGCCCGGCGCGGCGGTGCGAGCGGCCACGCAGTGCGCCGCCGTCAGCACGAGCATCGGCGCGACGAGCGAGCCGCCGCAGAAGAACCCGTCATACGCCGACGCGCTCTGGTGGTCGACGAGCGCTGCCATGAACGGGTAGGAGTCGGTCGGCCCGGCGCCCGCACCGCCGACGATCGCCCCGGCCGATGATGCGCCACCGAGCGTTCCGAGCGTGACGAGCACAACGGCGAGCGAACGCATCGCCCACCACCCTACACTCCTTTCGCCACCAAGGAAACCCCGAGCAGGAGCCTCCCGATGCTTGCGAACGCCCGCGTGATCGACCTCAGCCAGCCCCTCGGCCCCTCGACCGTGCACTGGCCCGGGACGTTCTCGCCCGAGGCGACGACGATGGCGACGCACGCCGAGAGCGGGTACTACGCCCGAGCGGTGCGGTTCTTCGAGCACTCCGGCACGCACCTCGACGCTCCCGCCCACTTCGCCGATGGCGGCGCGATGGTGCACGAGATCCCCGCTGAGCGCCTCGTGCGCCCCGTCGCGGTGCTCGACGTTCGCGACCGCGTCGGCGACGATCCGACGTGGCGCCTGTCAGCGGCCGACGTCGAGGAGCTCGAGGAGCGCGACGGTACGATCGCGACCGGCAGCGCGGTCCTCGTTGCGACCGGCTGGGACCGCTTCGTGAACGACGGCGAGCGCTACGTCGGCAGCGTCGCGAACGGCACGAGCTTCCCGGGAATCGGCCTCGACGCGGCGAAGCTCCTCGTCGGCGAGCGCGGCGTCGTCGGCCTCGGCATCGACACCCTCGGCATCGATCCCGGTAACGAGTCAGCGTTCCCCGTGCACTACTACACGCTGCCGGCCGGGATCTGGCACCTCGAGGGCCTCATCGGCGTCGAGCGGGTGCCGGCGCGCGGCGCGTGGATCGTCGTCGGCGCGCCGCTGCTGTACGACGGCTCAGGCGTCCCGGCGCGCGTTCTCGCCCTCGCGCCGTAGTTAGCCTTAGCCTAGTGGTCTGATTGTGAGATGGCGTGGTCATCCGACTGCCTGGATCGTCCTGCGCTTGTCGGCTCGGCCACCCGTCGGGTGGCTCTGCCAGCGAGCTGCGAAGCTCCAGACACCCAATGACCATGCCATTTGACAATCAGACCACTAGTTCATAACCGGCCTGCCAGATGGTTTGAAGCGGGACAGCCGTCCGTCACGCCGACGGGTGGGTCATGTCGACGGGGACGACCCAGGCGGCGTACTGCTCCTCCGTGACGAGGCCGGAGGCGAGCGCGGAGTCGCGCAGGCTGATGCCCTTCCTGTGCGCGTTCTTCGCGATCGCGGCGGCGTTGTCGTAGCCGATGTGACGATTGAGCGCCGTGACGAGCATCAGCGACGCGTTCAGGTGCTCCTCGATGCGCGCGTGCACCGGTTCGATGCCGGCGGCACAGTGATCGTTGAACGCCTTGCAAGAATCGGCGAGCAGCGTTATCGACTCGAGAAGGTTGTGGATCATCACCGGCTTGTAGACGTTCAGCTCGAAGTTGCCCTGCGAGCCACCAAAGGCGACCGCAGCGTCGTTGCCGAAGACCTGCACGCACACCATCGTCAACGCCTCGCACTGGGTCGGGTTGACCTTCCCCGGCATGATCGAGCTGCCCGGCTCGTTCTCCGGGATCGCGATCTCACCGATCCCACAACGGGGACCGGACGCAAGCCAGCGCACGTCGTTCGCCATCTTCATCAACGCGCCGGCGAGCGTGCGCACCGAGCCCGACGCCGTGACGAGCGCGTCGTGCGCGGCGAGCGCGGCGAACTTGTTCGTCGCGGCGCGAAACGGCTTCCCGGTCTCCTGCGCGAAGTAGGCGGCAGCGCGGTCGCCGAACTCCGGGTGCGCGTTCAGCCCGGTGCCGACAGCCGTGCCGCCGATCGCGAGCTCGCACAGCGGGTCAGCGTTGCGGCGCACGCCGGCGATCGCCTGGTCGATCTGCTCAACCCAGCCCGAGATCTCCTGACCGAGCGTGATCGGCGTCGCGTCCTGCAGGTGCGTGCGCCCGATCTTGACGATCGACGCGAACGCCTTCGCCTTCCCATCCAGCGTGTCCCGCAGCTCGGTCACCGCCGGGATCAGCACGTCCTCGAGCTGTTCGACCGCCGCGATGTACATCGCCGTCGGGAACGTGTCGTTCGACGACTGGCCGCGGTTCACGTCGTCGTTCGGGTGCACGGGAGCCTTCGAGCCGATCGTGCCACCAGCGATCTCGATCGCGCGGTTCGAGATCACCTCGTTCGCGTTCATGTTCGACTGCGTTCCCGACCCGGTCTGGAACACGACCAGGGGGAAGTGCTCGTCGAGGGTGCCCGCGATCACCTCATCGGCGGCCTGGACGATCAGCGCGACGCGCTCCGCCGGCAGCTGGTCGAGGTCGCCGTTCGCCAGCGCCGCACCCTTCTTCAACACGCCGAGAGCGCGGATCATCGGCCGCGTGAACCGGAAACGGTCGACACCGATCGGGAAGTTTCCGATCGAGCGTTGCGTCTGCGCCCCCCAGTAGCGGTCGCTCGCCACATCGATCGCACCCATCGAGTCGGTCTCACTGCGATACGTCGTCATGCCGGGAGGCTACTATCGCCCACGGGAATGCCCTTCACCTCGCTGCGTGGAACGCTTCTGGTCGCCGCTCCGTTCCTGCGCGACCCGAACTTCCGACGCGCCGTCGTGCTGCTCTGCGAGCACGGCCCGGAGGGCGCGATGGGCGTGGTTCTCGACCGACCAACGGAGACCCGCGCGGCCGATGCGGTGCCCTCGCTCAGCCACCTCATGGCCGACGGCGAGCGCGTGCACGAGGGTGGGCCGGTGGAGGTCGGTGGGGTCGTGGCGCTCGCCGACTTCATCGACGCCGACGCCGGCGGCTCCCCGGCGTTCGGCTCGATCGGCTTCGTCTCCGCCGACGCTGGCGACCTGACCGGGTCGGTCGCAGCAGTACGGCTGTACGCCGGTTACAGCGGCTGGGGCGCTGGACAGCTCGAGGAAGAGATCGAGCAGGGGGCGTGGATCCTCGCAACACCGATCGCCGACGACGTGTTCGGCGTCGACCTGCACAACCTCTGGGCGCGGGTGCTCGAACGCCAGGGTGGCCGTCTGGCGTTGCTGGCCCGCATGCCAGACGACCCGTCGGTGAACTGACCGGGGCCGCGCCTGGACTATCCGGCGGCCATTTCCTCGCGCGACAGCAGCTTCAGATCGGTCGCCGCGGAGAGGCGCCTGCGGTACTCCGCGAGCGGGATCTCGACAACGCCGAGTCGCTGGAGGTGGTCGGAGACGAACTGCACGTCGTAGAGCAGCGTGCCGCGTTCCGCCAGGTAGGCGGCGCTCCAGCAGAGCACCACGTTCCCGGCGTCGCGTGCGGTGTGGAACATGCTCTCGGCGAAGAAGGCGCGCCCGATCTGCACGCCATAGAGCCCGCCGACGAGCTCACCGTCGAGCCACGCCTCGAACGAGCGGGCGTTGCGACGCTCGTGCAACGCGCAGTACGCCTGGACGAAGCGTTCGGAGATCCACACGCCGTCCTCGCCATCACGCGGACGTGCGCAGGCCCGGACGACCTGCTCGAACGCGCCGTTCGTGCGCAGGTCGAAGGGGTGGTTGCGCAGCGTGCGCGCGAGGGTGCGGCCGACCGTGACGCGTTGCAGCGGGAGCACCGCCCGCGGGTCGGGCTCGTACCAACGCACCTCGTCGGTTGCGTCGGGCCCATCGTCCATCGGGAAGTAGCCGTTGCGGTAGGCCGCCACGAGGAAGTCGGGTTGCAGGTCTGCCGGTAGCTCGTCCACGCGTCTCAGTATGGTCGCCAACGAGCGGAGCGGTCGTCGAGCTGTGCGAGGCGTTCCCGGGCAACGTCCACGTGACCGAGCCCGAGGACGAAGCCGACGGCGAGCGCCTCGCGCAACGCGACCGCCGCAGCAAGGCCGTCGCGGTCGCCGCCGTAGGCCTCGATCACCGCGTCGACGACCCCGCCATTGCCGTTGAAGCGGCGCTCCGTCACCTCGAGCGCGGCGAAGTCGTACGTGCTCGGTCCGATCGCGACCTGCTCGAGGTCGACGAGGGACGCCTCGCCGGCGACGATGCGCAGGTTGCCGCGATGCGCGTCGGTGTGCAGAAGGACGGACGGGCCGACGAGCAGCGCCGCGCCCGCGCGGACGCGTTCGCGAACCTGCCGGGCGATCGCAGGATCAGCGGCGACGTCAAGCCAACCGTCGAGCCAGGCGACCGGCTCCCACGTCGGAGCCTTCACACCGGTGCCGGCATCGTGGAAGCGCCGCAGCGCGCGGCCTACCGCGGCGCCGTCGAGCGTCCCGTCGTCGGGAAGGTCCTGCCAGAGCGTCACGAGGAACCCGTCAACCCCGACCGGGCCCGCCAGAAGCGCCGCGACCGGTGCACCTGCGGCGTGCAGCTGGCGGGCGACCTCGACCGCCGCGCCGCCGCCCGTGGCGACCCGCACGATGCCGGCACCACAGCGGAACACGGCTGACCCCGATGCGCGAAGCAGCGTCAGCGGCCCCTCCAGGCCGAGCGCCTCGATCGCGATCTGCTCGGGCGTCAAGCGAGCACCTGCGGCCGTACCGCACCCTGGGTTGCATCCGCAAGGAGGACGCTGAAGGCAGCCAGACCATGAGCGGGAAGCGTCACGGAGCAGGTCGCGAGCGCGCCCGCGAAGCCGTGCTCGACCTGTGACCCGCCGTGCGTTGCGACGGCCCGTAGCACCGCCGACGTGCGCTCGTGCGCGAACACCATCCTGACCCTGGTCGTGCGGACGACCGTTCGACGCGGCGCATCGGCAAGCGCGAGCGCGAGCACGCCGCCGTAGGCACGCACGAGGCCGCCGATGCCGAGGTTCGTGCCGCCGTACCAGCGCACGACGACGGCGACGACGTCGAGCACGCCGGCGCCGACGAGCGCCTGCAGCATCGGCGCGCCGGCGCTGCCGCCTGGCTCACCGGCGTCGCTCGCCCACGCCGTGCCGTCGTGAAGCGTGAAGGCCGGCACGACGTGGGTCGCATCCCGGTACGCGGCCGTCTGGGTGGCATGGAAGCCGTCGGCCTCTACGCGACAGGCAACGGGAACGGCGAGCGCGAGGAACCGCGACCCGCGCTCCTTCAGCTCGGCGCGCGCCGGGCCTGCAAGGGTGTCGAACCGCTCGACCAACGCCGGTTCAGCCGTAACGGCGCACGAGCGTGCACCCGTTGTGTCCGCCGAGACCCATCGAGTTGGACAACGCGTAGGTGAGCCCGGCGATCGCACGAGCGCCCTCCGTCACGTAGTCGAGGTCGCACGCAGGATCGCGGTCGCGCAGGTTGATCGTCGGCGGCACGATCCCATCGCGCACCGCGAGGGCGCAGACGGCCGTCTCGAGCGCCCCGGCAGCTCCCATCAGGTGGCCCGTCATCGACTTCGTCGACGACACCGCGAGCGACCCGGCGTGCTCGCCGAACACGGCCCGGATCGCGGCGGTCTCAGCGGCGTCGTTGAGGGGCGTCGAGGTGCCGTGAGCGTTGACGTAGCCAATCGCGTCGGGCTTGAGCCCGGCGCGTTCGATCGCGGAGCGCATCATCTCCATCACGCCGATCCCGTCCGGGTGCGGCGCGGTGATGTGGTGGGCGTCGTTCGACGCGCCGTAGCCGACCAGCTCGGCGATGATCGAGGCGCCGCGGGCGAGCGCGTCGACCTCGCGCTCGAGCACCAGGAGCACCGCGCCCTCGCCGAGGACGAAGCCGTTGCGGGTCGCGTCAAACGGTCGCGACGCGGACGCCGGGCCCTCCCCGGGCCGAGGCGAGCCGAGCGCGCGCATAACGGCGAACCCGCCCATCAACAGCTCGCTGAGGCCCGCCTCGGCGCCGCCGGCGAGGATCGCGTCGGCCTCGCCGCGGCGCACCATCTCGGCCGCGACGCCGATCGAGTGGGCACCCGTCGCGCAGGCCGAGACGACGGCGAAGTTCGGGCCGCGGATGCCGAGGTCAGTGGCGATGTAGCTCGTTGGCGTGTCGACGAGCATGTTCTGGATGAAGTGCGGCGACAACCGGTCGGGACGCTCGGCGAGCAGCAGGGCCTGCTCGGTCATGGTCGCGAGCCCACCGACGGCGGTGCCAAGCACGACCCCGACACGGTCGGGCGGGAGGTTCGGCGCTCCGGCGTTCGCCCACGCCTCGCGCGCGGCGGCGACGGCGAGGACGCTGCAGCGATCCATCCGTCGTGCATCGCGCCGGTCGACGACTGCGGCGACCTCGAACCCCGTTGCCTCGGCGGCGACGGCACAGCCGATGCGCGAGCCATCGAACAGCGTCAGGTCGCCAATGCCGGTCTGCCCGGCGAGCAGCGCCGCCCACGTGTCCGTGGTGTTGAGGCCGACCGGCGTGATCGCACCGATCCCCGTGATGACGACGCGAACGTGCTCCACGAACGTTGATGGTAGCGTCTGGTGCATGGATCCTTCGGCACGATCGTTCCTCGACGCCCTGCTGCGCGCCCACGGACCGTCGGGTCACGAGGAGCCGGCGGCACGCGTCTGGCGCGGCTACTGCGAGACGTTCGCGAAGGTTTCCGGCGACCGGCTCGGCAACTCGTTCGCGCGGATCGGACCGGCGAAGGGCCCTGCAACGCTGCTCATGGGCCACATCGACGAGATCGCGTTGATCGTGACGCAGGTGCTCGACGACGACGAGGACAGCGACGGCCTGTTCCGTGTCCGCGCGATCGGCACGTGGGATGCACAGGTCCTCGTCGGACAGCGGGTGCTGGTGCGCACGCGCGATGGGATCGTGCCGGGCGTGATCGGCAAGGGGCCGCGTCACCTGATGGGCGGCGCCGACCTGACGCACGCAACGACGATCAACGAGCTGTGGCTCGACGTCGGCGCACGGAACGCCGCCGAGGCACGGACGATCGTCGCGATCGGCGACACGGTCGTCATCGACAGCCCTCCGGTCGAGCTCGCGAACGACCGCCTCGCGTCGCGGGCGCTGGATAACCGCACCGGCGCATGGGTCGTCGCCGAGGCGGTTCGACGCGCCGCGCTGTCCGGCGTCGCCGTGCCGGTCGTTGCCGGTGCGCCGGTGCTGGAGGAGACGCTGATGGACGGCGGGCGGGCGATGGCGCACGCCGTGGCGCCGGCGGTCGCGATCGTCGTCGACGTGACGCACGCGAGCGACGTGCCCGGCATCGATCGCGGCACCACGGGGCGCATCCGCGTCGGACATGGCCCGGTGTTGACGCGCGGCGTTGGTCTGCATCCAGGCCTGTACGAGCGGCTCGCGTCCGTCGCCGACGAGCACAGGATCGCCGTGCAGGTCGAGGCGATGCACGTCGAGGATTCGACCTACACCGACGTGAACGGCGCGCTCGACGCGCTCTCCGGATCGGCCGCCGCCCTCGTCTCGATCCCGCTGCGCCACATGCACAGCCCCGTCGAGGTCTGTAGCCTGGCCGATCTCGACGCCGCTGCCGATCTGATCGCGACGCTGCTGACCACGCTCACCCCGACCGACGACTGGAACCGCTGATGCGCCACACCACCCCCGCCGTTGCCCTGATCGCGCTCGTGCTTGTCGGGTGCGGCAGCTCGACCTCGGGCACCACGGCGCCTCCCACGTCGACAGCTGGGCCGCAGGCATCGACGCCGGTCTCGGTCCCGGCGGCATGCGAGACGGTCACGCCGACCGCGCCGGCGAGCCCGAAGAGCTACACGGCAGCGCCGAAGGCACCGATCGCGGCGGACGGCGCGAAGATCGTGATGGTGACGAGCTGTGGACGGATGACGTTCGTGCTCGATACGAAGCTCGGCGGTGTCGTTGCCGACTCCGTCGCCGGTCTGGTTGCCGACCACTTCTACGACGGGCTCACCTTTCACCGCGTGATCCAGGGTTTCGTGCTGCAGGGCGGCGACCCGCAGGGCACCGGCGGCGGCGGACCGGGATACTCGGTCGTGCAGGCGCCGCCGGCTGATTACCACTACAAGCTTGGCGACCTGGCGATGGCGAAGACCCAGGCCGAGAAGGACGGCGCTGCCGGTTCGCAGTTCTTTGTCATCTCCGGCACCCAAGGCGAAGGTTTGCCGCCGCAGTACGCCGTGCTCGCGCACTCGTCCGATGCGGAGACGCTCGCGACGATCGCCCGCATCGACGCGCTCGGCACCGGCGCGGGCGGCGGCGACGCGCCGAGCCAGTCCGTCACGATCGTCTCCGCTACCCTGACGCGGTAGGCGGACAGGAGGTCGTGATGGAAGGGTTTGGCGGGTTCGGGTTCGATCCGGAGTCGTTCCAGAGGGCGCTCGGCGACATGGCAGCACAGGCGCAGCACAGCCAGTCGGTGGCGTTCGCCGACAACGCCATCCACCTCGCGGTGCAGATGACGACTGCTGCCATCGCCCGGATCACGCCGGCCGGCACGCCCGAGGAACAGGCCACGCAGCTACGCGCGGCGATCACGACGATCTACCCGGAGTGCGTCGCGCTTGTACGGGAGGCGCGTCAGGGTCTGACGTGATCGTAGGGCTCGACCACGTCGTGATCAAGGTGTCGGACGGTACACGAGCCGCCGTCTTCTACCGCGATGTGCTTGGCGCGACGGTTGACGAGCTCCCGTTCGGCCGGCTCCGATTCCGCATCGGTGGCGTCGCGATCCACGTCCACCCACCCGGTTCCTCGCCGTTCCCGCTGCCGCGTCACGTGCCTCGCCCGGGGTCAGCGGACGTCTGCTTCGTGTGGGACGGCACGGCGCAGGAGGCGGCGGCGCACCTACGGGCGCGGGGGGTCGAGCCAATCCTCGAGGACGCGCCGCGGTCGGGCGCCGCTGGCCAGGGGACGTCGGTGTACCTCCGCGATCCTGACGGAGCGCTGCTCGAGCTGATCAGCTACCGCTGAGCGGGCGGTAGCTGATCGCTCGGAGATCTCCCTACGGTGTCTGAGCGGTGACCGTCGCCGAGCCTGACTCGACGACGGATGCCCCGCCGCCGGATGGGGAGGGGCCGGTTGCGCCGACGCCATCCGACGGTGTGCTGGGAGCGCCGAGCGTTGGCAGCCCGAGCTCCTTCGCCGTCTTGCCGAGGTTCTTCGGATCGGACGTCGCGATGACCACGTGCCGACCGTCGCTCGCCACCCCGAAGACGTTAAAGGAGAAGGCACCGCCGACGCCGACGGCTCCCATCTCGGCATCCGGCTTGATCGCGCGCCCTGCCGCGTCGGTGACGATGCGGGCGCCGGGATCGGTCGGACAGTGGGGTGCGGGAAGGTGAATCGTGCTGCTTTCGCCGGGCATCGTCAAGGTGATCGTCCCGTCGGCGTTGCTTTTGCACTGGAGCGGAATCAGCTCGCCTGTCGACCCATCGGTGAGCGTGAACAGGCCGCTCGCGGCGCCGGCTGCGACGGACGAAACGCTGAGAGCCGCTACGGCGAGGAGCACGGTGCGCCGCCGTGGCCCGCGACGCGCGGGACGTGCGAGCTCGCGTTCGGCGGCGTTGAGGAGGGCGGTGCGGAAGTCGTTCATGAGGATCGATCCTCCAGTCCGAGGCGGAGCGTCGCGAGCGCGCGGGTGACGCGAACGCGAGCGTTGACGGGCGTGCAGCCGAGCTTCTCAGCAACGGCATCGAACGGCAGGTCGTCGCGGTAACGCAGGAGCAGCGCCTCGCGTTGCGCCGATGGAAGGGCGCGCATCGCGGTCGCGAGATCCGCAGCGAACTGGTCGAGCGCGAGGCGCTCGTCCACCTCGTCGGCGATGTCGACGACGAGGTCAGTCGGGATACCGAGCCGGGTGCGAGCGGCCGTGTCGATCCGTTGCGTTCGTCGCATCCTTCGCACCAGGTTGTGCGCGATCCCGAACAGCCACGGGAGCGCGGAGCCCGACGGGTGCGGCCGGTAGCGGCGGCGAGCGACGAAGGCCTGCGCGAAGGTCTCGGCGACGACCTCGCGCGCAACCTCGCGGTCGCCACACGCCCGGCTCGCCCATGCAACGAGGGCCACGTGGTGGCGGTCGTAGAGCTCCCCGAACGCCTCGGCGTCCGTCAGGGAGCGATCGATCAGTTCGGCGTCGGTGGTCATCACCCGTTCATGCCTCGAGCACGTCCGTCTGTTACAGCGCCGGTGTGAGAGGGCTGCTCCGGGCAGCGGAAGCCTCTCCCGTCATGCGTGCCGCCGCTTTCGAGTCGGGGAGGGCATCGGTCAGCGGGAGCAGGTCGAAACACGCGGTGGTCACCCGCTACCCCTCGGCGTGCGCCGGGCAGTCGACGCGAACGTCACGGCGGCGGATCGGAACCCGGTAGTGCCGGCAGCGGCTCTCCGTCGGTTCGAGGTGCGCGCAGCTCGTGCAGGTGCGCGCGGCGGAGATCACACCGGCTGCGTGAAGCGCGTCAACGACGCCGACGACGCCTTCGAGCAGCTGCTCCTGGACGGTCGGCGGGAGACTGGTGATCGCCTCCTCCAAGGCAGTCGGCAGCGCTCCGAGATCCGCGATCGTCGTCGCGCCCGCGTCCGTCAGAGCGATCGTCGTCCGTCTGCGGTCGATCGGGTCGAACGTGCGGCTGACCAGCCCCTTCTCCTGCAGGGCGTTGATCGACTCCGTCAACGTCGGCTGACCAACGCCGAGCTCGCGCGCGATCGCCTGTGTCCGCGGCACCGGTGGCTCACCCGCCGCCAGCACGTCGAGGATCTGGATCTGCAGCGGGCTCAAGCCGCGCTCTGTAGCGATCGCCTGCAGCGCCGTCCGCTGGGCCTGCGCGACCCGTCCAATCGCGAGCGCGATGCGCGCCGCGAGCGGCGGGTTAGCGAGCGGCATGCCGCCACGCCGCGTCAGCGAGCATGCGGTGCGGTCGCAGGTACCGCTCGTCGTGACGCCACATCAGCTCGTTGTGCCACTGCAGCCCCATCGCGAACGGGCCGTCGCGCCGCTCCGTCGCCTCGATCACGCCATCGTTCGCCCAGGCGGATGCCTTCATCTGCGCGCCCACCGTCCGCACGCACTGGTGGTGATAGCTGTTCACCCGGCTCGGGCCGCCCATCAGGCACCGTTCAACGAGCGACCCGGGCTCGGCGACCACGTCGTGCCAGTGCTCGCCCGGCGGGTCGAGCGACGTGTCACGCCACGAGGTCGAGTGGCTGTGCGCGCCCTCGTGCTGGACGGGGATGTCCTGGGTGAGCGTGCCGCCGTCCGCGACCGCCAGCACCTGCGCGCCCCGACAGACCCCGAGGATCGGCACGCCACCGCCGAGCGCCGCGCGCGCGATGCCGATCTCGAACAGGTCGTGCGCTGGTGGCACCGTCTCCGTCAACGCGTGCCGGTCATGCCCGTAATGCTCGGGGTCGACGTCCGCGCCACCCGACAGCACCAAGCCGTCGACCATCGCCAGGACCGACTCCACCTCGCGAAGCGGCGTGTCACGCGGCAGGGCGATCACCAGCGCACCGGCCTCCTCCAGCGGCACCCGCAGACCGCGCTCGACGTGAAGGAGCATCGAGTCGTGGAGCTCGAGGGTGATACCGATGACGGGTCGCCGGGACATGGATGAACGGTACGCGATCACCCGGGCGTCGCGTGACACCGAAGCGGTGTCAGGCGCCGAGCAATCCCGCGAGACCGCCGACGCCGAGCGCGTGCGACACGCGCACGCGACGCAAGCGCAACGGGTGCTCCGCCGACTGCTCAACGCCGCCGACCGTCGTCGTCGCGAGAACGTAGCCAGCAGCGCGAACGGCAGCGACAACGCGATCGTTGAAGCGCCCGGCGGGGTAGCAGAACCACTGCACCGGATGCCCGAGACGATGTTCGAGGATGGCGCGCGAGTGACCGAGCTCGTGGTGGATCTGCGAGTCAGACAGGGTCGGCAGCGACATGTGGTCGACGGTGTGGGAGCCGATGTCAAAGCCCAGCACCTCAAGCTCACGGAGCTGCGCCCACGAGAGGAACCCCGCCTTCGAGCCGATCCGGTCGGTGATCACGTACGCCGTCGCCGGCATCGAGAGCCCGTGCAGCACCGTGGCGGCGGGGAGGATGTCGGCGTAGCCGTCGTCGAAGGTGATCATCACCGGTCGCGATGGAAGCGCCGCGCCCTGCTCTAACGCCTCGAAGAGCTGCAGCTGCGTGATCGCGTGGTAGCGGTGCGCGTGCAGCCAGCGCACCTGCGCCGTGAAGTCGGCGAGCGAAACGGTGAGCGACCGCGTCATCGCTGGTTCGCCAGGCCGCGCACGATCGATCCGGTGGTACATGAGGATCGGCACGCGAAGCGTCCGAGACGGCAGCACGTTCGGTAACACGAGCGGCTGGTCGCCCGCCGTCAGCGCGGCCGGTGCGGCGACCACGAGCGCAAGGGCGACGCTAGCCCCCGCGAACCACCTGCGAGCCCCCGACGATCGCCTCGCGCCCATCGCCGAAGCGTACCCGGGCCTTGTGGGTTCCGTCGTAGTCGGGTCCGAAGAGGACGAGCGTCGCGGCCTCGCCGCGCACCGTGCACGGCTCCGCGCCCTCGGCGTCGACACCGCGCCACTGCCGCACGAACGGGTTGTGCTCAAGCTCAGCGCCAACCGTCGTCGGGTGGCAGTGACCGGGATGGATCCTGGTCGTCGGCGGCAGCGTCAGCAGCCGCTCCATGATCGATCGTCGCTGCGCGTCGTACCCGTCCGGGCCGCCGCCCATCGTCCCGCCGACCGTCCCGGCAAACAGGCAGTCGGCGGTGAAGCAGTCGGTGCCGTCCACGAGCAGCGCGAGCTGGTCGGGACAGTGGCCGGGAACGGCGATCGCCTCGATCGTCAGGGATCCAGACCGGACGACATCGCCGTCGACGAGCATCCCGGTGACGCCGCTCACCTCTGCCGCGAGCGGGTGCGCCAGCGCCGGCACGCCAAACCGGGCAGCGAGCTCCGCCACCCGGACAACGTGATCGCCGTGGCCATGCGTGACGAGCACGTGCGTGATCGTGATCGCGAGGCGCGCAGCGTGCTCGAGCAGCGGCTCCTCGACCCCGTTCGAGTCGATCAACACACCGTGCCCGCCCTCGCGATCGGCGACGAGGAACGCGTTCGACAACCACCCCGGGTGCTCGGCGCGCTCGATGATCATCAGCGCATCTCCAGGATCGTGCGGATCCCGTCCTGGCGCTCCATCAACACGAACGCCTCGTTTACACCCTCTAACGGCAGCCGGTGGGACAGCATCGAGGCGACGTCGATCTCGCCAGCGAGCCAGCGATCGACGAGCAGCGGCACCTGCGTTCGCCCCTTCACGCCGCCGAACGACGATCCGGTGACACGCCGGCCAGTGATCAGGAATCGTGGGATCACCTCGAGCAGCTCGCCCTTGCCGGCGACCCCGATCATCGTCGCGAGCCCCCACGCCTCGCGGGCCGCCTCGACCGCCTGGCGCATCACGCCGACGTTTCCTGTCGCCTCGAAGGTGTAGTCAGCGCCGTAGCCACCGGTCAGATCGCGGATCGCCTGCACGACGTCCTCACCGGCGAGCATCGTGTCCGTCGCGCCGTGCGCGCGTGCCATCGCGAGGCGCCCCTCTGCCAGGTCGACGGCGATGATCCGCTCCGCGCCCTGGAGCCGCGCACCGGCGACGGCGCCAAGGCCAACGAGGCCGCAGCCGAACACCGCGACCGTTGATCCCTCCTCGACCTTGGCAGTGAACATCGCAGCGCCAAGCCCGGTCGACAGCCCGCAGGCGAAGATGCTTGCGCCATCAAGCGGCGCCTCGGGGCTGATCTTCGCGAGCGCGATCGCGGGCAGCACCGCGTACTCAGCGAAGGTGGAGGTACCCATGAAGTGCCGCAGTGGCTCGCCTGCCCTGCTGAGCCGCGAGGTGCCGTCGGGCAGGTAGCCGAGGCCCTGCTGCTCGCGGATCGCGATGCAACGGTTCGTCCGAGGCGACCGGCAGTGCAGGCACTCGCCGCACTCGGGCGCGAACAGCGTGATCACGTGGTCGCCCGGCACGAGCGACGTGACGCCATCCCCGACCCGCTCGACGACGCCGGCGCCCTCGTGCCCGAGCACGCACGCGGTGTACCCCGTCGGGTCTGCTCCCGACGCGGTGTACAGATCGGTGTGGCACACCCCGCAGGCCTCGATCCGTACGAGCGCCTCGCCGGCGCGCGGCTCGGCAAGGTCGACGGTCTGGACGACGAGCGGCTTGCCGAACTCCTCGAGGACAGCGGCGCGAATCTTCATCGCCCGGATGGTACTGGTTTAGGAACGCCTAGAATACGAACGGATGGGTACCAAGCCGCCGTTGCCGAACGTTCTGCCTGGCGAGTCGCGCGTGCTCGAGGCGGCACAGCGCTCCCTCCAAGGGCAGCGGCGTGGGATGCGCGCGATCTGGCCCTTCCTCGGTCCAGCGTTCATCGCCGCCGTCGCCTACGTCGACCCGGGGAACTTCGCGACGAACGTCGCCGGCGGCTCGCGCTTCGGCTACCTGCTGCTCTGGGTGATCCTCGCCGCGAACCTGATGGCGATGCTGATCCAGTCGATGAGCGCGAAGCTCGGGATCGCGACAGGACAAAACCTGCCCGAGCTGTGCGGCCAACGCTTCCGACGGCCCGTCGCGATCGCGCTCTGGCTGCAGGCCGAGCTGATCGCGATGGCGACGGACATGGCGGAGTTCATCGGCGCCGCCCTCGGCTTCAACCTGCTGTTCGGCGTGCCGCTGTTCACCGCGGGGATCCTCACCGGGATCGCGGCGTTCGCCATCCTCACCCTGCAAGCGCGCGGATTCCGTCACCTCGAGGCGGCGATCACCGTGCTCGTCGGCGTGATCGTCGCCGGCTTCGCGTTCGAGGTGTTCCTCGCCGACCCGTCGCTGCCGGCGATCGCCAAGGGTCTCGTGACGCCGCGTCTCGACGGCAACCGAAGCGTGCTGCTCGCCGCCGGCATCCTCGGCGCGACGGTCATGCCGCACGTGATCTACCTGCACTCGGCGCTGACGCAGCGCCGCGTCGTCGGCATCAGCGAGGAGGCGAAGCGGCGCATCTACCGCTTCGAGCGGGTCGACGTCGTGATCGCGATGGGCATCGCCGGCGTCGTCAACGCGTGCATGCTGATCACCGCCGCCGCGGTGTTTCACGCCCACGGACTGACGGGCGTCACCGACATCGACGTCGCGTTCCACGGGCTCGGCACGCTCCTCGGCTCACACGCCGACACCGCCTTCGGCGTCGCGCTGCTCGCGTCTGGCCTCTCCTCCTCGTCGGTCGGCACGATGGCTGGTCAGGTGGTGATGCAGGGCTTCGTCCAACGCCAGATCCCGCTGTTCGTGCGCCGCGCCGTGACGATGGTGCCGGCGCTCGTCGTCCTCGCCGTCGGCTGGAACCCGTCCGGCGCGCTCGTCCTGTCACAGGTCGTGCTCAGCTTCGGCATCCCCTTCGCCCTGATCCCGCTCGTGCGCTTCACGTCAGATGCAACGCTGATGGGGACGCTCGTGAACCATCGCCTGACCACGCGGGCAGCGGTCGTCGTCGCCGGCGTGATCATCGTGCTGAACGCCGCGCTGCTCGTGCAGGCCGTTACCGGAAGCGGTTCGTGATCGGCACGCGCCGGTCACGGCCGAACGCCTTCGGCTGCAGCTTCAACCCCGGCGGCGCCTGACGCCGCTTGTACTCGGCGAGGTCGACGAGGCGCGCGATCCGCCGCACGACCTCGTCCGACCCGAGCCCGCGGGCGACGATCTCCTCGGGCGACAGGTCGTGCTCCACGTAGGCCTCGAGGATCGGGTCGAGCACGTCGTATGGCGGCAGGCTCTGGTCGTCACGCTGCTCATCGCGCAGCTCCGCGCTTGGCGGCCTGTCGATGATCGACACCGGGATCCGCTCGAACCCGGCCACCTCGTTCAGCCAGCGCGCAAGCCGGAACACCATCGTCTTCGGCACGTCCTTGATCGGCGCGAACCCTCCCGCCGAGTCACCGTACAACGTCGAGTAGCCGACCGCCGTCTCCGACTTGTTGCTCGTCGTCAGGACGAGCTGGCCGTGCTGGTTCGAGATCGTCATCAGCAGGACGCCGCGGATGCGTGCCTGCAGGTTCTCGCCCGCCAGGCCCGACGTGTCGGGCAGCTCCGAGAGGAACGAGGTGCGGAGGTCCTCGATCGCGAGCTCGCGGAACGCGACGCCAAGGCGCTCGGCGACCAGCGCGGCATCGTCGCGCGTCGCAGAGACGTTGAACCGGGTCGGCAGCGAGACCGTCTCGACGCGGTCGGCGCCGATCGCGTCAGCGGCGAGCGCTGCGACGAGCGCGGAGTCGATCCCGCCAGAGAGGCCGAGCAGCACACGCTCGAAGCGGTTCTTGCACACGTAGTCGCCGAGCCCGAGGCAGAGCGCGCCCCACAGGTCGGCCTCGTCGGAGAGCGGTGCAGCGACGGCGCGGGGAAGGGACGGTCGCACGTCGACCGTCGGAAGGGTGACGGAGGCAACGAGCGGCGGCGTTGGAGCACCGCGCCGCAGCCGGGCATCGCGGAGCCGAGCGCCGAGAGCCGCCGTCACGTCAACGTCACAGACCAGCACCTCCTCGCGGAACGCTCCTGCTCGAGCGAGCACCTCGCCGTCCGGGCCGATCACCACGCTCCGCCCGTCAAACACCAGCTCGTCCTGTCCGCCGACGAGGTTGCAGTAGGCGATGAAGGCCATCCCGTCGCGTGCCCTCGTCCGCAGCATCTCCTCGCGCGCCGCTCCCTTCCCCACCTCGAACGGCGACGCTGAGAGGTTCAGGATGACCGTCGCGCCGCGACGAGCGACCGTCGACGACGGGCTCTCCGGGACCCAGATGTCCTCGCAGATCGTGACGGCACAGAGCGCCCCAGCGAGGTCGACGCCGAGGTCGGCGTCGCCAGCGGCGAAGGTTCGTTCCTCGTCGAAGACGCCGTAGTTCGGCAGCTGTCGCTTGTCGTAGCGCGCAGCGATACGCCCGTCACGCAGGAGCAACGCCGCGTTGCGTACGCGGTCGCCGTCGAGCCAGGGACAGCCGACGAGGGTCGGCACCGTGACGCGGCGCGCAAGCTCCTGCGCCCCGCGCCTACACGCGTCGAGGAACGCTGGACGAAACAGCAGGTCCTCTGGCGGGTAGCCCGAGATCGCCAGCTCGGGCGCAAGGGCGAGGTCGGCGCCGGCCGCCGCTGCGTCGGTGAGCCTCCGCGCGAGCAGGTCGACGTTGCCGCCGATGTCACCAACGGTGAGGTCGGCCTGGACGAGCGCGAGCCGCAGCACGGGTCGAACTCTACGCCGTCGGACCGTGGCCGTCGCTGACAGCGGCGTCCAGAGCGACCGCCGCGTGCAGCGCGAGAGCCTCGCGTGTGCGTGCCCGTTGGCCGCTTATGCAGTGCACGAGCGGCAGGAGCCGCTCCCGCGGCGTGCGCAGCCGCACCGCCTCGCGCTCCACGCGCCGGGTCGACAGGTGCGCGATCCCCAGGAGACGCCCCTCCTCACCAAGCTGGATCGCGGCGCCGGGCAGGAAGGCGTCGGCGGCGCCGATGCAGAAGGTCAGCGCAGCAGCCGCGAGGACGGACTCGTCGACCCGCGGGTGCAGCTGTGCGACCTCACGGCACACGGTGGCGACGGCGACGGTGTGCTGGATGGCACCCCCCGCGACGGCGTGGTGACCTTCCGCGGTGACCGGTGCCTGCCGGAAGAGCGCGCGGAAACGTCCATCGCGGTACACCGCCTCGACGAGCGCCCGCAGGGTCGTATCGGCGATCTCCGCGATGAGGAACTCGAGAAACCCCTCGAGGTCCTCGGTGTCGCGCCGCGCGCCGGGCACGTACAGCAACGGGTCACCGGGCGCCACCCGCTCGACGCCCCGCACGACGATCTGCGCCTTGCCGCGAAACTCCTCGACCGACCCGAGCACCCGCACGGTGTCGCCCTGGTCGAAGCGACCGTCGAGCACCACCGCGTCGTCGAACACCATCCCGTGCACGCGCCCGGTGCGATCGGCCAGCTCGAGCGAGAGGAAGGTCGAGCCGGTGCGCCCGCGTCGGCGCTCCTTGCGCAACACCGCAAACGTCGAGTCGACGAGCGAGCCCGGCTCGAGGTCGCGCACCCAGGTCTTCTCGCCAGCGGTCACTCGCACGAGTGTAGATTCTACGTCGGCTGAGAGAGGGAGCGCCCTGAGGCGGGCAACCCGTCAATCGAAGCGGGCGTAGTACGATTGGGCGATGGGCGAGCCGGTAACCGTCTCGGGGGCCCGGCTACGGCCGTTTCGTGCGCTCCACTTCGACGGCAACCACGTCGCGTTTGCCGACGTCGTGGCGCCGCCGTTCGACGTGATCAGCCCCGAGTTGCGGGCCCGTCTCGCCGCTCGGAGCCCGCACAACGTCGTGCACCTGATTCTGCCGGAGGAGGGTTGCGACGACGCCCGCGACCGGCTCTGCGCCTGGCGCGCGGCGGGCGTGCTGCGCCTTGACGACGAGCCGTGCGTGTACGCCGTCGAGCAGGAGTACGAGGGACCAGACGGCGTGCGCCGTACGCGGCGCGGCCTCATCGCCCTCGTCGGCATCGAGCCGTACGACCAGCGGATCGTGCTCCCGCACGAGCGCACCCGTATCGAGCCGATCGAGGACCGCCTCGCGCTCCTTCGCGCGACCCGCGCACAGCTCTCCCCCGTGTTCGGCGTGTACCGCGACCCCGACGGCGCGGCCGAAGCAGCGCTCGCGGGAAGCCGCCGCGGCGTCGCCGAGATCGACGTCACCGACGACGACGGGACGCGTCACCGCCTGTGGCGCCTGCCCGGCGACAACGAGACGATCGCCGCAGCTCTCGCCCGCTCGACGGTCCTGATTGCCGATGGCCACCACCGCTACGGAACGGCGCTGCGCTACGCCGAGGAGACTGGCGCAGGGCCACATGACCCGGCAGGTTGGGTGCTGATGTACCTGTCCAGCGCGGACGACGAGCTCTCGATCTACCCGACCCACCGCGTCGTCTCGGGGATCCCGACAACGGTGATCGCGGACCTCGGCGGGACGTTCGCGCGCGCCGGCCTGACGGTCACCGAGGTCACCGACGCCGAGGAATCGCTCGCAGGCGTCGGCGATCGAGCGGCGTTCGTCGTGCTCCGCCCCGGCCTGCCGGCACTGCTCGCCTCCTCATCTGCACCCGGCATCGATGCCGTGCTGTGCCAGGAAGCGTTCCTCACGCCGATCGCCTCGCTCGACCCCGCCGCCGTCGCCTCGACCGACCGGATCCGCTACGTGCAGCGCGCAGACGAGGCGCAGGCGCTGGTCGCCGCCGACACCGTCGCCGTGCTCGTGCGCGCACCAACCATCGCCCAGATCGAGGCGGCGGCGCTTGAGGGTCGCGCGATGCCGCCGAAGACGACCTACTTCTTCCCGAAGACCGTCGACGGCTTCGTGTTCTACGACCTCGCTGACTGCCGGTAGAACCCCGCTACGCTGCACCACGTGAAGCCGTCCGCCGAAGCCGTCGACGCGGCCCTCGCACGCGTCCAGGACCCCGAGCTGCGCAAGAGCCTGACCGAGCTCGAGATGGTGCGCGACGTCGAGATCAGCGACGACGGTGCCGTTGCGGTGCTGATCGCGCTCACCGTCCCCGGCTGCCCCCTGAAGGCGAAGATCGAGGGCGACATCGCCGCGGAGCTGCGGCGCGTCGACGGCGTGACGAGCGTCGCGGTGTCGTTCACCCACATGAGCGACACGGAGCGTGGTGCGCTGTCCGAGCGCTTGCGTGGCGGCCGGCAGACCGAGACGAAGACTCCTACGTTCGATGCCCGCACGCGCGTCATCGCGATCGGGTCCGGCAAGGGCGGCGTCGGCAAGTCCTCGCTCACCGTCAACGTCGCGTCGGCGCTGCAGCAGCAGGGCCACGAGGTCGGCATCATCGACGCCGACATCTACGGCTTCTCGATCCCCGGCATGCTCGGTATCAACCAGCGCCCGATCACCATGGATGGGCTGATCGTGCCACCGGTCGCCCATGACCTGCGCGTCATGTCGATCGGCTTCTTCCTCGAGGAGGAGGGCGCCGTGATGTGGCGCGGCCCGATGCTGCACCGGGCGCTCGAGCAGTTCATGTGTGACGTCTACTGGGGCGGACTCGACTACATCCTCGTCGACATGCCACCCGGGACAGGCGACGTCGCGATCTCGCTCGGGCAGCTGTTGCCCCGCGCCGAGGCGCTGATCGTGACGACACCGAACCCGTCCGCCCAGCGCGTTGCCGAGCGCGCCGCTGCGGTGGCGCACCGGATGAAGATGTCGATGCTCGGCGTCGTGGAGAACATGAGCTACCGCGTCTGCCCGTGCTGCGGTGAGCGTGACGACGTGTTCGGCGCCGGCGGCGGCGCAGCGCTCGCCGCGAAGACCGGGGCACCGCTTCTCGGCCAGGTGCCGCTCGAGCCGGCCGTTCGCGCCGGCGGCGACGACGGCACGCCACTGATGGTGTCCGACCCGACATCGCCAGCCGCCGTTGAGATCGCCGCGATCGCCCGCAAGATCGCCCGCGGTTCCGTCGATCCGGTGCAGCGCATGTCGAAGCGCCTGAACGTCGTCGGCTAGTGGTCTGATTGGCAAATGACATGGTCATCGGGTGTCTGGAGCGAGCCGGAGCGTCGCGCGTCGCGCAGGGCTTGCTGATCGCGGGCGTGCTGGATAGCACGCCCGCTCGCACGCGTGTCAAGGCGAAGGCCTTGACACACTAAGTGCAAGCGGCGCGCGACGTTCCCGCGAAGCCGCAGCTGGCTGGTAGAGCCACCCGACGGGTGGCAGAGCCGACAAGCGCAGGACGATCCAGGCGCGCGAATGACCACGCCATCTCACAATCAGACCACTGGTCGTCGTCGGGGTCGGGAGTCCGAACGGGAACGGGTGAGACGTCGGCCACAACGACGGCCCCACGCGCGCTCGCATCGATCAGCCGCGCACCCTGGTTCAGTCTGATCCGGGCACGGATCCGTGGTCGTTCGAGCACCTCGCCGAGCTCTCGCTACCACGCCGGCGAGACGACGAGGTCGAACGCGCCGTCCGTCCAGTGGTCGAACACCGGTGCCGGTGTTCCGCGCCCGGCGGGATCATCGCCGAGATGACCACGCCGACATCGACGACGACGCGGATCACGCGCGGTCGCGTCGCGCCTCGCGGAGCTCCTCGCCCACGAGCGCGTTCGCCGCGTCCTCATCGAGGTCGTTCGTTGCACGATTCTCAGCGACGACCTCGAGCCCGAGGTAGGAGCGCAGCGCACGCTCCACGACGTCGGAGTCACGCACCCCGGCGCGCGCAGCCGCGATGCGGGCAGCCCGCAGATCTCGTCGTCGAGCGCGACGGTGACTCTCGTCGTCATGACCGCGGTATGGCACAGTCGTGCATCTGGGTGCTTCCGATAGGGACACGTTCAATCGAATCGGGTCGGAAGCAGGGAGGGATCAACGCCGAACATCGGTGCTGTCGCATCGGACGGGAGAGACCTCCGCCCTCGGGTGGGGCGGCCGCCTCCGCTGAAGCAAGAAGCCCTACACGCGGAGGAACGCGCTCGTCCGCGCCACGGCGGCCTCGAGCGTGTGGCGCCGGGCGACGTCGAGCCCGCGCTCGACACGCTCGGCGGTTGCATCCAGGTCGGCGAGGGTCGCGCCGATCGCGCCCACCAGCGCGTCGAGGTCGCTCGGGGGAACGAGCAGCGCCGCCGCTCCATCGTCGACCGCGGCAGCGACACCGCCGACAGCGGTGGCGACGACCGGCGTCGCGCACGCAAGCGCCTCGAGCACGACCTGCGGGACGCCCTCGGTATGGGAGACGTGGACGAACACGTCGGCAGCCCGATAGCGCGCAAGCAGGGCGTCACCGAACGCCTCGTAGCCGACCATCGTCACAGCGCCAGCGAGACCACGGGTGGCGATCTCGGCCGTCACCTCCGCGAGCATCCGACCCGCCCCAACCCACGTCAGGTGAAAGCGTCCCGGCGCGTCCCGTTCGAGGCGCTCGACCAGGTCGACGACCAACAAGGGGTTCTTCTCCGCGTCGATCCGGCCGACCGTCAGGAGCGAGACCGGTGCGCCGGCCGGCGGGAGCGCACGAACGGCCGTCGCGACCTGCGCGTCGCGCACGAGCAGGATCGTCATCTCGAGCACCCGACCACCAGCCGCACGGCGCCGCTCCCTCTCGCCGTCGCCGACGACCGTCCGGTCTACGCCACGACCGACGAGGTCGGTGAGCCAGGAGATCGCGAGCGCCGGGCCGAGCGCGATCCGTTCGCGACGACCGCGCAGGCGGTGGCGCCAGTACGACGCCGTCTGCTGTCGCACCCCAAGCACAAGTCGACGGCGGCGCAGCCGCACCAGCGTGGCGATCACGAGCGCCATCGGCCCGCCGGTGAACACCCAGACGACGTCAAGCTCGTCCAGAGCACGCCACACGATGGCGATCGTCCGCGGAAGGCCCGCGACGACGCGGCCGACCTGACGCAGGTTCGCGTAGTAGGGCAGCTCCACGAGCCGCGGCGGGTCGTCAAGCACGACCGGCTTCGGCGCCAACACGTGCGACGTTCGACCGATCACCACGCTGGACGGAAAGGTGTGTATGACCGCGCAGGCGAAGTGCAGAAACGGCGACACGCTCGTCACCACGCGCGGTGGGCCGTCCAGCACGTGGAAGGGCGCGTCGACGTACACGGCGATCCGTTGGGCCACACACGAAGCCTACGCCGACCGGGCGCCGGCGTCGGTCGGACACTACGATGCGAGCGGTGCGCCCGCTCGTCCTCTGCTACCACGCCGTCTCGGCCACGTGGGCGTCGCCGCTCGCCGTCTCCCCTGCCCTGCTCGAGCGTCAGCTCTCTCATCTCGCGGCGCGCGGCTACGTCGGGATGACGATCAGCGAGGCCGAGAGGCACCGCCTCGCACGGACGCTGCCACGTCGCGTGGTTGTCGTCACGTTCGACGACGCCTTCGCCTCCGTGCTCGACGGCGCGGAGGTGCTCGCCCGTGTCGGCTTCCCCGGAACGGTCTTCGCGCTCGGCGCCTACGGCGACGGGCAGGTGCTCGACTGGCCCGAGGTCGCACGCTGGCACGCCACCCCCTACCGCGCGGAGCTGCGCTCGCTCACCTGGGACGAGCTGCGGGGGCTGCACGACCGCGGGTGGGAGATCGGCGCGCACTCGCTCACGCACCCGTCCCTGCCGACGCTCGACGACGAGACGCTCGCGACCGAGCTCGCGGGATCGCTCGAGCGGATCGCCGACGAGATCGGCACGTGCACGTCGTTGGCCTACCCGTTCGGTCGGCACGACGCCCGTGTCGTCGCTGCCGCACGCGCTGCCGGCTTCAGCGTGGCCTGCACGCTCTCGGGCTCCCATCCGGTCGATGCGCCGTTACAGCGACCCCGCGTCGGGCTCTACGCCACCGACGACGGGTGGCGGCTACGCGCCAAGGTGGCACCGGCGAGCCTCGCTCTGCGCCGCTCGCCGCTCGTACACGCCCTCGAACGACACGTCCGCGGCGTCAGGGCGCCTGGTAAGGCTGGATCGCTGCTGTAGGCTTGGTCAGATGAGCGTCGATCCCGGCCGCCCCCGTGGCTCTAACCTTGAGCGCGCCGGAACGACGAGCGCCTCCTCCTTGCTGCGTCGCTACCTGTCGCTCGCGCTCGAGCGCTGGCTCCTCGTGCTGGCGATCGTGGCGGTCACCGTCGGCGCCGGCGTCGGCTTCTGGCAGCTGGCGCCGAAGAGCTACACCGCCGAGTCCCTCCTGCTCGTCAGCTCGGTCCCCAACGGCAACCCCGCCTACCAGGAGTTTCCTGGCCTGATCGGTGGCGGTGGTGGCCTGACGCGGGACGTCGAGACCGTCTCTCGGATCGTCGCGACACCCGAGGTCGCGGCCGAGGCGCGGCGGACGCTCGCGACAACCACGAGCGTGCCAGGGCTGTTGAAGGTCGTCGCTGCCGCTCCACAGGGCCAGAGCTACCTCGTCACGATCGATGCCACCGACCCGTCTGCCGAGCGAGCCGCGCAGATCGCCGACGCCTTCGCGCATGCGACGACGACCGTGATGAGCGCGCGTTTCCAGGTCCAGGTCACCGCCGTCGTGGCCGAGATCACGAAGGAGCGCAACGCCCTTGCCCCGACCGCCACGGCGGACATCCAGGCCGCACAAGCACGCCTTGCCCAGGCCAGCGCGCTGCTCGGCGCCCCCGACCCGACGATCCACCTCCAGGCGGCGGCTGCCGTTCCCCAGAAGCCAACGACGCCGGGGATCGCGATCATCGCCCCTGTCGCGCTCCTCATCGGACTCGCCCTTGCCTTCGTGATCGTCGCGCTGACCGACCTCTCCGACCAGCGCGTCCGCAACGAAGGGCAGCTGACGGAGAGCTTCAACCTGCCGCTGCTCGCCCGCATCCCGCTCGGCCGCCGCGGAACCCAGGGCCTGATCGTCGACCGGGAGAACGAGCTCGCAGCGGCGGAGGCGTTCCGCACGCTGCGCCAGAACGTCGTCGTTCTCCGCCGCGACCTCGACGAGCCGCGGTCGCTGCTCTTCACGAGCGCGTCGCCTGCGGAGGGGAAGACGACCTGCGCCCTGAACACCGCAGTCGCGCTCGTCGAGTCCGGCCAGCGGGTGCTGCTCGTCGACGCCGACTTCCGGCATCCAAACATCGGCGAGGCTCTCGGCGCGGCGTCCACCACCGGCGTCGTCGAGGTGCTACGCGGCGAGGCGACCCTCGAACGATCGATCGTCACGCCGAGCGAGTTCGGCGGCCGCCTCGAGGTGCTCGTGTTCACCCCGCACGGCGCCCGCGAGGGCGAGGACGCCTTCTCCGTCGGCCCGATCCGGGCGCTGATCGAGGCCGCAAGCGACCGCGACGTCGACTTCGTGATCTTCGACGCACCCCCGCTCGGGCTGATCGCTGATGCGCTACCGATCGCGACCGTCGTCGACGACGTGTTCATCACCGTGATGCGCGGACGCAGCTCGCTGCCGGCGCTGCGCACGCTCACCGCGGTCCTCGGCCGCTATGGCGTGCGGCCACGCGGGATCGTCTACATCGGCGCGACGCGACGCGACGTCGCACCGGTCGAGGAGGCGATGCGCAGCGCGAGCGCTCCCTCCGCCCGCGACCGCGCGTCGTAACAGCTTGTCGGACAGAAGACGGCCGAGCTCGTTCGGCGGCGACGCCCTCCTGATCCTCACCGGGCGCGTCCTCGGCGCGACGGCAACAGCGATCATCACCGTGATCCTCGGTCGCACGCTCGGCCCGACGCGCTACGGCGTGTACGCCCTAGCCCTGTCGATCGCCGCCACCATCGGAAGCGTCAGCGAGCTCGGCATCAGCGGCGCCGCCGGACGGGCGGTCGCGCTCGTCCATCCCGACGAGGGGACGGCGCGCGCGATCGCGCGATCGTGCATCCGGCTCAAGCTCGCGCTAACGCTGCCGGTCGGTGCGCTCCTCGTGCTCACCGCGCCCTGGGTCTCCCGCCTCTTTGGCGGATCAAACGCGAACGGCGGATCGATCCGGGCGGCGGGTGTTCTGCTCATCGCCGCAGAGCTGTTCACGACGCTCGCAGGGCTGCTCGTCGCGCTGCGGATCGCCCGTGGCAACGTGCTAGCGTCGCTCGCGAAAGGTCTCGGCGAGCTCGCGCTGATCGTCGTCCTCGTCGTGATCCTTGGCGGTGGCGCCGGCGAGGCAGTGCTCGCGACCGGCCTCGGCTACAGCGCGAGCCTCGTCGTCGGCCTCCTGCTCGTGACGCGACGCACGGCGGCGCCCGTTGACGTCAAAGCGATCCCGCGCTGGGGCGCGATCGTGCGCTCCGCCCGCCTGATCTGGCTCGCGCAGCTGCCGTGGACCTGCTTCGTCGCGGTCGACCAGCTCTTGCTCGGCGCGCTGCGCGGCCCTCAGGCGGTCGGCATCTACGACGCGCCGATGCGCATCAACGGTGCTCTACAGCTGCTCGCGATGCCCGTCGCCGCCGCGCTCGCGCCGCGGATGGCGTCGATCGCCGACCCGGCCGCACGCCGGATCCTGTTCAACCGTGCGCTGCGTGCGGTGACCGCCCTCTACATCGCCATCGGCGTTGCCGCCGTGCCGCTCGCCGCGCCGGTGATCGCCGTCGCGCTCGGCGCATCGTTCGGACGATCAGCAGACGTGCTGCGCACGATCCTCCCGTACACCGCCCTGCTCGGCGCGACGCCGCTGATGTCGCTCTCGTTGAACTACCTCGGCACCCGTCGAGCACAGGTGCTGGTCGGGCTCGCAACGGTCGCGGTGAACGTCGTCGGCGACCTCCTCCTGATCCCCGTGCTCGGCGTCGTCGGACCGGCGATCGCAACCGACGCGGCGTTCATCGTGTACGCCGGCGGACATCTCGTCCTGTGCTCGCGCCTGATCGGCGTCGAGAAGGGACTCCTCGCGCGATCAGCGTTCACCGGCGTCGCGGCAGGTGGAGCTGCAGCGCTGGTCGAGGCGGCGATCGCCCTCGTCGGTCTCGGCCCGGCGCCGACGCTGATCGCCGGTGCTGCGGCTGGAACGGTCGCCGCGATCGGCGTGCTGCGCTGGCGCCGCGAGCTGGACAAGAGCCTCCTCGACGCCCTGCGCTCGCGCGCCTGACGCGTCGAGGGCGGCGTAGTAGCATTGGCGCGTGGAGGTTCCCCGCCCGACAGTGGACGACCGGGCACGCTTTGCCGCGCTCGTGCCGGACGACCCTCGCGTCGTCGCGAAGCCGATGTTCGGCAACGTCGGCGCGTTCGTGAACGACAACATGTTCATGGGTCTGTTCGGGTCGAGCATCGGCGTGCGGCTCGCCGAAGCTGACCGCGAACGCCTGCTGGCGATCGATGGGTCGGGACCGTTCGGCCCGTCGGAACGTCCGATGGGTGGCTACGCCGCGCTGCCGGCGAGCTGGAACGGCGAACCCGACAAGGCCAGACCGTGGGTTGCCGCAGCGCTCGCACACGTCGGCGCGTTGCCGCCGAAGCCGGCGAAGAAGCCGAGACCGCCGAGGCGGTAGCACCTAGTGGTCTGATTGTCAAAGCGTGGTCATTCGCGCGCCTGGATCGTCCTGCGCTGGCCGCTGCGCCACCCTGCGGGTGGCTACCCCGCCCAGCTGCGCCACCCGTCGGATGGCTCTTTCAGCCAGCTCCGGCGGCCACGATCCGGCCCGCTCTGCGTGCCGGAACGTGGGCTTCGCAGGAACATCGTGCGCCGCTTGCACCTAGCGTGTCAAGGCCTTCGCCTTGACACGCGTGCGAGCGGGCGTGCTATCCAGCACGCCCGCGATCAGCAAGCCCTGCGCGACGCGCAACGCTCCCGCTC
>JANYCN010000071.1 GCA_025360225.1 Actinomycetes bacterium | reverse complement strand
CACGCCCGCTCGCACGCGTGTCAAGGCGAAGGCCTTGACACGCTAAGTGCAAGCGGCGCGCGGCGTTCCCGCGAAGCCCACGATCGGGCACGCAGAGCGGGCCGGATCGTGGTCGCCGCAGCTGGCTGGCAGAGCCACCCGGCGGGTGGCAGAGCCGGCAGGCGCAGGACGGATCCAGGCAGTCGGATGACCACGCCATCTCACAATCAGACCACGAGGGTGGATTCAACCGTTCTTCGCAACGCCGGCCGCGACTGGCAGCCGCGCGTCCGCCGCGTGGTACCGTTGGGGTCGGGAAGCACACCGACTCGGTGTTGACGTTCTTCCCGCAACCTCCCGCCGACCCGGCGGGCGTGAAAGGGTGATACCCCCATGTCCTCGACCACCTCTAGCGAACGCGCGATGCTCGCGCGCGGGCTCGATCGCGCAACGACTGGCCCGACCGGCCGCGGCGTGATCCGCGCTCTCTACCCGATCGTCCGACCGCAGGTGGCCGCCGCCTGCCGGCCGTCGCTCACACGCGTCGCCGAGATCCTGCGCGACCCAGCCGCCGAGGTATCGGCTGACGGCGTCGCTGCCGTCCGCTCGCTGCTCTCCGATGGCGCCAGCTCGCCGCTCTTCGGCACCTCGGTCGACGCCGCGCTGGCGACCGTCACGGCGCTCGAGCAGCGCCTCGCGGCGTAGCCCGCACGCTCTACCCTGTCAGCATGACCCGGCCCGGAACCTTCACCATCGATGCAACCGATGGTGCGGCCCGGGCCGGGACGCTGATGACGGCACACGGGCCGGTCGAGACGCCCGTCTTCATGCCGGTCGGGACGAAGGCAACGGTGAAGGGCCTCGACCCGCTCGAGGTGCGCGCGATCGGCGCGCAGATCATCCTCGGCAACACCTACCACCTGCACTTTCGGCCAGGCGAGGAGCTCGTCGCCGCGATGGGCGGGCTGCACTCCTTCATGGGCTGGGACGGCCCGATCCTCACCGACTCGGGCGGCTTCCAGGTCTTCTCGCTGCTTGACACGGCGAAGATCGACGCTGACGGCGTGACGTTCCGCTCGGTCTACGACGGAGCGAAGGCGCGGTTTGACCCGGAGGTCGCGATGGGCATCCAGCGCGCGCTCGGCTCGGACATCGCAATGTGCTTTGACGAGTGCCCGCCGGGAGGCGCCTCGCGCGCCGCGCTCGAGCGTGCAGTCACCCGTACCGTCGCGTGGGCGCGTCGCTGTCATGCGACCGAGCCGGCGCCCGGACAGCTGCGCTTCGGCATCGTCCAGGGCGGACTCGACCGCGAGCTGCGCACGCGCTGCGCGGAGGAGATCGCGGCGATCGGCTTCGATGGCCACGCGATCGGTGGCCTGTCGGTCGGCGAGGAGCGCGAGCCGATGTTCGCCGTCACCGAGCACACCGCGGCGCTCCTGCCCGCCGACCGACCACGCTACTTCATGGGGATCGGCGATCCGGAGGCGATCCTCCGCGTGATCGCCGCCGGCGTCGACATGTTCGACTGCGTCCTGCCGACGCGGCTCGGGCGGACAGGGTCGGCGATGACGTGGGAGGGACGCCTGAACCTGAAGAACGCCCGCTTCGCCCGCGACGGCGACGCGCTTGACCCGACCTGCTCGTGCCCCGCGTGTAGCCGGTTCTCGCGAGCCTACATCCGCCACCTCGTCAGCCAGGACGAGATGCTCGGGCACCGCCTGCTCTCCGTTCACAACCTCGCCTTCCTGCTAGGCTTGGCTGGCGCCGCGCGCGCCGCGATCCGCGTGGGAAGGTTCCAGCCGTTCCTCAGCGAATCTCTCGAACGCCTCCGCGCCTCCGTCTAGGAACCCTCGTGCCGCAAGCAATCCTCCTCCCGCTGCTCCTTCTCATGCTGTACCTCGTCCTGTTCGGGCCGCAGCGGCGAGCGAAGCGCCAACGCGCGGCGACGATGGCGGCGCTCGCCGAGAACGACGAGATCGTCACGATCGGCGGCATGCACGGCCGCGTCGCCGAGCTCGGCGACGGCACGGTCGACGTTGAGGTGGCGGAAGGCGTGATCGTGCGCTACGACCGACGCGCGATCAGCTCGATCCTCCGCCATCACGACGCGGAGACGACGGACGAAGGCGACGACGACGCGGACAGCGACGACGAGCCTGGCGAGACCACCTAACGGAACCCCGGCACCAGCCGATAACCAAGCGAGCAGCGTTGCGTAGTCGCGGAAACATCTCCATCATCGTCATGATCCTCGCCCTTCTCGGCGGGACGCTTGCCCTTGCGCTGCAACGTGACGTGACCCTCGGCCTCGACCTGCGCGGCGGCTCTGAGGTCGTCTTGAAGGCGCTGCCCGATCCCGGGGTGACGCTCACGCCGGCGATGATGGAGCAGGCGCGCCAGGTGTACGAGAAGCGCGTCAACCTCCTCGGCACCACCGAGCCGAACATCCAGGTCGAGAACACCGACGAGATCACGATCCAGGCGCCGGGCGACAAGAACCCCGAGCGGCTGAACAGCCTGATTGGGTCGGCCGGCACGCTGTACTTCATCGACCTCGCGAAGGGCCTGACGCCTGGCGTCTCGCGCTCCGTCGTCGTCGGCGCTGGCAGCACGATCGCCCCGAAGGCGTCGCTCTACGAGCTGTTGAAGCCGAACCAGGGACTCTCCGACGGCAGGCTCTCGAGCTACTACGCCTTCACGACGAGGACGAAGGCGCTCGTCAACAAGCAGTCGACGAAGACGCCGCGGCAGCTGCGTGACCTGCTCGGCGTCACCGACCTGCCAGCCGGCGTCGAGCAGCTCGGCGTTCCCGCCGGCAAGCTCGCCGTCTCCTGTCAACCGACCGCGAACCACGGCTGCCCGGGTGACTCCGAGGCGACACCGACCGGCACGAAGAAGGGCAAGGTCGTCTGGTACATGTTCGACATGCCGGCGAAGGACCGCCTGCTGACCGGCAAGTACCTCGACAACGCCCAGGCCGACGTCGACTCGACCTCGGGCCAGCCGATCGTCACGATGAGCTTCGACGACACCGGCCTGAAGATGTTCGCCGCGATCACGAAGCAGCTCGCGCACGACGGCAAGGCCGACTACGACCGCGCCGGCGGTGCCACGAGCGGCGCTAGCCCCGTCTCCTACGCCCACCAGTTCGCGATCGTCCTCGACGGCGAGATCGCGACCTACCCGTACATCGACTTCCAGGCGAACCCGGACGGCATCAGCACCAACCCGAGCCAGATCACCGGCGTCACCCAGGACGAGTCCCACGACATCGCGACGATCCTCTCCTCCGGCTCGCTGCCCGTCGAGTTCGTGCGCATCTCCCAGACCTCCGTCTCGGCAACGCTCGGCAGGACCTCGCTCGACCAGGGTCTCGTCGCCGGCCTCGCCGGGCTGCTCGTGGTGATGGTCTACATGATCATCTACTACCGCTTCCTCGGCCTGATCGCCGACCTTGCCCTCGCGATCTACGCCGCGCTCTACCTCGGCGTGATCCTGCTCGCCAACGTGACCCTCACGCTCCCCGGCATCGCTGGTCTGATCCTGACGATCGGCGTCGCCGCAGACGCGAACGTCGTCGTCTTCGAACGCATCAAGGAGGAGGTGCGCGCCGGCATGACGGTGCGCTCCGCGATCGCCGGCGGCTACACGAAGGGTTTCCGCACGATCATCGACGCCAACGTCGTGACGATGATCACCGCCGCGGTGCTGTTCGTCGCCTCGACGTCGTCCGTCAAGGGCTTTGCCCTGCTGCTCGCGATCGGCGTCCTCGTGTCGATGTTCACCGCCGTCGCGGCGACGCGGGCGATGCTCGGCCTGCTCGGCGGGTTCCGCTGGTTCAACAACGCCGCCTTCATGGGCGCGACCGCCAAGCCGGTGCGCTGGAAGTACGACTTCGGTGGCCGCACGAGGCTCTGGTTCGCCGTCTCCGGCGCGATCATCATCGCCGGCGTTGGCTCGATCGCCGTCTCCGGGCTGAACAGGGGCCTCGACTTCACCGGCGGCACGCGCATCAGCTTCCCGCTGACCGGCGCAACGGCGACCGTCGACCAGGTGCGCAGCGTCGTCGCGCCGATCTCCTCGGAGATGAAGGACGCCGTGATCCGCGGCACCGGCTCGGCAACGGGCGACCGCTACCGCGAGTTCCAGATCGAGTCGAAGGAGCTGTCGGGTGACCGCGTCTCGACCATCGAGAACGCCCTGATCGCCAAGTTCGGCGCGAAGGAGGTCGTGCGCTCGAAGGTCTCCGTGTCATCCGTCTCGGCCTCGTTCGGCTCGCAGATCCTCCAGAACGCCGTGCTCGCGTTCGTCTTCTCGATCGTCCTGATCGTCGTCTACCTCGCCTTCCGCTTCGACTGGCGCTACTCGTTGCCGACGATCGCTGCGCTGATCCACGACCTGCTCGTGACCGTTGGCGTGTACTCGATCACCGGCCGCGTCGTCGCCTCCGCGACCGTCGCCGCCGTCCTGACGATCCTCGGCTACTCGCTGTACGACACGATCATCGTCTTTGACCGGGTACGCGAGAACGAGCGGACGCTGCGCAAGCACTCGATCGAGCAGATCGTCAACATCTCCCTGTGGGAGACGATGACGCGCTCGTTGAACACGAGCTTCATCACGCTCCTGCCGCTCCTCGCTCTGTTCTTCTTCGGCGGGGAGACGCTGAAGGACTTCGCCTTCGCGCTCCTCATCGGCATCCTCTCGGGCGCCTACTCGTCGTTCTTCATCGCCTCGCCGCTGCTCGTCGCGCTGAAGCGTCGTGAGCCCGAGTACGCGCGGCGCTCCGGCAGCGACGTCCTGCCTGCGATGTTCCTGCGCTCCGGCGCCGCGAGCGAGAACGCTCCCGCGCCCGCGAAGGTCGCGCGCCCTGTCACAGGAACGCCAGCCGAGGATCGCGGCACGAAGGCCGCGCGCCAGCGGCGTCTCGACCGACGCGGCAAGTAGCACCGGCCCTCGCCCGTCTTGACGCGACGTCCATCCGACGGCGGCACTAGCCTGTCGGGGCCATGCGTCTTCAGATCGCCCCCTGCTCGCTCGCTGCATCCGCTGCCCTGACAGAGGAGCTGGGGGTGTCGCGCGTTGTCGCCGACGTGCTCGTCCGGCGAGGGTTGGCGGACGTCGACGAGGCACGGGCCTTCATCGAGCTGCGCGGCTCGCAGCATGATCCGCTGCTCCTCGGCGACATGGAGCCTGCGTGCATCGCGATCGAGGCGGCGATCAGCGCCCGCCGACGGATCGTCGTACACGGCGACTACGACGTCGACGGGGTCTGTGCGACGACGCTCGCCTGCGAGGTGTTGGCCGCGCTCGGCGCGGACGTCGAGCCGTTCCTGCCGAGCCGGTTTGACGAGGGATACGGGCTGGGCGTCGCGACGGTCGAGCGGCTCGCCGGCGCGGGGTTCGGCCTGCTCGTCTCCGTCGACTGCGGCATCACCGCGATCGAGGCCGTCGAGCGCGCCGCCGAGCTCGGGCTTGGCGTCGTCATCACCGACCACCACCGTCCGAGCGCGACGTTCCCCGCCTGCCCGGTCGTCGCGCCATCACGGGGCGCGCCGTACCCCGCGGCGCTGTCCGGCACCGGCGTCGCCTACAAGCTCGGCGAGGCGCTCGTCGCCCGTGCCAAGGCAGCACCAGCGATCCTTGACCGCGTCCTCGACCTCGTCGCGCTCGCAACGGTCGCCGACGTCGTTCCGCTCGTTGGCGAGAACCGGGCGCTCGTGCGTGACGGCCTCCTCGAGCTGCGCCGCACCCAACGGCCGGGCCTTGACGCGCTGATGCGCGTCGCGAAGGTTGACCGTCACCGGGTCGGTGCGACGGAGATCGGCTTCCGCCTCGCGCCGCGCATCAACGCCGCCGGACGCCTTGGCCATCCCCGCGAGGCTCTCGAGCTGCTCACCACCCGTGACGAGCGCGAGGCGTGGACGCTCGCCCAGCGGCTCGACGAACGAAACCGCGAGCGCCAGGTCGTCGAGGGCGAGATCCTCCGTGACGCGCTGACGTTGATCGACCTGTTGCCGCCGGAGCGGCGCGACGCGAAGGCTCTCGTGATCGCCTCGACGCGCTGGCACGTGGGGGTGATCGGCATCGTCGCCGCCCGCGTCGCCGAGCGGCTCAAGCGCCCGTGTGTCCTGATCGCGCTCGACGGTGCGGAGGGGCGCGGGTCGGGCCGGTCGATCCCGACCTTCGACCTGCATGCTGCCCTCGGCGCCTGCAGCGAGCACCTCGTTGCCTGGGGTGGTCACCGTGCAGCGGCTGGCGTGACCGTCCGTGCCGACGCCGTCGAAGCGTTCGCCGCGGCGTTCGCCGCCTACGCCGAGGAGGCGCTGACGGAGGACGACCTCGTTCCCGTCGAGCCGGTCGACGCGTTCGTGTCGCTCGCCGACGTTTCGCTCGCGCTCGCCGACGACCTGGCAGCGCTCGAGCCGCACGGGCTCGGCAACCCGGCACCGCGTCTCCTGCTGCCGGCCGTCGAGCTGACGGGGATCGCGCGCCTCGGTGCGGACGACAAGCACCTGCGGTTCACGGCGCGGTCGGCAACGGCGACGTGTCGAACGGTGATGTGGGGCGGCGGGGGCGAGCTCGCACGTCTCGCCGAGGGCGGGCGCTTTGACCTGCTCTGCCGCGTCGAGCGAAACGACTGGAACGGCACGTCCTCGGTGCAGATCACGGCACGCACCGTCACAGCGGTACGCGACGCGCCGCCGCTCGCGCTGCCGACCCTGGTGGTTGCTGCGCACGACGTCATCGCGCGGCCCCGGATCGTCCATGATCACCGTCGCCGCGGCGCGTACGGCGAGCTCGCGCGCCTCGCCGGTACCGGCGAGGGCCTGCTCGTCGTCTGTGCTGATGCCACACGGCGTGCCGGGATGCTTGCGAACACGCTGCACCCGTCACGGTTCGGGCTCGCCGGGGCGATGGTGCTCGACGATCGGCTCGACCCGGCGGCGTTGGCGCGCCTACGGGCGATCGCGGCAGGATCGCGATGTCTTGCCCTTACCGACCATGCGACGGCACCGTCCGTCGCCGGAGCCTTCGCTCGCGTCGTCGTGCTCGACCCACCGGTCAGTGACGCCGCCGCCGCCGCCTTCGCGGCCCTCGACGGCGACCTTCACCTCGTCTGGGGTGCAGACGAGGAGGACGTGGCCCGCCGCGATCTCGCAGGCCGCGAGCCACGGGCCCTCTGCGCGGCGGTCTGGCGTGCGCTCGCCGACGGCCCGCTCGCCCGCGCGGCCGTCACGCCGGCTGCCCGACCGAGCGACGTCGCCTTCGCGATCGAGGTGCTGATCGAGGCGGGTCTCCTGATGGAGGTCGACGGCGTCGTTGAGCGCGTCGCGGACCCGCCGCGCGTCGACCTTGCCGCCGTCCCGTCGTTCGCCGAGCGCGCCGCCTCGTGCCGGCCTGTCGCGTCAGGATGGCCAGACGGGATCGCGCTTCTCGAGGAACGCCGTGATGCCCTCCTGAGCCGACGCTGACCGCGCGTTCCCGGCCATTACGACGCGGGTGTGCTCGTACGCCGCCGCCTCCTCTAGGTCGACCTGTCGCCAGAACGCCGCCTTGCCGACAGCGACCGTCGATCGGCTTGCCGAAGCGATCCGCCCGGCGAGCTCGTCGACGGCAGCGTCGAGCTCGGCAGCTGGCACCGCGTGGTTCACCAGGCCCCACTCGACGGCCGTGGCGGCGCTGATCGGCGTGCCCGTCAGCAGCATCTCGAGCGAGCGCTTGCGCCCGACGGCGCGTGACACCGCCACCATCGGCGTCGAGCAGAACAGGCCAATCTTCACGCCAGGCGTTGCGAACACGGCAGCATCGCTCGCGATCGCCAGGTCGCAGGTCGCGACGAGCTGGCAGCCGGCGGCCGTCGCGATGCCGTGCACGCGGGCGATCACCGGCTGGGGGACGGTGTGGACGGTCGCCATCAGGTCGGTACAGACGGCGAACAGGCGGTCGAGGAACGGCTGGTCGGCACCGCGGATCTCGCCGAGATCGTGTCCGGCAGAGAACGCCGGTCCGGCGCCGGCGATCACGATCACGCGGCACGCAGCGTCGGTCGAGAGCGAGCGGAGCGCGACGATCGCCTGCTCCATCAACGCGAGGCTCATCGCGTTGCGTCGGTCGGGACGGTTCAGCGTCACGCGGCCTACCGCGCCGTCGAGCTGTGCGGTCACCAGATCAGCCATCCCACCCCTCCTTGTTGTGACGGATACCATGGGAGTGTAATGTCCGCCACCTTGCCCGCCGCCGCGGAGCGACACCGGGAGCTGCTCGACGAGCTGATCGAGGACGTCACGGCGTACAGCCCCGAGGGTGACCTCGCGCTCCTTGCCGACGCCTTCGCCTGTGCTTGCGAGAGCCACGACGGCCAGCTGCGGAAGAGCGGCGAGGAGTTCATCTTCCACCCCTGGGGCGTCGCCAAGGTGTGCGCGAGGCTGCAGCAGCCGCCGTTGGTGCTCGCGGCGGCGTTGTTGCACGACGTCGTCGAGGACACGGCGACGACGAGCGACGAGATCGGCCGGCGGTTCGGCGAGGACGTCCGCCACCTCGTCGAGGGCGTGACGAAGCTGTCGAAGATCCAGTTCTCCTCGCGCGAGGAGCAGGAGGCAGAGAACTACCGCAAGATGGTCCTGTCGATGGCCCAGGACATCCGGGTGATCGTGATCAAGCTGTGCGACCGCCTGCACAACATGCGCACGCTCTCCTACCTCGGCAAGCAGAAGCAGATCATCAAGGCGAAGGAGACGCTCGAGGTGTACGCGCCGCTCGCGCACCGCCTTGGCATCCACTCGATCAAGTGGGAGCTCGAGGACCTCGCCTTCGCAACGCTCTACCCACGCAAGTACGCCGAGATCGAGGCGATGGTGAACGAGCGGCGGACCGATCGCGAGCTGTTCGTCGCTGAGGCCGGGCGCGAGCTGGCGGTCGAGCTCGAGGCGGTCGGCGTCGGCGCGCAGATCTCCGGTCGCGCGAAGCACTTCTACTCGATCTTCGAGAAGATGACGCGCCGCGGCAAGGAGTTCAACGAGATCTACGATCTCACGGCGATGCGTGTCCGCGTCGAGTCAGACAAGGACTGCTACGGCGCGATCGGCGTCATCCACGCGCTCTGGAAGCCGATGCCTGGGCGCTTCAAGGACTACGTCGCGATGCCGAAGTCGAACGGCTACCAGTCGCTGCACACCACCGTGATCGGTCCGCAAGGTAAGCCGCTGGAGATCCAGGTGCGCACGAGCCGCATGCACCAGACGGCCGAGTACGGCGTCGCGGCACACTGGCTCTACAAGGACGGCAAGCTGCCGTCGGCGCAGGGCTGGCTCGTCGAGGTCGTGGAGGGAGCCGACGATGCCGACCCGCAGGCGTTCATGGACGCGCTGCGTGGTGGTCTGTTTGACGAGGAGATCTACGTGTTCACGCCGAAGGGCGAGCTGAAGGCCCTCGCCTCTGGCGCGACACCGCTTGACTTCGCCTACGCCGTCCACACCGACGTCGGCCACCGCTGCGTCGGCGCGAAGGTGAACGGGCGGATCGTGCCGTTGCACTCGACGCTCGCGAGCGGTGACATCGTCGAGGTCCTGACGACGAGGACGGAGCGCGGTCCGTCACGCGACTGGCTGAAGGTCGTGCGCACGACGCGGGCGCGGAACAAGATCCGCGCGTGGTTCGCCGTGCAGCAGCGCGAGGACCTCGAGCAGAAGGGGCGCGACACGCTGCAGCAGGCGTTGCGCTCGAGCGGCCTGCCACACCAGAAGGTCTCGAGCTCGCCGCTGCTCGCCGCCCTGATCCGCGAGATGGGATACAAGAAGGCCGACGACTTCTACATCGCGATCGGCGGCGGGAAGGTGCCGGTTGGGCAGGTGACGACGAAGATCCTGCAGCGCCTGAAGACGCAGGAGGTCGAGCCAGAGCCGACGACCGACCAGCTGATCAAGCGCCGGGGGCGGTCGCCCGCCGTGCAGGGGTCGAGCTACGGGATCGTCGTCGAGGGCGTTACGACCGACGTCGACGTGCTCGTTCGGATGGCGAAGTGCTGCACGCCGGTGCCGGGCGACGAGATCACCGGCTACATCTCCGTCGGGCGGGGGATCACGATCCACCGCACCGACTGCCCGAACGCGCGTGCCCTGATGCGCACCCCCGAGCGGTTCACGACGGTCGGCTGGGACGGCGACGCGAACACGTCGTTTCGCGTGACGCTCGCCGTCGATGCGTGGGACCGCACGCGGCTCCTGGAGGACGTCGGTCGCACGTTCGCCGAGCACGGCTGTAACGTCGTTGAGTACGGTGGTCACACGACCGAGGGGATGGCGCGCAACTGGTACGCCATCGAGGTCTCGGACGTGCGCACCCTGCGCGCCGTGCTGTCGAGCCTCCGGCAGATCGAGTCCGTGTTCGACGCGTACCGTGTAACCCCGACGGCAAAGTAGGCACAGATGGAGATGATGGCGGACGAGTCGTTGGTCTGGCAGGGACGCCCCTCGCCGCGGGCGATGGTCTCGTACTACGCGAAGTGGATCCTCCTCGGCCTCGTCCCGGTCGTCGGTGCGGTGGCGTTCTCGTGGCAGCAGGCCTGGGGCGCGCTCGCCTCCGCCGTGATCATCGCGATGGCCTTGATCACGGGCTGGCTGCGACGCATCGCGACGCTGTACACCATCACCGACCGTCGCATCGTGATCCGCAACGGCATCCTCTCGCGCCGCGAGCATGAGGCGCACATCGACCGGGTGCAGAACGTCAACCTCTCCCAGTCGCTGTTCGATCGGCTCTTCGGCGTCGGCTCGCTCGACTTCGACACGGCCGGCACCGAGGATGCTGACTTCACCTTCGCCGGCATCGCCGACCCCGGTGCGCTGCGCGCCCGCGTGAGCGAGGAGTACGTGCGGCGGACGAGGCCTACCGGCTCCTGATCGGCACGCTCCTCGCGACCGTTTCTGCCGAGTGCCACAGCGGTACGGAGGATGCTCACGTGCACGCCGCGCTCCGTGCATTTGGGCGCCCGAGCCAGTGATCGTGCTGAATAGCACAATGTAGAAGGCGGATGTCCAAGTGCACGACGCGCTCCGTGCGCTTGGCCGACCGAGCCAGTGCTCGTGCCGAATAGCACAACTGTACCAGCGGACGTTCACGCTGCACGGCCGGCTCGGAGTGCGTGGCCGACCCTTCACGTCCAACTGTACGACCCGTCCTGTTCATCCGAACGAAGGGGATCGCCCTCACGAGCTAGCGAGACACCGAGACGGTCACCCGGCGCGATCTCGGAGTCCATCCAACGTTTCAGGGCTGTTGAACAGGCTCCCTAGGGGTTCCAGGTCTCGCCCTGGGTGTCCCAGCCGACGAGGCAGTAGGGAGACACGAGGGCCGCGATGCTCGCCGTCTCCGTCCGGTCGCCACTGGCGGTGCCGAGCACCAGCTCGGCGACGAGCGCACCGTCGTAGGTGACGGGGACGACGGCAGCCTCGGCGTACGCGCCGGCGGCCGGGCCAAGCACGAGCGCTCCCTCCTCGACGAAGCGGATGCCGCAGAACGCGCCGAGCCGACGCGCGACGGTCGCGACGACCTCGCGCAGGATCGCGTCCGCCTCGTCGCCGCGCTCGACGATCGCCCTGACCGCCTCGACGATGCCGGGAGCTGTCGCGACGACGGCGCGGCCCTCGAAGAGCTCGATCGCGTCGCGGTAGCGCTCGGCGACCGTCACGGGGCGCCGCGTCGCGACGTCGATCTGCACGATCGTCTGCTCGGCGGTGCAGAGCAGCTCCCCTTCCTGTCGGTGCGCCTCGAAGCGGAAGATGACGCTCGACGTGCCGATCCGCTCGACGCGTAGGAACACGTCGAGCAGGTCGTCAAACCGGGCGGGTGCGTGGTACTCGACGCGGTTTGCGCGCATGACGAACTCGCGGCCGGGGTCTGAGGTGTGCAGCAGGCCGAGGTGGCGCAGGTACTCGACGCGGGCCCGGTCGAAGTACGGCATGTAGCGGCCGTAGTAGACGACGGCCTGGGCATCGGTCTCGTCGAAGCCGACACGCGTCGTGTACGCGAACCGGAACGGTAGCCGACGCTCGTCGATCACGGACGGATCACCGCGAGCACCTCGTCGCGGCGACGCTCCATCTCCTCGACGCTGTAGGCCTCGAGGTTCAGGCGAAGGAGCGGCTCGGTGTTCGACGAGCGCACGTTGAAGTGCCAGTCATCGTGATCGACCGAGAGCCCGTCGAGGTGCGTGACACGCGCGCCCGGGCCGAACCGGTCCTTCAGCTCCTGCAGGCGCACCGGGACGTCGTCGACGCGCGTGTTGATCTCGCCGGAGATGTGGTAGCGCTCGCGCAGCGGACGAAGCAGCGCTGCGAGCGAGCCGCCCTTGCGCGACACCAGCTCAAGCAGGACGAGCGCCGGAACGATGCCGGTGTCGACGGAGTAGAAGTCGCGGAAGTAGTAGTGGCCGGAGACCTCGCCAGCGAACTCGGCATCCTCGTCGCGCATGCGCTGCTTGATGAACGCGTGGCCGACGCGGGACATCACGGCCCTGCCGCCACAGCGCTCGACGGTGTCCGGCACCGCGCGCGACGCCCGAAGGTCGTAGAGGATCGTCGCGCCCGGGTGACGCTCCAGCGTCGCCTCGGCGAGCAGCGCGGTGATGAAGTCGCCGGGCACGAACTCGCCCTCGTCGTCGACGAAGAAGCAGCGGTCGGCGTCACCGTCCCAGGCGATCCCGAGCTGCGCTCCCTCGCTGCGCACCTTGCCGATGATGAACTGGCGGTTCTCCTCCAGCAGCGGGTTCGGCTGGTGGTCGGGGAAGCTGCCGTCAGGTTCCATGAAGCACGGCACGGCCTCGATCGGAAGCCGGCCGAGGATCGGTGCGAGCATCGTTCCGGCCATCCCATTGCCGCCGTCGAGCACGACCTTCAGCGGTGCGATCGCGGAAAGGTCGACGAGGGAGAGCACCTTGTCGGCGAAGCTCTCGAGGATCGGCACCGCGGTGCGCACACCGGCCTGCGCTGGCACCTTGAACGAGCCAGCTAGAGCGATCCGGGAGACCTTCTCGAGCCCGCTGTCGCCACCGACGGGAAGCACGTGACGGCGCACGATCTTCATGCCGTTGTACTCCGACGGGTTGTGCGACGCCGTCACGGCGATCCCGCCGTCGAGGCCGAGGCTGCCGACCGCGTGGTACATCATCTCGGTGCCGGCGAGGCCGATGTCAGCGACGTCCGCGCCCGCGTCGAGCGCGCCACGGATCGCCGCCTCGCCGAGCTCGTCGGACGATAGGCGCATGTCGCGGCCGATCGCTATCCGCCTTGGCGCGAACACGTCGACGTAGGCGCGGGCAATCGCGTACGCACCCTCTGCATCGAGCTCTGAGGGGACGACCCCTCGCACGTCATATGCCTTGAAGACCGAGGGATCCAGCGTCATGCGTGGATCCTAGTGGTCTGATTGTGAAATGGCATGGTCATTGGGTGTCTGGAGCGAGCGGGAGCGTTGCGCGTCGCGCAGGGCTTGCTGATCGCGGGCGTGCTGGATAGCACGCCCGCTCGCACGCGTGTCAAGGCGAAGGCCTTGACA
>JANYCN010000070.1 GCA_025360225.1 Actinomycetes bacterium | reverse complement strand
AGCGCTCGGGCGTCCTGCTGTCCGCGGCATCAAGGGGCTCACCGTCGCCGACGGCCTCGTCCGCTGCGAGCAGGAGGTGGCCAGTGGCCGCGACGTCTACGAGCTGCCACTGCCTGCCGTGGTCACCGTCCTCGAGGGCCTCAACCTCCCGCGTTACCCCTCCGTTCCCGGGCGCATGCGGGCGAGGTCGAAGCCCGTTGCAGCGTCCCAGCCGGAGCGTCGCAACGCCTCGCTGGAGATGACGCGCCTCGTCGTTCCGATCGGCAAGGGCAAGCAGGCGGAGATCCTCGGGCGTGGTCCTGACGCGGCCGCCGCCGTCGTCGAGATGCTCCAGGGACTGGGGGTCGTCTGATGGGCACGCTCGTCCTCGTCACGCACGACGACGGCGTCGCTGACGACGCCTCGCTCCAGGCGATCAGCTACGCACGCGCCGCGGGCACGGTCGACGCCGTCGTGATCGGCCCAGCCGCCGGTGCTGCTGCGGCGGGTCTTTCCGTCCACGGCGTCGTCACCGCCCACGTCGTCGACGACCCGTTGCTTGACGCGTTCGCACCCGACGCCTGGGCCGCGACGATCGTCACCCTCGCCGGCTCGCTCGGCGCCACGCGGATCCTCGGTCCGGGAACGGAGCAGGGAAACGACGTGCTCGCGCGCGTCGCCGCGCGTCTCGACCAGCCGTTCGCAGCCAACACCGTCTCGGAGTCCGGAGAGCTCGTCGTTCGCGTGCGCTGGGGTGGCAGCCTGCTCGAGGAGGCGCGCCTGCACGGCTCACCAGCGATCCTCTCGATCGCCCCGCACACCACCACCGCGAGCGAGGCACCGATCGCAGGCGTCGTCGCGGCGTTCACGCCGTCGATCGAGCCGGCTGACCTCGTCGTGCAGGTTCGCGCACGGGTCGGAGCTGCCGCCGGTGGCGTGTCGCTCGCGGACGCGAAGGTCGTCGTCACGGGCGGGCGCGGTGTCGGCTCGCAGGAGGGCTTCGCCGTCATCGAGGAGCTCGCCGGGCTGCTGCGCGGCGCCGTTGGGTGCTCCCGCGCCGTGACGATGGCCGGTTGGCGCTCGCACACCGACCAGGTCGGTCAGACCGGCACGAAGATCGCCCCGGAGATCTACATCCCGTGTGGCGTCTCTGGCGCCACGCAGCACATCGCGGGGTGCAAGGGCGCGAAGAAGATCCTCGCGATCAACAAGGATCCCGAGGCGCCGATCATGGCCGTCGCGGACTACGCCGTGATCGGCGACCTGCACGAGGTCGTTCCCGCGATCGTGGCGGAGATCCGTCGGGTCCGCGGGTAGTCTCTGGCGATGATCAGCGCCCTCGTCCTCGTCCTCGCAGCCGGCGTCTGCGGCACGGTGTTCGCCCGCCGCGCCCTGCTGCTGTACCGGCTCGTCCGCCTCGGCAAGCCCGTCGCCCGGTTCGACGAGCCGTCGCGGCGCGTTCGCAACGAGGTCGTGGTCGTCCTCGGGCAGAAGAAGCTGTTTCAACGGCTGCTGCCGGGGGTCATGCACGCGGCGATCTTCTGGGGCTTTCTCGTGCTGTTCCCGACGATCTTCATGGCGATCATCGGCATCGTCTCGAAGGGGTCGACGATCCCGTGGCTCGGCAACCAAGGCTGGTTCGCCCTCCTCGTCGACGTGTTCGCGGTGCTCGTGGCGCTCGGCGTCGTGACGGCGTTCGTGATCCGCAAGGTGCAGCGCCCGGCGCGGTTCGACGGCAGCCATCGAGGCGAGGCTGACCTGATCCTCGGGCTGATCGGCGGCATCGTTCTGACGCTGCTGGTGTGGCACGCCTCACGGATCTCGCTGCACCTGAACGAGTACCCGACATCGTGGTCGCCTTTCGCCAACGCTCTCTCGCAGCTGATGGGCGATGGGCCAGGCACGCGGCTCGTCGAGCGGGCCGCCGTCTGGGGACACGTCGCGATCATCCTCGGCTTCATGACCTACCTGCCGCACTCGAAGCACCTGCACATCGCCACCGCAGCGATCAACGTCTACTTCGGCCGCACCAGGGCCCGTGGGCGGCTCGAGCCGTTGCGCTTCGACGAGGAAGGGGTCGCCGAGGACGACATCCGGTTCGGCACCGGCACGATCCGCGACATGACATGGAAGCAGATGGTCGACACGATGTCGTGCACCGAGTGCGGCCGCTGCCAGGACGTGTGTCCCGCCTACGCGACGGGCAAGGCGCTCTCACCGAAGCTCCTGATCATGGGAATTCGCGACCAGCTGTTCGCAGAAGGCCCGGACCTGCTCGGGGCGCTTGCGAAGGGCGAGACGTTCGACGCCAGGCCGCTCGTCGGTAACGCCGTCACCGAGGACGTCGTCTGGGATTGCGTGACCTGCGGAGCGTGCGTGCGCGAGTGCCCGGTGGCGATCGAGCACGTCGACCACATCGTCGACCTTCGCCGCCAGATGGTGATGGTCGAGGCGCGGTTCCCGGCCGAGGCGGGCACGATGCTGCGCGACGTCGAGCGCAGCGCGAACCCGTGGGGCAAGCCGCAGACCGACAGAACCGACTGGACGGAAGGTCTCGACATCCGCGTGCTCGAGCCGGGCGACGCCCCACCCGAGGTGCTCTTCTGGGTCGGCTGCGCACCGGCCTACGACGAGCGAGCTCGCGAAGGCGCTCGCTCGACCGCGAAGCTGCTCGAGCGGGCTGGCGTCGACTTCGCGATCCTCGGCCCGCGCGAGTGCTGTACCGGCGATCCTGCACGACGGATGGGCGACGAGTACACCTTCCAGTCGTACGCGGGCCAGAACGTCGAGACGCTCACCTCCGCGAAGGTGACGAAGATCGTCACGACCTGCCCGCACTGCTTCAACTCTCTCTCGAACGAGTACCCCGACTTCGGTGGGACGTTCGAGGTCATGCACCACACGGAGCTGCTCGCCGGTCTCGTCGCCGACGGACGCCTCAAGCCGGAGGCCGACCCGGCGCGGACGATCACCTACCACGACTCCTGTTACCTCGCCCGGCACAACGACGTGCGCGAGGCGCCGCGGGCGATCGTCGCCGCCGTCGGCACGCCAGTCGAGATGGAGAAGAACCGCGAACGCACGTTCTGCTGTGGTGCCGGTGGCGCTCACATGTGGATGGAGGAGCGTGGCAGCCAGATCAACGAGGCCCGCGCTCGCCAGGCGACCGACACCGGCGCCGGCACGCTCGCGGTCGCGTGCCCCTTCTGCACCGTCATGCTCGATGATGGCATGACCTCGACGGGCGGCGGGATGAAGGTGGTTGACGTCGCAACGTTGCTCGTCGAGGCCGTCGAGCGAAACGACCCGTCCCCCACGCCGCATGAGGATGATCAATGACGACGCTTGACGAGCTCCGCACCGGTGGCCTCGCCGCCACCGATCCCGCCATCGCTCGGCTGCTCGAGGCTGAGCTCGACCGCCAACGCAACGAGCTCGAGCTGATCGCGTCTGAGAACTTCACCTGGCCAGCGGTGCTCGAGGCCGTCGGCTCGGTCGGCACGAACAAGTACGCGGAGGGCTATCCCGGTAAGCGCTACTACGGCGGGTGTGGGGTCGTCGACGAGATCGAGTCGATCGCCATCGCGCGCGCGAAGGAGCTCTTCGGCGCCGAGCACGCGAACGTGCAGCCGCACGCGGGCGCGCCGGCGAACATGGGCGCCTACCTCGGGATCGTCGACCTCGGTGACACGATCATGGGGCTCCGCCTCGACCAGGGCGGCCACCTCACCCATGGTCACAAGGTGAACTTCTCCGGCAAGCACTACCGGTTCGCCTCCTACGGCGTCTCTCCCACCGACGAGCGCATCGACATGGACGAGGTGCGCGCCCTCGCCCTTGAGCACCGTCCGAAGCTGATCGTCACGGGTGCCTCCGCCTACCCGCGGCACTTCGATTTCGCGGCGTTCCGGTCGATCGCCGACGAGGTCGGAGCGCTCTTCATGGTCGACATGGCGCACGTCGCCGGCCTCGTCGCTGCCGGCGTGCACCCCTCTCCCGTGCCGTACGCCGACGTCGTCACCTCGACGACGCACAAGACCCTCGCCGGGCCCCGCTCGGGCTTCATCCTCTGCCGCGCCGAGCTCGCGAAGAAGATCGACTCGGCCGTGTTCCCCGGGATGCAAGGTGGACCGCTGATGCACACGATCGCTGCCAAGGCGGTGTGCTTCGGCGCGGCGATGACCGACGCCTTCAAGGAGTACCAGGAGCAGGTCGTCGCGAACGCGGCGGCGCTCGCCGAAGGACTCTCCGAGCGTGGCCACGCCCTCGTGTCTGGCGGCACCGACAACCATCTCGTGCTGTTGAACCTGAAGGACTCCGCGCTCGACGGTCAGCAGGCCGAGGACCGGCTCGCCGACGTGCACATCACGGTCAACCGCAACGCCGTGCCGTTCGATCCCCGACCGCCGATGGTCACGAGCGGGATCCGCATCGGCACGCCGGCAGCGACCATGCGAGGGCTCGACCCTGCGGACTTCCGCGAGGTCGCTGCGCTCATCGCCGACGCGCTCGCCGACGCACCGGACGCCCCCGCGCTGCGCGCGCGGCTCGCCGCAATCCTCGATCGTCGCCCGCTCTACCCGAGCTCGAACGCCTACGGAAAGGTCACGTCATGAGCACCGTCTCTCACGCCGCGCTCGCCTCCAGCCTGGAACGGCTCGGCACCGAGACCGCCTTTGAGGTGCTCGCCCGGGCAAAGGCGCTCGAGGCGCAGGGCCACGAGATGATCCACCTGCAGATCGGCGAGCCCGACTTCGACACGCCGGCGCACGTCGTCGAGGCGGCCGCGAAGGCGTTGCGGGACGGCCAGACGCACTACTGCCCGGCCCCTGGCATCCCCGCCCTCCGTGAGGCCGGTGCCGACTACCTGAGCCGTACGCGCGGGATCCCGATCGACCCTGCGCGCGTGCTCGTCACCCCTGGCGCGAAGCCGTTCCTCTTCTTCGGCATCCTCGCAACGTGTGATCCAGGCGATGAGGTGATCTATCCGAACCCGGGATTCCCGATCTACGAGTCGGTGATCCGCTGGGCCGGCGCGACGCCCGTGCCGCTGAAGCTCTCCGAGGAGAACGGCTTTGCCTTCCGCGCCGAGGACGTCGAGGCGTTGCTGACGCCACGCACGAAGCTCGTGATCCTCAACTCGCCGGCGAACCCCACGGGTGGCGTCGTGCCGCGCGAGGTGAACGAGCGGCTCGCGAAGGTGCTGGCAAACCACAACTGCTGGATCCTCTCCGACGAGGTCTACTCGGAGATGGTGTACGGCGGCACGCACGACTCGATCACCACACACGAGGGTCTGATCGACCGCTCGATCCTTCTCGAGGGGTTCTCGAAGACGTTCGCGATGACCGGGTGGCGCATGGGGTACGCGAGCGTTCCCGCGCCGCTGGTCGAGCCGCTCACACGCCTCTTCATCAACTGCCACTCGTGTACGGCACCCGCGTACCAGCTTGCCGGCGTTGCCGCGCTGACCGGCCCGTGGGGCGAGGTCGAGACGATGCTCCGCGAGTTCGCGGTGCGCCGCGAGCTCGTCGTCGATGGGCTGAACGCGCTCCCCGGCGTGAGCTGCGTCAAGCCCGCCGGTGCGTTCTACGCGTTCCCGAACATCACCGGCACCGGCCTCAGCTCGCGTGAGCTGCAGGACCGCCTTCTCGAGGACGCTGGCGTCGCGATGCTCGCCGGAACCGCCTTCGGGAAGTTCGGCGAGGGCTACATGCGCGTCTCGTATGCGAACAGCCAGGAGAACATCTCGCGCGCGCTGGCGAAGATGGGCGAGCTCCTGGAGTCGATCGCCTGATGGCGCCGCGGATCGTCGTCACGCGTCGTCTGCCACAGCCGGCGCTCGACCTTCTTGCCGGGGCGGGTGACGTCTGGGTGAGCCAGCATGACCGACCGCTTGATCGCGACGAGCTGGCCTCGGCGATCGCCGGCGCCGATGCGGTCGTGACGTTGCTGCACGACCGCGTCGATCACGGGTTCCTCGACGCGGCGGGACCGCAGCTCAAGGTCGTCGCAAACGTGGCGGTGGGCTACGACAACGTCGACGTCCCCGCACTCACGGCACGCGGCGTCAGGTTCACGAACACTCCCGGGGTGCTAACCGACGCCACCGCTGACATCGCCTTCTCGCTGGTGCTGATGGTGACGCGCCGGCTCGCCGAGGGAGAGCGCCTGCTTCGATCACGGACCCCGTGGAGCTTCAACCTGTTCTTCATGCTCGGCACAGGGATCCAGGGAAAGACGCTCGGCATCGTCGGGCTCGGGCAGATCGGCGCCGCGACGGCGCGGCGCGCACGCGCGTTCGGCATGGCCGTCGTCTACTCCGGACGCCGGCGTGCTGACGAGGCGCTCGAGCGGGAGCTCGGCGCGCGGTACGTGACCTTCGATGAGCTTCTCGCGACCGCTGACGTGGTGTCGCTCCACTGCCCTCTCTCGGCCGAGACGCGTCACCTGATCGACGCTGACCGCCTGCGCCAGATGAAGCCGTCGGCGTTCCTGATCAACACGACCCGTGGGCCGGTCGTTGACGAGGCCGCGCTCGCCGAGGCCCTGCGTACGGGCGTGATCGCCGGCGCCGGTCTCGACGTCTTCGAGCGCGAGCCGATGGTGCACGAGGCCTTGTTGCCGCTGGACAACGTGGTGCTGGTCCCGCACCTCGGCTCGGCGACCGTCGAGACGCGAACGGCGATGGGCGTTCTTGCGGTGCGTAACGCGCTCGCCGTCGTCCGTGGGGACGCGCCGCCGACGCCCGTCAACTGATGGCCGAGGCCCTCGCCGCGCCCGTCGATTGCCTCTACCGGCGGCTCGGTGGCGGGCCGGTGATCCACGCGTGGACGGAGCGCTTCTACGAGCTGGTGTTCGCCGATGATCTGCTTCCCGTGCTCTTCCGCGATCGCGGCGAGGACCATGCTGGCCGGCTTGCGATGTGGCTCACGGAGCTCCTCGGCGGACCGGCCGAGCACAGCGCCCACCGTGGTGGGTTCACCGTGATGAAGGGGTCACACCACGACCTGCGCATCAGCGAGGAGCAGCGCGCGCGGTGGGCGCTGCTCTGCCTTACGGCCTGCGGCGAGGCAGGGGTGAACGACGAGCTGCGCCGGGAGCTCGTCCCGTACGTCGAAGGCGGATCGACCCTCGCTATGCGCGTCAGCTGGCCGGCTGACGAGGTGTGGCCTCGCTGAGGCCGAGCATGCCGCCGGCTCGGCGTCGTCGACCGGGTGACGACACCTCGAACCCGGCGGCGAGCAGCGCGGCCGCGACGATCTGGCCGACGAACACGAGGCCGTACGATCCGACGCGGGTGAGCGAGCCTGATCCGGCGACAGCAGCGACGCCGAGCAGGATCAACACGTTCCCGCGAACGTTCCGGCGGCGCACGATCGCCGTCACGGAGGCGCCGACGAGCAGCGCCGTGCCGAGGACGTTCAGCACGATCGCCCAGAGGAACGCGTGCCCGCCGAGCGCGTTGTTCACCGGAGGCTGAAGACCGCGAGCCGCGTGGAGAAGCCCGGCGTCAACGGGCTCGAGCAAGACACCGACGGTGGCGCCGATGCATGCCGCCCCAATCGCGCCGGAGAGGACGAGCGCGACGGAGCGCGGCAGGGAGTGAAACGCTGAGCCCAGACCGAGCACCGCGACACAGAGACAGCCACCGACGAGGTAGTACACGCGAAATCCGGGCGCGCTCCAGCCGGTCGCCGCGCCGTACGCCTCGGCTGCGGCGGCGATCGCGTAGAGCAGGAGGCCGACAGCCCAGAACGGCTTCGCCGCCGTTACGCGACGAACGGTCGACCCACCGATCCGAGCTGCGAGCCCGGCTGCCACGAGACCGGTGAGCGCGGGAAGCATCGGGCTGGTCACGTGCACGGTCGCACGGTACACGGATCCCCCGGACGGGGGACTGCGTGACCGCGACGTCGCGGGCAAGCTCGTGGTGTGCTCCGTTCTCGTCGAGCTCCCCTGTTCGTCCTCCTCCTCTCATGTGTTATCGTCGCTCCCGCGTCGTCCGCCCGAACCACGTCGCTGCACCCGGTGGCGAGCGTGGAGGCGCAGCTCCTCTCGCTGGTGAACATGGAGCGCCTGCGCCGCCATCTGCCGGCGCTTCGGCTGACCAGGAGCCTGCGCGGCGCGGCGCGGCTTGGATCGGCGGCGATCCTCGACGCCGGGGTGTTCTCCCACGCGCCGAGCTGGGAGGCACGGGTGCGCCGCACGACCCGCGCCGACGGCGTCGCCGAGGCGCTCGTCTGGGGAGCGGGGTCGTGGGCGACGCCTGAACACCTGACAGCAGCCTGGATGGCCAGCGCGCGACATCGCGCGATCTTCCTCGATCCAGCGCTCCGTCGGGTTGGCTTCGGCGCGACCGTTGGCTCGTTCGAGGGTCACGGGCTCGTCGTGATGGTCACCGCCGACCTCGCCACGGCGCACTGAGCCGGGCGCCTACCCCTTCTGTGCGGCGACGCGGCGCAGCGTCGGCGCGAGCTCGAGCGGGTTAAACGGCTTCGTCAGGTACCCGACGGGGCCCGGGATCGACCCTTCCTCCTGGCCGCGGAGGTCGGCGCGTGCCGAGAGGAAGACGATCGGCAGGGTTGCTCCGAGCGGGTCGGCCCGCAGGTCGCGCGCGACCGCCCACTCGTCGTGCGGGTCGACGCCAGGCAGCATGAGGTCGAGCAACACGACGTCGGGACGGAAGGCAGCGACGGCGGGCAGGACCTCGGCGCGGGTGCCGGCCTCGGACACGACGAACCCCTCCGCTTGCAGGTTCACCTTGCAGAGCAGCCGGATCGACACCTCGTCGTCAACGATCAGGACCCTCACGCCGCGCGTGCCCCGCCGCTCGCACCACGCCGGAGCGGGAGCTCGACGATGAAGGTCGAGCCCTTGCCGGCCTCGGACTCGACACGGATCCGGCCGCCCATCGCCGTCACGAAGCCGCGTGTCAGGTAGAGGCCGAGCCCGATGCCGCGGATGCCGCGCGTCATGCGGGCATCCGCTCGGAAGAACTTCCGGAAGAGGTTCCGCTGGTCAGCCGCCGAGATGCCGATGCCGCGGTCCTCGACGCGGATCTCGACCGTGTCGAGCTGGCGGCGACCGCTGACGGAGACGGTGCCTCCCGCCGGTGAGTACTTGATCGCGTTATCCACGAGGTTCAGGACGATCTGGCGGAGCTTGTCGCGGTCAGCAGCGGCGACGAGCGGCTCGCCCGGCACGTTGAGCTCGACCTGGTGGGTCTGCCGAGCGCGCTCGGCCTGGCGGATCACGATCTCCCGCAGAACCTCGCTGACGTCCACGTCGGTGAGGTCGAGCTCGACGCCGCCGGCATCGAGCCGGGTCACCGAGAGCAAGCCGTCGACGAGACGTGTGAGTCGCTCAGACTCGGACGCGATGTAGCCGAGGAACGTGCGCCGATCCTCCTCAGGGAAGCTGACGTCGCTGCGCAAGAGCGTCTCCGCGAAGCCGTAGATCGATGTCAGCGGCGTCCGGAGCTCGTGCGAGACGGTCGCGACGAAGTCGGACTTCAGCTGGTCGAGCTGACGGTCTGCGGAGACGTCACGCAGCGCGTAGACGGTGCCGACTCGCACGTCGAGGGGATCGCGCAGCTGCGCGGCGCGCACCGACAGCCAGATGTCGCGCTCGCCGCGGCTGAGATGCACCTCTGCGGCGACCTCGCTCGTCGCCGCGGTCTGCAGCGCACCGTAGGCGACGTCGTCTCGGTCGCCGAGCTCGCTGCGCACGAGGTCGCGGAGGGTGCGCCGCAGCGCCGTTCGCGAGGGCACGCCCGTCATCACGCTCGCGGCGCGGTTCCACATCTCGACGCGACCGTCCGGGTCGACGACGACGATCCCATCGGCGATCGACGCGATGATCGCCTCGGACTTCTCCTTCTCCTGGGCCACGCGCTGGTACAGCAGCGCGTTCTGTAGCGCCACCGTGGCGGAGTTGGCGAAGGCCTCGAGCGCCTCGACCTCGTCCGCCTTCCACGTCCGACGTCGCCGATCGTAGAGCGCGAGCACGCCACGAAGGTCGCCGTCCGGTGAGAGGATCGGCGCGCCGAGGTAGGCACAGAACCGGGCAAGCAGCGCCGGGTCGTCGTTCGCGAAGCGCTCGTCCGCCCCCATGTCGGACACCGCGACCGGCGTGCGGCGGGCAAGCACCTCCCCGGTCAGCCCCCCGGCGAGGGCTGACTGCTCGCCGGCGAGGACGTCCGCCGCCTCTCCTTGGACGGCGCGGACGACGAGCTGATCGCCTTCCACGAGGCGGAGCGCGCACGAGTCGGCGTCAAGCAGCAGTGCCGCCTGTGAGACGATCTCACGCAACACCGCCGGCGCGTCGAGGTTCGACGCCATCAGACCGCCGATGCGCTGCAGCTCCTGCGCCCGGGCGCGGGCGCGGCGCTCCGAGGCGAGCGTGCTGGCGCGGTCGATCGCCGCTCCCGCCGCCGCAGCAACGTGCCGTGCGAGCTCGAGGTCGTCATCGGACGCCTGGTGTGCGTCGCCCCAGACAACGCCGAGCACCGCCGGCGCGGCGCCGGGCTCGAGCTCGATCGGGATGCAAAGGGCCGACGCGTGACCGGCCTCGCTCATCCGGTCGCGGTCGCGGACGCTCAGGCGTCGGTCGGTTCTCGTGTCGGCGCAGAGCACCATCCGTCGATCGTGCGCCGCGAGCGCGAGCAGCGGCCCGGCGGTCCCGGCCTCGTCGACCAGCGTCGGTGTGAACGGGGCAGCGCCGACCGCGACGAGGTCGTCGTCCCCGCTGACGACGACGGTGGCGGTCGCGCGCAGGACCCGCCGCGCTGCTGACGCGACGACGTCGAAGGTCTCCTGCGGCTCTCGTGACCCGGCGAGGGCTTCGGCGATGTCAACGAACCCGACGCGGAGGCGCTCGCGCCGCTCGAGCTCGTTGCCGAGCGTGACGCGATCGAGAGCGAGCGCGGCAAGCTGCGCAAACGCGGCGAGGTCGGCGGCGTCGCGCTCGCCCAAGGTTGGCGTGGAGCGGTACAGCAGGGCGAGCGCCCCGCGCTCCGCGCCGCCAGGGAGCGGTGCAGCGATCCCGCCGATCATCCGTTCGACGGGGGCGGCGGCGAGGAACCGGCCATCGGCGTCAAGCACGACGCGCGCCGTCGCGATCGCCTGCGCGGCGACGCCATCGCAGGAGTCGGGGCTCGCGCCGTGCGCTTCAAGCACGACCGGCGTGCCTGCCCGAACCGCGTAGAGGAGCGCGGCGTCGGCACCCAACGCGCCGCGCGCGGCGAGCAGGACACCGGTGAGCGCGTCGGCAGCTGGACCTTGGGCGGCTGCGGTGGCTGCGGTGATCGCCGCCTGCCGGGTGCGTGCCCGGGCGCCGATCTCGCGGAGCGTGACGCGCTCAAGCGCGGCGGCGAGGGCCGTCGCGATCGCGGTGATCGTCACGCGCTCCCGGTCGGTTGCGGGACGCGAGCTGGCGATCGTTAGGGACTGGCTCGTACGTGCCAGCGGCTCGGTCAGGAGCGCTGACTCATCCTGCTCAGCTCCAACGGTGAAGCGCATCGGATCGCCGTAGCCTGTGAGCTCGACCCAGGCGCAGGGGATCTCTCTCGCAACGACCATCGCTGCTGCGTGCGCCGCGCCGAACACGTCGGCAGACCCGGCGAGGGTGTTCGCGAGCCCATCGCCGGTTGCCTGGGCATGGCGCAAGAGCTCCGCGTCAAGGCGGCTCGCGAGCTGGCGATGTCCGATCTGAGCGGTCGCGATGAGCGCGTCGAGGGCCGTGCGCACGCCACCGTCGCGCTCGGCTGCGCTTCCATCGGGTCGGCGAACGACGAGCCGCCCCGTGCGATACGGGACGCCGACGTCCACTGGATCGTCCGCGTCGCCATGCTCAAACGACATCGTCAGGCCGTGGATCGCACTCCGTGCCGCGTCGAGGGTGAGCTCGGCGATCTCCTCATGCGACGCTGCGCCTGGTAGCCGCTCGGCAAGGCGGGTGAGGGCGACGAACGACCGAAGGGTCGCCCGGCTGGTCGCGCGGGCACCCTCCACCGCCGCGCTCCCGCCGATCAGTGCCTCGTGCTCCCGACGGAGGAGGCCGACGCGCGCGACCGACAGCAGGGCGACGCCGAGGGAGATCCCTGCGGTGACGGCGAGCGCGCGTGAAGCGGCAAGCTGGGCTGCCGCGGCCATCGCCGAGGCACCGCCAATGCCGGTGAAGGCGAACGTCAGGGCCGTCGCGAGCGGCGCGCGGACGGGCGCGCGCGAGCGCGCGAGGAGCAGGGCCACCGCGGTGACGATGGTCACCGCCGCGAGCGCGAGAAGCAGTCCGATCGTCGGTGCGCTTGGGGTCGTGGTCACGAGGGTCGAACATCGAGTGTAGTACACCGGCCGGCGTGCGGCCCTGCCCGCTCTACACTGCCGTCCCGTGGCCCCGACCCGTCTCATCCTCGCGGCGCCGCGCGGCTACTGCGCGGGCGTCGACCGCGCCGTCGAGACCGTCGAGCGGGCGCTCGACCAGGCTGGGTCAGCGCCGGTCTACGTGCGCAAGGAGATCGTGCACAACCTCCACGTCGTCTCCGAGCTGTCCAAGCGCGGTGCGGTGTTCGTTCACGAGACTGACGACGTGCCTGAGGGCGCGACGGTCGTCTTCTCCGCGCATGGCGTCGCACCGTCGGTGCACGTGAGCGCCGCGGCACGGTCGTTGCGGGTGATCGACGCCACCTGTCCGCTCGTGACGAAGGTGCACAGCGAGGCGAAGGGGTTCGCTGCCCGCGGCTACCGGATCGTGCTCGTCGGGCACACGGGGCACGAGGAGGTCGAGGGGACGATGGGCGAGGCGCCGGACGTCACCGTCCTCGTCGGGACGGTGGCAGAGGTCGCAGGGCTACCCGACTACCCGGCCGGCACGCCGCTCGTCTACCTCACGCAGACCACGCTGTCCGTCGACGAGACGCGCGAGATCATCGCCGCGCTGCGGCAGCGGTATCCGGAGATCGTCGCGCCGGCGAAGGAGGACATCTGTTACGCCACCTCCAACCGCCAGGCCGCCGTCAAGGCGCTCGCACGCACCGTTGACCTCGTGCTGGTGATCGGCTCGCGGAACTCCTCGAACTCGAACCGCCTCGTCGAGGTCGCCCGGGACGCGGGCGTTCCGAGCCACCTGATCGAGGACGAGTCAGCGATCGAGGAGGGCTGGCTCGCCGAGGTCGCGACGGTCGGGATCACGTCCGGAGCATCCGCGCCAGAGTCGCTGGTGCGGCGCGTCGTCGAGTGGTTCGCGGTACGCGGCGTGAACGACGTCGAGGAGCTGCACGTCGTGCACGAGGACGTCGCGTTCAAGCTCCCGCGCGAGCTTCGTCGAGCGACATGATGTGCAGGCTCGCGAACGCCTCCCATCCCGTGTAGGGGGCCAGGAGCGCTCGCGTCTCGGCGACGCCGGCGTCTGGACCGAACCGGGCACGGGCGACGCGCACGAGCCCGAGGTCACCGACCAGTCCGGAGTCTGGTCTGCCGAGCCCGTAGGTCGCGACGACCCCGGCCGACCACGGGCCGAGCTGCGGCTCGCGTGTCAGCCTGGCGATCACGGCGGGGGTGTCGTGGCCATGCAACCGCTCGAGATCGAGGGTGCGGGCGACGTGGACGAGGGCGTCTGCACGGCGCTGTGCGAGACCGACCGACGCGATCCGCGCCGACCCAAGCGCGACGAGCGCTTCCCGTGGAGGCGACACCGGGTCGGCGGCGCTCGTCAGGCGAAGGATCGCCCGTTCGATCGCCGCGGCGGCCGACGCCTGAATCAGCTGACCACACATCGCCTTCACGAGCGCGTGCGCGACCGTCGCGGTCCGTAGCGGTCGCAGGCCACGGGCGCGGGCGACCCGGGACGCGAGCGCGCGATCGGCGTGAACCATCGCAAGGAACGGTCGGTGGTCGACGTCGGTGCCGAGGACGAAGCGTGTACGCACCAGCGTTGCCTCGTCGTTCGCCTCGAGCACGAGCCTCCCGCCGGCTTCCTGGTGGACGCGCGCGACGCCCTCTGGCAACGTCAGGACGAGGGTGCCGTCCCGAAAGCGTCGGGTCGGATCTCCCCCGCGCGCCGACGCGGCCAGGTCGTACGGGGCGACGGGGCTGATGCGGTCGTGGACCGTCACCGCGATGCGCGGAGCGCTGCCGTCGCGAGAACGCCAGCAGCGAGCACCCCGATGCCGCCGAGCAGGTACGTGCCGCGCGCGCCGAACACGTCGACGACGAAGCCGCCGATGCCGAGCGAGAGGGCATACGAGGCGGCGAGGATGGCGTCGTTCGTCGCCCGCACGCGGCCTCGCGCCTCGTCGGGCACGCGCTCCTGCACGACGATCTGGTCGGCGACGACGCCGACCCCGCCGAACACGCCGCCAACGAGGAAGGTCACGCACACCAGCGTCAGGGTGGGGATCGCCGCGATCGCGCCGATCACGACTCCCTCGACGACCATCGCGATCGCGAACGCGCGCGGCGCGCCGAGACGGCGCAGGACGGCCGGCGACAGGACCGCTCCGGCCGTCGTGCCGACGCCCCAGGAGGCGACCAGGATGCCGTAGCCAACCTCGCCGGCATGAAGATCCTCGAGCGCTAACGGCAGGTCGGCGATCATGCAGTAGGCGGCCGTGAAGAACGACATCGCGCCGGCGGCGACGACGGTTAGGAGCACGCGGTCTCGTCGCAGGAACGCCAGTCCCTCGAGCGGTGAGTCAGAGATCACAGCGCCCCCTGTGGCGCCCGCCGGCGCGTGGAACTCGCCGCGCACGAACACGAGGACCGCCGTCGCTGCGAGCAGCGAGCCGGCCGCGATGCCAAACAGACCACGGGCTCCGATGATGCCGACGCCGAGGCCGGCGGCGACGGGTGCGAGCGTCAGGGCGGCGTTTCGCAGGCCCTGGATGTAGCCGTTCGCGAACGCGAGGTCGCCCTTGACGACGAGGTTCGGGAGGGCCGCGCCGACGGCCGGGCGGATCGGCGACGTGGCGATCGTCGCGAGCGCCATCACGCCGACGAGCAGCGGCACGTCGCCACCGCCGACGAGCACGGCGAGCAGCATCGAACCGGCAAGCGCTCCAAGCAGCGCGACGAGCTTGCGATCGAGACGGTCAGCGACGGTGCCCCCCAGGACCGCGCCGAGCGTCTCAGCGATCGCGATCCCGGTCATCACGATCGATACCGAGACGATCGAGCCGGTCAGGTCGTACGCGTAGAGCGACGCTGCGTAGAACCCGAGCGCCTCGCAGAACGCCGCGAGGAAGGCGAACGCGCCGAGCCGGCGCACGGGCGTGTCAGACGGGAGCATTGGCGTCGATCATCCTCGTCACGCGGCACTCGTGGTGTGATTGTCAAATGGCATGGTCATTGGGTGTCTGGAGCGAGCGGGAGCGTTGCGCGTCGCGCAGGGCTTGCTGATCGCGGGCGTGCTGGATAGCACGCCCGCTCGCACGCGTGTCAAGGCGAAGGCCTTGACA
>JANYCN010000068.1 GCA_025360225.1 Actinomycetes bacterium | reverse complement strand
CAAAGAGCGGCTTCATCGGGTGTCTGGAGCGAGCGGGAGCATTGCGCGTCGCGCAGGGCTTGCCGATCGCGGGCGTGCTGGATAGCACGCCCGCTCGCACGCGTGTCAAGGCGAAGGCCTTGACACGCTAAGTGCAAGCGGCGCGCGACGTTCCCGCGAAGCCCACGATCCAGCGCGCACAGCGGGCCCGGGCGTGGTCGGCGGAACTGGCTGGCATAGCCACCCGCAGGGTGGCGCAGCCGGCCAGCGCAGGACGATCCAGGCGCGCGGATGACAACGCTATCTGACAATCAGACCACTAGGAGCTATCCCGCAATCAGACCACGAGCCCTGGTCGATGGAGGCGCGCCGGCCGCTTCAACCCGCCGTCGTCGTAGCGCGGTAGGACGGCATCAACGACCGGCGCAGCACCAAACGAGCGCGCGACCTGAGCAGCGTCTGGCGCACCGTACAGCGTCGTTCGCTGCTCGGCGATGCGGCCAGCAGAACGGATCACGTCCTCCATCAGCTCGGGAGGACACTCCTGGCCATGCGCGGCGCCGGCAGCGCGGCTGATCGACTCGTTCATCAGCGTCCCGCCAAGGTCGTTCACGCCAGCGCCGAGAAGCGCGCGGGCTCCGTCCGGTCCGAGCTTGACCCAGGAGGCCTGGATGCTCGTGATGTACGGGTCGAGAATCAGCCGGCTCGCCGCGTGCAGCACGATGCACTCCTCGAAGGTCGGCCCCGGACGCGCCTGTCCCCGTAACGCGATCGGCGCTTCGAGGTGCACGAACGGCAGCGGCACGAACTCGGTGAACCCGCCAGTGCGGACCTGCAGGTCGCGGAGCGCGAGCAGGTGGTTGGCGTGGTGACGCGGCTCCTCGATGTGACCGAACATGATCGTCGACGTCGTCCGAAGCCCCAGGGCGTGCGCGTTCTCCATCACCTCAAGCCACTGCGCGGTGTTCACCTTGTCCGGACAGAGCGTGCGGCGCACGTCGTCGTCGAGAACCTCCGCGGCCGTCCCGGGGAGGCTCCCCAGTCCCGCGTCGACCAGTCGCTCAAGGTAGCCGCGGATCGTCCAGCCGGCGGTGTGCGCGCCCTGCCAGACCTCAAGGGGCGAGAACGCGTGGATGTGCATTGCGGGGAGCGCCGCCCGGATCGCTGTGACGAGGTCGAGGTACCACTGCCCGGTGAAGCCGGGGTGGATGCCGCCCTGCAGGCACACCTCGGTCGCTCCGCGCTCCCATGCCTCCTCGCTGCGTCGCACGACCTCGTCGACGCCGAGGAGGTACGCGGGACCGCGCAGGTTCTCCGCCAGCCGTCCCTTGGAGAAGGCGCAGAAGCCGCAGCGGAAGTAACAGACGTTGGTGTAGTTGATGTTCCGGTTGACGACGTAGGTGACGACGTCGCCGTTCCGTCTTCGGCGCCGCGCGTCCGCCGCATCGATCAGCGCATCGACCTCGCCACCACGAGCGGAGAGGAGTGCCGTGGCGTGCGCGTGGTCGAGTAGCGCGCCCGCGAGGCTCTCGTCGAGGGCTCTCGCGAAGGCAGGTGATATCGCGCCGCGCGCCGAGCGTCGGCTCGTCGCCGTGGTCGTGACGCCAGCTGTCCAGCCGCTCGCCTCGCGCGCGAGGCCGAGCCCATCGGCGGCAGCGATGGCGGCGGGCGCCACGGCCGGGTCGAGCCAGCGCGGCGCGTCGCGCAGGTGGCGTGGGTAGAGCGCAAGACGTGGTAGCAGCGTGTGCCCGGCAGCGGCGGTGGCGTCGCAAAGGCGCTCGAGATCCGGCCAGGGCGCCTCCGGGTTCACGTGGTCCGGCGTCACCGGCGACACCCCGCCCCAGTCGTTGATGCCGGCCTCGAGGAGGCGTGGGAAGCCGTCATAGGCGAGGTTCGGTGGCGCCTGGACGCTCACATCGGGCGGCAGGATGAGCCGTGCGACGGCGATCGTCCACAGGTGGTCCTCGAGCGTCGGCTCCGGCGCATTGGCCATCCGCGTCCCCGCCTTCGCACGAAAGTTCTGCACGATCACCTCGCCGATGTGCCGGTGCCGCTCGTGCAGGTCGGCGATCGCCACGAGGGCGTCGATGCGCTCCCCGCGCGTCTCGCCAATCCCGATCAGGATCCCCGTCGTCGTCGGGATGGCAAGGCGCCCGGCGCGGTCGAGGGCGTCGAGACGTCGGGCCGGATGCTTGTCGGGCGAGCCAAAGTGTGGCGCTCCCCGCTCCGATAGCCGATCGCTGATCGTCTCGAGCATCAGACCCTGGGAGACCGAGACGCCACGCAGCGCCGCAAGCTCGTCATCGTCGAGCACGCCCGCGTTGACGTGCGGGAGCAGCGTCGTCTCACGGAGGATCGCGCCTGCCGCCTCAGCGAGGTACGAGGCCGTCGTCTGATGCCCGAGCGCTGCGAGCTCCTCACGGACGACGCGGTAGCGCAGCTCTGGCTTGTCGCCGAGCGTGAACAGCGCCTCGCGACACCCCACGGCCTCGCCCTCGCGCGCGATCGCGAGCACCTCCTCGATCGTCAGGAAGGCCTGCTCGCCCCGCCGCGGCGGCCGCGCAAAGGTGCAGTAGTGGCACACGTCGCGACACAGCTTCGTCAGCGGGATGAACACCTTCGGCGAGTAGGTCACGACCGAGCCAAACGCCTCAGCGCGAGCCGCGCGAGCGCGCTCCATGAGATCATCAAGCGTGCCCGAAAGCGCGAGCCGGATCGCCACGTCGCGTTCAAGCATCCGTGTCTGCCTGACGGCAGTCCCGCTCAACGCCGGAGCCTCGTCGGTCATACGCATCGCCAGGATGCTACCGCGCCCCGCTCGCGCCGAGACGGGCGCACGCGGTCGCGCCCAGCGCGACGGCCTCTCAACCGGTGATCGTCGCCACGGTCGGGGTTGCCGCGCGGATCGTCTGCAGCACGACGCAGTAGCGCTCCGTCAGCTTGAGCAACGCCGCGCGTTGCTCGGCGTCTGCGTCGGTATCGAGCTCGAACCGTAGGCGCACCTCGCGGAAGCCGACCGGGGCCTCGCGGTCGACCCCGAGCGTGCCGCGCACGTCGAGGTCGCCCTCTGCCTCGACACGACCGCCACGCACGTCGATCGCCAGCGCCGTGGCCACCGCCCGCAACGTCACGCCGGCACATGCGGTGAGCGCCTCGAGCAGCATGTCACCAGAGCACGCCTGCAGGCCGGTACCGCCGGTCGCCGGGTGAAGGCCGGCCTCGATCAGCGCACGGCCCGTGTCAACGCGGCACGCGATCCCCTCTCCGAGCTCACCCGACGCTCGAAGCACGATCGTGGCGGCGCCCGGGTCGGCGCGGTACTGGTCCTTCAACGGCGCCTGAAGCGCCCGGAGCTCGTCAGCGTTCACACGGCAACGGTAGTCGATCAACGACGGAGGATGCTGCCAGCGTGAGGCTCAGACGAAGAGGTCACGCTCGATGGGCATCACCGTTCTTCGCGCCTCCCCGTCCCCGGCGCGGTAGCGGTAGCCGCGAATGACGGCCGCCGGTACCCGACCCATCGGCCCGATCACGAGGTCAGCGGCTGCGGCAAGCTCGTCGGCGACGTGGACGGTGGTGCCGGCAAACGCGCGACCACCGTCATCCGGCGTGCCGATGTGCGAGACGACGGGTTCGAGCCCGGCACAGCCGATCGCAACGCCGGCGATCCCCTGACGAAACGGGCGACCGAAGGAGTCCGAGATGATCACCGCGACGTCACCGAGCGCCGTGCGGATGCCTCGCGCTGAGGCATCGGGATCGCGTGGCAGGAGGATCGCCAGGTCACCGCCGCCGGCGTTCGAGCGATCGACGCCGGCCGATGCGCAGACGAACCCGTGATGGGTCTCGCAGATCAGGAGCGCGCCGCGGCGCCGTACGATACGCCGAGACTCGCGAAGCACGACCTCGACGTATCGGGGATCCTCGGTGCCGCCTGCGATCGCGAGGGCCTCTGCGGACGCCACGACGTCTGCGAGGACGACGCAGCGCCCCTCGGCCTTCGAGACGACCTTCTGTGCGACGACGAGGACGTCGCCAGGGAAGAGCTCGACCGCGCCGCCGACGAGCGCTGCCACGTCGTCGCCGACACACACCTCGGGCAGTCCCGTTACCGGCAGGATCGTGATCATCAGCCCTCCAGGACGGCGCGGGCCAGCGCGCGTCGCGTCGCGTCGTCGACCATCAGGGTCGCCGTGACGATCGCCCGCATCCCGAGCGCCTCAACGGCTCCAGCGAGATCGCGATCTGCCTCGTCGAGCACGAAGGTGCCACAGAGCGGAGCGAGGTAGCGGGCAACGCCGAGCGCGGAGCGCTCGTGCCCGAGCGAGTCGAGCATCTCACCGAGCGGCCCCTTGACGGCGCGCCCGGCGATGATCGGGCTGACCGCGACGACGTCGTCCCGGCGAGCGGCGATCGACGCGCGGATCCCCTCGACGGCAAGGATCGGGTCGAGCGAGAGGAACGGGTTGGAGGGGGCGAGCACGATGCGCCGGGCAGCGCCGATCGCCTCGAGCACACCCGGGGCGGGGCGCGCCTCGGCGACGCCATCGAGACGAAGCGCGACGACCGGCGGTGCGGCTCGCCGACCGACGAACCACTCCTGGAAGCCAACCTCTCCGTCGGCGGTGACGATCACCGTGCGCAGCCGGTCGTCGGTGGCCGGCAAGATCGTCGCGCCGACCCGCCAGCGCCTGCCGACGTCCTCGACGACAGACGAGAGCGTCGCGCCGGCGCGGAGCCGCTCCGTCCGAACCAGGTGCAGCCCGACGTCTGCGTCGCCGAGGATGAACCAGTCCGGGCCGCCGAGCGCGGAGACGACGCCGAGCGCGCTACGCGAGTCCTCCACGACGCCCCATCCGAGCGGCCCAACACGCCCGGCGAGGGTGTAGAGGATCGTGTCGATGTCCGGTGACACCGCAAGCCCCCAGTGCTCGAGATCGTCGCCGACGTTTCCGACGATCGTGAGCGCGTTCGTCGGCAGGACGTCGCGAGCGCCGAGGGCAAACCGGGCGCCGCCGATCCCGCCGGCGAGGATCACGACGGTCACGCGGGCACCACGAACGCCGTCCGGGCGGCGACGCTTGCCGACCGGACGCAGCACCCCTCGAGATGGTCGTTGACGAGGCCCATCGCCTGCATGAAGGCGTACACCGTCGTCGGACCGACGAAGGTGAACCCGCGGCGCTTCATGTCCCGTGCCAGCGCCGTCGACTCCGGCGACGTGGCACGCAAGGACGGCGCCACCACCTCGCCGGGCTCAAAGGACCACACGTAGGCCGCGAACGATCCGCGCTCGTCGGCGACCTCGAGAAAGCACCGGGCGTTGTTGATCGTCGAGACGATCTTCCCTCGATGCCGAACGATCCCCGCGTCAGCGAGCAGCCGGGCGATGTCGAGCTCGTCGAAGCCCGCGACGACGTCCGGCGCGAACCCGGCGAAAGCCGTACGGAACGCCTCGCGCTTGCGCAGGATCGTCAGCCAAGAGAGCCCGGACTGGAACCCCTCGAGACAGATCTTCTCGAACAGCCGACGATCATCGGCCACGGGGAAGCCCCACTCGGCGTCGTGGTACACGGCATGGTCGGGCGTCGAGCTGCCCCACGAGCAGCGCACCTGTCCGTCCTCGCCAAGCCGAAGCCCGTCGCTCATCGCTCTCCCTCGATCGCCTGCTGCATCCGATGCGCCAGCAGTGTCAGCGATGCCTCGGCGTGGGCCGCTGGATCGCCGAGCGCGATCCCGAGCCGCGCCTCGGCGCGACGCAGCTCGTTGTACACGGCCTGCCGAGATACGCCAAGAAGCCGCGCCGTCGGGGCGATCGCGAAGCCGGTGCGCACGAGAGCGTCGACGAGGCGCTCGTCGCGGGCGGCGAGCGGCGCCACCAGCCGACGCCGGCGAGGACGGCGCCGGCGATCGCGTCGGCCGCCCCAGCATCGGCGGTGTCGAGCGCCGAACGACCGAGCCCAACTGCGGCCAGCGAGGCCCTCGCTGCGGCGTCGAAGGCAGTGCGCACCGTCCACGGTTCGAGCGTCGAGCGCGCGGTTCCGACGACGCCGTGACCGATGTCAGCGACGCCGCGGCCGCCCACCAGGCCGCGCACGGTGCTCGCGCCGACCGCCTCGAGCAGTGCCAGCGGGAGACGCTCGCGCACCTCGGCAAGCCGGGCGGCGCGGATCACGAACACCGTTGCCGTGTCATCCCGCACGTCGAGCCCCAACGATCGAAGGCGCCGGCGCACGTCCGCCGCCGACGCCCCGCGACCCTCCACGAGAGCACGCACGGCGCGAGCACGGTCATCGGCCAGCAGCTCGTCCAACCGTGGCTCGCCGGCGAGCGCGGCGCCGATGAGGAACGCGGCCTCGCTGATCGTCAGCTCGTCGAGCTCGCTTGGCGCTGGTAGCAGGGCGTGTAGCCGTGCGGCACCTCGCCCGGGAACGACGACCGACCGAGAGAGGAGCGCGGTGTGCTCGCCGCTCCTCGCTGCGTCAAGCGCATCGAGGAACGCGGCGGAGAGACCACCGTCAGCGGGCGCGGCGAGCACCGGCGTGCCATCGAGCCGCTCGATCAGGAGCTGCGCACCGAGCGCCTCGGCGAGCTCCGTGAGGATCGCCGCTGCACCGTGGCCGTCCCGCGCTGCGACGCGAAGACGAGCCTGCACGCTGACGGCGGTGCGCAGCCGCAACACCTCCTCGGCCATCTGCACCTCCGCGACGGCGTGCGTGATCTCCACGAACCGCACCCGTCGGGTGAACACGACGAGAGGCACGCCCGCGCGAGCGGCAGCACGGACGAGAGCCTCCGGCGCAACCGGCAGGTCCGGTCCGAGCTCGAGCGCGATCGCAGCAACCGGAACGGTTGACAGGTCGTCGACAAGCCGGGTGATCTGGTCGGGGGTCATCTCCCGCAGCTCGATGCCGGTGGTGAGCATCACCTCGCCGCCCTCGAGCAGCTCCGCAACGTCAGCGCTCTCGAAGACGTGCGCCCAGCGGACATCACGCTCGAGGAGGGTCGCCCCGGCGAGGACACGAGGCTCACCAGCGGCGACGGGGGCGAGCGCGAGGAAGGCGGAGAGGCGCAGCATGCAGCGTGACAACCGGGACGACAAGAGTGTGTCAGACTGTCAACTTCAGTCTGACACCTGGAAGCGTCACACTACGTCGTGCAAGCTGATGAAAGGACTCCGCACGCGATGAGCGCGACGATGCCAGCAACGACCGGGACAGGTGTCCGGGTCCTCTCGAACTACATCGGAGGCGCCTGGGTGCGGTCCTCCTCGACCGAGCGCCTCGCGGTGACCAACCCGGCGACGGGTGAGGTTCTCGCGCACGTCCCGCTCTCGACGAAGGCCGAGCTCGACGAGGCCGCGAACGCCGCACGTGCGGCGTTCGGTACGTGGCGCAAGCGAAGCGTCATCGAGCGCACCCGCTGGCTCTACGACATCCGCCACGCTTTCACCGAGCGTCTCGACGACATCGCGCGCTCGATCACGCTCGAGATGGGCAAGACCTACCCGGACGCGCAGGCGGAGGTGGCACGCACGATCGAGAACATCGAGGGTGCCTGCGGCGTGCCGACGATGATGCAGGGGAAGATCCTCGAGGGCGTCGCGACCGGCGTCGACACCGAGACGATCCGCCAGGCGGTCGGCGTGATCGGCTGCATCGTGCCGTTCAACTTCCCCGCGATGGTGCCGTTCTGGTTCCTCCCATACGCGATCGCCTGCGGCAACACGTTCGTGCTGAAGCCCTCCGAGCAGGTGCCGATGACGCAGGCCCTGATGTGGGAGATCATGCACGACGTCGGCGGCTTGCCGGCCGGCGTGCTGAACCTCGTGAACGGCTCCGTCGAGGTCGTCAACGGCATTCTCGATAACCCTGAGATCGACGCCGTCAGCTTCGTCGGCTCGGCGAAGACCGCGAAGTACGTCTACCAGCGCGGCGCCGCGAACGGCAAGCGCGTGCAGGCCCTCGGCGGCGCGAAGAACCACATGATCGTCATGCCCGACGCGCTGATGGCGAAGACCGCCGACAACATCATCGGTTCCGGTTTCGGCGCCGCCGGCCAGCGCTGCATGGCCGGATCGGTGATCGTCACGGTGGGCGACGCGAAGGCGGCGCTGTTCGCGGAGCTGATCCCGAAGACGGAGAAGCTGATCGTCGGGAACGGCATCGAGCAGGGCGTGAACGTCGGCCCGGTCGTCTCCTGTGCCGCACGCGACCGCATCGTCGGGATGATCGAGAAGGGGATCGCCGATGGCGCAACCGCGATCGTCGACGGCCGTGGTGCCGGCAGCGACCCAGCGACGGCCTTCGTGGGCCCGACGATCCTCGACAACGTGACGCCGGATATGGAGTGCGCCCAGGAGGAGATCTTTGGGCCGGTCCTGTCGGTGATCCAGGCCGGATCGCTCGAGCAGGCGATCGAGATCGTCAACGGTTGCCGCTACGGCAACGGCACCTCGATCTTCACCGAGTCGGGCGCCGCGGTGCGCGCGTACCGCGAGAACGTCCAGGTCGGAATGATCGGCGTGAACGTCGGCGTCGCCGCCCCGGTCGGGTTCTTCCCGTTCACCGGCTGGAAGGACAGCTTCTTCGGCGACCTGCACGCGCAGGCCGGCGACGCGATCGACTTCTACACCCGCAAGAAGACCGTGACGACCCGCTGGTTCTCGGGCGGGCCGGTCGGAAAGTTCTTCACCGAGCAGGGAGACACCCACTGATGGCCACGACAGAGCAGCTGTCCGGCGACGAGGTTCGCCGGCTCGATAAGGCGCACGTCTTCCACTCGTGGAGCGCGCAGGCACAGATCAGCCCGCTCGCCGTCGCCGGCGCAGAGGGCGTGCACTTCTGGGACTACGACGGGAAGCGCTACCTCGACTTCTCCTGCCAGCTCGTGAACACGAACATCGGCCACCAGCACCCGAAGATCGTCGCCGCGATCAAGGAGCAGGCTGATCGTCTCTGCACGGTCGGCCCGATGCACGCCAACGACAAGCGCGCCGAGCTTGCGGCGAAGATCGCCGAGATCGCGCCAGGCGACATCGAGATGTGCTTCTTCACGAACGGCGGTGCCGAGGCAACCGAGAACGCGATGCGCATGGCGCGCCTGCACACCGGGCGCCCGAAGATGATGGCGGCCTACCGCTCCTATCACGGCGCGACCCACGGTGCGATCTCAATGACGGGCGATCCCCGCCGGTGGGGCTCGGAGCCGACCACCGTGCCGGGCGTCGTGCACTTCTGCGGGCCGTACCCGTATCGCTCGTCGTTCCACGCAACGTCGGAGGCCGAGGAGGCACAACGCGCGCTCGCGCACCTCGAAGAGATCATCATGTACGAGGGCCCGCAGACGATCGCTGGGATCATCCTCGAGTCAGTCGTCGGCACGAACGGCATCCTCGTGCCGCCGGACGGCTACCTGCAGGGCGTGCGCGAGCTCTGCACGCGGCACGGCATCGTGATGGTGTGCGACGAGGTGATGGCGGGGTTCGGCCGCACCGGCGAGTGGTTCGCCTGCAACCACTGGGGCGTCGAGCCTGACCTGATCGCCTGTGCGAAGGGAATCAACTCGGGATACGTGCCCCTGGGCGCGTTGCTCATCTCGCGCCGCATCGCCGACAGCTTCCAGGATCGTCCGTTCCCCGGCGGCCTGACCTACTCCGGACACCCGCTCGCGTGCGCGTCTGCTGTCGCGTCGATCGACGCGTTCCATGACGAGGGGATCATCGAGAACGCCGCGATGATCGGCAACGACGTGCTCGGACCCGGTCTGCGGGCACTTCAGGACAAGCACCCGTCGATCGGCGAGGTGCGCGGGCTCGGCTGCTTCTGGGGCGTCGAGCTCGTGAAGAACCGCGAGACGCGGGAGATGCTCGCGCCGTTCAACGCCGGCGCGAAGCAGATGGGTGCCGTCGGCGCGGTCGGCAAGCGTTGCTGGGAGCTCGGACTCGCGACGATGATCCACTGGAACGTGATCATGGTCGTGCCGCCGCTCGTCATCACCCCCGAGGACGCTCGCCTCGGGCTCGAGCTGCTCGATGATGCCCTCTCGCTCGCGGACGCCGCGTACGAGGGCTAGCGTCTGTTCGTCGTCGTCCCCCTCAAAGGTCTCGACCAAGCAAAGTCGCGGCTGGCCGGCGTCCTCGACGTCGGCCAGCGCCGCTCCCTGATGCTCGCAATGCTCGAGCAGGTGCTAGCGACCGCCGCGGCTGCGCGCTTCGTGACCGGCATCGCGGTCGCGACCAGCGAGGACCTGCCGCTCCCCGCCGGCGTGGTACGACTTCCCGATGGCGGCCTCGCGTGGAACGACGGGCTCGTGCACGCGCTCACCACGCTGCCCATCGCGCCGCAAGGTGTCGTCTATCTCGCCGCTGATCTGCCGACGATCACGCCCGACGACATCGATGCGCTGATCGAGCCATGCCCGGCACGAGGGATCGTCATCGCGCGCGCACGCGATGGCGGCACGAACGCGCTGGCGCTGCGGCCGCCGCGCGTGATCATGCCGTCTTTCGGGGCGCCGGCGAGCGCAGATGTCCACGCCAGGCTCGCGGAAGCGGCCGACGTCCAGGCGCTCATCGTCGACCGTCCGGGGCTCGCCCTCGACATGGACACGCCAGACGACCTCGCCGCCGCGCTGGCGATCGAAGGCGATCAGCCATGGCGGAGAACGATCCCCGAACGGCACCCCGGGGGATGAACACGGAGTAGTCCGTCAACGCGCCGGTCCTGCGCCTCCCCTTGATCCGGCTCGAGCGGGCGGATCAAGGGCAGGCGCAGTGGGCAGAACGAGGGCGGTCGGAGCCCGTACGAAGGCCGAGCCCCCACGCGCCATCGCCGACCTTACGGACGGGTTCTAGTGGTCTGATTGTCAAATGGCATGGTCATCGGGTGTCTGGAGCGAGCGGGAGCGTTGCGCGTCGCGCAGGGCTTGCTGATCGCGGGCGTGCTGGATAGCACGCCCGCTCGCACGCGTGCCAAGGCGAAGGCCTTGACA